>JAWODI010000073.1:0-22864 GCA_046483365.1 Archaeoglobaceae archaeon | reverse complement strand
GTGGGTGAAGGAGAAAAGGGAGAGCTGGTGGTCACTACTATAAGCAAGGAAGCAATGCCCCTCATAAGATGGAGAACAGGGGACGTGACCATACTGGAAGAAGAGAAGTGCGCCTGCGGAAGAACTCACCCCCGCCTGATGAGGATTCTGGGAAGAGCGGACGATATGCTCATTGTGAGAGGAGTGAACGTGTTCCCCAGCCAGATAGAGCATGCCCTCATGCAGATCCCTGAAGTCGGCGAGCACTACATGATCGTTCTGGACAGACAGGAGAACGGCCTTGATGTTATGACCATCCAAGTAGAAGTTAAGGAAGAAGCGTTCACCGGAAAGGTCAACGACATCCTCAATCTAGAAAAGAAGGTAGCCAATACCCTGAAAAGCTCTCTCAACGTCACCTCTAAAGTGGAAGTGACAAACCCCGGAACACTACAGAGATTCGAAGGGAAAGCAAAGAGAGTAATAGATAACAGGAAAGTGTGAAAAATGGAAATAAGAGCAGTGAGATAAGAGTGAAATGAGAGTGAGATGAGAGTGAGTGAGCGTGAGGTGTTATTATGGATGAGAAGATCATAAAACAGGTTTCTGTGTTTGTAGAGAATAAGCCGGGAAGGCTGGCAGCGGTCACAGAAAAACTTTATCAAGGAGAAATAAACATTCGAGCATTTACCATCGCTGAAGCGGGAGATTTTGGAATAATCAGGATGGTTGTGGACAAAACAGATGATGCTTACAGAGTATTGAAGAATGACGGCTTCACAGTGTCTCTTACTGATGTTATTGGCGTAGAAGTTAAGCACTCTCCAGGCGAGATGTACAAGATCGCCAACACGCTGGGCGAGAAGAACATCAACGTAGAATACGTCTATGCATTTATTTCCGGAGAAGGAACGGCCACCATTATACTGCGAGTAGATGACATCCAAAAAGCCATCGAGGTTCTGGAAAAGGAATGGGTAGTCCTGGACCGCTGAACATTCCTCACCAACTCCTTATTTTGATACATTAAAGTTCTTGGTAATATTTTAGTCTCAAATAACTTAGCCGAAGCAACTTGCTAATTTCTCCCCAATTTTCACAGTTTATACGAAAATTTTTTGTATTTGCCTCCATATATACACTATATATGGTTTCATACGAAGGAAAAACTAAAGATGAATATACTAAAGTAAGTTTACCAAAAGAAATGGTGAAAGAAGTTACACGAATCATAGAAGATGACAAACGATTAGGTTTTGCCTCAATCCAAGAATTCGTCAAAGAGTCTGTTAGATGTAGTATTTTGAAGTATGGAGGAATAGATGAGGAGAGAACTAAGTAATTCCAAAAGGTGAAGTTGAATGAAAGAAGATAACTTATCAATCGTAGAGAGACACATAATTCTATTATTGGGAGTAGTTGACAGACCTATTCCATCTATAACCCATTTAGAAAAAGAGATGTTTATACTTACTAAAACTAACCCAATCCTTCAGGATTTGTTTAATTTCGAACCTTATCATTACGGCCCATACTCACAAGTTCTACAAGATTTGGCCGAAGAACCATTCTATTTTGAGGAAGCATACAATTTTGACGATAAGGGAAGAATCTATATTACTAAGGAGGGGGAAGATGAGTTTAATAAGACTTTAGAAGAAAACAAGGGTAATAAAGATTTTGAAGACCTAATTAGTGCTCTAAAATTGATAAGAGATTTCTATGATAGATTAACTGTTGATGAGTTGCTTCTTCTAATCTATGTTACCTACCCAGATTTTACTGAATACTCATCCGTTTCAAATAGATTACTAAAAAATAGAAAGAAGAGAAAGTTTCTCTCAGAAAGTTTGTTAAAGAAGGGTTTAATCACTAGAAAGAGATTTGAAGAGCTGTTAAACTATGAAGAGCAGAGACAATAAAATAATAGCAGACAGCAGTTTTTATATCTGTTATCTAGATGATATAAATGAACCAGACACACTTCTTGAAACTATGATGACTTTAGAGTTTGTTGTGACCCCCATTGTTGAAACTGAAATTAAAAAATCTCATAGCTACAAAATCATCAGAGAAAGATATCTAATGTGGAGTGAGACGTATAACTTCGGAGAGATACTAAGACCGTTTTTTAATGTAGAAGAAATAAATAGGGGAGAGCATGAGGTGGTTGGTCTGGCTTATAAGTTTTATAGTTTCGGCGAAAAATTCTATTTTATAATTGATGATGGTGAGGTTAGGGAACTGGTAGAAAACAATAACAAGGTATTAAGTGGGTATATGATAGGCACAGCAAAGTTTACTGGTATGTGCTATTGTATTTTTCAAATATTCACAAAAACTAGAGTATTAGAACTGCTTAAAAAAATCGAAAACTCCAAATTTAGAATAAAGAAAAAATATATTGACGCCGTAAGACAATACATAGGTGGTTGTTGAGATGGCCAAGGAGATTTATGTTGACGAAACAATTGGAGATAAGGATTCTTGGTTTAATATTAAGAGGTTTAAAATTGGTTCTAAGAAAATAGAGAAACCAGAAAAAACTCTTGATGTAAAGAGAGTTACAAAAAGGGAATATGAAAACCTTGTTAAAAACAAACACGGTTTTAAATTGTTGGAGGTATCAAAAACATTAAATGGATTTAACCAGCTTCAAAAATTGTTGGAGGCTGATACTAATAAAGAAGTAGATGATTTCTTTTCAAGAAAAAGTTGGTATAAGAACAGATACTCGATTAACTTTACGTTTAATTTTAATCCATATAATCATATAGACAGATTAGATGATATTGGTGGTTTTTTCGACTACTACCATAGTTACTCAAACCTATTGTTCGTACCAAATATAAGAAAAAATATTAAGAGACAAAAAGATAAAATCCAAATTATAGATATTGACAACTATCTTAATTTCGTCGATGAAGTATACGAATACTTGGATTTCAAAAATAAAAAACCTATCTTTGTACCCGTCTCTGTTAGACTTAGTGCAAAAGATATTGATAGACTAACAGAACATTATTTGAAAAAAGGTTATTTCAATTATTGGTTTGATTTCGAAGGGCATGTTATTAGTGAACGTAGTTTGGGTTTAATTAGAAGATTTTTTAATAATATAGATTCTAAAGGTTACTTTGAGGACATAGTGTCTTATTTCACCAATATTAGAAGAGAAATTAAGTCTAGTCGTGAAGAAGAGGAAAGTCCGGCTTCAGACGTACTTGGTTCTTTTTCAGGTGCAAATATAATAGGGGTGAATAGAAATATTGGAAGACCGATGGAAGCCCCTCCTCCACCTCCATTACCTGAACACAAATTCAGGATCTTTAACGGCGATACATACTACTATGATAAGAACTACGATAAAAAGTACCAGAATGAAAGTATAAATAATACTCATAACTCTATCAAGCTTTTAAACGAGTTTACAAATCAATCAAATTATTTCCTAAACAGTTTAGAGATAAAAAATCTGTTGAAGAGCAAAAAAATGTTAAAGGAGTATCGTGATGGAAAAATTCTCGATTTATTGACAACGAAATAATTATTCTGTCAACTCCTCTTCTCCAGATGTTTCTTCTTCTACAATCTCTTCTTCAATAATTTAGTGGAATTAACGTTATTTCAGTGGCGTCATTTCTCGCTGGTAATGTCTTTTTTCTGGTGTTTCCGGTTTCGCATCTTTTGATGCCACAACCTTCTTTGCGGAAATGCTCTCGATTTTGGAGTCCCCATCTATGATAAGATTCCCTTCAGCCTCTACAGACCTGATCACTGAGCCTTCCTGTATCCTTACATCAGATCCTGATCTGATGGACCCTCCTTTGCATTTATTCTGGACTAGAACATCACCAGCGGAGCGAATGGTTCTGAATTCGGATTCCGGACCCACAACGATCTTCTGGCAGTTGATACTTCCTCTCACAAAACATCCCTTACCCAGAGATATCTCTTTACCTTCCAGATTGCCCCAGAAACAGGAGAACATACCGGCGACTATCTTACCATCGAACTTTAAGTGTCTGTCCACCACGGAATCCTTTCTAACTACCAGCAAGTTCTTGGATTTATCCACCACATACTTTTTCATTCCACCCATCAATAACCCTCAACTAGTTTTCTATCTTCTTTTTCTTCTTTATATTATTCGTATTCTTCTTGTTCTTCATCTTTTTCATCTTTTTCTTTTTTCATTGTTCCCCATCGGACGTCTACTGCCATCCCCCTATTAAATTCACGCGTCTCTCTGGCGCATAAAATAGCTTTTCCGGTGGCAAGCAAGTTATCTTCCTGGTCGACCACCAGTACCTCATCACTGGCTCTGATGCGGTCATCAATGTCAACTACGTGTTTGGAGAAAACGTTCCCTCCTTCCTGGATGAACGGGGATACTTCGGTTAGGACCACCACCCTCAACTGAGGATAGGGAAACAGGGAGTGAAGGCGCCGGGCAGCTTCAATGCTGATTGTCAGCCATCCGGAACCGGCTTTAGCTGTAGCTATCCTGGTGTTAGCATCAAGGATCTGTCTGGTCCTCCCTTTTGTGGACGTAATGAATTTTACCGAATCCGAAAATAGAGCCTTACCAGCTCCCTTTCCAAACTGGTAATCAGCCAGCATTCTAACTGTTTTCAGTCTATTCCCCATATCTTCTCTCCCTCTGCTGATAATCCCTTATATAGCGGAGAAAATCAACATACCTGAAGCTCTTCCAGTCGATATCCAGGAAATGGAGCTCACTGTATATACTCTGCCAGATCAAAAAATCAGGGATCTCTTCTCCCGCCCTCATGATTAGGTCAGGGGATTCTTTTATGCTCAAAAACCTTTCTATATCTTTCTCTTCTATGTCTTCAGGTTCCATCTCATTTTTTTCCACCAGGTGGGCAAGTTCCTTAACTGCATCGGTGATCTCCGCCCTACCACCGTATCCCGCTATCAGGTTGACTGTAAATCCCTCGTTTTGGGGTGGTTGAGCATCATAGTCCTGCCCATTCCTGAGATGAGTTCCCTGGTCATCTTCGGTAAATATCCTCAAATTGTAAACATCATCTTTTAATTTGAGAGCAATTTTATCCAGTAGCTTGGAGGAAACAGGGTGAAGCATGTGAACACAAATGGAGATCTCCATGATCCCCAGTTCTTTACACCAGTTAATGAAACTCCTGAATTTGGATATGTTCTCCAAAAAATCCATCTCGTCGGCAACGATCATAATATGACTTGGGACTCTTTTAGAATCAATCTGGTTCTCCAGTCTTTTTTCGTAGAGCTTTCTAATGAAGTCCATAGATCCATAACCTCTAAATTCAATTTAGATAAATTTTTAAAATAAAGGATACTTAACGATTGCTGATGTTTAATAGTAGAATGCTCGTACTGCTTTTGTTGATTCCAGCACTTGCTGGACCTCTTCTACCGCAGAAGATTTTTTTAAGCATTCTGCTGACAATCCTGCTTGTTTATTCTGCCTCTCGAAAGATCAGTTTGGCTATAAATGACGTTGATTTTGAGACATCTATTTTCAACACCCTTCTTTTCGCTACTGTACTTTATTTCTCCACATTTTTCGGGGTTCCAGAGTCCATTGTGCTGGCAGCCTTGTTCATTGTGGCTGCTCATGAGTTTGGAGGGATATCCCTTCAGAACATAGGTATATTTACTGTATTTGGTCTGGCCTATTTCTTTTATTATCATCAAGTGACCGCCACACCTATTGACTACAACATGTTGTTCTTTTTATCGCTGATCGGTGGATTAACGGCGGCACTGGTGGAGAGCATTGACGTAAGCAGTGACAAGAGAGCGACCATGGTGCTGGCAGTAGCAACGGTCTACCTCATCTTTGATATCTACAAATTCAACGTTAGCGGTTCTGATCTCGCCATTGCTTTTCTGATCGCCTTTTTGTTGAGTATGGCGGCTATGAAATCAGGTATCGCAGACGAAAGCGGTCTGATGAGTGCAACACTGGTAGGAACACTGGTTATCGTTTTTACGAGGATCGAGTTCTTCCTTCTTCTGGTGGCCTTTTATCTGGTGGGTTCTGTATCCACCAAGTACAAGCATTCATTAAAAATGGAAAAAGGAGTTGCCGAGCCTGCTGGAGGCGCCAGAGGGTATGCCAATGTTTTTGGTAACAGTCTGGCTCCACTTTTCTTTGCTATGACCTATGGCGTTTACCAGCATGAGGTGTTCTTGCTGGGTTTTGTGGCTTCTGTAGCGGCAGCCCTGGGGGACACCATGGCAAGCGAAATAGGGAAAGCTTCAGAAAGAGTGTACCTTATAACCAATTTTAGTAAAGTCAGGTCAGGAATCAGCGGAGGAGTATCCATAAGAGGAGAATTAGCGGCGCTAGTTGGCGTCACTATGATAGCCGCTGGCTCATATTTACTCAATATCTTATCTAGCTGGCATTTTGTCCTGGTGGCTTTAGTGGCAGGATTCATTGCAATACACGTGGACAGTATCTTGGGGGCTACAGTGGAGGAAAAGGGTTACCTCACCAACTCAGGAGTAAACTTTGTATCCACTCTCAGCTCAGGACTGTTCTGCTACATCCTCATAGGATAAAAATTTGAGTTAAGTTTAGAGCTTAACGATCGAAATGCACTTTATAGAAGTCCAACTCCTGGGGCATTAGTTAGTTTCGCCTGCGGTAAGCGTAATAACTGCACACTGAAATGGCAGCGATAGCAGCAAACACCTGGAATCCGGGGATCTCTATCTGTTCACCGGGAGCATCCACATCTGAGCCCCCGTTCGATGGTCTTTCATAAGATGGAGGCTCCGTCTTCACCAGGGTCCTGTTGGGGTTCTCTTTTGCCATGGTCAACATGGTCTCTGCAAGGCGTTCTGACAACTTATAGTACATTAATTTCTCCAGATCATTGTCCATGTTGTTGGCGAACTCGAAATAGGCTGCCGGCAGTATAGGAGTAATGAATTCAACTTCTGATAAAGCTTCTCTCGCAGATTCCTCTGCTGATCCTGTTTTCTCACCTATTTGCGTTTCGCTGGCGCCAATAACCTCTATAGAAATGCTGGCTTTAACGATGGAGTCAATGGCGGAAGTAACTGCTCCGGCATAGAATCCCTCGTCAAGCATCTCGCTGGAGAGGTCTGCGCTTTCTCTAGCTCTGTTAATAAGAATACTGTGCCCTCCGATTGAGGAAGAGTAGACCAGTAAGGACTCGGCCTGACTGAGATAGAATTGAGCCCTTCTCTTGACCTGCTCCTCATTCAGCTTGACATCCTCTTCAATCGTATCCAGTAAGGATAACCAGGCTTTAGCACTCTCCACCCTCTCTCTTGCCAGTGCTAAATTGTCTATGGCGCTATCGAAATCCTCTGATGATTTCGCATCCGATAGATACTTTTCGGCCCTTTTTATTCTCTCTTCTGCTGCTCCGGTCAACTGGAAGGAGTTAACCCCCAAGGTATCATAATCTTCCAGACAGCTGACGCAGAAATCTATCTCTTCTTCCACTACTTCGAACTCTTCATCAATGTTGTTGGTATCCAGAGTATGTCTGTAAATAACGTATCGCATGTCTATCTTTGCCTGGAAGTACTGGCTGGTGGAAGTATAATAATCCCCCTCGTCGTAGTTCTGTTCAGCCTGATCAATGGTATCTTGTATGCTAGCAAGTTCTTCTTCTCCTGCATGTTGTTTTGTTTCTTCCAACAATTCCAGTGCGTCTGATTTCATTTTATCTGCTAACTTGACCATAACGTCAGAATATTGTGAGACATTGAACGTCACGTTAGGTTTACTTACGGTATATCCGGTATAATAAGCAAATGCGTCCTCCACATTATTCACTTCTGCGATGTTAATACCCAGCTCATCTCCCAGATCTAAAACATCAACTTCTTTTGTTTCAGTTGTTCTATAGATAAATGGTCCCCGTTCCTCTGTTACTATTTCTTCCACCACTACGGTGCGCTGGCCCTGAGGAATAAGGAAAGTGCTAACACCTCTTTCTGAAGCAGCCCTCACTTTCGAGGGAATACCGCCGACAGGTCCAATAGAACCATCGGGATAGATCATGCCCGTCATAAAAACATCATCACTTATGGTCAGGTTCTGGAGAGCTGCCATAGTAGCAATGGTCATTACACCGCCAGCAGAAGGGCCTCCGATGATGGGTGAGGAGGATTCTACGGTGTAAAAGAAGTTATAGTCCAGAAAATCCTTTCCCAGAACATCGCATGCGGTGAGAGCTGAAAGTTGGGCGCTACCCTGCATATCTATCTGAGTGTAGGGAGTGGTGGAAACGAATATCCTCCCGTCGCCCGGTGTTATCAGGGCTGTTATATTGATGATGACACCTTCAGAAGCCTCTCCCGTGGTCACAGCAACAGCTTTTATGGTAACCTCGCTCTCGTTGACAAATTGAGCATCCACCGTATGTATAGACAAAAATAATATTAAGATCAAGGGAAGCAGAAACCTCTTCATGTGACTTAATTCTCTTTTTTGAACAAAAACTTTGCGACGGAGAGTGGTGAACTATCACAAATGAGATATTGGTATTGGTGTGAGTTTAAGACCTTCAAATCGCAAACTTAAATAAGAAGGAACGATATATATGAGTAATGTGAGTGAAACTCAGACTGAAGAGTTAATAAGAGAATTGATTGAAAGGATTTCAGGTGAAGTAGGGTTAATAATTTATTCTCTCAGACCCAAAAACGGTTTTACAGATGAACAAATCGCATCAGAGCTAGGCATAGAGATCAACGACGTCAGAAAAGCCCTTTTTTCTCTTTACGAAGTTGGAGTGGCAGAGTACACCAGACACAGAGATGATGAAACTGGTTGGATGGAATATCACTGGAAGATCAATTACGACAAACAAACTGAAGTTCTGAAAAGAGAGCTGCAAAAGACCAAGAACAAACTGGAAGAGAAACTTGAAACCGAAACGTCCACCATGTATTATATCTGCCAAAATGGGCATGTGAAAGTCTCCTATGCAGAAGCCATGGAACTGGATTTCATGTGCCCCAAATGTGGCGTTGTGCTAGAGTATCACGATAGCTCAGTAGCTGCAGACCAGATAAAAGAAGAAATAAAGAAAATAGAGGACATTCTGGACCAGATCTAAAGAACAAATCAGAGTGCCAACCTAATTCGATCAAGAGCCTTCTTCAGACTCGGCACCTTCACCCGCAGCTTCTTCCGTCTCAGCCCCTTCTTCCTCTTCTTCTCCAGCAGCGATTACACCCATATCCTTTAGATATTGAGCCCCTCTGTTGGATAATCTGCTCATGAACGTCAGTTCACCGTCCTTGAATTCTTCTAAAGTATCTGTAAGACCCAACGCTTCAACGTCGCTTATAACATCCTTTGTCTCCTGTGAGAAAAATCCGAGTTTCCTGGCGATCTCGCTGATAGACCTCCTGTTCTCCAGCTCCAGAGTTTTAAGAACCTCGAACCTCCTGGGATCTTCAGATAAATACAATCTTATATCTATCCTCTCATCAGGTATAGTTTTTGTCATTATAACCCACTGTTTTTTTATAATGTAAAAAGTTTACTTTTTTAGCCTTTAAGAAGATGAAAGTTTTGAACTTAACCGTCGGTCAAAAATATCCGGAGGATCATCGAATTAGAGTTAGCGTTAGCGTTAGCGTTCACCAAATTATGTAATTCATTCAATTTGGCACCTGATCTCATATGTTCTTCTAGAAGTTTGAACTGATTCCTTATCTACTTTTTGCTGAACGTTCGATCTACTGCTCGTCCCGTAATGTTTGACCCATGATCTGAGTTGAGAGGAAAATATGGTGGGGTTGAATAATGTAAGCTAAAGCTAAAATTTATATGTCTTGGCAAACCATTGGGGGTGAAGGATATGTAGACTTTTGTTCGGATAGACTATTGTTTATGTGTTTTTCAAAAACCAGGAGATGTAAAAAAATGAACATATATATAGGAAACCTGCCGTTCGAGGTCAAAGACGACGAGCTGAGGCAGGGATTTGAGAGCTATGGTCAGGTAAGCTCAGTAAATGTGGTCAAGGACAGACTTTCGGGGAGGTCCAAGGGCTTCGCATTTGTAGAGATGTCTGACGATGATGAGGCTAAAGCCGCCATAGAAGGCTTGAACGGAACGACGATGAATGGTCGAGAAATCAAAGTCAACAAAGCTCGACCCAAACCTCAAGGTAAACGCTTCTAATCGTATTAGCGACACAATATTTTGAGATGAACTCGAGAACCTAAGAACCGGTATCTGGTCTTCATTTATTTTATTTTTTATATTCAAGCTATATTTGCTTTTTTTTCGGTGATACCTTATTATCAATAAAAGGGATGTTAAGGACAAGGGGGAAAAGGAGACACGATGGAAGTATTAGGTGGATTATAGTATATCCCTGACTATTGCCACGGGCGGCATTCGTCTTTTGTGAGCGCTCCGTTGGACCATGTATTTAACCTTCTCCACGTTATCTCTATCCACTCCATGCACTTCTATTTTATCTTTTTCGCTCTCTTCGATGGCTTTGAGTATCATGTCGAGCTCTTTATAGCTCATACCCATTTCTGATTCGTCAGTCTGCCCTCTCCACAGTCCTGCACTGGGCGTCTTATCTATTAACTCCTGGGGGACTCCCAGATGCTCTGCAAGGCTGAAGACCTCCGTTTTATACAGGTCGCCCAGAGGGAGAATATCTGCACCACCATCACCGTATTTGGTGAAATAACCCACTTCCAGCTCGGTCTTGTTCCCGGTTCCTGCTACCAGCATGTCCTTGCTGTTGGCAAAGAAATAGAGCACTATCATCCTAATTCTCGGTTTAAGATTGGCAAATGCAATATCCTTACCCTCTCCTTCTCCTTCTCCTTCTCCTTCTCCTTCTCCTTCTCCTTCTCCTTCTCCTTCTCCTTCTCCTTCTTGTTCACATTCATCTTCGTTTTTATTCAGTATTTTGGTGAAGGCGTTGATCAGTGGGTTGATTTTAATTACTTTATAATCGATCTCCAGCTTTTTGCACAGGCTGAGCGCGTCTTCTACGTCTTCTGCAGAAGTTACTCCTTCTTCGGGAGCTATTATGGCGAGCACTCTTTCTGAGCCTAAGGCTTTTTGTGATATGAGGGCTGTGCATGCACTGTCGATACCACCGCTCAAACCTATAACAACCCCACTGGAACCAGATTCTTCTACCTTATGGTTAACAAATGCGGTGATTCTGTCTACAATAGGTTCCCAACTACTCATTTTCTTGTTCCATTAGCTTCAATATTATGGCCTTCTGGACATGCAAACGGTTCTCTGCCTGCTCGAATACAACCGACCTGGGCCCCTCAATAACTTCTTCAGTAATCTCCTCACCTCTGTGGGCTGGAAGACAGTGGAGCACAATAACACCATCTTTAGCACCTTCTAAAAGATGCTCGTTAACCTGATAATTGGAAAAGCTGTCCGTTCTTTTATCTTTCTCTTCTTCTTTACCCATTGAGGTCCACACGTCAGTATAAATTACGTCAGTGTCTTCCACAGCAGCCTCTGGATCTATTTCGAAGTTCAGGTCCGTATTCATATTTTTTGCTTTCTCCAGTACCTCTTTATTCGGTTCAAACCCCGGAGGACTCGAAATGGTCAGTTTAATTCCCACTATAGCAGAAGCAAGAATAAGAGAATTACAGACATTATTCCCATCGCCGATCCAGGTAATGTTGACTCCATCAAGTTTGTTCTTATATTCCATGATGGTCATAAGATCGGTCAAAACCTGACAGGGATGTTCTCTGTCACTCAAACCATTTATAATGGGAACAGTGGAATGAGCAGCAAATTCTTCCAGAGAAACATGATCTTTGGATCTTATCATTACTGCATGAACGTATCTCGAAAGAGTTCGAGCAGTATCCTTGACGGGCTCACCTCTAGACAACTGAAGCTCATCCCTGGTAAGACATAAAGCATGACCACCAAGGTCCGTCATCGCAACCTCAAAAGAGACCCTGGTGCGTGTAGAGGGTAGTTCGAAAACCATAGCCATACTCTTATTGGTGAGATAATCGGTCACAACATTTCTGTACCTTTCAGATTTAAGCTGAGTAGCTGAATATAGAATTTCAAAAATCTCATCCTTTGTCAAGTCTGAGATAGAGAGCAAATGTTTCATAACTTCTGGCGGTTAATATGAAAGGTAATAAATTTTTTGCTTTTAGCAATAAATAAGCATTAATAACAATCAGAAACTTTATCTTTCCATTGTGTAAACAACCTATTAGGCCGGGATTGCAGAGAGGTACTGCGCTGGTCTGGAGTACGGACACACAGAAAACCAGTGTCCGTTACAGGACGCGAGGGTTCAAATCCCTCTCCCGGCGTCCGTTGTTCGAGTTTTACGCCTTACCATGACTTCCAGAGAGGCGTATAGCTTTATATATTTTTTCTTTTTAGTTTTTGGTTATGAGAATAGGGTTCGAGGTAGATAATTCTAGACTTGAGTTAAGTGCTAGAGAGAAATTGTTGGGGCAGAATAACTTGAAGGAGTGGTTTGATGGTCTGCCAGAGTTTTTCAGGAGAGAGGAGTCGGTTGATGTTTTGGCGTTGGTCTATTTTGTGGAGAAATTAAACGAGAAAGAGAATTGACAGAATTTAGGCTTTGACTGAATAATGTCCCGGGAGATGCTTCAACTACTACGGGAAAAACCTAGGACTGTTGAAGAACTTGCTCAGAAGCTGAATAAATCCAAGCCACATGTAAAGTGGAAGCTTCTGGATCTACCAGTAAGGTGCGAGGAGACTAATAACCACATTAATGTTTATCTTGATAGTAGCCAAATTTGTTCCTTCTACTTTTCTTCAGCCTTTTCTTCAAATTACTATTCTAAGGAGCAGTTAAGGGAGATTTGCTCTATTTGCGATAAATCGGAAACTGAATGTCGGTCATGTGAGTTGTATAAGAGTTACCTAAAAAATTTTGAGGGAGATGTCCGGATCCCTCTCGGAGATGTCCGGGTTAAGGACAGAGCATATATAAATGAAAAGGGTGATGAAGTCCGAAGTCCGGACAAAACAAAGAACTCCAATAACAAAAAGAAGAGTTCTCATAAAATATATAGTGAACATAATAATATTTCCGAGAGCCGTGTCCGGACATCCAGGGACCCAAGACCCTCCAGTAAAAAGGGTGGTAAACAGGCTCATTTATCTAGTTACCAGCTGAATGAAGTTGATGTCCAGATCCTGGACCTATTATCTAAAAACCATTATCCAGCCCAGATCGGTAGAATAATCGGGATTGATAGGAGAAGAGTATCTGAGAGAGTTAATGAGCTGCTCAGAATGGAATTGATTGCACCTAAGACCTCTTACCCCAAGTACTATAAGGTTGCCAAGGAGGCACTTGGCATAATTAAGGATCGCATAAAGAGTATAGGAGAGCCTGATAAAAGCATTCTCGGTGGGGGCGAGCGCTCCGAAAAGTCCCAGCGAGAACCCTCTGTTGAGCCTCCGGAAGTCCATAACCTGTCCTTTAAGTTCCCTTATGAAGTCCATCCCGACACCCGAACAAGTCCGGTAAGTGATAGTGGTGGGGTGAGTAATTCGGAAGATGTCCGGGACCAAGTTCCTGGTGTTCAGCCCATGTTTGCGTGTGCTAACTGCAGAAAGTGGAGGGATAGAGGGCACAAGAAGAAGTGTAGGTGTAGGAAGGGGCGGTGGACTAAAATGAATAACTGGTACTATTTCTCAACTTACTTCAGGGGCTACGAGATCTCTTCTAATCCTTCCACTATTGTTGTCCGGGGTGTGAAGGTCTACGGGTATGATGCCAAAAAGATGTTTGCCGACGGTCTAGTAAAGGCTCAGCAAATTGTTGCTGAGTTACTGAGAGACTATTCCAAGACAAATGGGATAGACTACATCGTCTTTTATTCTTGTTATCGGTTGGCTGGGAAGCCTCACTGGGTGGTTAACACTGGGGTTTCGGAGGTTGTCCGGTCCATGTTCGGGGGTAATGTAGATGTTCATGCTGGGGAGGGTGATGTCCTACGTTGTGATGCCTCTCCCGATGAGGAGGGTAACCCGCAATCCCATGCTGAGGTAGTAACCCAAGACAGGGAGAAGGCGGAGCACTTCCTGGATCTGTTCACTGGTAATTATCAGAGGAAGTTAAGCAGGCTTGGCAGTAAAGTGGAGTCCCTTGAAGCTAATGCGTCGGGTGGTCTTTCAACTGAGAACCTCAAAGAGGTATTAAGTTCGTACGTTAAGAGTTTGGAGGAGCGGATAGACCGCTTAGAGAGTTTGATTACTGAAGCTAATGGTAGGTACATCAGGGAGGTTAATCAGACTCTCAATGCTGTTGCTACCACCATGCTCCGCTTGGATAACTTGGAGCAGAAGTTGTCGGGGGTGGATTATGGCTGAACCCAGAAGGTGTGAGGTGTGCGGAACTAGGCTCAAGTACGGTAGGGCAAAGTATTGTAGTGATTTCTGTTATAAGTTTGGTTCCTCTAAGCTTTTTCAGGTTTATAGGGGGGGTGAGGGTGATAGCATAGGTTATTGTGATCTTGTCCATAGGATTGGGGTGGTTTGTGGGGTTAAGTCGTATGCTAGTGTTGATGAGAGGCTGACCGAGTTTTTCAGATTGGTTAGGGAGGTGAAGGAGGTTAGGATTGTTTTTGGTGGTAGTCATGGTTGAGAAGAGGGCTGCAATATATGCTAGAGTTTCCACTAGGAAGAGGAAGGAGAGGAATGGTAAGATGGTTTACCAGCAGGATCCTGAGACTCAGCTCAAGCCATGCAGAGAGTACTGCCAGAGGATGGAGTGGGATTACCTAGAGTATTTTGACGTGAATCAGGATCCAAAACAGATAGAGAGATGCTCAACCAGTTGACGGAGGATGCCAGACTAAGAAGGTTTGATGTCCTGGTGTTCTACAAGCTTGACCGCCTAGCTAGGTCGGTTAAGCAGTTAATTGAGTTGTTTGATTTCTTGGGCTCCAAGAACATTGATTTTGTGTCGATCAAGGATCCTATTGATACTACAACACCTTCGGGTAAACTTATTTTCCATATTATGGCTGCTATTTCGGAGTTTGAGAGGGAGCTTACTAGGCAGAGAGTTATTGATGGTATTGATAGGGCCAGGGAGGAAGGGAAATCCATAGGCAGGAAGCCGGTTAAGTTTAATGTGGAGATTGCCAAGGAGATGAAGAAGCAAGGCTACAGCTACGAGCAAATTAGTGAGAAGTTGGGGGTATCTAAGGCTACGGTTTATCTCAAGTTGAACCCAGAGAAATATAAAAAATATCAAGAGAAGTAACTTCATAAGCTTACAAAGAAATAACTTAATTACATTTAGCTGAATTCTTATATCATGAGAAGTTGAAGAAAAAATAAAAATGAAAGGGGAATAGAGTTTCAGCCCCTTTTTTGACTTATGGTGTTTGCCCGCCTACGTTCGCAGGTCCATTCTCAACTAATTTCACTAGCGTATTGTAGATTTCTTCTGGCATCTCCCCATCGTATTCTGAAAGGTCTCGGCCACTGGCATCATTTTGAAGCTCTCCATACTCTTCATAGTCCCACACTGTGTAGAAGTTGGTCCAGTAGTATTCCATTTTCCCTTCTGCTCTAGTGTAGTAGTCTGCTCTCTCAATCATCCAATCAAATTGTCCTTCATCGTCAAGTTTCAGGTATGTGGTAACTACTGCCCTACGTTTTTCACCGCCTAATTCTTCTTTGAACTGATAATTCGCTAGATTGCCTTCAGAAACATACAGGCCATCCTCTACTTCCCTAAGTACATATGGTTTAAAAGACTCTCTTTTCAGATTGTCACCGAAAAACTCTAGCACATCATACACTGTCTTGCCATTTGGTGATTTCTTTAGCCCACTAGTGTTCCAATAGTATCCAGTGTCATCTACATCCGACCATCCAGCAGACCAGAAATCCGATACTGAATCACCATCATTTTGTCCTTGATTCCAGAACATTGCGTAGTACACCGGAGTAAAATCTAACGGCTGAAGACCCTCATCTTTCGCTGGCGGAGATGCTGGTTGAGCACTGACGAGTACAAAACCCGCTAAAAGCAGTGCTGGTATTAAACTCATAACGAGATACTTTTTCAAATTTTCACCCCCAAAAATTTTATTAAACTAATTGGCTGAAAATACTTGTATATTTCGATTTATCAAAGAATTACAACAATCACAATCACTCATTATAGTATCCAGCTTACAAAGAAATAACCTTAACTCCCACCAATTATACTCCAATTTAATTTCAGAGGAAATTAACTTACAAGAAATTACGTGGATAATATATTTAATGAGATTTTATTTTTTGGTTTCTTTTTACGCTTCTTCAAATTTGAAAGACACTTGGTATCTCATCAGTTTTAACTGTGGCAATGTAGAAACGGTCGTTTTGATCTTATTATCAAAATCTCTCCCGATTATTATACCTCTAACGTTCCTATTTTTAGCTAAATCTTGTTGTACAGCAGCAATATAGCTTAAAATTTGGCCAATAACATTCACACCCACTGTTCCTGTCTTAAGTTCGATGACAACCAAATTATCATTTACATCTACACAAAGTAAATCTACTTTTCCTGTTTTCAAGTTATATTGCTGACCATCCGGATAAAGTTTTAATCCCTTTTCTATATAATCTAAATTATCAACTATAAACGTCTCTAAATCTCTCTCCAAACTAATTGAAGTTCCTATAGCTTCCTCAGTTGGTGGTAACTCTTCAATTTCTTCTTCTTTTAGAGAGTCAGGAATTTCTACATAATAGTGTGGGTTCCCTCTAACTGATGCGACGGGTTTTTTTGTATTTAAATTGATGAACTCCTCTTTTGCCACCGGTGAAATTGTGCTACATTCTACTACCCTTAGCCAAGTTTCGTACTTAAAATCATTCTCATCCTTGCAACCACCTTGATTTTTATCATAGGATGAAAAAGGTGGGGCAGTATCATCTTCTGGGGGAATACGTTGATGGCTTGACATTATTCTGTCTACTTTAAATCTATACATTACTCTTGAGTGAGGGTTTTGAACGTATCCAAATACCAAGAAGAACCCTCTAGAGTTTATTAGTTGGTTAAAGTGTTTCTTATATTCTTCTTTCAATTCTTTATTTTGTTGTAACCAAGTTTTGTTATATTCTTTAAAGCTTTCTTGGATGTTTATATACCACTCCTCAGGACCATTAACAAGAAGTCCTATTTCTCCACTCATCAATATAACCCCCTCTTACTTTTTTATTCCTACTCTATCTCTAAACAAAGTACTCATAGATTGAGTTTCTTGATTATTTCATTTTTTCCCAGCTTTTTTGAGAGTAGTCAATACCTCACCTTTAAGAAGAGACATAGGCTGCAATAAAATATTACTCAAAATTTTGAAGATTGATCCAATTAGATAAAATAAACTGAAAAGATATAGTGGAAGTCCATTATAAATTTTAATATTTGGGTTGACGTTAATTACTGGACGAATAAATCTTTAAGAACAAGACTTGCAGTATCGTTACTCCCTAGGGTAAAACTGATGGTTTAGCTGGTTATTGTGCTGGGGGTAATGCTGGGGGCAACGGGTGGGGCAATTTTGCCCCTCTTGTACGCTTAGGGTAGGGATTTTGATTTGATAACCACCTACTTAACTTAAATTCATGTTGGAACCATTGATTAGCTGAGGTAATGACCGTTCAGATTGTTTAACAAACACCACCTTTTTAACCGAAGGAAACTTGGTGTTGAATATATAAATAAAAGAGGGCGTTGGAAGAGAGGGTTTTTTAAACAAACTTATCTTTGATTGTACAACTGTTCCAAAAACCTGAGCTTAGAATAGAAAACCATAATATAGTGCTATATTATTAAACCCCCAGAATACTTGTTTTCCGAGGCTTTACATATGGGTTAATTAAGCGGAGTTACGGTTAGGAGTTAAATCTATATAAGTGTCAAAGTGTAAAAAATTAATAAATAACTTTTTTAAGGTAAATATTAGCTTATGTAGATAGAGGGGTGTTTTGAAATGCTATCGACGGGTATTGAAGGATTAGATAATTTGTTGGTAGGAGGGGTTCCGGAGGGGCATATCGTTTCCGTAATAGGTACTTTTGGAACAGGTAAAACCATATTGGGGATTCATTTTCTTTATGAGGGGTTAAAAAATGGTGAGAATTGTCTTTTTTTGAGTTTTGATGAAGATGAGGAAAGTATAATTGAGAACTCGAAAAGCATAGGAATGGATTTAACGGAATTTGGGGATAAGGCTCAGACACTTAAGTTAGAAGCTGCTGATGTAAAACAATCCATTGAAAAACTTGAAAGCGAATTACCGTCTATGCTTGAGGGAACGAATACCACAAGGGTAGTGGTAGATACAGTAAGTGCTTTGGAGAGATTGTGTGATGATATTACTAGGTATCAGACGCTTTCGCTTTTAAGGGATGTTTTAAAATCTGGTAAAATAACGGCTTTGATCACCAGTGAGGCAGATAAGTACTACCTCAGGAGCTCCAGATACGGGATATTGGAGTACATCTGTGATGGTTCCATATTCTTGCGGTTGATCAGGAGTTCAGAATTCGAAGAACCTAACCTAGCATTAGAAGTTATAAAAATGCGCAGAATCGGTCATTCGAGGGAAACAAAGCCATATACTATTACAGGTAAAGGTATTGTAGTACATGAGGAGGCTGGAATATTCTAAAACCGTTCAACTGGTTTTATATCAAAAAACACTTTTAGACTAAGTCTTAAAGCGAGTGATCCTTTTATTATAAACTTTTAGCTATTGATAACGGATAATGCTATCAGAAAATTGAGTGATTATTTGCTCTACTCTTTCATCCAGTGATAGGGAAATACATGATAGGTTATGTTTTTTTAAATTCGCTATAAGGTGGTGGAAAAATTTTGCCAGGGTTTTTTCATTATTGTATACTATCATTGTCGATATGCTGTCTATGAAAAGGAATTGCTTATCTTTTTTTTTAAATTCTTCTGTAAGGATAATGCTTAAATCGGTTAGCGCTGAAGGGTGTTTTAGAGCTACAGAATTATCTATATCCGATTCCACTCCAACTAATTTGGAAATCCCGTCAATGAACAGGATTTTTTTATCATCTAGGCCGCTATTTTTAAACTCTTTTATTAAGCTCTCTACAGGCTTGTTGATGGACAGGTATAATCCATTGAATTCTTTTCTTTTCACCCAGTACTCCAGAATTTCTTTCCTCACATCCGAGTGTTCTTCTGTTGGAGCTACGACAACCACAAAATTTCCTTCCAGTTTTTCCAGGTTTTCAGTGATTTGACTCATAATTCTTAACCAACAACATCTTTACTCAGAATTCATGGTTTCAAATTCACAACAGGACTTGTTATCTACCTCACAAGTATTCTCCGTGAAATGAACACCCTTCTCAAATACTTCCGTGAATATACCCCCTAAATAAGCTGAAATCTCGACACAAGGGTCATTGTTCTCCTCATCTTTTTCAATGTCACTGTTCAACATGACTTTAGCGTAACCCTCTTCAAAATTAATAGCTTCGATCATAAGGCTGTGAATGCCTTTGGTGGTTAACTCTTTATTTAAAACCTCTTCTAATTCTTTTTTGTCCTTTAATCCTGCTATGCCCCAGTTTCTGGCCTGTACTCTTCCTTCTTTGAATCCTGTCAAGTGTAATACGCTTAAACCGTAAACGTCTTTCTTCAAAAATTCTCTCAGCCCGTCAATAACTCCAACATATCTTTTAATAGAATCGTTTTTCTTTATCACGATTGTTGGGGTGGCTTTGATATTGTACTCTTCAACCAGCATGGGCTCCTCATGGATATCAACTATTTTTGTCTCTATACCTATTTCTTGGAGATATGCTATTCCTTCAGAATAATGTTTGAGTAGGTTAGGTTCTGTAGAACTGGAATAAAATATCCAAATCTTATCTGTTTCATTCATATATAAAAACCATCTATTCAGAGAATTCGTCCATCGTATTCTTCAGTTCCTGGTACTTGTTTTCGTACTCTTTTTGACTTATTTGATTATATTCGTATCTCTCTTTTAGGTCCTCCATTGATCTCAATATGTTTGAAGGAGATATTTTTTCAGCAGTAGAAGTTACTAAACCTCTTACGTCCTCAAAAGCTTCACCGACCACCGCTCCATTATCGGAGACAGTGAATTCTCTGATTTTCTTTTCATGTCCGCCTATGTTAACTTTCAGTATAGAAATTGCTTTCTTCATCTCTCCATCCATTTCCAGGTATTTTAATAAGATAATATTGTCAGTTAGGGAGGATAACCTTTTTTCTGTTACCTTTCTAATCTCTAAAAGGTCTTTACTGGTTTCAATGGAGACCGAGGTGATGCCATTATTTTTAAGAAGTGAGCCTAAACCAACTATGGTGGATATAATATATTCTTCTTCAAATATTCTCTCCAATGAAGATAGGCTGTCCAAGACAAATCGGGTGGGCTTCGTATTCTCTACTTCTTCTTTTATCATGTAATAGTAGGCTTCAGGTTTTACTTGTTCAGGGTAGATAGTTTTTAATCTAATCGTTCCATCTTCTACATATTTTTTCCACGGCCATCCAAAAGCGTTTGCTTTATCTTCTAGTTCCTCTGCGCTTTCCTCGTGTTCTATCAGTAATCCTTTTTCACCATTTTCAGCACCCTCCAGTAAAAATTGCATGGCAATTGTTGTCTTTCCAACGCCTGTAGGACCAACAATAAAGGTTGTGGAATACTCGTTAATACCGCCGAACAACATCTCGTCTAGAGATGTGATACCGGTCCCTAACTTTCTCTCAGAACGTATATTAGATGACTCTAGACGGGGTTTGGGGTACATCCTGATCCCGTCCCTGTAAAACACTATGGGCGTTTTGCTTGTTTCGTGATCTGTGCCTCTGAGCTTTAGTATCTCCATGCTTCTTGTTCTTTCACCGTTTTGAGGTTCATTATGCAATAAAATGACGTTGTCACAAACAAACTCTTCTATACCGAATCTCGCTATCGATTTAACGTCTTCTGGTTTTTCTGCAGTTATTATGCTAGTCACTCCTTTTTCTTTAAGCCTGCTCGAGAATTTATACATTTCAGACCTGATTACTCCTGCTTGCTTGTATTTATCTTCAAATCTGTGGAATAAGGCAGAGAAAGAGTCCATCGCAACTCTTTTAGCTCCTGTTTGCTCAACACCGTTCCTTGTTCTCACAAGGATAGCGTCAAGGTTCAAATCCTGGCTTACAATTTCTTCCTCCGTGGGAGAAGCATCCACAAAGAATAGCTTTCCTTCATCAACCAGAGAGCGTAAATCCCAGCCGAAACTCTCCATGTTATTCATAATATCTTCAGGTGTCTCTTCAAAAGTCACAAAAACTCCTGGTTCATCAAATTGAATGATCCCATGATATAAAAACCCCATAGAGAAAATAGTCTTACCACTTCCAGAAGGACCTGAAATAAGGGTCGTCCTACCTTTCGGTAGACCACCATGACTGATCTCATCAAATCCTTCAATCCCTGTCTTGATTTTGTCAACTACCATAAAAAACCACCTAATAATTATTATAATATTAACTACTTAAAACTTTCTAATAACCGGCACTATCTCAAAATCAAGTGATTTTTTATCTTTTGGAGGTTTTAACAACAATTTCAGCCTCTCCATGCTATTTTCTTTTTCATTTTCTTTTCTTCTAACTTGAAAATTAAGTCGATGTTGTATCTTGGCAGGCTTCCTATAATATCGTTTGAAGTGGTATCATCATATAAGAGAATGAACTTTCGGTCAGTTTCTGAGCTGCGGCTTTTCAGGTAGTTCAGGAATTTGAATAACCACTGATTGTCGTTTTCAGTGTTGAAGTCGATAAATTTAGACAAAGAATCTAGCACAACCAAGTCTGGGTTAATTGTTGCCAGATATCTATCTATCAGAACTGCCATCTCTTTAAGGTTTGAGGGAGGATTTTCAGCGTAACATCCTTTGATTTTCTCTTTCTTTATTATTCTTTTGGAGATACAATCAACAATAGACACTTTAGTCATTAGGCGAAAATATGGTTCTTGAAAATAGGGTTTTACTGAGTTACAGGTTTTATTCAGGGTGATGTAAGCCATCCTGTTTGCATAGGGCATTTTGTTAATAAACTCTATAATTTCTTGGAATTCAACTGAGTTATGAATTAACATCATAACATTCCATTCTCTGAACAACAATCTTTCCAGCTGGTTTTTTGCCTCCATCCAGTAATGAATGGTTTCTTCCTCCTCTTCTTCAGTCATGGCAGGTGTCTCATCCATTTTCATTGCCCCCTAAAGCTTTATTTACTCTATCAACGAGGTCCAGCACCGTAAACGGCTTGGTAACGTAATCCACGATTCTATATTCTTCCATCAACTCGTTTATTTCCTCTTTAGAGAAAAGCACAGCTGTAACCAGAATTATCTTAAAATCCAATCCCTTTATATTTAATTCGTCCAAGATCTCTCTGGTTTTCAACCCAGGCATCAAAACATCTAAGAGAACCAGTTCAGGGTTAAATTCATCAACTTTATCTAAAAAATCCTCTCCATTGTAAGTTACGGCTACGTTGTGACCTATGCTCTTCATAATGTCCTTTAAACTGTCCGCAACATCTTTGTTATCCTCTACAACCATTATATTTACCATTTTGACCACCTTTTATTATCAAATAAATAGAAGCATTATAATCAGGAAAGAAATAACTACCAACTGGTTAATGTAAATGAAGAATAATATGGGGCTCTTTAAAGAGAACACATCTTTTGTGTTCATTCTCTTCCATTCTTCCCACAAGGAGCCGAATCGCTGGGTCTCAATTATTTCATCGCCATAACCTAAGGCAGATGT
>JAWODI010000015.1:0-8476 GCA_046483365.1 Archaeoglobaceae archaeon | reverse complement strand
GAATGATCAGCCGACGAAGAGAAGGCCTGAAAGTCCAGAAGCTACAGCCTAAATAAAAAAGGGAAAGGTTTATTCGAGAACGAATTTTAGGGTCACGATCTCGAATGGCTTTACGCTCATTTTGACTACCCCGTCTTCACAGGTCACTTCTTCTTGTTCTTCTTCCATAAGATCGGTCTTTACCACTTTCTGAGGATCAATGAAGAAACTTATGGAAGTGTCTGTGTCTTCTCCTGAAGCCTCATAGAACCTTAAGACTATGCCGCTTTTATCTTCCGCTGGTTTCAAAGCGGTCATTACTACATTATCCGGTTCGATGGATAAAAATGATCTTTTAACTCTGAACTTCTTGTTCCGGGGGATCTGTTTGCCGATCAGTTCGTAGTTGAACTCATATCCCTGGTGGTATGATTGGGCTTTCTTCCAATCCCCTTTGTGGGGATATACGGAGTATCTGAAAGAATAAGTTTTTAACTCTCTTGCGTCGGGAACGGGTATAGCTGGTCCTGCGCTTCCATCTGAGGAGAGCATACCTACAGCCCTCAACAAGGTAATATACACTTCTCCATCTCTCACCTCGTTCTCCGGGTTTCCTCTATTGATCACGGTCACACCCTTATTCCCGTCGCTGTAGTCTACCCACCTCACAGAGGGAAAGACTCCGGAAGGTGTCTCTTTCCATCCTTCGGGGTTGAAATAATACTGGTTGGTGGGTCTGTTCACTGTTCCGAACTGCGTCTCGCACTGATATTCTGGAAGATTCATATCCGTAGAGAATTTGACCCTCAACCTGATCCTGGGGTGATCATCTCTAACTACTGTTGAGAAGTCGATCCGTGGCAGATTCTTGTAAATGATTATCTTCTTCCTGACTCTAAGGAAGTTATGTCTCCAGATCAACGGTCTCTGAGCGTCCAGCAGCCTATAAGGCCATCTGAGCGAGAAATAATCAGTTTCAATATTTATTATTCTTCTCACCGGTGATTTGTCTATCCAGAAGTTCTTCATCCTGAAGGAACCGTATTTCACTCCTTCCCCGCTCTCGGTCTTCAGCGGATATCCCAGGGTCTTCTTATGGTAGTAGAGGTCCCCTATTTCTTCATCCAGAACCAGATTATTTGCCGTACATATCTTATCTCCATCTTTGAACACATCTACCAGACCGCTGTCGGGATAAAATCTTACTTTGAGGTAGTTGGTCTCAATGGTGTTCCCCCGTATCTTTATAGAGTCTTTGTCCTTCTTTCTTGGTTTTTTCTCCATCACTTTGTATGCTTTGTATCCCATGGGGGGAACTGTAGGTATGAAACCAATTCTGGCATATTTAAGCGAGCCGTCCTCATACCTGGTAAAACGAAGTATCTCTATGTTTATCTCTTCTTCACCGTTCTTTAAACCTCCAATCTTCTTAATATCGCCTTCCAGGAAGTTCAAGTCGACCTCTACCCAGTTAGAAGCCTCCCATGATAGGGGGTTGAAGACCACCACATCACCATACATGGTGTCCTCGGCATCCATGGAATCCGTTTCAACAGTATCATGAAGGACCTTAGGCGACAGATAGGACAGTTTGGTTTTCAGGAAACCTATGTACTCTCTAACGTCGTCATATGCACTGTCCATACCTGTTCCAGGGACTACATCGTGAAATCCCAGGAACAAGACCTTTTTCCAGAAATCCTGAAGCTCTTCCATATAGGGCCAGGTGCCATTCAAGGCTTTGTGGAGCGCCATGAACCTCTCAAAATAAAGGAGCCAGTTCTCATATCTCCTCAAATTTTTCTTGATCCATATCCTGCTGGAAGAACAATCGGGAAAGACCTCGGAGTACCTGCCGGAGAACATTTCACCCTTTCTAACAGGAACGTCTTTCATTTTTTTCTCAAGGTCAGTGAAAAATTCAGTTGGTATAGCGATCTTGATTTTGTTGGGGTTGTTTTCATTCCACTCCTTCACTTTTTGTGAGGTCGAAGCCTGGGGCATGGTGACTCCACTTCCAGAGGGCATCAGTATGCTGCTGGTAAAAGATAGCCTCTTTAGCTCTCGATAACTCTTGCCCAGTTCATCAAGGTTTAAACCGGCTCTGTAACCCAGAGGCATCCAGTGGGATATTATTTTAGTGCCGTCCAGTCCTTCCCACAGGAACTCAGTGGGTTTATTTTCCGGGCACCCTCTTCTAAATGCCAGCCACTTGTATCCTGATTTCCTGTATATCTGGGGGAGTTGAGCGTTCAGGCCGAAGCTGTCAGCCTGCCACATCACAGGAACATCGACACCGAACTTCTTTTTTACGTATTTTTTACCCACCAGTATCTCTCTAATCAGCGTTTCTTCCTGAGGGACCATGGTGTCCGCCATCAGGTACTCTCCATCAGCGATCTCCAGACGTCCCTGTTTGATATATTCTTTAACTTTGGAGAAAAGCTCCGGATATCTCAGCTCAACCTCTTCAAGTAGAAATGTTTGCTCTATAGTGAATTTATAATCGTCATATTTATCCAGAAGCTCGATTACCTTTTTCAGTATGAGGTCGATGTTGATGTAGAAGTAGTCTTCCTTAGTGAATACCCACATAGCATCGTAGTGGGTGTGGGGAACCAGGAATATTTGGTCCAGTTTTTCTTCTTCATTTTCATTCTTTTTTTTATTTTCCATAAGGGAACACCTTCACTTTTACGAGAAACCTGTCGTATTCTGGTAATTTGAATTTTGGTCCGGACTTTAAACTATACATACTTTTTGGTTAAATTATATTGTTATAAATAATTAACTTTTATATCACCATATGGTCACCGATAATCGCTATAAGAACAGTCCTCAGAATTATCAAAAAATTGAAAGAACTTGAACTAACTAGACTAACCTTTTATCTCTCCTGCCTTTGTGAGGGCTATCTTGGCTAACACAGGCCCAATGAATTCGTGGATTATGGTCGCACCTATTATTACGCTGATAATGATACTGGAGATCTCGTCAAAGGCGTACCTTTGTTTTAAGAGCAATGCCAGACCTATAACTACACCTCCTTGCGGTATCAGTCCCCCAGCCACGTACTTCTTGACATTTGGAGAGGATCTAGAGATATGCGCTCCTGTTGCGGTCCCCAAGAACTTTCCAAAGGCTCTAAAAAGTACAAATAAGATAATAAGCAAGTAAGAGCTGAACAGGACCTCAAAGTCGAGGTGCATCCCGCTCAATGTAAAAAAGAAGACGAATATCAATTCTTCTGTGTAACGTTCCATTATCTTGAAGATCTTCTTTCTCATGGGATTGAAATTGACCACTACAATACCCATTGTCATAGTAGAAAGAAGCTCATCAAATTCCAGGATGGAGGCAACACTGAAGCATAAAAGCAGCAGGCTGAGAATAACAATGATGTATGTGCCTTCAGTTTCTTTCTTAATGAATCTGGAGATAATATTGAATACAGCTCCGAATAGAATACCAATTGCTACTCCTCCCAAAATAGTTACCAGTGGTTGAAGTAAAGACGAGTATAAGGTAAATGATTCAGAAAATATGAGCAGGCTGGCAATGGAGACCGCAACACTGTAATTGATTATTCCCAGAGCATCATCAAAGGCGGTGATACCCATAATGGTGTTCGAAACATCTCCCTCAGCTTTATATTCGTGTTTCACCGCCAGAGCAGCTGAAGGGTCTGTAGGGCTCCCCAATGAGGCGAGGATGAGGGAGAGAGGGATGAATACTGTAAGCAGCGTACCTCCAGGAAAATCTATTAGGAGGGGAGTGACTGCAGCAAGGGCAATAAAGAGTATCAAAAAGACCATCTCGGATTCAAAGAGACCAATAGAGATGATCCCTTTTCCCAAACGCTTCATCCTGGAATGAAGTAACGTGCCTCCAACTGAAAAAGTGATAAAGGCTAATGCGATATTGGTTATAAAGCCGGTGGTGTTCATAAAGGTCGCAGGTATAAAATCGCACACACTGGGGTTTAAGATCACTCCTGCTAGAATATATCCCGTAACTTTGGGCAGCTTTATCAAGGTGACCAGTTCACCCAGAACAAATCCGGTGAAGATAATGATCCCTACGACCAACAGAGGCTCCATGTTACCCACCTTGAAACTCGTGGGTCTCCCTCATGTTCGTCGTATTTGTTGAATGGTTCAGTAATCTAAGGGTCCAGCGAACACAGGACCTTTCAAGAAAAGAAGTGGATCGAAAAAGGGTCAATTCATTCATTAACAAAAAATAAAATAAAGGAAATATTTAAAATTATTTCCTGGTCGCCATCTTGATGTCTTCTGCCTTCACAGTCTTTCTTCCAGCATGAGCTGCAATATCGACTGATTTTTTAGACAATTTGACAGCGTGGTCTTCAATAGCGTCTGCAAGTGCTTTTTTGGCAGCTTCACTTACACGCTGTGCACCTGCATCCCTGATAATTCTCTCTACTGGAGCAAGCGGTAATTCCATTTTTATTCACCTCCCAACACCAATGATTTATAATATATTCTTTTCATTAATCTTATATAAATTTTTAGGTGTTGTCGACGGTTTAGTTGTCTTATTTTTAGTGTATAGAAGTTATTCGGTACCTATCCTTAAAATATCTCTATCATATTTGGGTTTGATATTGGTTATTGTCTACTGGTCATTGAGAAATAAGTGCGAGGTATCATAAGGTTTATCAATATATTGTATTTATATATTTAATATAAAACTGTGCGCCTCTTGAGACCAATTAAAACGGACAGAAAATCGATCATGTTATCTATCTAATCCTGATCGAACTGAAAAAAAATTACAGCTCTTGCTGGTCTTTAGGGCAATAATAAGAAGTTCTCCCTGAAAAATTGAGTGTTTTTAAATGGTCACCGCAACTGGGGCACATCCCGCCTTTATAACGATGAGGTATCAGATACGTGGAGGGCAGCTCGTCGAGATGCGCCTTTTTATCAATAACTACTCTCAACACTTTTTTTAAGGTATCAAACAACATTTTTACAGTCCTTCCATCCAGTTCGTTGAATTTGGTCAGGGGATGTATTCCTGTTTGATACAGAATTTCGTCAGAATAGATGTTCCCGATCCCGGCGATAATCTTCTGGTTCATTAAAACGTATTTAACTCGACCTGTTCTATTTTTCACCTGTTCTTTGAAGCTTCCAAAGCCCATGTCCAGGGCATCCGGGCCTAAACCCTTCTTCTTTACGTATTGCTCCACACTCTGAGTGAGAGCAACTCTACCCAGCATCCTCTGGGAGACGTAGACAAGTCTATTCTCATTATCGAAGTCGATAAAGAGTCGCGAGTGGTTGGGAACAACCTCAGACCACTTTAAGTAGTTGAAGAACCCGGTCATACCGAAATGGAACACCAAAAACAATTCCTGGGCTTTGGCGAACAAAAATTTTCCATGACGAACGGTGTTCTGGAACTCTTTTCCCCTCAATTCTGTTGAGAGTTGCTCTGCTGTGATATCTTCCAGAATGAGAGAATTCTTCACCTCCACACCACGAATCGCTTGGCCAAGGGAAGTGCTATCCATATACTGCCGGAAAGATTCTACTTCTGGAAGCTCGGGCATCTCTTCTCACTAACACACATCACTAAAAACTTTTTTCCTGGAACGTGCGAAGGTGATTTAGGATGATGTTGCTCTCAGGAAATACTGATAAAGCATGAACAAGGGAGGTGTATGATGTTCAGGGACTTTAACCCCGATTTAGATCAGTTCAAGGTCGTGTGCCAGAATTGTGGTAAAACTGGAGAAGTCGAAATAGAAAAAGTAAGGTCCAGAGATTTTTCAGATGGCTTTTATTATTTCTCAGAGAACAAGAAGGAACTGGGAGAGGTGGAGTGGTTCCTGTGCTCTGCCTGTTATAAAGAGATCTTCATGGAGCACGACGAGCTGTAGGTAAGTAGCTAGCTATTCCGGTCCTCTGTTGAGGTTGATTTCGGGGAGTTTGTGTTCAAGCATATGGTGGTAGGAGTCCACGTCCATTAGGGAGTTAAAAGCACCCTTCACCACTTCGCTTAAGGCAGGGTGTATGTGCATACCAATAAATACAGGATTAGGGGTCTGTTCTGCTGTATACATCAGATTTACTATCTCGTGTATCAGGATTGAGGCATATGGGCCTACTATGTGGGCTCCCAGGATCCTTTCGGTCTCAGCATCCAGAAGGATCTTGGCAAAATAGTTCTTGGCGCCCATCGCATTGCCTTTGGCGTTATCTTCATATCTATCAAAACCGATGATCACCCTATCCTTCCCCAGCTTATCAATGGCTTCCTTCTCCCCCATACCCACTGCAGCTACTTCTGGATAGGTGAAGACCGCATGAGGGACAGCATGATAATCTACTTCCATCTGTTCCCCCCGAACCGCGTTGTGGTATACTACCCGCGATTCGTAGTTGGCCACGTGCTTGAAGAGGTGCTTGCCTAAGGCGTCTCCCATAGCCCACACATTCGATTGAGAAGTTTCCAGGTATTCATTTACCCTTATCCACCCATTCTCGTCCATATCAATTCCACCCTTTTGAGGTGAGAGGATGTCCGAGTTGGAGGCTCTACCCGCAGCGATCAATACTTCCTGCGAGTTAACAATTATTTCTTCGCCGGTCTCTCTATTTACGGCGGTGGTTATTTTGCCCTGGTCATCTTCTTCAATTTCGATCACTTCGTGGTTGGTGAGTATATCCATTTTCTTGCTCATATCCTGAATTAAGACTGCGGAGACCTCTTCCTCTTCACCCGGAAGGAATTGAGGGTTCCTACCGAGTATGGTCACCTTACTACCCATAGAAGAAAAGAAGTCCCCATATTCCGCTGCTACAAAACCACCCCCCACGATAACAAGGCTCTCAGGGAGCTGTTCGATATTAAGTATGGTGTCGCTGGTATGATATGAGACCTTATCTAACCCCTTTATGGAGGGTATAAAAGGTTTAGAACCGGTGCAAAGGAATATGAGGGGAGCTGTAATGGTATCCTCTCCCACTTTTAGAGTGTATGGTTCTACGAATTCCGCGGGTTCGGTGTAGTAGCCGATGTTGGGTGTGGATGATAATCCTTCTCGAACCATTTCGATGTCAGGATCGATGAGGGAGTGCATCCTCTTCATGATAGAGGGAAAATCGATATTATTGATCTGAACATCTACACCGAGGTCTTTGGCTTTCTCAATATGATTTATGAGCTCTGACGGATATAATAGTATCTTTGTGGGGATACAGGCTTTGGTGAGGCAGATACCGCCTGGAGGGTCCTTATCGATTACAGCTACCTCCAAGTTCTCGTCTTGGTTCAGCATGGCCTCCACGATATTCATGGCGGAGCCAGTACCAATGGCGATAACATCATATTTTACTACCATCCAACCACCTGAAGGTTATGCTGTGGGATATTACTTAAGTTTGACTTTGGTGTTTTGAGCGTACTTGAGAATCAACTTTTGAGATAATTGTGGTCGTTCTCTTCACTATTTCTGAATAATGAGTTTATTCAGGTAATATGAAATGTACATTTATAGTTCTTCTCATCAAAACATATCTGGAATTCTGAGAAAAAATCAAGTCTGCTCAGAAGCCTTGGTACTTCTTCCTTATCAGCAAAACCAATCCTCGCATTAAAGACTTCTTTACCAATTCTGAAGGGGACTTCATGTATGAATATTCTAACCAAACCAGCTATTCCACCCACAAGGTACTCTTCTCCGTCTTCAAGCTCATAACCAAGAATCTCAGAATCTGACCTAAGTGAATAGACTTATCTCTGCCCCAGAATCGACATAAGGGTAAAAAAGATACCAGTTATTATCTTTTCCCTAAAATAAACACTTGCTACAGGTCGATAAATTTCACCCTATATCTTTGATTTTTCTCTTCAATACTTGAAAGAGTATTTCAAAGGATCATCAGCTCCTCTTTTGGTATAAAAATCCTATCTCGTCAGTCTTTTTTGGATGATTTTCTTGATTCTTATTCTGAACTAACCCAATGTAAAGATGAACTACTTTGTCAATAATGACTCTTCTGCCATCTGAATTGACACCTTCTCTTCTAACTCTCTCAGCATGACAACAAGAGGATGCTGGGGATTTATTTTGTATAATTTGGCCCTTCCTATTTGTCTTGAGACTTTTACTATCCCATCTGACTCAATTTCCTTAAAGTATTTGTAGAATGTCTGTTTGCTCATTCCCAGTGCTTCAATAATCTCTCTTTTTGTAAAATCAAAGGAAAGATTATCCATAAAAAAATCAATTATTCTCAACCTTGGAGAATCTCCAAGCATTCTCAGTATTATTGACTTCTCCCCGGTATAGAGTTCTTCTGCCATATTATTAGTGTAAATAGATAGGTATTTAAATTATTCCTTTAACGGTACGGTAAGTGAACTTTATGGATGACGAAGAAATTATGGCTGATATAATGAACAAGTTGTTAAGAAGGAGTTGTTGGGGAACCAAATACCTTCCTTTAGATACTCTTGTGAA
>JAWODI010000083.1:0-27335 GCA_046483365.1 Archaeoglobaceae archaeon | reverse complement strand
AAAATTGGAAGAACATAAAAAAGCATGCTGGAATAAGTAAAAAGAGAAAAATACCCAAGTCTAAGAAAGAAGTTAAACAAGTTGAGGGAGAATCAATTATCCAGCAGGCCATGATGTACCATGAAATGAGGAGTGAGCAGGCCCAGGAACTTGATGAATCACTGGTTGCTCCGATACCGGATGACCCGGATAAATGGTTCAAGAATCCGGCACTATATGATTTACGAGGTGTTGACTTCCCACCGGGAGCGACACCTAAAAAGAAGCGTAAGAAGTCTAAGCGTAAGAAGCGTAAGAAATAGATGATAGTATATTCGTGTAGTGCTGTAAATCGGTGCTACAAAGTATCGGTTAAATGCCCGGTTTGTGGTGACGATGGTATCGTAATTTATTCACCAGAGACAGGTAAAAGATATTCGAGTTTACCGGTAAGGCATGGTTCTAAGATATGTAGGGTTAAGGTAGAGGAGTTAAAGAAAGCAATAAAACCCTATCTGGCTATAAATGAGTGAATCATTACCCTTATTTACTCTGTTTACCCGAGGGTGAAGTGATAAAATCATGATAAAATCTCTGCCATACGTGGCAGTAATCCCTGTCTGTACGGACAGAACTACATGACAAATAATTACACTCCCATACGTGGGAGAGTAACCGGTTTTGTACCATTTGGTACATCTTGTGTACCCCTACCTTCTTGATGATGTTTACAAAAATCTCTAACCTCTGGTACAACTTTACCAAGTTTCATATTTCTACCATGGTCGAATTTTTATCGACCATACTACTGGAACTAAAAAAGTTCCAACTGGAACTTATGGTAGATATTTGACGACCTGTCGTTATTGGATGACGACCCCTTATTCTTGGTGACGTTTATTACTCTTGTGAATTTGTCGTCAAAATAAGTAGTCACCATAAATTGGTGACTTGTCACCAGGTGGGAAACTGAGTTTATGCTTAAATACTCTATGTGGGAACAGATCCCGGCATGGTCAGAATTTCCCACTACTCTTTTAAGTATTTGGTTAGAATTTCCCACTGCTGGTTGAAGTTCTGTCCAGTAACTCTTTTTACTTCTCCATAAAGATACAAATAACAGTTATTTAAATATGTTAAGAGATACTATCTCCACCTTTTACTTGCCATAATGATGAATAGGCGCGTACGCGCCTACCCTGAATTTGTTTGTTTTATATAAGTATGAGTTCCTGAAGGAATCCAGTTACCGCATCCATCAGGAACATTATTATTTAAGCGCTGGGAGGTTTTCAGGTTGCCCTTGCCATAGGAAAATAAGTTCCTAAACCTTCTCTTATTGTTTTCACAGTAGGCATCAGTAAGATAATAAAACCCTCTTGGGGTAAGAGCATGGTGGAAAAATTTCCACCAAGCAGTGAAGACCAGTCACTGAAACCTTGATTTTCTAACATACATATTGCTTCAACACGTTTGTTATATTTAAATAGTAATCGCTTCAACACATTCAAGCACCACCATTTGTTGAAGCGTTATATTTATATATGATGCAGTCTGTTGAAGCAATCATTAGTCTACTAATTCGCTTACTGTTGTTGGGCAGTAATTCCAGCCTCTGGAATTTCTAAATTTTAAAATCCGAACATCGAATTTACTAAAAATTAAGTAGTGTATTACCTCCAGTAATTTAATTCAACTCCTCTGCATCCCTCGTTTAATACTTCAACACCCCTATTTACTCTGTTTACCCGGGGGTGAAAGCATAAACTACCATACCTTATAGCTGGTTACCTCTTATCTTTATCAGTATCGCAAATTTTTGCATTATTGATATTCTGTGTATATGATTTCGTTACTTTTAATTGGACATACCCGATAAGTTTATTTATATGGTATGCCCATATACAATTACTAATGTATAGCCTGTACGTTAGAGTTCGAGAAAAGACCACAAGATCATATAAAAAGATAGGCCATATTGATGATAACTTCAATACAATAATAGATTGGAGTTTATTTCCATCAACTAAACAATCATCTAGGGCTATATATATTAGAGTTTCAAAGAATAAAAAACGTAGATGGTTGAATATAGGAGTTGTCAACCCTCATACTTATAATATAGAAATAAACTGGAAAGAAGTACCTAAAAGTGGTAAAAAGGTTAGATTAGTGAAAGAAATTGTAAGTAAGTCAACATATTCAAGATTTTATCGATTTCTTATTGAGAATGACGGGTTTTTTGTATGTGTTGGGTCAGCTAGTATGACATCTAAAATAAAGAGTTTGGGAAAGGACTTACCTACTGTCAAAGGAGTTGAACCATTTGGAAAGAATCCAACATATAATTTTGAAAGGGGTACATGGCTTCTTGCTTTGATAATGAAGATGAACAAAAAAGAGCTGGAAAAACTCTTTCATGTGTTCACCTATATGAGAGACCAGAAATACTTAGGTGAACTAGAAGGTATAATAAAAAGAAAGAATTTCATTAGTGCAGTAGAGCATTTTCTAGAAGAAATAAAAGAAGAATATAACTTGTATAGAGATATGGATAGTAAAGGATTTACAAAATGTCCTCTTGGCTACATCTTTTATGAGGGAAGAGATATATTTCTGGTAACTCCAACTGCTAGAATCTATAGTTTTACTCGTGGGCTAAAACCAGTTTCTTTAAAATCACTTAGAGAACAAACAGATAAAACATCCGACATCAAAAGAATAATTTATACTTTAAAGCAAGGTGAAATACCAAAAGATATGGAAGAAACTCAATACTTTCCTCAAAAGTTTATGAGTGGATTAAGAAACGCTAATGAAGCTTTAGCTGTGACAGTAGGTTTCTTAACCTAATATGTGGGGTGTGTATATGGGAAGTAAAGCCTTAACTCTCTACCTGATCCTACCTTTAACCATTATCCTGATCCTGGTGATATGCTACCTATTATCTGGGGAGATCAAGCACCTCTTATCATTGAAGTATCAAGAGCAAAACCGTTGGTTTTCTTTCTATACTTATCATTTCGTTCATATTAGGTTAGCTCACTTGCTCAGTAACTTAATCACTTTCTTGATGGTTTACTACTTACTTGCTTACCTGGTGATTCGCAGCAATGAGGTTCTTCTGTTTGGTGTGATGACTGCAATCATTTTCCTGGTTATAGCTCCGGCCTTGGGTGTTCTTGCCTTAAAACAATTCAATGACATACCCCTTAACACTGGCTATGGTTTCTCTGGCGTAGTGATGGCTTTCACTGGCTTAATACCGTACTTCTCTTTCAATCTCCTCAAAAAAGAGTTAGGGATACCCCTTAAACCCTCCTTAATTCAAGCTTTATTCTTATTAATTGGTTCAGGGTTGTCAGTATTCTATATCTATTTTATGAGGGCCTTATCATTCATCTTGGTTGGTTTCAGTGTCTTAGCTCTCTACTTAACCCGAATTCATAGGGCCTATGGAGTGATTGACAGTAGAGCGAATAGGGAGAGAATAAGTTTAACCTTTTTCTGTTTATCAATCTTCTTTTTTGTGGTGGCCCTATCATTCCCAGGGGATATACGGTTTGCTGGCCATTTTGTTGATATTTTCTCTCATTACATGGGCCTTTATCTGAGTATGGGAGTAATGGCTTTCCTGGGTTTGGTGAATGAAGCATTAACCAAGTGATTATTCTTATTCTTATTATCGTTCAAGGTTCTCCAGTACATATATGAAAGAGATCAATGAAACTCTGATACTAATACAGGATAGACTTAGGATTACAGTCTTAGTCTTACAAGGTTCTTTAACAAAAACATCAATACAGAAGATAGTAAACTTATTAAAAGCAGTCCTATACTAAGAGATAAACGAAATAACCCGAATATACCTTTTGTTTCAATAACCAACTAATCTATACTAAAACGGGTACATCATACATCATTAGTGATAACTCTGAAACCCATTATTTAGGGGTCTGTGAGAAATACCCAGGGGATAGACATACTTACCCACCAACCACATACTTTGAATTTAACTTCTTTATATATTAATAGGGGTCATGGGGGTAAAAATGGGGTTCCTGGCATGTTTCAATAGTAGTTCTTTAAGATGAAATTTACATTCAAATAACCCAAAAAGGTTTTTAAGATGATATCAATATTTAATATGTATGGTATCTGAAAGATTACCAAAACTTGCAGGTTTTGTAAAATCACTTGAAAATGTTGGATTCATATTTAATGTTAATAGATTTAATCATAGGCTTAAACTACAAAAGTTTGTTTATTTAGCAAGAAGATTTGGGCTTAATCTTGGCTATGGATACAACTTATACATACATGGCCCGTATTCTCCCGTTCTTGCTGATGATTATTACAGACTCGATGAGAACGTAACTAAAGAACATGTGGAATTACCAGAAGAGTTTTTCAAACTTGTAAACAAAAAATCGGAGACTTGGCTTGAGCTCGCCGCTACATTAATTATGATAGAAGAAAGAAACCCAGGAATGAATGATGAGGATAAAATTAACCTTGTGTTGAGTAATAAACCCTTTGCAGATAGAGAAACTTTAAAAGACGTTCTAAGAAGTTTATATAAACATAAAGCAATCTAAAACCTATCTGATATTTTGAATTTATTACCTAACTTATTTTTTTCTTTTTCAATATTTGGGTCTAAATGCAAGTCAGTCTCAGTTGTTAAAAGCCATTTTGTATCTGAATCCAAAAGGGCATGAGAAACAATTAAACTATCATGTGATTCATATCTTTCATCTAACTCCATTAATGTTTTTGCTTTTTTATAGTGCTCTTTAGTTGGAGTTGGGAAATCTGCTTTGAGATCAAAGAGATATTTGTAGAACTTTGCAGCAACATCTTCAAGACAATTTTGTCTTATACACCAAAGCGTAAATTCTGCAAGGGCTATTGAAGGGATTTTAATTTTAATTTCAGGGTTATTTGCCATTGTGATTGCTTGCCGGATGGTGTTATTTGATAATTTTTTAACGTCCTTGTCTCTCTCGAAAAGTCCAATAAGTATGTTGGCGTCTATGTAGATACTCTGGTTCATGGCATTAGTTGTAAAAAATAGTTATTTAATTTTATAGTAACAGTTAGTATTATGGTACACCTACTGGTTTTTCTTTCTGCTTTCAATAGCTTCATAAATTGCCTTTGCTTTCTCTGGATCGTTCTCTATTATTTCGGCCCACTTAATTTTCTTCTTGAAGTCTTCCCTCAAATCTGAATCTGATAATATCTCATTCATATACTGCTCCATTGTCTTGGTTTCTTCCATTTGGGCTTTTGCTCTTTCTTTCTCATCTAACACGAAACCACATCTTTGACAGAACTGGGCGGTTGGTCCGTTGGTTTCATTACATCTGGCGCATTTCTTGGGCCTTGTTTGTTTGGTTTCTTCCTCTTCCTCTTCCTCAAGCAAACCGTAATACCTTAAAACTGATCGGTCCACATCCCGGCCAGAGAGGTGAACGTATATTGAGGGCATATCTGATCCCTGGACCCAACCAAAGTATTGACACATCTGGGCTTCAGTCATGACGTTGGCCATAACTGTGCAGCGTGAATGTCTTAATATGTGGGGGTAAACTTTTTTCTTAATGTTTGTTTTCTTTTTGGCTTCATCAAGGACTTGTGCAAAACCGTATCTGCTTAGTCTCCCTCCATAATTTCTGTGTGCAAGTGAAACGAAAAGGGGGGCTTCATTATTATCTTTGTGGGGGTGTTCTTCAAGCCATTGAGTTAAGTATGGTACTGAGAAAACGATTAAGGGTTTTCTCTCCCCGGTCTTCCCAGAAATTTTTAGTTTTGCTCCTTTACTGTTAAATTCTATATCACCGATTTTTAGACCTAATATTTCTCCGGCTCTTAATCCTCCCTCATAAGCTACTGAGATTATGGCCTTATCTCTTTTCCTATCTGCTGCTCTAATCAGTTCTAAAACCTCATTTTCTTGCAGTATATCGGGGTTTCTTTGTATCTTCTTTTTGCCCTTCAATACATCGAAATGCTCCCATTTCTCCCCTCTATACCACTTAAAGAACTTTCTCAAAGTTTTCTGGTACTCGTATTTGGTATGTGGGCTTATTTTCTTCATGCTTATTTCTGCCAGAGCTGAGGTTAGTTCTTCAGTTTCCCAGGTATCGATGGGGTGACCAATTATTTCATAAAGATCTCTTAAACAGTATAAATATCGGGTAACTCTTCCAGGGCTTATGTTTTTAGCTAAAAGAGTTTGTGCAAAGAGTTCAATGGTTTTCCGGGTCTTTTCATCTTCTATTTCGTTCTGAAGCCTTTCTGTGATTGACCCTAATTCTTGTTTATAGGCTTCTAATCTAACTGCCATGAGGTACCTACTGTTTCCATATTATTTAATATTTACTACCCAAAAAAGTATATTGTTGTGTATGGATAGGTTGCCTCACCGGGGCACTTTATTTTCAGTCATCATTATCGGAGTTTGTTTTAAATTTAACTGCCCGCGTCTTTTGTTGAGATTCGAAGGATTTGGATGGCCGGGGCTGTTAAGTTAATAACAATGACGACTACGTAAATTAAAAAAAAGAGATAAAAATTTTAGGTCTATGATTGCAGGGACTCTAAGTACTTCAGGAGCGTTCTTCAGCAATATCCCCGGTGACCGGTAGTTTGAACCATTCACCCTGATAGGCTTTTACAATCAACACAATCCACAGCACGAGACCAAGCAGGGCCAATAAGTTGGATATGACCCATCCGATAAACGGAATGTACCCTAAAACAATGATTACAACATGTAGGGGCAGGAACAGTGCAATGGATTGAACTGCGTGAAATCTAACGTATCTGCTCTCTTTCTCCAGTAAATAGAATATTACTCCTGTCAACCAGCCTAACACATAAGTCAAGGCTCCTGCAATATTCTCATCTAGTCCTAAAAAACTTGTTTTCACCATAAATTTACCTCCTTCTGATATTCAATAATTTTCCTAATTTATAAAATTATCTATAACCTCATGATCGTTCTCCAAGATCATCTCAAAAAGATTGATACTCAAAAGATGGTAAATTGAGTGCTGGATTGAATTATATGTGATTGGGGCACTTATATATCTCTATGAGGTCGGAGACGATTGCGCTGGCAGTTTCTTTTTTCCCGGCACCTTTGCCCACGACCACTATGTCCCCTGCGAGGTCTGTTCGGACCTGGAGAGCATTTAGTGTTCCTGTAACGCACAATGGGTGGTGTGCAGGCACTAATCGAGGGGATACTTTGATAGAGCCGGTCCTTTTGTTCACCTCGCCTATCAATCTGATGGTGTAGTTCTTCTCCAGAGCAACATCAAAAGCCTCTGAAGTGATCATAGCTATACCGTCGATCTCCACATCATCAAAGCCAGCATGCATGTCCAGTAGGGAGTTAGCGATTATGACCAGTTTGGCGGCGGAGTCGATACCTTCTACGTCGTATGTGGGGTCCGCTTCAGCGTAGCCCAGCTCCTGTGCTTCGGCCAGAACCTGGTGGTAAGAGAGTTTCTCTGTCTCCATTCTGGAGAGGATGAAGTTGCACGTCCCGTTGAGAACACCTTTTACGGACTCTATTTCATTACCGACCAGATTGTTCCTTGTCAGATTGATGATAGGCATTCCTCCTCCCACAGTAGCCTCGAATTTCAGGCTGGCGTTATTTTTGGCTGCGAGTTCTTGAAGCTCTCTATAGCCTACCACAATAGGACCTTTATTGGAAGTTATCACGTGTGCCCCTCTTTTGAGGCACTCCTTCATGTGGGTCAGGCCGGGCTCCCCTTTCTTTATGTCCGTGGGAGTCACTTCGATGGCAACATCGAACTCTGAGCTCTGAATGGTCTCCAGCGTATCCCCTGAAGTGAAGTCTTGAGGACCGTAATCAAGCACGTCCCTGCTCAATCCCTGCTCGTCGTAGATAACTCCATCCTTCTCTGCGATCGCCACGATCCTGTAGTCTCCGATGTGTTTCTGGATCTCTTCTTTCTTGTCCAGCAAAACCTCTACTACTCCTCTCCCAATGACTCCGAATCCGATTATGACGATTTTGATCATATAACTCACTTCATTTGATGTTGAATCTTGATCGGTTAAAGGTTCTCATTAAGGGGCTCGACTACCAGGATCTCTTTATCTCTACAAACATAGTTCAGCAGACCCATTGCTTCATTCAATTTGTCCTTTCCCGTGGCTGATATGGTGATCATCGCCGTTGAGGGCTCTTTGAGCTGGGGCATGTTGACCCTGATATCCACCACTTCGGCGTATCCGGTGCTGTCGATCCGGTTGATGGTATCACTTAGATCGGTGCGGATAATGTGTCCCACCAGAAGAGCAGATGTGGTAGTGGTAAGCCTTACTTCGTTGTAGCTCCTGACAACAACGTCATTTTCCTCTATGGTCTCTATCAGGCTCTCTACTTTATCTCCATCTATTTTGATGGATATCTCCACGGGTATTCTACCCAGAGGAGACATTTTCTCTCTCTGATGCAGAATGCCCAGAATGTTCCCTCCCATTTGGGAAACAGGCTCAAGAGCTTTGAGAAGCTGTCCGGGCTTATCCTTTATCTCTACCACTATCGATACTAATGCCATGTAATCCCTCAGTCATAAATGGGAGTCCCTTCTTCCGTGGCTTTCCTGAACTCATTCATAAGCTTTTGGGTCAAGTTCCCGGGCTTTCCATCGTGGATCGTTCTACCATCGATGTAGGTGATGGGAGCTATTTCTGCGGCTGTCCCGGTAACGAAAACCTCTTCTGCGGAGTAAAGGTCGAACAATCCCAGATTTCTCTCCTGGAAGGGTATGTTCAATTTACCCATCAATTCTATGGCGACTGCCCTGGTTATACCTCTCAAATTGTTCAGGATAGGTGGTGTGAAGACCTCTCCATTCTTGACCACGAATATGTTGTCTCCACTTCCCTCAGAAACGTATCCATTATGGTCCAGGAAAATGGCTTCATCTCCTCCCTTGGCGTTTGCCTCTATCTTGGCAAAGATGTTGTTCAGGTAGTTGAGGGATTTCACGTTGGGTGGGAGGGAGTCTATGGCGTTCCTTCTTACTGTAACAGTGACGCCTCTCAATCCTCTTTCATATAGATCCCCATAGAGTTTACCCCATTCTCTGGTTATAACGATAATACTGGGATTAGGGCACTTTTCCGGGTCGAGTCCTAGATCTCCAACTCCTCTGGATACTATGGGCCTTATATACGCGTCTTTTAATTTATTCTTCTTCAAAGCCTCCAGAATGACTTTCCCGAATTCTTCTCTGGATATTGGTATTTTGAGGTCAATGGCTTTGGCACAATCATAGAGCCTATCCATATGCTCCTTTAGCTTGAACACCTTACCATTGTAGGCCCTGATACCCTCGAAAATACCATCTCCGTAAAGAAAACCGTGGTCGAATACGCTCACCTTTGCCTGACTCTCAGGAAGAAATTCTCCGTTGATGTAAACTAGAGGCTCAGAATTGTCCAAATTTGTTGGTTCACCAGATGAATCACCAATCGTAGGCATTGATTCGCTTTAAATATTGCGTATAATAATCTTTCTGTTTATTCTGATAATCTTAATAAAATGCCGTTCACTTTCACTATACACGAAAAAATAAATAACGTTCGGCAAGGAAATGAAATATAATCTTTTAGACTCTGATAGTTGAAAAGGTGTCCACATGGTAAAATTCGTTCATATGGCAGACGTACACCTGGGATATAGACAGTATGGCTGTGAAGAGCGGTTAGTTGACTTCGCCCAGGCTTTTATGGATGCGGTAAACTACGGGATAAAGAACGATGTGGACTTCATTATTATTGCTGGCGACCTTTTCCACAAAAGAAGTGAAATGGACCCCATAACTCTAACTCAAGCAACCAAAGTACTGGAGAAGGCCAAACAGGCCGATATACCTGTAGTGGCTGTAGAAGGAAACCATGACTCAACCTATTTCAGGGACAGCTTTTCCTGGATGGATTACCTGGCCAAGAACGAACTCTTGATAAATTTGAAACCGTCCTTCGATGATGGACTGGTCCTGGAAGAGTGGAATGGTGAGAGTGGAGCCTATGTGGACCTCGATGGAGCCCGCATATACGGTATGAAATACTACGGATCCCTAACTTCTAAAATACTCGAAGAATATCAGAAGAAGATCAAGAAGAATGGATTCACCATCTTTACGGCACATGCCGGCATCGAAGGCTACATGAACATCTATGGCTGCATACCCTCCTCAATTTTACATCAGTTCAAAAAATCAGTGGATTATGTTGCTCTGGGGCACATCCACCAGAGCATTGTGGAGGATGACTTCATTTTCAACCCCGGGAGCCTGGAAACCTGCGACCTCACTGAGAGCAGCTTCAACAGAGGGATCTTTTATGTAGAGTGGAATGATAAACTCCAGTATCAGCTGGTGGATGGTTTTGCCAAACGCAAGTTTGTGTCACTGGATTACGAGATCAAGAATAACGACTTCCACTCCGACCTCAGAAAAGTCGTACGCTCTCAAGACTGCGAGAACGCCGTGGTCCATTTGAAAGTATCTGCAAGTCAGGAAACGAAGGTCCAGCCAGAAGAGATACAGGAAATAATAAAAGAGTTCGATCCTCTAGTAGTTCGGTTGAAACTGGACACCGGGGACACTTTTCAACCATTATCGTCTACGGACAAAGATACTATAGAGAAGAACGTAGTGGAGCAGTTGCTGGAGAACTACAACTACGGAAACATAGCAGAAGAAGTCTTACGGCTAAAGAACATATTCTCCACCTCTTTTGATAACCAGTCAGTGGACCATTTCGTTGAATCCATCCTCTATAATAGACCAGTTGAACAAGAGATCGAAGGAACCAGAGAACCGGTGGAGAAGAAACCGCTAGAAGAGCACACAGAAGATCAAGATCAAGATAAAGATAAAGAGGAGAAAGAAGGGGAGAGTGAAGAAGAAGAGGAAGAAATAGAGGCACAGGAAGAAGTTGGAAAAGAAAAAGAAATTGAAAAAAGTGAAGAAGGAGAAGAGCAGGAAGAAAGTGATGTGGGAGAGCAGGAAAAGGGAGAAGAGCAGGAAGTGAGTGAGGACCAGGATCAAGAGAAAGTAGAAGAACCTGAGGAGGGTGCAGGGGACTGGAGGGAAGTTTTCAGTTATGATACAGGAAGTAAGTCTGGTAAACGTTAAGAGTTACTCTCATCAGAAAATAGATTTTTCTTCCGGTTTGAACGCCATAATTGGGGAGAATGGGGCTGGAAAGACCACTATACTGGAGGCTATCGGCTTCGCTCTTTTTGACACCCTCCCTTACAGGATAAGTGACTTCCTTCGGAGGGGAGAGAAGAAAGGAGAGGTCAGGGTTAAGATATTGGCCAGCGATGACAGAATATATGAGGTCATCAGAAAGATCTCCACTTCGGGAACGTCAGAATACTCTATTAGAGATCCTGAGACAGGAAAAGTTGCAGAGGGAGCTTCAGAAGTTGGGGAATGGATACGGGAGAACTTCGACCTTGAAACCGATGGGACCACATTCTTTGAGAACGTTATAGGGGTTTCTCAGGGTAAGATGACCTCTCAGTTCCTGGAAGTCCCTAGCGCGAGGGACAGAATATTCTCCCCCATTCTGGGCGTTGATGGTTATAAGAAAGCCTTCGAGAAGAGCAGAGAGTATGAGAATAACGTGAAGGAGAGGACCACTGAAGTGGACAGGAAAATAGCTGTGCTGGAAAAGGAAGTTGAGGCTAAGGAGAGGGTAGAAAGCAAGTTGGAGGAGCTGGAGAAGCAGAAGAAGGAAGTTGAAGAACAGCTCTCCAGGATGGATCTGGAGGGAATGAAGAAAGAGCTGGAGCGTTTCGATGAGCTTCAATCAAAGCTGAACTCTCTGGAGGTTGAGAAGACCAGAAAATCGACCCAGCTGGACAGCATGGGCAAGGAAATAGCCAACAGGGAAAAAGAGCTTGAAGAAATAAAGAATGCTGAAGAGGAGCTCAAGAAACTGGAAAAACCATATAAGGATTACCTTCAGGCTGATGAACAGATCTCTCAGCTGGAACCCCAAAGAGCTCAACTGGACCACAAACTGAAGCAGTTGAACCAGCAGAGCAGGAAACTGGAAAGGACAAATACCGAGATAGAATCCAGGAAGAAGACTCTGGAAGACCTCCAGAAAAAGGAGCAGACCATAAAAGACCTTGAACCGCACGCGGAAAAGGAGAAACAGCTCGAAGAGGAGTTAAGGAAGATCGAGATCGCTGAAAACAATCTCCACAATTATAAAGAGCAAATCCAATCCTTGAAGGAGGAGATAAACTCCAAAAAAGAGAGAATAGAAAAGATATCTCAATACGAACAAAAATTGGAAGAACTAAGGTCAAAGAGAGAAAAACTGGCTTCTATTCTCCACAAAAGAGATGATCTGATCTCTTACAGAGCCAACTTGAAAGCCAGGGTTAAGATGGAAAAAGAGCAATACGAGCAGGTAAAGGATAAGACCTGCCCCGTTCTGAAAGAAGAATGCGATAGGCTGGCCGATGTGAGAGAGTCAAAGAGAGAAGAGCTTAAAGAACTGTCCAATAAGCTGAAAAAGGCTGAAGAAAAGTATCAGGAAATGGAAAAGGCTTATGAAGTAGATAAAAAGCTCGAAGAGCAGGTAAACAAGGTAGAGAGTGAGGTCAGGCATAAGGATTCTCTGCAGGAAGAGATCAAGAAGAAAGAAGAGCACTCGGAGGAAATGGATCAAAAGGCCGCTGAATTGAAACAGATCGTTGACAGGAAGAGCGGTGTTGAAGAGCAATACCAGAAGGTCAAGGGAACTAGTGAAAAGCTGGCAGCCCTAAGATCAGAGATCTCCCAGAAGGAAGAGATCGAGAATAGGGTTAAAGGGCTGGAAGAAGAGAGAAAGAAGCTGGAGGAACAGGTCGATCAATTAGAAGAAGTTGAGGGTCAGCTGGAAGAGATAAGAGAAAAGATCAGCAATTACGTTAAGGTAAAGGAGAATAACTCCCAGAGCTTTCAGCGCTATATCCAGCTCAAAGATAAGACCGCCTCATATGAACAAACCTCACAAAAGCTGGAAGAGCTCAAAAACAATAGGGAAACCCTGAAGCATGAGATCTCCCAACTGGATACTGAAATAGAGGAACTTAACCACAAGTACAGTAAAGAAAAGCATAATCAGCTGCATGAAAAGTATAACGAGCTTAGAGGCAAGAAAGGAGAGCTGGAGGGCAAGCAGGAGAGCATTGGAAACACCATAAAAGAGAAACAACAGGAGCTAGAAGAAATTAGGAAGAAGGAGCAGGAGCTGGAAGAGGCCAACTCCCACAAGCAGGAGCTGGAAGAGAAGTTCAGGTTTGTGAAGAATCTCCGGGAGATCTTCAAGCTGGCAGCCCCCAGCATCATCAGAGCATACGTGGAAGTGGTCTCCAGAGAGGGTAATATGATGTTCTGTGAAATGCTTGACGATTACAGCTGGGAGCTATACTGGACGGAGGATTTCGGGATAAAGGCGAAATACAAGGGAAGAGAGATCGATTTCTCCCAGATGAGTGGTGGAGAGCAGATGTGTGCCGCACTGGCGGTGAGGCTTGCTCTATTGAAGATCATGTCCGGGATAGGGGTGGTATTCTTTGATGAGCCCACACAGAACATGGACGAAGTGAGAAAGAGGAATCTTGCTTCTCAGCTCTCCCGGATCGAAGGATTTAACCAGATAATCGTCATAAGCCACGACTCTACATTTGAAGAAATGGTGGAGAACGCCGTTAAGGTGAGAAAGGATGGGGTCTCCGTAGTAGAACAGTAAGGAAAAAGGGTTAGGAGAAAGCAGGTTAGAGAACATCCCTTGATTGAACCACTCAAGGATTAAAATATAAATAAAGTCATTCTCCACGTGTTCTATGAAGAAATTGCTTGAATTACTGGATAAAATAAGCGGAAGAGGCTATAAAGCCTATAAAGAGATCAAAGGCAAATATCAATATGATAATTTCACCCTTTATGTTGATCATGTTCAGGCAGACCCTTTCGCCCCTCCCAGCGCCGTGAGGGTCAGGGTGCCCCAGGATAATTCCAGGTTCCCTCAGGACCTGTTCAGGACCAGGGTGAGGAAAGTAGCCCTTGAAGATCATCTGACCCGGGTGTTCTGGCAGAAAACCAGAAAAAGCTCTCACATAGTGGGTAGCGGTAAGAGCGGGATAATCGAGATAAACCGGCCCAGTCAGCAGGTCCTGGAGAGGACCGCCATGGAGATAAACGACGATTACGTTGAAGCCAGATTCTATGTGGGATTGCCCGCAAGGGGGAGGAAGATCGCTGGCTCTGAAGCCAAAAGAATGTTTTCCACAGAAGTGCCCCAAATAGTTGAGAGCTCACTGTTCTATGCCAGTCTGGACCATCAGGAGGTAAAGGATCACGTAGAGGTCATGGAGGACGCGGACTACATCAGGAACAATCTGCAGGAGAGGGGACTGGTGGCCTTCGTGGCCAACGGCTCTATCCTCCCCAGAAAGAGCGGAGTGGATGAGCGGCCCTTACCGGACGGATTACCGTTCCAATCGCCCCCTTCTCTGGATGTGGTCTTCGAGTGTCCCAACCGGAAGATCAGTGGCATGGGAATCCCTCAGGGAGTGACACTGATCATTGGTGGAGGATATCACGGGAAATCTACTTTGCTGGATGCTCTCTCCCTGGGGATCTATGATCACGTTCCTGGAGATGGTAGAGAATTTGTGATCACTGCAGAGGATGGTGTTAAGATAAGGGCGGAGGATGGAAGGTTCATCAGGGATGTTGACATTTCAAGCCTCCTATCCAACCTCCCGGGAGGAAAGGACACCTCCAAATTCCGGACGGACAACGCATCAGGCAGCACTTCTCAGGCAGCAAATATTATGGAGGCTCTGGAGCTGAGCTCCAAATTGCTCCTTATAGATGAAGACACCTCGGCCACCAACCTCCTTATCCGGGACCACAAGGTGCAGAAGATAGTTACCAGGGATAAAGAGCCCATAATACCCTTATTCGACCTCATCAAGCCCCTGAAGGAGAAAGGCGTATCGATAATCCTGATCATGGGAAGCCTGGGCGATTACTTCAGTATGGCGGATACAGTGGTCTTCATGGACAACTACCGGCCAAGGGACGTGACCCAGCAGGCAAAAGAAGTGGTGGGAGATGACACCCTGACCTCAGATGAAAGCCGATCGATAAGCTACAAACAGAGAACACCTGATCCTGGAGCAATAGATCCCACCAGAAAAGGTAAGCCCAGAATAAAGGCTAGAGGTGTTGGAGGGCTGGAATTCGGAAAGAACAATGTGGACTTCTCCAGAGTGGAGCAGATCGTAGAGCCGGGCCAGGTAAAAGCTATTGGAGAGCTCATCAACCAGAATAAGGGCAAGTTCAATAATAAAACTCTTAAAGAAGTTTTGGACGATGTGGACCAGCAGCTGGAGAAAGAAGGGCTGTTATCGCTTTTACCTCCTCGAGGCGACTTTGTCAAACCCAGAAAGTTTGAAGTAGCAGCAGCCCTAAACCGGTTGGAAAGTCTCAAATGTGATTTGAACTGACAAGATTTCGCTAACTTCAAATATTTTTAGAGCGAGATTAGAAGAAATAGGAATTAGCTCGGGGGTAAGAAGTTAAGATGAGATATCTAAGATGGGACGAAACATTGTTCCGGGAGCCAGAAGTCTTTGACCCGGAATATCTTCCTGAAGAATATCTTTTCAGGGAGACCCAGTTGAATAGGTTATCCACCAACATGAAGCCGGCTGCAAAGAATTCCCGTCCCATGAACACCCTCTGCCTGGGCCCTCCGGGTACGGGAAAGACCACGGCCGTGAAACTCATTTTCAAGGAAATGGAGGAAGAAGTGGAGAACATAATTCCTGTCCACATAAACTGCCAGATAATTACCTCCAAGCAACAGATATTTGCCAAGGTCTTTGAGAAAGTTCATGGTTACGCCCTCCCCTCTTACGGCACTCCTTTCTCCAAAGTCTACTACAACATAATGGACAAGCTCGTAGATGAGCAGAAGGTCCTAATAATCGCTCTGGATGACCTCAACTTCCTTCTTGACGACCACATTATAAACGAAACCCTTTATGCTTTTATCAGAGCCCACGAAGAGGTTGAAGGAGCTAAGATCGGTGTCATAGGCATAGCAACCGACCTTAAACTCTCTGCAAGGCTGGATGAGAGGACCGGCTCCGTGTTCCATCCGGATGAGATATATTTCTCTCCTTACGGCAGAGAGGAGATAAGAGATATTCTGGATTCAAGAGCAAAATTCGGTTTTTACGAAGGAGTCCTACAGGAAGAGGCTCTGGATAAGATAGCGGATTTGACATATGATGGTGCTGACATCCGCCTGGGTCTGCATCTCCTCAAAATGTCCGGACTGGAAGCTGAACGGCGAGCCTCTACCAAGGTCGAGCTGGAAGACGTGGAAAATGCGTCGGAGAGCGGAAAGAAGGTATTCCTCAGAAAGATGATGCAGGCGCTCAGAGATAATGAGAGGAACCTGCTGGAAAGAATATATTCTGGTGAAGAGATCACCAGCGGAGAACTGTTCAATGAAATGAAAGATGAGTTGAATGTGGGCTACACCAAATTCTATGAGATGATACACAAGCTGGAAAGCATAAAGCTGATAGATACTGCCTTCGACAAGAAGAAGAGAGGGAGGACCAGAACGATCGTTAAAAGATACGACCCTCAGATGGTATTGGACGCTCTGAAGGAGTATTAGCTATTGGATTGAATTAAGTATGAATTAAAGTCAAAGTCAATTCGACAGTCAAGGAGTTTTGAATGCCCAAAAAAGGAATGAAGTTTGAGCGGGACCTCATCCACATGTTCTGGAACAAGGGATACGCTGCGCTACGTACTGCCGGAAGTGGAGCAGCCAGATACCCCACCCCTGATGTGGTGGCGGGAAATGGAAGCAAGTTCATTGCTCTGGAAGTTAAAAAGAGGAGCAGCTTACCAGTGTACCTAACGGAAAATGAGGTGAGAGAGCTGGTAATGTTCTCCAACCTTTTTGGAGCTGACGCCTTCATTGCCGTTAAGATACCCCGCAAGGAGTGGAAGTTCGTCGACATCGAACAACTGAAAAAAGGTAAGAGCTACCGGGTGGATGAAGAAGTTTACTCCACCGGAATAGATTTTGAAAGCATTATAGAGGTGTGAATCTCATGGTCATGAGGTTCTTGGTAATGGGAGATATTCACGGAAGGATGTCGGAATTCGTGGATTACAGCGAGATCGATGCAGTATTCATCGCCGGAGATTTTACCAACGGAAAAGACAACGAATTCGTATCAGAGGTGCTGGACTCGCTTCCCGAAAATGTATTCGCTGTTCCGGGTAACATGGAGAGAAAGGGAGCGGTAGATATTCTGGATCAAAGAGGGGTCAATGTCCACCTCAATCCCCTGAAATTCAAGGATCTTACTGTTTTTGGCTACGGAGGGAGCAACCCCACACCATTCGGCACCCCCTTCGAAGTCGATGACGACAAGATAGACGAAGAGCTCTCCCAATTCGGTGGAGCGGACATAGGATTATTCCACGCTCCCCCCTACGGGTACTTCGATAAAATAGACGGTTATTCTGTGGGCAGCAGAGCCATAAGAAAATGGATAGAGGAACATAAACCCCTCTTTGCCGTGTGTGCCCACATCCACGAGCATAAAGGAGTGGCCAAGATGGGGGACACCGTTCTGATAAAGGTAGGGATGGCCTGTAAAGACGAAGCAACTGTAGTTGAAGTGGATGAAGAGAAACAGAAAGGGGATATAGTGGTCAATTTTACCCCATAACCGGTCTTTATTATTATTCTATTCTTATTTCCTCATTAACAATTGGTTTACTTTCACCTTGGTTTACTTTCACTTCAGTCGGCAGGTATTTCTTCTTTGACGCCAACTCGGTTTTACCTACCTAACCCTTAGAATTTACCTGCCTACCATACTTTATCTACCCGCACTTGCTATGTGGTGGAAGATTCTCACCACTTTTTCTATTTTTATGGGGTGTTATAGGTGAGTAGTGGTTACGGTTAGGACTACTCTTATAAACTTCGAGTGAAATTTGGGTTAATGACTTTGATGCTGTTTATAGGAAAAGGTGGCACGGGAAAGACCACTTGTGCTTTAGCTACTGCCCTAAAACTGGCAGAAAAAGGCAAGACACTGGTGGCGAGCACTGATGTAGCTCACTCTTTATCTGATGTGCTGGGTGTCAACCTCATGAAGACGAATCATGTCGAAGGAAATCTGTATGCTACCCAAATAGATGTTTACAAAGAGTCTCTGGAGAGCTACGGTACCTTGGGCAAGTATTTTAAGGATATTCTGGAGGAATTACAACTCGACCCTACCATCATAGCATCCGACCTCTCTACCCTGGTAGGGCTGGAAGAGTTCGTCAGTCTGTTGAAGATCCAGGAGTTCATGGAGAGCGATTATGATTATGTCGTGCTGGACTGTCCTCCATCCGGTGCTTCAATCAGGATGCTCGCTCTACCGGACCTGGTCAACAGAAGGATCCAGAGGATGATAAGGACTGAGAGGAGAAAATCCAGGGCTAAAAGGATTCTTTCCCTTACAGATGAGCGGGAGGACGAGCTTTATGATCAACTGGATAATATAACCGAGAAAGCTATACAGTCCAAGGAGATCCTCTATGATACGGAGAAAACCCTCATAAGACTGGTATTGAATCCCGACGAGCCATCTTTGCTGGAGACGGAGAGGACCTTCAGCTTTTTGAGTTTACACGGATTCAATACTGATTGCATAATCTTGAATAAATTCTATGATGGCGAAACACCGAACCAATTCCTGGAGAAGCTCAAAAACCGGCATGCCAAATATGCGGAAGAAATAAACAAAGTATTCAGCCCTCTGAAAGTCTTGAAAGCTCCCATGCAGGAAGAGGAGATCAAGGGTGTTGATGCATTAAGGAAATTTGCACAACAGCTGTACGATGACAACGGAGTCACCGATCCGTCCATACCAATGGTAGAAGAAAAACCCGTGGAGTTCATTACCGATAAAGAACAGGTGACGGTCAAGGTCTATCTCCCGGGATTGAGGAAAGAAGATTTTGACATAAGCCGAGAAAGAGACATCCTCCACATAGGAGCAAGGACCATCTTCGGGAGAATAGATAAGAAAGTATATCTCCCCCCAAATCTGGTGGGCAAAAAGATCCAGGAAAAAGCCAGCTTCGAAGAGAATATCCTGGAAATAACCTTTGAAAAGGAGGGCTCAGAGGAAGAAGGAGAAAAAGAAGGAGAAGGATCTTGAAACTGTATTATTGTCCATTTTATTTCTTGTTCTCCGGGATGCTGTCTATTTTCTGCAGTTTTGCCTCGTCGTCGAATAGTCCGGTCCATATGATCCTGTAACCTATCTTCTCCAGAACATCGGGGGAGACGTTATGTTTGTCCAGAATGTTTTTCACATCCGACAGGTGTTCGGGTCGTGCTTTATCCACTTCTTGTTTAACTTTATCCACTAGTTCCTCCTTGATGGCGTGGGAGCCCGTAACTATGTAACCGTTCGATTCTGCCAGTTTGCTCAGGTCCTGCATGCTGACACCCTCCTCTGATAGCTCTTTAAGATTTACAATGTTTCCTTCCAGCTCAATATCGTTAATGTCTCTACTGAACTCCTTATTTATCCTCTTCATGACCTCGTTATAGGGTATATTGTTTCTGAAAAGGATGGCATCGCCCACAGTCTTATCGATACCATAATCCTCTCTAGCTACCAATATAAGTGGTAATTGAGTCTCTCTGACCTTTTGCATCTTCTTCTTGATATAGTCGGATGTCCAGAAACCGGCTATTTCTATGTAAACTTCTTTATCACCTTTTCTGATCACGAAATCGGGAATGAAAGCATATTTCCCTGATCTAAACACTCCTGGCTCCCTGAGGACCTCTAATTCTGGTTTTATACTCTTTATTTTGCGGGAAAACTCTTTTTCCAGAGAAGAATCGTATGACTCGGGAACATCCACTTCGGGGAATAGGTCATTTTGGGAGTGGTCCATCTCCATCCTGAATATCTTGTCCGCGTAATTGTCGAGGATTTCAGCTCTTATCTTCCACTCATCGGCTTTGAGGATGGCCGGTATCAACTTGGCCATGGCAGTCCCGTATTTTTTGGTCATCTTTATTATAGAGGCTGCTCCGGTGATATGCACTTCATCATCCTCTATCTCGTACATCAGACCCAGACGCTTTATCTTCCTGAATATCTCCTGGTGCTGAGAGGATGTCTGGAAACTGAGTTTGAGGGAATCGAAGACAGAGGTCTGGAGGAGGGAAAGATTGTACTCCTTAACCAGTTCCTGAGGATCAACTTGTTCAACATCTCTCAATATCTGCTCTTCGTCCCTGTCGGCGAACATTGCAGTCTCTATATTCTTAGAAGAGGTGCTGAATTGGTCAGCGGCTTTCTCTAATATCTCGTCCCTTTGAGATCTGGTGGTTACGAACCCTCTGGCGAACAAATACTTTCTAACTTCCTGGGGGTCAAGGTCGGAAACAACTTCAAAATTGCATTTTCTCTCCAGGATCCGGGCAAACGCCCTCACTTTTTTGTAGTTTCGGGCATTCTCTATCTCTTTTAGCTTGTTCTTTAGGTGACTGTATTTGAAGCCCTTGTTCTCTTCAAACAAGTTTATTACTTCATGGGCCAGCTCGCCCTCACTTTCTCCCGCGAATTTGGGGAAGATTTTGCCCTTATACTTCTTTACCTCCAGAAACTCCTTGGGAAGCATTGCTCTTCACCCGGGGTGACCTCCTCCTCGATGTCTGAACTTCAGAAGTATCCAGAGATACAAGCTCATAGAGGACGGCTTTTTCTTTATTGGGCCTCAATATCCTCCCCAGTCGCTGTATAAATTCTCTGGCACTCCCACTACCGCTCATTATTATGCCCACATTGGCATCCGGCACATCTACTCCTTCATCCAGTACTTGACTGGAGACAATGGCCCTGTAGGTCCCCTTCCTGAAACCGTTGAGGACCAATTTCCTTTCATCTTTCTTTGTTTTGTAAGTGATGGCAGGGATGAGGAATAGCCTGGAAATCCTGTACACCAGGTCGTTGTGTCTGGTGAAAATGATTATCTTATCCCTCTGGTGCTCTTCCAGCAGCTCTTTGAGCTTTTTTATCTTGTTCTTGGAGTTGAATGCGATCTTTCTGGCAGCATCCCACGCTTTAAGAGCTTCGTAGGCTCTGTCGTCGAATCCAGTTCTCATCACCACCTTCCTGAAATCTTCAGGGCTCCTCAGCTTGAGGTTATGGGCGGCGACGTAATTCTTGAACACTTTAATATTCTTCTCGTAGCTCTCGGCCTCATCATCTGCCAGAGGAACAGATATCCTGTGGAGAACATAGTTTGCCAGATGAGTGCCGGCAAGGTCTTGAGGACTAACCTCAAAGATCTTACCGCCGACCAGCTCCGGAAGGAGCTTATGCTCCCCATCCTCTCTCTCATAAGTTGCCGTCAAACCCAGACGATAAGGAGCTGCGGACATCTCTGCTATGGATTTGTAGTATTTGGAGGGCAGATGGTGGACTTCATCGAATACCAGCAGCAAGAATTTGTTGCCAATGGAATCAGCGTGATTGTATGCCGAGTCGTAGGTGGCCAGGGTTATTGCCTTCAAGTCCTTCTCTCTTCCTGACAGCTCTCCGCAATCGAAGGGAACTACTTCTTTCCACTGGTCCACCAGATCAAGTGTGGGTACCACTATCAGAGTGGGAACGTTCATTTCCTTGACGATCTCCAGAGCTACGAGGGTTTTGCCCGAACCCGTCGGCAGTACAATAACTCCTTTTTTGTCTTCCATCCACCTGTCCACAGCCTGCTCCTGATACTCTCTTAGCTCAAATTGAAAATCGAAAAATGGGCTGGGGATGGGGTCCAGAACGTGGTCCTCATGCTCTATTTGGGATAGCTGGAGATAGGATTTGATGGAGCTGTATTTTATCGCCAGGCTGCGATAGGAACCCTCCCTCTGGTCAAAACTCGCGTGAGGGATGTGAACATCTCCTTCTACTTTTATGGTTCCCTTGTCATAAGATAGTTTAGCATGCACAGAGTTGAACTTATATGGCAAACCAAAAAAGTTTTTGGGAATTCTCCCCCAAAATTCTGGAAATAACTACTTTAACTGAAAAGTCAATAAAATTTATATATACATTTAACTATACTTTATTTTAAACAAAAAGGAGTGATAATATATGGAAGAGTTCACAGATAAAGAGAAAAAGATTATTGGATTACTCTCAGAAACTGGATTGACCAGGAATACGGCTAAAGTTCTTGTTTTTCTTTCAAAGAAGGGTGAAGCGGTTGCCAGAGATATTGAAAGAGCCGCAAATTTAAGGCAGCCCGAAGTCAGCCTCATAATGAAGGAGCTTAAGGATTGGGGATGGATTAAAGAGAAAGAAATAAAGAGGCAGGGTAAAGGAAGACCCTTGAAGAATTATAAACTAGCAGTCGACTTGAAGGATAGGGTTGCAGAACTTGTGGAGAAGAAAAGAAAGAAAATAAAGCAAGTAGAAAGGGACCTGGAAGAATTAAAGAACTACGTCAGTTAATAACCTTTTAATATTTATTACAAGAAATTACATCTCAAACTGGTGTGCTGCATCCTTACATTATTTTTCTACATTATTCTTCTCTTTTATTTCTCTTTTATTGGTTCATCGTGGAGATCTTATAGTCTTTCCCTGTAGTTGGGCAGCTCATTTTAAACGGTAGATCCGAGGTCTTCAGTTCTCGATAGTTTTCCCAAAACCTTTTATAATTTCATAATTACAATCATCATTCAAAAATAAAGGAGTTTCCATGTTCGACCTTTTGAAGTTAATAAATAGCCATTTGAGGCATGACGTGTTGAACGATCTGACCACCATTAGGTCCATTCTGGAGATCTATCAGGAAACTAAAAATGAAGAATTACTGGAGGATGTATTCAACAAGATCGACGGTAGCGCCAATTTCCTTAAAGAAATGAGAGAAGTTGAGTCGATGGTCTCTGGAGGTAATTTAAAGCCCTTGAATCTTGTTAATGCTTTAAAACCCATTCGTCAAAAATATGAAGAATATATCACCTTTAATATTGAAGGAGATTGTACCGTTATGGCAGATGCTTCTCTTAGCTCTGTCTTTGACAATCTGGTGAGGAACTCGCTATCCCACGGGAAAGCGGATAGGGTCGACATCAAGATCATGAGAAGAGGAGAAGTTTGCCAGGTCGATGTCTCCGATAATGGCGAGGGTATCCCGGACCATATAAGAGAGAGCATTTTTGAAGAAGGGGTTAGCACCAACGGAACAGGTCTAGGGCTCTTCATAGTCAAAAAGACCATTCAGAGATATGATGGGAAAATCCATTTAAGAGATGGTAACCAGGGTAACCAGGGTAACAAGGGTAACAAGGGTAACAAGGGTAACCAGGGAACAACCTTTGTTATTCTCTTCAATACCACTACCTATGAAAGGGAGACCAGGAATTCAGGGGTCGACTTGCTGGGTAGAATAGGCTGGGGAACCCATATATGCCATTTCTATCGGAATAAAGATGATTTGATCGATTTTGTTGTTCCTTACTTTAGGGCTGGTCTGGATAACAATGAGTATTGTGTTTGGGTCATTTCTGAGTTCAGAGAAGAGGTTCAGGAACTTGTTGAGCAATTCCCTCAAATGGAAGTTATCACTTATAATGAGTGGTACACTACAAAAGATAAGCAGCAAATAATTGATAGCTGGGTCGAGAAACTCGATCAGGTGCTGGCTGATGGTTACGATGGTTTAAGGGTTGCAGGTGACGCTGAGTGGCTTAATGACCTGAGGGATTTCATCAATTATGAAGAGGACATTCAAAGGGTCATTGACGGGATGAAAATAATTGCTGTCTGCTCCTACCCATTCAATAAATGCAGTACTTCTGAGATAGCTGATTTGACCAGCCGGCATCACTACGTGCTGGTGGTAAGAGATGGTGAATGGGAGCTCATAAAGAATTTTGAGTACCGGAGATCTCAAGACGTTTTGCAGAAGATAGAGGAGAAGTACAGAACTCTGGTGGAGAACGCCAACGAGGGCATCCTGGTTATACAGGATGGGAAGATAATGTATGCTAATCCTAAGGCAATGGAGATCTCAGGCTATTCAAATGACGAAATCATATTTAGATCCTTCTTCGAGTTCGTCCATCCTGATGACAGGGAATTGGTAGTGAGGCACTACAAGGAGGGAATTGGTGATAAAAAGCACTTTGACAGCTATCAGTTCAGATTTAAGGATAAGAAGGGACGCACTAGATGGACTAAGATCAAGACTACTTCGATCGAGTGGGATGGTAAACCCTCTATTTTAACCCTTATAACTGACATTACTCCCCAAAAAGAAGCTGAAGAGAAGTTACGGAAGTTGAAAACGAGTTATCAGGAGCTCTTCGATAAATCGGGGGATGCCATATTCATCCATGACCCTGATACGGCTGATATCCTTGATGTCAACCAGAAAATGTGTGAACTATATGGTTATACTCGTGAAGAAGCTTTGAACCTCAAAGTAGGGGACCTGAGTCAAGGAGAATTCTATAGCCACAAAAAGGCTAAACAATGGATCCAGAAAGCAATAACGGAAGGACCGCAGAGCTTTGAATGGCGGGGGAAGAAAAAGGATGGTACGATATTTTGGGAAGAAGTGACACTGAAAAAAGCTACCATAGGGGGTAAGGAGAGAATTCTTGCCAGTGTACGCGATATTACAGAACGTAAACGGTCAGAAAACGCGTTGAAGAGGAGTGAAGAGAAGGTAAGAGAATCAGAAGAGCTCTACTCCACTCTGGTAGAAAAAGTGAATGACATGGTATTTATGCTGGATTCCAGAGGGAATATCACCTTTTTTAATTCATATGTTAGGGGGCACTACTCTTTAAGTGAAGAAGAAGCAGAAAAATTGTACGGGACCCATATCTCGTTTTTCTGGTGTGGAGAATCTATTAATGAGGTTAAAGACGTTGTAGATCAAGTAGCAGAGCTAAGAGAAGAACTGTCTATGGAGTGTATTTGTGAAGACAGATATTACCTGTTAAAAATTACGCCTCTGTTCGATTTAGGAGAGTTAACGGGTATGGTCGCTGTTGCCAGGGATTTTACTGGACATAAACGGATAGAGCAAAGGCTAAGAGAAAGAGAAAGAGCTCTGGAAGACATTGTTGAAGGCAGTCCAGTCCCAAAGTTCGTTCTTGATGAAGATCATAAGGTCACGCACTGGAATAGGGCATGTGAGAATCTATCAGGTGTCAGTTCTGGGGATGTAGTGGGAACAAATAAGCAGTGGTACCCCTGGTATCATGAAGAACGACCTGTAATGGCTGACCTGATCATAGACGGCAGTGGAGAAGATCTGGTAAAATATTATGGTAGTAAGTACTTGAGCCCTTCCATTAAGGAGGGAGCATATGAAGCCACTGATTATTTCCCTCATCTTGGTGAGGACGGAAGATGGTTGTATTTCACTGCCTGCCCGTTAAAGAATGAGGAAGGCAGGATAACCGGTGCTATTGAAACTATTCAGGACGTTACGGAGCAAAAAAGAGCGGAAAAATTGTTAAAAGAGAGTGAAGCAAGATACAGGGCTACCTTTGAGCATACAGGAACAGCTATGATCGTTATCGAAGAGGACACCACCATAGGGATGGCTAATAAGGAGTGCGAGAGGCTGTCAGGTTATAAAAAGGAAGAAATTGAAGGAAAATTGAAGTGGACTGAATTTGTTCATCCCGACGACATTGAGAGGATGATGAGCTATCATTCCACCAGAAGGAAGGGAGAAGAAGCCCCCAATAAATATGAATTCAAGTTGATGGATAGAGAGGGTAAGATAAAAGATATCTTTATCACCATTGATCTGATACCAGGGACAAAGAAGTCTGTGGCTTCTCTTCTGGATGTAACCCACCTCAGAACATTGAATAGATTACTGAGAGTTATATCCGACATCAATGAAATGGTAGCCAGGATAAAGAGACCTGAAGTAGTCCTGGATGTTGTTTGTAAGAATTTGAATATAGTTTACGAGGACATATTTGCCTGCGTTATCAGGGATGAAAAGCTCATCCCAATAAAATCAGAAGGAGTTAGCGCTGAATCGGTCAAAGAAGTGATCGATAAGTGCCCATCAGTTCAAAAAGCGTTAGATGGAGAATCGTTGATAATATCTACGAACAGTGATCTATGTCGGAGATGTACTGAAAAACAACATAATTATGCTCTTTCCATTCCTCTAATACATGAAGGACAGCAGGGGATCATCACCATCCATTCCAATGCAGATTTCAGTGGGGAGGAGATCACACTCCTGAGCAAGCTGGCCAGCAATATAGCTTTCGCTTTAAGTGCCCATAAAGTGGAGCAGGATAAGGTCACTGCCATGGAGCAGCTTGCCAAAAACCTTACTCAATTCGATCTGGCAGCCGACAGACTAAGGAACCCGCTGGCAATAATAATGGCAGCTCTTGAGCTCAAGGATGTTTATGGAAGAGATGAATTAATGGACATCGTACACAGTCAAACAGAACGGATCAAAGAAGAACTGGATGAGCTGAGAAAAGAAGAGTCTGCCACCCACGAGTTGCTCGAACAAAGTAATCTGAAGGAATAGTTTTTTAAGCTATATAGATACCCTATTGTATTTGGTCCAGGGTGCATTCACTTAATGGTTTATCATCTCTTATCCTCAGAAAGACAGGCGCTCTCAGCCTTTTATCGGAAGTGACCTCCAGGAACTCTATTTCACATATGTATTGAGGTTTGACCCAGTGGACCTCCCTCTTAACATTCAATTTCAGGTCTGGTATTACGGGCTGTTCGACCTCTATCTCTTTTAAACTGGGAGTAAACTCTTCCAGGAACATATTGCTGAATCCAGTGCCTACTCGACCAATATGGACGTAATTACCTTTGTTGTCGAGGAGTGCCAGGATGAATGAGGCAAAATACTCTTCTCTTCCCCCTTCACCCTCCAGCCACCCGGTGATAATGCAGTCAGCAGTGTTCCTTTTCTTCATCTTTATCCACAAGCTGCTCCTCTTGCCTACCTGATAGGGACTGCTCTTCTTCTTGCCAATAATACCCTCTAGACCGGCGTCAACCGAGACCTGATAGAAGTGATTCCCTTTTTCTTCGATGTGCTCAGAAAGCATTATGTGGGACGTCTTGGAGGCGGTATCCTGCAGGATCTCTTTTCTCTCTGTCAGGGGTAGATCTGTCACCCACCCTCTGCTCTCGGTGTAAA
>JAWODI010000092.1:0-63487 GCA_046483365.1 Archaeoglobaceae archaeon | reverse complement strand
ACTGGTTCAAAGCACCAGCAGAAGAACTTTCTTGACCGCGGATGAGGAGAATGATTCTGCGTTCTTGAGGAAATACGAAGTGCTGGAAGTGACCGAATTCGATATCCCCACCATCAAGGACTCGCTGAAAAAAGCAGGAGCCAGTAAAGTTACTCTCCGCTTTTCTCTGGACCCGTCGGAATACTGGAATGTTAGGAACTCTCTGGAGAGGGGTCTCAAGGGAGACAGGTGGATATATTTGTTCAAAATTGAAGATAAAGCTGTTATCACTACCGAAAAATAAAAAGTAAGTTGGGATCAAATGGCCGGAAAGTTGAAAGTAATATCACCACTCCGGCCAGGCCTATATACTACCAAGTTCTGCTGAAATGGAACCCCGTTTTTTGAAAAGAGGAGTGGTCTAATGCCGGTTGGAGAGGTCACCCCCCGGGATTCCCTTCCAAACTATCCAGTTCGTCTGAAACATGGCTTAATTTGACATCACGATATTTAACTTTTATGTTTATTATCTCATTTTGTCATTATTCAAAATCATTATGATCAGAAATAACTAACATAAAGCTAATTAAATTAATAAAAAATAGAATATTTTTATGAATTCTTAATCTGAAATTACTCGCTAGCTATAACTTTTAATATTTGTGGATAATGTACAGATGATGAGTCTGATAAACAAAAGCAATTTTTATTCCCGTTATTTCAACGGATTGATGAGACCGAACCCCATACTGTTCTTCTCGCCCAGACCGCACTCCATAATAAAGTTGTAGAATGGTTTTTCATCTTTATCTATCTTTGATCTCTCTAAAAGGCTCCATACATTTCCTATCACTATGAACTCCTTGCCTCCTTTGAAATTCCTTACGGCCACTTCCTTCTTGAATTCCATGTTGTCAAAGAGGTCTCCCTCAAGTTGAAAGTCTGAGTTGAAGTATGCGTTATACTTTTTCACGGCGTTGTCCTTTAAACGGTGATGAAAGAAATCGAGGTCTCCGTCCCTGTTGAATGAGTAATATATGTTCTTTTTATTGTCCTTGTAGAGGACGATGGGGCTGCCGGAGATGAAATTGTTTTTTAAGCTGACGTAGAACTTCTTCATTTCTTCTATCATCAATTTATGGGTGTTGAGTCTGAACTCCTTCTTTTCATTCAAAGACTTGTGCAAGGTGTTGATAAAGTGCTGATCAGGAGACGAAATGATGAGATTTTTAATCTCGTCTTCCTTGAAATCGCCGCTGGGAAATATATCTGAGAAGCAAAAGAATTTGAAGCTGGTTGTATCGTGAAGAGAGCTGTAATTGCTCTCTTTCAGAGCTGAGTATATAAACCCCTGTAGAGTATGTTTACACACCTCGTCGAAAGAAAAGCTCTCCAGAGGCTTGAACCTCAGCAAAATCCTCATACATTTCGATTGGAGTTACTGTTTGAAAACATTTGTGTTGTAGTTGCCAGCCATTCACCCTTCAACCAATTCAATGAACATCCTGGTTATTCTATGTACCATCTTGTGCCCCGGGGAGTGTCAACAAGTTTTATTCCTCTCCCTTTAAGCTCATCTCTTATCGAGTCAGCCCTGGAGAAATCCTTGTTGCTTCTTGCTGTCTCCCTCTCCCTGATAAGCTCTACGGTTCCTTCGTCCAGCACCGGAATCCTTTGGTGATCCTCGAACAAACCCAGGATCTTGCAGAGTTGCTTAAATTCTGTTAAAGATCCTTCAAGCTGCTCGTTACTTCCTGTTCCCTGATTGACCGTCCTGTTAAGGATACCGGATAACTCGTGGAGTACTGAGAGGGCTTTGGGTATATTGAAGTCATCTTCCATTGCCAACTCAAACTTATTCCTGTATTCTTCCACATCGATTTCCACGAGCTCACTATCAGTTCCAAAGGTATTTCTGGCAGCCAGCTCCATATCGACCAGCTCCAGGGTGTTCTTTAGGGAGAGGTAGGAGTTTTGAGCTGTCTCCAGAGCTTTTTCGCTATAATCGAGAGCGCTCCTGTAGTGAGAGGCAAGCAAAAAGTACCTGATAACTTCACCCTGATACTGGTGGAGAAGGTCCCTGATCTTGATTATGTTCCCCAGGCTCTTGCTCATCTTCTCTCCCTTCACCGTTATGAAGTCGTTGTGCATCCAGTACCTCACCGGCTCGTTATCCGTAAGAGCGTAGCTCTGAGCTCTCTCATTCTCGTGGTGGGGGAATATGAGGTCCTTACCACCCCCGTGAATATCAAATGGGGCACCCAGATAGTTGTGGGCCAGAACAGAGCACTCAATATGCCAGCCCGGTCTTCCTTTACCCCACGGAGAATCAAAAGCAGCCTCGGCCTGAAAATCCTCATCCTTTGCCGACTTCCATAAAGCGAAATCTTTAATGTCCTTTTTTCTGGTGTCGGGTTCGATCCTGTGCTGATCCAACTCACTTAAGCTCATTTCGGAGAGCTCTCCATACTTATGGAAGGAGGGGACGTGGAAATAGACATCACCATCCACCTGGTAAGCATACCCCTTCTCTACCAGCTTTCTTACGGCATCCACAATATGGGGGATATGCTTGGAAACTAAGGGTTGATTTGTCTCTCTCACGTTGAGGTCCTCCATATCTTTAAGATATTCGTGAATAAACTTGGTGGATATCTCTTTCTGCGTGCTGGATTCTTTGACAGCCCTGTTGACTATTTTGTCGTCCACATCCGTAAAATTTTGGATATAGACGACTTCATAACCCTCGTACTCCAGGTACCTCTTGACAGTATCGAAGAAAACAGAGCTCCTGGCATGACCTATATGGGAGTAATCATACGCCGTGATACCGCAAACATACATCTTTACCTTTCTATCCAACTTCAACTCGTCAAGATGTCGGGTAAAGGTGTTGTAAACCCTCATGGACAGGCCATATCCAACAGAATTAAAAAACGTTTCTGGATAAAACCATGCCACCATAGCATCTTCTCCAAATATCACTTACGCCCATTACTTATCAAACAACGTATCTCATTACTCCAAATCAGGTCAAATAAAAAGTAAAAAATAATAATATTTTAAAGGTCGACTCACAAGTTCAATCAACGGTTTTGACTTCCATACCTTCATACTGGATTACTATTTCTTCAAGCAAGGGCTCCTCTACGAACGGGCTGGGGTTGGCTTCCAATTTACCCATTTTCCATGAACTGGGCCAGGCATCGGTTAGCAAAATCCTCTTGACGTCATTACCTTTCCAGTCCTGAATAATTACTGCCATATTCCTTTTGGTCATTGAACCATCAATGGTTTCCTCCATCCACATCCACAACTCGTTGCTTTCTGTAACTCCGTTCTTCAGGACTAGGGGGCCATAGTGAGCAGTTCCCGGAACCAGTTGGGGTGCGTTCGATAAGTCAGTACCATCTCTGTATTCGACTACGCTTACATTGACGTTCAATCCCTCAGCTTCGTTAAAACCCGCCTGAACAATGCCGTCGATCTCAACCCTGAATTTGTACTTGGGGTAGGGTTCTTCCCTGCCGTTAACTGCGCTTACAGTCACGGCAATGCTTACAATAAAAACAGCAGCCAACAGTACAGCCAATCTTCTATTCAAATTTACCACCTCTTCAAAATTTTAATTCTATTGACTTTACAAGTATTTGAAGTTTCTCTATTGTACTTCACAGTAACTACCAGTTATAGGGAATAGGTAAGACAAACAAAGCAATTTAAGAACATCATTCTTCTCAAAAAGGTCCTTAAACTAGTTATTTACCAGTAGAGGTCAAAGGGTTGGTATCTAATCTCCGGTTCAGTTAATCTTTTAAAGCTGTGAGCCCAGCTCAAAGTTATGGGAAGAGCATGGAAATTTGGGAGCAATATCGATACTGATGCTATAATCGGTGGAAAATACCTGGTTATCAATGAGCCTTCAGAGCTGGCCAAACACGTTTTCGAGAACTTGAGGCCTGAGTTCGCAGAGAACGTTGGATCGGGCGATTTTGTGGTCGCTGATGAGAACTTTGGCTGCGGAAGCAGTAGAGAGCATGCCCCCATCGCTCTTAAAGCCAGCGGGATCGAAGCGGTTATAGCCAAATCGTATGCCCGGATCTTTTTCAGGAACGCTATAAATATTGGTTTGAAGGTTGTGGAGTGCCAGGACGCCGATAAGATCGAGGACGGAGACGACCTGGAGATCGACTATGATAGGGGAATCTTAATCGATAAGGCCAAAAACGTTGATTACAATATCAAGAAGTTCCCCAATTTCCTGCAGAGGATAATTGAGAAGGGTGGACTGGTAGGATTCGGTAAAGAACTTTACACCTCCCGATAAACATAAAACATCCCAGGACTTTTTATTAGGGGTAAAAAGGTTTTCACCTGAGAAAAGAAAGGATGGAAGAGTTTTTTGTCAGTAGCTTAATAGGTGTTAATTACTCATCTAAGGGTGATAATTACTCATGCTCCAAACTAATTATGTGTAAATTGATTATTTCTATGTATTCGTTTGAGTTATTGTCCCTTCCTGGGTGTCAGGTCATCTCTATTAATTCCTAGGTGGGTAAACCTCATTTGATTATATAACCTGTACAGCTTTTCTTCTGAGCTATTCTCATAGTTCTTTAAGTAATCATTTGAATTATATTTAGATTCTGGGGACCTTTTATGGAGTTTCTTGAACAATTTAAATTTGGGTCCAGTATAATTTTCCTTTATATCTTTTTCAACTCTCTGTGCTCTAAGATTCTCTGCTAACCTCTCTATTCTATGCATATCTGCTTTTAGTTCTTTCAAGATGCGACTCTCCAATCTTCCAAAGACCTTTGCCATAAACATAATTTGTTGAAAAAAAATATAAAGGTTTTGGTTGCTATATGATGGATTTAAGCTATTGATTTAAGCGTTTTATTTCCGAAATAAGCTTTCATGATCTGTTGATTAAGAAAAAGTGGTCATAAAAAAGTATGAACGCTGAAAATAATATATATCAATACATTGTAAATTCCATTTTTATTTTAAGTTTTTGTATAGAATTTAAGGTTATGTGATCAATTTTGGAGTAGATCTCTGGTGGCCCTCCTAACTGCGCTCTCAGAATCGAATTGGGGAACCCACCCCAGCTTTTTCAGCTTTTCAATGGATAACAGCATTACGGGTACATCGCCCTTCCATCCCCTGTCCCCTCCAGTAAATCTGAGATCCGGAGCCAGACCCATCTCTTCGCCGACTATTTTAGCTATCTTTTTAACTTTAACCTGATCTTCACTACCGATATTAAAGATGTTGACGGTATCTTTAGCTTTTAAACCGGAGAACATTGCGTCCACACAGTCTGATACGTATATATACGACTTGTTCTGCTCCCCATCACCCAGTATCTCCAATTCACCAGGATTGTTCCTCAGCTTCTGAATAAAGTCATAGATCACTCCATGATTGCTTCTTTTCCCGATGACATTGGCGAACCTGTAGAGCCACCCCCTCATATCAAAGGTGTGACAGTACGAGGATATAAGAGCTTCACAGGCCAATTTTGATGCCCCATATAGAGAGATGGGTATGGTGGGATATTCTTCTGGCGTGGGGATCTGTGTAGCCTCTCCATATACCGTAGATGTAGACGTGAATATTATTTCGTTGATTTTGGCTTTCCTCATCTCTTCCAGGAGATTGAAAGTGGCCACCACATTATTCCTGTAGATCACTTCAGGTTCCTTGTTTTCGATCTTTACCTCCGGGTCAGCAGCGATATGCCATACCTGCTCCACATCTCCCATCAACTGACCGACCATTTCATTCTTGTAGGTTAGATCCACCTCATAGAACTCAGCACTCTTATCTATAAAATCAGGGTTTCCCGAACTCAGATTATCTAAAACAGATACCTGATGTCCTTCAGAAACGAGCCTGTCCACTATATAGCTTCCTATAAAACCAGCGCCACCAGTGACTAGAATACGCATATATGATGGAAACAGAAGATATATATACGGTTTTTGATACTGAGTTTCTTCACGGCCAAAAAAATTGATTAAATTTGTTTGATAGTTTGGCATAGAGAAAAGGTTGGCAAAGCTGACAGGCTGCTCATTTAAAAATGAGTGAGCGATTTTCTCAGTTTTGCTCAATAATGACCATAACTATAAAATATTTGGTTGTCATATTCAAACAGAGGTGATAGGATGCTACCAAACCAGATGGTTAAGTCGCTCATTGGAAAAGGAATTAGAGTGGAAATGAAGGGAGACGAGAGTAATTTGGTGGGCAAGCTGGAGAGCGTTGACGACTACATGAACATATTTCTTAGCAATGCAGTCGAGTATAGAGACGGAGAAAAAGTAAGAAGTCTTGGAAACCTGGTCCTAAGAGGCAACAATGTTATTATGATACAGCCTCATGAAGAATAAGTAAGCCAGGGGAAGCCATAAAATGGATACAAGAGAGGAAATACTCGACATTCTTGAGAAGAAAGGTTCTATCCTTCAAAAAGATCTTTGGAAAGAGTTGAGTATTGATAGCAGTAAGTGCTCCCGAATTCTTCGAAAATTAGAGAAGGAAGACCTTATCAGAAGAGTTGAAATAGTTGTTGATGGAGTTAAAACCTTCAAGATAGTTTCTGCTGACGCTGAGATAGAAGAAGAGGAAGAAGATGAGTTCAGCTTGCAGTACGTAATGGAAAAAATGGAGGACCTCACCGGTCTTCCCCCCTGCTTTGGTTGTACTGAATATGATTGTGAAGCTGTAATCTGTATCAAACTCGAAGTATGGTTCTTGAGGGTCAGCCAAATGCGTTGAAATTTAAATGAGATTTTGTATTTGGTTCTTAGGGTCAAGTTAATTAGCTAAGTTAAGAAAGTAAGGATAACACTATTTTCCTTTCTCTTCGGCCCGTATCGAAGTTCACCACCACTATCTGCTGCCATGTCCCCAGGATCAGTCTGTTATCCTGGAAAGGGATGGTCATGCTCGGGCCAATCATGCTGGCTTTAACGTGACTTGATCCATTATCATCGTGCCATGTCTTGTGGTGCTCATAAGCCTCACCGTAAGGAGCAATTTTATCCAGTATGCGAGGAAAATCCTTTTTGAGACCTGGCTCGTACTCAATAGTTGTTACTGCTCCTGTAGAACCTACATTGAAAACCAGTACAGCTCCCTCACCTTTATTGCTCTCTTTAACGAACTTTTCCACCTCAGATGTGATATCCGCCATTTCATTCATATCCAATTTAACCGAAATAGTCTTCATATTCACTCCTCCAACTTGATCCAACTATTTTTGTCTTATTTACTCTTCCAGAGCTTTCTCTACGGCTTCCTGGGCACTATTGCACACGATAAAGTCAGGGAACGTTAGGGGTGGATCAATGGCTACTACTCTCTTGCCCTCCTTTAGTGCAATGGATACCTCGCTAACGGTACCGTAACTCCCGCCAATAGCTATTACGGCATCGCTGGAGTGCGCTATTATCATATTTCTGGCGTGCCCCATATTCGTAGCGATCGAAACCCCAATATAAGGGTTTGCTAATTGTTTTTCACCCGGAAGTATACCGACAACAATTCCTCCCTCAGTGTGAGCGCCTTTCGCACTGGCTTCCATAACTCCTCCCAATCCCCCATTGATAACTGTACACTTCTTCTGAGCCAGGATTCTACCTGCCTGGAATGCATTTTCATAAGTTTTCTCATCACAGGAGGAAGCACCCACAATACCTATCTGTTTCATAATAAATGGATTAAAATACCGATTTATATGTCTTCTTTCCAAAAAATTTTAGCCGTTTTTTGGGTAGAAGAAGGTAATTTGTAATTATTAATAAGTAAATTTGAACAATAATGATTAATTTTAAACAAAAATGTTTATGTATTATAAGTCAATAGTTAACTTATGGACCAGAGCTGTAAAGCTCAGCTAGCTGATGTGAAAGAAATGGAAGAATCCTTTTATTTTTGCTGCACTTCTTGTCAAAAAAACTTGCCCCATCACGTCTGCATTATCACTCCTGATAGACCGTCCCCCTGCGGTATATCCTGGGCTTCCGCAGAAAGAAGGCCCAAATTTTACGTAAAAATAAATAAAGGCAAAAAGCTCGGTGATGGAGAATTTGAGGGGGTGAACCGGGCTATTGAAGAGCTCAGCGATGCTTTTTTCGAGAGAGCAAAATTGCATTCGGTCCTGGACCACCCGCTCCCTTCGGGGATGCTTCAGCAGGTCATTGTCTTCTACATACCCGAACAAGATGGTTTCGGAATAGTGGATAAAGAATATCCGGTGAAAACCCCTCTTGGTCTGACATTCAAGGAAATGGAGAAAATAATGTTGGGCAGACAGGTCAGTGGATTTCTGGGAGCCAGTTTTTCCTACCTGAAGAGCGACAACTTCCTCGCCAGTGAAGGTGGATGGGACAGGATCGTGTGGGTCAGCCCTAGAATAGAGAAACTGCTGAGAATGAGCAAATTCGCCATCAGATAGTTCGTGGTTTTAATTGATACATTGATCTTGTTACCGGTCAGTTACTGAACTTTTTCCCATTTATAAAGTTCTAATACTTCAGCAAGGGTCCTCTTCTTTTCTATGATCTCTGCTCTGACCCTTTCTTCATGCTTTTTGACCTCAAGCGCTCTTCTGGCGATCTCGTATGCCTGCTGTTTGGGAAGGACCATAACTCCACTATCATCGCCGACGATCCAGTCACCGGGATTAACCTCCAGACCTCCACAGAGTATTCTAACATTAATTTCACCGAACCCCTTTGACTCTCCAGCATTGGGGATCTCTTTTCTGGCGAAAATGGGGTAACCCAGCTCCCGAATATCATCGACATCTCTTACAGCTCCGTCTACTACCACACCTTCAACGCCCTTATTAAGGCAGCTATGAGATGCTAACTCCCCCCATATGGCTTCGCTGTCTCCCGCAGTCTTTATGACTATTACATCTCCCTTTCCGGCCACATCAATGGCTTCAACTGGTTTTGCCCAGTCCCCCTGTATGGTGTAAACAGTTACTGCCTTCCCCACGATCTTTTTCCCTCTTATAAGTGGATAAACATCTTTCATGCCGTATGCACGGTGCATGGCATCGCTTATGTTAGGAGTAGAGACTTTGTTCAGGATCTCTCTGATCTCTTCGTCATTGCTCTTTTTACTCAATTCCTGCAACTTGCTTCCATCCAGGGCTTCTCTGATCTTTTTGGTGGAATCTGTAACATTGCCGGATTTGATGATGCTGCTGCCTACGATTATTATGCTGGCTCCCAGGGACGCACACAACGCAGCTCTTTCAGCATCCAATCCTCCTGCAACTGCCACAGGAATATTTACTTCTTGCAAAACGTTCTTAAGGACTTCGAGGGGGTCAGTCCCTGTCATCTGCTGGTCGATCCCCACGTGAACGTTTAAATAATCGATCCCCAGCTGTTCCAGCTCTTTTGCCCTACTAACCGGTTGAGGTGAATTTATGAGGTCCGCCATTACTTTGCTCCCATATTTCCGGGCAGCTTTAACAGCCTCCAGCAAGGTTGAATCGGCACTCACTCCGAGAACAACAACAACGTCAGCTCCACTTCTGGCGGCCATTTCAATTTCACTCCTTCCAGTGTCTATGGTCTTCATATCTGCTATAACAGGATAGCCAAGCTTTTTCAATTCTCTAACGGCGTTCATGCCCTCACTCTTGATCAGTGGAGTGCCTACCTCGATCCAATCTGCACCACCTTTCATAGCTTCTTCTGCGATCTCCAGGCCTCTTCTGAGCTCAAGAAGATCAAGAGCAACTTGTAATATAACTCCCATAACTAGAGTATCCTAAGCGTTAATTTATCTTTTTTTATCATGGACCCTCATTGCTTTTTTTCATGGTATTATAAAAAGTGGTTGAAAATCGCTCAGAAAATACAAAGTAATGAAAAAGATTATATATTCATATACTATAAGTTCAAAAAAAATTCGAAGGTGATAAGGTGGAAGAAGCTAAAAAAACCCTAGAAGACAACAATATAAAACAGGTACTATGTGCATTTACTGATGTCCGCGGCTTTCTTCAGATGTTTTCCATACCCGCCAGAGAGTTTACTCAAGGAGAAACATTTGAAGACGGTGTAGGATTTGACGGCTCCTCTATAAGAGGATTCAAAAGCATTGAAATGAGTGATATGGTGTGGAAACCAGACATCTCTACCCTCAAGATCATCCCGTGGATAGAAGATCCCATTCAAAAGACTGCTCTAATGTTCGGGAATGTTTACGAGGCATGGGGTACCGATGTGGCCGACTGCGACCCCAGAGGATATGTGGCCAAAAAATTACAGGATGAGCTGACGAGTCAGGGAATGAGCGCAGTCTTCGGTCCCGAGATCGAGTTCTTTTTATTGGAAGGTATAGATCCTCAAAACCTCAATTATGACCTGTGGGTGTCCCCCAACGGAGGCGCTGGAGATTCTTGGGGACCTCCTAGAGTGGTTCCGGAGAGCTCAGAAATAGACCCCCATGGTTATATTATCAGGCCCAAAGAAGGTTATTTCAGGCCCCCTCCCGAAGATACTACTGTAGAATACAGGAACGAGCTAGTGCACCACCTGGAGAAGCTGGGTATTGATATCGAATACCACCACCATGAAGTTGCCACCGCAGGCCAGGTAGAGCTCAATTTCAAGCCCAAGCAGCTCAAGGACGTGGGGGATGCTTATTACCTGTATAAGTTTGCCGCCAAAAATGTGGGCATGTATCACGATTTAATTGCTACTTTCATGCCCAAACCGGTTTATCTGGATAATGCCAGTGGAATGCATGTTCACCAGAGTTTATGGAATGGAGAGCCCTTTAAAGGAGAGCCCGCATTCGCGGACTATGATGACGAGAATATGCTGTCCCAGAAGGCCAGATATTATATTGGTGGACTACTAGAGCACGCCAAAGCACTCACAGCGCTTTGTGCTCCCACAGTCAACTCATACAAGAGGCTGGTACCAGGATTTGAAGCTCCCATCAATATCTGCTGGAGCCTCAGGAACAGGAGCTCACTGGTAAGAGTTCCCATGTACCTGAAGAAACCCTCAGCGATAAGAGTAGAATACAGGGGCGCCGACCCCAGCTGCAACTCATATCTTGGTATCTCTGCTCAACTGGCAGCTGGACTTGATGGTATCAAGAAGAAGATAGACCCCGGAGATCCTCTCACAGTGGACGTTTACGAGCTATCTCCCAAGGAGAAGAGGGAGTACAGCATTGGTGAGTTACCCACCAACCTGAGAGATGCAATTGATAACCTGGCGAGCGATGAATTAATGCAAGACGTTCTGGGCAGTCACATCTTCGACTCTTTCGTGAGCCTGAAGTTCGATGAGTGGAACCAGTACTGTCTTTATATAACCCCGTGGGAAATAATGAAATATCTGGATATATAGGAGGTGTAGATATGGGTGTTCATCGTATAACCAGCGAATCTGCAAAATATTATGCTGCCAGGGAGAAGTTAGTGGGATCAGGGATCACACTGCTCGGACTGGCGAGCGAGAAAGTTTCAGAGCTGGATAAAAAAGATTTAGAAGCTATAGGGGATATGGCCGCTGCTCTACTTCCCTATGCTCCAGGTTATGCAGGTAAACTCTTACCGGTGGCTGCCAGGCTTTTCTGGAATCTATCGGGCTCCGAAGAAAAAGAGTTCGAGTTCATAGAGATAGACAAGCTGGAGCAAATAGTCGAAGACCTCAAAAAGAAGCTCGAAGAATAAATTCATTATTTTTATTTTTATTCGTCTACCAGAAAATATTTTACTGTTTTAAGTAGAACAGGTGAACCATGAAGAGAAATGTGGTTAATATGATCAATCCCTATGATGCAGGGATGTTTCCAGAGGACCTGGCCAGAAAATACGGTCTAAAAGAGCCTCAAGTCATTCAACTGGCCTCAAACGAGAACCCTTTCCCACCTTCCAAACAGGTTGAAGAGGAGTATATGAAGGGCTTACAGGGGCTAAACAGATACCCTCACCCTTACTATAATGGACTGAAAGAAGCTCTTTCTTCTTATCTTCAGGTGGATAAAGCTAATATCGCTGTCGGCAATGGGGCAGGCGATATTTTGAGGTATATGTGCGATGTGGTAGTGGATGCTCTGGACCAGGTAACGATCCCTCTACCCAGCTTCACCCTTTACGCTATTTTCGCCATGATGAGAGATGCCAGCATAAATTTCATTGAATTCCCCCACTATCGCATAAATGCCGATGAGATACCTGATTCCAAATTGCTCTTTCTGTGCTCTCCCAATAACCCTACAGGGAATACGATCCCCCTCGGCGAAGTTGAAAGGATCCTGAAGAAACAGTCCGGTTACGTTATACTGGACGAAGCATACGCCGAGTTCAGTGGAAAGACCGGCCTCGATCTGGTAGATAAATATGATAACCTGGTCGTAGTTCGTACCTTTTCCAAGTTCTTTGCCCTGGCCGGACTACGAATAGGTTATGCTGTGGGAAATGAAAGTATAATCAATGCCATGGAGAGAACAAGACCTCCCTTCTGCATTTCCAGCGTTGCCAGCAAAGTGGGGATCGCCGCCCTTAATTCCATCGATCATTACAGAGGAATTAGGGACAAGATAATTGAAGAAAGAGAAAGACTCGCCAGGGAACTGGAAGAATTCGATTTCCTTGAAGTATACCCCTCGGAAGCGAACTTCCTTCTAATAAAAGCGAATAAGGAAGGCATATCCAAAAGACTGGAAGAGAAGGGGATGATCATACGGAATCTCTCAGGGCTAATGGGCCTTGATGGAACATACATCAGGATCACTGTTGGAACTGAAGAAGAAAATAACATGCTGCTAAAATTCCTTCAAGAACAGGAGCTCGACCACTAACCATTTCACTGATAACAGCCCACTAATTCCTGATACTGATCAATAACATTGAAGATTTTTATCAGTCTTTCCAGAAAACCAGGTTCCTGTCCTCCTCTATATTAAGGATGATATCCACGTACGCTTTTGGTACGTTCTTTGAGCCGTAGGAGGTATCGTACAATAAAATGAATTTACAATTAGGGCTCAAATTTCTTAAAAAATTAAAAAAGGGTAGAAGCGCTTTTCCCTCTGAAGACAAAAACTCGATAAGATGACTCAGAGAATCAAGTATTACGTACTGGGGGCTTATCTTTTCCACGGACTTGCCAATCAATTTTTGTATTTTCTCCATGTTGGAGGGAGGATTGACAAAAATGCAGTCCCCTGAGTTATTCTGATCTTTATCTCCAAATACTCCACGTGAGACGCAATCAATGACAAAGACCCGGGAATCCTTATTGAAATACGGTTCTTTGAAATATGGTCGTATGTGGTTGCAGGTTCTGGTGAGGGAGATATAAACTATTCTTTTAGCAATAGATAACTCTTTGAAAAAATGTATGGTATCCTTGAGCTCCATCGAGTCATGGGTCAAGAGCATTACATTCCAATCACCGGTCACTAAGCTGCCTACTTCCTCTGTTACTTCTTTCCAGTATTTTAAGTCTATAAATTCGTTGTCACTGGCCTTCATACTCCACTCCATTTGAGAGCCTTTTCTACCCTGTTCGATACATCCATCACGTCAAAAGGCTTGGTAATATAATCCACAATAGTGGAGTCGCTTTTCAGCTGTTTAATTTCTTCTTCAGAAAATCTGACCACGGTGACCAATATGATCTTGAAAGAGTCCATTCCTCTTTCCTTAAACCTGTCCAGTATTTCTCTGGTGTTCAATCCGGGCATCATCACATCCAGCAGAATCAGGTCGGGATTGAAATTATCAACCTTACGCAGTAATTCCTCCCCATCAAAAGCCAGATCGGTTTCATGGCCTTCCTTATCCATTAGGTCTTGTAAGCTCTCAGCTATATCCTGACTGTCGTCAACTATCATTACTTTGCTCACGTAAAACACCTCCTTTAATTGAAACTGAGTGACTCCGGCTCAGCTTTAACCTCTCTTACCTCCTGATCGTAGGGAATAGTGAACGCAAATGTGGAGCCCTTCCCCTGCATACTCTCTACCCAGATATTTCCTCCGTGGAACTTCACAATTCCTTTACATATTGCCAGCCCCAACCCCGAGCCCTCTTTTCCTGCTTTGTTCACCACAGCCTGTTCGAAAGGCTTGAATATCCTTTCAATATCTTCATCTTTTATACCCGGGCCCGTATCCTTCACGTAGATTACAGCCCGCTCTCCATCATCTTCCATGTTCACAAAAATCATGCTCCCTTCTTCAGTAAATTTAATGGCGTTATTTATGAGGTTAATAATGACCTGAGATATCCTGTCCTTGTCTATTACGGTTTGTGGGGTTTTATCCAGCTTTAAGACAATGTCTATGTTCTTATACAGGGCTTTGGGCCTCATCGTCTCCACAGCTCCCTCTACCACGTTGTTCAAATTAGCCCAGGTCATAATGAACTTCATAGTCCCGGTCTCTAGTCTAGATATATCCAAAATGTCCTCGATCAAACGCTCCAGACTTTGTGTACTTCTTAAAATTGTTTCCAGACTTTTTTTCTGCTCTGCAGTGAGCTCACCAAAATAACCCTGGAGAATCATTTGTAACTGGGCAATTGTGGGTGTTAAGGGAGTCCTGAGCTCGTGAGAGGCCACATTCAAGAATTGGGTTTTGAGTTCACCCGTTTTCTTCAACTCCCTGTTGGCATTTTCCAGACGCTCTTCACTTTCTCTGAGCGCTTCCTCGACTTCTTTCCTGGTATTTATGGAGAACTGGGCAATCCCACCGAACAATATCAGAGCTACGATGACCATAAACCGCATCCAGAACTCATGCCAGTATGGGGCAAGTATCTGTTCCATGAAATTGCTCCTGTGAAGAATAAGAGGTTCTAAAATCCAGTAAATAGCTCCCAAAATTATGCTGAATAATACCATTCTTCCGGTGATAAGATTGAGAAGATCATTTAACATCTCACTCATTATTATAATAACATGATAACCAAACATAAATGTTGCTGTGGTGAAATGATGCACTATAAATCCAACTTAAAAATTAACTAGTGGTTTATACTATCATCGGTGGGATGAAAGATAGCCAGTTACATCAAGCTGAGGTTTTTACTCGAAGAAATAGGGCCATAACGTGCAACCTCTGCTGGAACCGCTGCGAAATTGGAGAGGACGAGATGGGATTGTGCAACACCAGAGTGAACAAACATGGGAGTCTCTACACGCTCACCTACGGAAATCTCAGTGCATTAGAGAGCAGGCCGATAGAGCTAAAACCATTCCACCATTTCCTCCCCTCGTCAACCAGCATGACCTTCTCCACATACTCCTGTAATCTAAAATGTCCCTGGTGCCAGAATCGACATATCTCTCGAAAACCTCCTTCCCGGCAATATGACAGGATCGAGCCGAGAGAAGTGGTTGATGCCGCCCTGGGTGCCGCCCTGGGTGAAAAAGACCCCAGTATATGCGCCAGTTTTAATGAGCCAACACTATTATTCGAATACTTGCTTGATCTCTTCCCGTTGGCAGCAAAGAACGGCTTGAAGAATACCATGGTCTCTAACGGCTACATGATGCCCCAACCGCTCAAAAGGCTTATAGAAGGAGGTATGGATGCGATAAATTTCGACATAAAGAATGAAAGATCGTGCTACCACGGAGGTTCAACAGAGATAAGCAAGGTGTGGCGCAACGTGAAATATGCTGTCAAAGAAGGAGTTCATGTAGAAGTGGTCAAGCTACTGGTAACCGGGATAGACGACAACCGACAGACCATAGAAGAGGTGATAGAGGACCACCTCACTTATGCCGGCAGCGAGGTCCCACTCCACTTCACCCGATACTTCCCGGCGTTTATGTATCAAGAGCCTCCTACCAGGGTTGACGTCCTGGAGAACGCGGTAAAGACTGCCAGGGAGAAGGGGGTTGAATTCGCGTACATTGGAAATGTATCAGGACATAAATATGAGAATACTTATTGTCCTCAATGCAGTGAACTTTTGATCCACCGCCACAGCCATAACATCCTCCAGAACAAAATACAAGATGGAAAATGTCCCCAATGCAGAAAAACCCTTTATGGCATATGGAACCGATAAGAATTATTTTCGATCATTATAAATAAACCTCAAATTAGCAAAAGATATATTCATCTGACTTATACTGTTCATATGCTTCGCAATGTAATCGCCGCTGCTTTCAGGAGCAAGGGAAAAAAGGAGGTTACTGGTTCAGAGCTCAACTATGTTCTTTCCTTTGATCTGAACTGGTTCACTCATGAAAAGAGTAAACAGGTTGTAGATACAGCACTAAAAAAGGGTTTGCTGATCGAAGACGATGATAAGCTCAAACCTTCTTTCGACGTCAACAGTATTGAGGTACCTCTGGACTTCAAACCCGAGCTGAAAAGAGTATTATCTTCTTCATCTCTTGATGAGATCATCTGGGATATCGCTCAAACCAGTGGAAAAGAGGTAAGCGAAATCACTGCCATGATCAACCAAAAACAGGAAGAGCTGGGTAACGTGCTCAACATGGAAGTTGTCGCCCTTCTTATCGCCAAAAGCTACGACGTCAACCCCAACAAATACATTGAAGACGTATGGAAAGAAACAGTTGAGAACTACGGATGAATTTGAACAATTGAACTGTGGAGCTGTTGGATTTGAACAGTTTAAGATAAACCAGAAGGGGTTGAGTTTAATTCGGATACAATTTGAGGGCGTAAAGCTCCTCAAAGAATACTCTTTTCTTCAGCAGGGTTTGGTATGAGAATTCATGATTCTTTATCTCTTGTTCAATATATGGAAAGTTTATGGAGGAGACTATGAGGATTATCCTTCCTTCAGGCGCCAGCACATCTTTTATTTCGGACAGGAACCTGGATATAGTCTCTGTGCCGTTTTTTCCCCCGTCTATGGCTTTCCTCATCCAGTCCTCACTAACCCCCTTCTCTCCTTTATCACTTTTCTCTACTTTCTCCCTCTCATCAAGTTCCAGGTAAGGGGGATTGAACAGGATCAAACTGAAACTCTTCCCTATTCCCCGGGCAAATTGTGTTCTCAGTACCTCTACTCCCTTTTTCTTAGCCGCCTTAACTGCCAGGGGGGATATATCGGTTCCCACCAGAGATCTGCATATGTCCAATAGTTGAGAAGATACGAACCCGCTTCCGATCCCTACTTCCAGAACATCGTCTTCCATCCTGACTTCCTGTAGGGCGGCTTCCAGCAGGAGTTCAGAGTCTTCTGAAGGGGGATATATCTGGTCTATCATACTGAATCAGCCAGTTGAGCATAAATTTCCGGTTCAATTTCTTCTGGTCTTTTTTTACTCAGATCACCGGGGATTTTCAGCTCTATTTTTCTCATTTTGCTCCATTGGGATAAACTCTTTCCCACCATCTTTCTTCTCCTGCTGAAGACGAATTTCACCATTTCCTCAAAGATCTCTCTATTTTTTACTTTGAACTGGGGACGGGGGGCTAAGCGAACTATGGCTGATGTCACTTCAGGCTGGGGTCTGAAAGCTCCTCTGGGTACAGACTCCATAAATTCTGGATCACAGTATGACTTTATCACCACGCTCAACCTGCTGTAGTCTCTACTGCCCGGGTCTGCCACCATTCTCCTGGCAAACTCTTTCTGGTATATTACAGCCGCCATTTCAAAATTATACTGGAGTAACTTGAAGGTCAGAGGGGATGATACGCTGTAGGGTATGTTGGATGTGAACTTATTGAAAGGAGGGAAGTCAAGTTTAAGAGCGTCTCCATGTAATAAAACCAGTTTTCCGTTTTCGATCTCTTCACGGAATTTCTCCTGAAGGTCCTGAAAGTATTTGTCATCTATCTCCATGCCAATGACCTTGCGTGCCCGGTCCAGCAGAAACCCGGTTATGTTCCCCGAACCACAACCCACTTCCAGAACAGTATCTCTTTGGCTGATTTCGGCGTAATCACATAATCTGTGGATGACCCTTCTATCGGAAAGAACATGTTGACCTAATCTGGGCATAGAAAACAATAACGAGACAAAAAATTAGGAAACGAATATCTTGTACTTCGTTCGTGGATTCTGCATCTCGTAGATTATCCTGTTGGTGATGAGCTTTTCCGGATGCTGCAAGCCTTTAACTCTTTCAGAGATACCTTTAAAGTTCTCGAAGGGTTTTTTCTTTCTTTCATCTATTATAGCCCACATGGTCTTCTTCCCCACACCGGGGAACAGCTCCAGAAGATGCAGTCTTGTAGTTATTGGCTCCGCTTTATTGAAGATATCCACAAACCTCGGTTCATCTGATTTGATTATATGCTCAATAACGAAGGGCAGCTCTGATTTTGCGGCAGGAGTAACTTCTTCGTAGCTCAATCTCCTCTTGATCTTGTGAACGAGCTCTCTTTCTCCCTTCCCAATGAACGTCCTGTCCATTACCAGAGGATTCGTCCCTTTTTTTACGCTGACCTCGAGAAGAGTAAACCTTTTTTCTCCCACGACCTGGGCGAGAGAGTCTCTCTTATGTATGGGACGTTTATCCTCCGGATGACCGTAAGGCATGAAGTCAAGTATGTATGCATAATCCTCCATTTTCTCCTTGTTCTTATCCTGTGAGTGTCGGGCAGTCCTGGTTTTATCCATACAAATACTCCTCTGATAATAAAATTCACCAAAAGCTATTTATTTTTTTTTAAATTACCTGTATTTGTCGATGACTTCGAGTATTTCCTGTATCTGCTCTGTGCTCAGTGTAAACCTTTCTTTAGCAAAAATAGTCCTTACCTCATCTGGTAATTGGGGCATTATATCCACAAGCTTGACCGCCAGATCCTTCTTGCCCACCTGTGAGAGTTCTGCAAGCTCATCGACCAGCTGGGCAGCTTGCTCAGCCGGTATTTTGGAGAAAGTTCTAAGGTGGCTCATTGACCTTCTGGTCTCGAACAGGAGCTCGGATTCTTCCTTCCTTTCTTCAATTACTTTTTCCAATACGTCTTTAGCCTCAGCTGTAGTAATATAATCAAATTCCCTAACTCTCTTAAAGGTCATTATTCACACCAAACCAATTTCTATACAAGACAAGAATTGAATAAATATTATTTTTGCGGTGCAAGATGCTCCGGTGCACTTATAATGGTCTTATCTTTCCCACCATCTTTTATCTTGACCAGGTATGCTCTACCTCTTTTTCCTATAATCCGTCCAGTTCTTCCCTGATACGTAGGATGGGGCATACCTTTATGGGATGCAGATTCAATCTTGATGTGCACAGGCTGCCCTACTTCGAATTCCTGAAGCAATTTCCGTATCCTAATGCCTTTATCCCTTACACTTTTCTTGAGTTTTCTACCAGATCTAAATCGAAAACCATGAGATTTCCATCCCATAATCTTTACCTCCTAGTGAGTTCTTAGACTGTATTATTTTTATCCCAAATCTTAATGACGTCAAGTTTAGACACCCTTGCAGAGTTATTTAAAACTTCCGACAGATTGGGTGTTGTTCTCCCCTCATCTCCGCTAATTAGTTCTTTAATATATAAACCGCTCTGCGCATCTATTTCGATCACGGAAATAGTTCCTTGATGAAGCGAGAGCCTGATATCGTAGGTATTCCTTTCCCTGACCACATCAGCTCTCCTGTGCTGGACCCGGGTAGGAGTTTTCTGGTATATAGTCCTGTTACTGATGCTTCCCAGCGCTTCTTTCAGTTCTTCTTCACTTATCTCTTCTTCGAACTCCACTTTAGCCTGGTAGGTCTTTCTGTAATTCCCCTCTTTGACCAGCTTGACGTCATCCGAGTCTGCGATCTCTAACTCCCTCACCGCAACTTTCCCTTCTGCCTCCTCAGCTATTATTCTTTCAAGCCCTCTCAGGTCAAAATTCCTCTTCCCTGGTTCTTGAATTTCCAGAATGAACGGTCTTCCGTCACCAAGCATTCTGACATCTACATCTTCTCTTCCAGAACCGTGAAGCACCCCCTTACTACCCTGTGTCATCTCTAAAGCGGGATTGACTATTAGCTCCTCCACTGATGTATAGTAATTCTTGCCAGTGTAACCACATATCTCGCATCCCTCACCCTGACAACTCCTGCACAACCAGGTGGTCTGAGATATATTCCTCACTCTCTTCAAATACCTGCCATAAATATAGAGGGACCTTACCTCGAACTCCAATTCACCTGTTTCCAGATTATAAACAATAGTGATGTCCGGCTTCTGGGGCGAATAGGACTTCTGGACCAGACTGCCGAGTGCCTTCCCCACTTCTCTATTGAACTCGAATTTTATGGTCTTATCGTCTTCAACACCATATTCTTCCATTAGGTAGTATTCTAGAGCCTTTACACTCCCTTCCAGTTTGCAGCCTATTAGGTAGGTGTTGAATTCGTAACCTCCTACCTCCTCGAGCATCCTTGAAGCGACTTCTTCCGGCTTCCACAGGATCCCTCCGCACAGGAGGCACTCTTCAGGATCGGCGATATCAAGAGATAGTTCAAGCCTATCTTTGCATTTCTGACATAGTTTAAGCATCCAAACGAGATTTTATTTCCCCATATAAGTATTCTAACCCTCACTAAACCTTACCCGTATCGACCCTGTCCAGCTCGTAGTGAGTGATTAAAATGCACTGGTCTGCCTGTAAGAGTATTGGAGATAAAAAGACGACTTTGTCCGTATAAGAGAACAATTTTTCTTCCATTCCGTCACTCAGTCCCAAATGATCGCCCATAACGAACAGAGTGTTTTGAAGTTGAGGTGCAGCCTGCCGAATGTCCTGGCCGTCCTCTCTAAGATAGAATATGTTGTAGTGGTGGGATAGCTCGTTGAGCAGTTCTTCGAAGGTTTTTACAGCAGAATAGATGCCGGGTGTGCTTCTCTTCCATTCCTCTTTTTCGTTCTGGAGAGCCTTCCGCAATAGGCCTGCAATATTGCGCTCGTCAGGGGACATATACTTGACCTCACCCCCATTTATTCTCAGTGCTTTAGAAGGCTCACCTCCCAGCAATAGCAAGTAGATCTCAGTATCCTTTCGGACCCCATGAGAGTAGAACAATGCTTGCGCAACACACCTGCACATAATGTCCATTCGACCCGCAGCCCCGGGAAGGTCGTTCAGATTAAACGGTTTGGTAACAGCCTTATTTCCCACTACCAGAAATGCTCTCATTGACTAACCCTGGTAGAATACTGGGCAGGTTCTTTTAAGTATTTACTTATTATCCAGTATTCACCTGCTATCCAGACATAAGTTATTTACTTGATATCCTTTACTACTTTGCAGTTCAAATTCAACTTAAAAAGGGTTTTGCTGCTCTGAACATCATGGTAACGACGTAAAGGGCTATAATGGCTGCTACAAATTCAATTGGTGACTGTGCACCCGGGTTGAGCCCCATGCTGATCACGGCAATTCCGGATAAGAGGATCAATAGGAATGAATTGGAGAAGACCTTGGGGTTCTCGTAAAAGAACTGGAGGTTCATCTCCTTCATCACCAGGAATGCATAGAGCAGGGCGAAAAACAGAGGAAACAGTATTAGCCCTGGTAGGAAAAGAGTAGAAGATTCTATGAAAGCGAATTCCTTACCCATTAGCCAGGCCAGAGAGGCGTATAAAACCCCGTTCTTCAGCCTGAAGAAGTCGAATTGCTTGTTTATCTCTTTACTAACTCCAACAACGTTCCATAAGAGGTAGATCGCTGCTACAGTAATGGAGAAGCCGAAAAAAACCTCCAGAAACATGTAGTTCATTTTAAAGAATCGAGTATATGTATGTAAAAAAAGAGTGAAGCACACCACCATATAAAAATTGACAATGGAGGAAAGATAATTCTCGTTTTCGAACCTCTTTTGTGGTATAAGAGAGTAACCCAGAAGTCCTATTAGGGTTGCAATCATACCCACAATTACAATCATTATTATGAGATATAGTCATAGGTGACTAAAAGTTTTTCTATCACAATTTTGAATATAGTTGTGTGGTAAACACATTCAAAAATAACCTTGATGAAAAATTGTTTTTACATTGATTGTCTATTTGGAGATGAAAAGTGTTTCCGCCATCGGATAACCATCTGCAAATGAATCTCAATTTAGGTTTATGATTTAGAGCACATTCATGGTGATAATGACCGAGATAAAATCGATAACATTATTAATCATAGAAGAACAAATACATCAATGCCGGTTGGAGAGGTGGCTAAATTTAGAAATGCCAACCTGTCTACAGGAGAGACTGGGGCTGTATTAGAGAGGGCTTTATTTTTTTAGGGAGCCGGTCTTTCCTATCATTTTATTTTTGAAGATTTTCCACCCTTTAGAGAATAGACATTCAAATACCTTAAATAAAACCGAATACTAAAACTTTGATATGCGGATAACTCCCTTAGCATTCGACTCCTTTGGAGCAAGGAGCATGTCTACTTTCGTGGAGACCGATGACCTTAAACTTATCATCGACCCTTCAGTAGCACTGGGACCCAAGAGATACAGGCTTTCACCCCATCCTATGGAACTTCAGAAGAAAGAAGAGCTGTGGGAAAACATCAAGGAGCACGTCACCAGGTCGGAAGTTGCTATCTTCACCCATTACCACTACGACCACCACAATCCCGATGAGTCCGGATTATTTGATGGAAAAAAGGTTCTCGCCAAACACACCACACAAAAGATAAACAAGAGCCAGATGAATCGTGGAAAACACTTCTTAAAACAACTTAACAATGCCGAATCAGTTGAATTCGCCGACGGAAAAACCTACCAGTTCGGAGACACAAAAATGGTCGTCTCTCCACCTGTATTTCACGGGACCAGTGATAAATTGGGGCACGTCATAGAACTGCTTATCGATGACGGCGACCAGAGATTCCTCTACTCTTCTGACGTAGAGGGCCCATCTATACCCGCCCAACTCGATTTTATGCTAGAATCCAACCCTCACGTAATATTCATCGATGGGCCCATGACCTACATGCTGGGATTCAGGTACTCTAAAAAATCCTTAGAGGAATCTGTGAACAATCTCCAGAAATTGATTGATGATACGGATGTCAAGAACCTGATCGTGGACCATCATCTCGCCAGGGACTTTAACTGGAGAGAAAAAATAGAAGAAGTTATCTCTAAAGGCAAAGATGCAGGGGTTGAAGTACAATCAGCAGCAGAGTTCGCCGGTATTGAAGAGAACCTGTTAGAAGCCCAACGAAAGAAACTCTATCAAAAATATCCGCCAGAAAAGAAGTGATCGAAATCAATCGCTGAAATAGACCGACGGTAGCAATTCAGGTCTTCAATTTCCGTTTGGCCACATACAAGAGCTCTTCATCAGGCTGCAATCTCTCCTCTTTGGAGGATCAAGCAGGACCTTACCGTTCCTTACTCCTGTCCAACCTCATACCATTAAGTACATAGAATACCGAATAACCATACCAACCATACTATTCAGTTCGCTGAAATAAGAGTCCCGAAAAAGGTTTCCAATTTGCCGGTTGGAGAGGTGTACCCCCGGGACCCTAGACCAAATGGTCCATCTGTAACATTTTATTTTCCAATTTTTCTTACTGTCTTTTATATAATTTAGGTTTGAACGCCTGAACCTTGTTTTATCCAAGATACTTGTAATACTTGTAATTTTTCTCTAGTATTCAATATATCTGTAATTTCGCTTTCGGCGTGCAAAAAACCGGTTCAGTTTATGAAAGTCACTTGATGCACAGGAAACAACGGATGTAGTGGAAAAATTTGCATGTTATTTTGATGAGCTTACCTGCTACCTGTTGTCTTATTGTCCTGCTTCCCACTGCCCAAGAGCTATCTCCTTATAACGCCTCTTATGTGGGAGAACATGGGTCTGAACCCGTCCCTGTACATGAAGGCCACGGGAATTAGTATCGCCAGATATATCAATGATACTGCCAGCCTCACTTCATTTGTGGGTATAGCGAACTGTATGAGGAATAATGCCAGTAATAACAGGGCTTTGTTGACGGAGAACCTTCGGTTGAGGATGAGGACGGCAGCAAATATTGATTGTGAGGCTGTGAGCAGAACTTCCAGGACGTGTCTGTGGTCAAAAGGCAAGTGAGCAATTTCTCCCACTGAAATGCTGTAGATCACGGGGATACTGCCCAGGAGAAGGGTCCACTGATTTACTTTGGAGGAGATCAAGACGTTGAGACTGTGGTTGTACCTCATCTTGCTAACAAAAATAAGGGCAACGGTGAATTCAGGTGCTTCAGAGGCCAGAGGTGCTACCCACTGGACCATAAGAAAAGAGTCTATATCGAAGATCTTTCCGGTGTGGATCAAGCTCTCAGCAAATGCTTCTACCGAAACCAGTATGGCAAATGCTGAAAATGCCATAATTCCTACTACGGAAAATTTTCTGGTCCTAGCAGGGAGGGAGCACAGGTATTCGGTTACTCCCACCGCTTCAAAAGGTTCTATAGGTGACTTGAAGCACAGGTAAGCGTACATTACGTATAAAGATATCAGAACCACTGCATCCAGAACGCTGATATACGCTTTAAACGGAAGAGTGAAAGCATAAACGGTCGCCACCATAAGAAAGAACAGCTCAAGATTGAGACCCTCTTTGAGTGACACGAATCTTTCTTCTGACCCAGCCTTAAGCCGCTTCCATATGGCAAACAGGGCTACAGAGCTCCATCCAATACCTATCAGCAATCTATTGGCACCCGTCATGTTGGCTATGGCGTAATGGATGTATTCAGGGTTCTTGCCAGCCATCCAGGCAAGGTAACCATCTACAGCATATTCTGGCAGCACTGCAATAAGTGCCACAACCGCTACTGCCAGACTCTTGGGCACGTCCATTTCTGCCGTTTCACAAGACCAGGCAAGTAAGAAACCCGCTGCGACAACACACAACCCAGAGAAAAACGCTATGAACGGAGAGTAAAGTTCAATACCCATGAGCTTAATAAAAAACCAGGGAACGGTCAGGAGAAGGGTAAATAATATAATGATCTTGTTCCTTAGCTCCCCGCGGCTCATGGACTTCCCCATCATAATAAAGTATAAAAAATGATTGAGAACATATATCCACCTATAACCAACAACCTCCAGCACAATAATTAAATATTTAAATCATTACAAATAGTGAGCTTAAAAGCTGATAGAGTCGTTAGCAGTGCTAACGGTAGTTCAAATCCGATTATTGGTGAAAACATGCTTGAAGTTACGGTTAATACCGGGAGGACGACGGAGCAGGGCACTCTGGTGGAAGACAAGCTTACTCCAGAGTATTTTGAATCGGTTAGCTTTGGAGAATTAAATAAAGATGATTTCGATTCTCTGGGGCTTGTAGAAGGAGATAGGATCAGAGTTAGAACCGATTTTGGTGAGGTGGTCTTGTTTGCCAGGAAGAACATAATAGATGAAACCGATATTCCCCGGGGAATGATATTTATTCCCATGGGCCCTTACGCTAATCAGGTGGTCAGTCCCAGGACTGATGGCACCGGTACTCCATTATACAAAGGTATTAAAGGCACAGTAGAAAAAACTGAAGAGAAAGTGGTCACTCTTCAGGATATTCTGGGGTGATTGAGTGAAGAACGTTACCTGTACATTCTGCGGCAGTGTTTGCGATGATGTTTACTTTGATGGAGAGAACTTCAAAAGCAAGGACTTCTGTCCTCTGGGGGAGGCAAAGTTCTCCAAAAAAGAGAGGATTGCGGCTCCCACCATAGATGGGAAGAAGGTCAGTTATGAGGAAGCTATAGAGAGTTCGGCAGAGATCCTGGAGAATGCCAGAAGGCCCCTGCTCTTTGGGTGGTCTTCTACGGTCAATGAGGCTATAAGACAGGGTGTCATACTGACCGAAAAAGTTGGTGGGATTTATGACCAGTGCTCCAGCGTCTGTCATGCTCCCGGGACCTTGGCCATGATCGAGGAAGGTTTGCCCGGAGGAAGCCTTGGGCAGATCAAGAACAGGACCGATCTGGCTATATTCTGGGGATGCAATCCCGTTGAAGCTCACCCCAGACACCCTACCAGATACTCCGTTATGGCCCGGGGTCTGCTGACCAAAGGAAGAGCTGACAGAAAGGTGGTTGTGGTGGATGTCAGAAAGACTATTTCCGCTTTAATGGCCTCTGATTTTGTTCAGGTGGAGCCTGGAACGGACTACCTGATATTCTCCGCATTGAGGTCTATAGTCAGCGGTCAGGAAGATGCTGTCCCGGATATGGTGGGTGGAGTGAGCAAAAAGAAGCTGAAAGAGCTGGCAGAAATGATGCTCAACGCCAAATACATCACCATCCTGTTCGGTCTGGGTCTATCCCACATCAGAGGTCATGACAGGAATGTTGAAAATATCATCAAACTGGTTCAAACTCTAAACAGGAGGACCAGATGCATACTGCAGCCCATGAGAGGACACTACAACGTTGTAGGTGCAGGAGAGGTTCCTGCATGGGAATGCGGTTATGAGTATGCGGTTGATTTCAGCCGTGGTTATCCTCGCTTCGCTCCCAGTGAGTTCACCGGTGTTGAAGCTCTAATGAGGAAGGATTGTGATGCTGCCTTAATGGTCTCCACCGACCCTGCAGCCCACTTCCCCAAGGCTGCTGTCGAACGGCTCAAGGAGATCCCGGTCATTCAGATCGATCCCTTCCCCAACTTAACTACCTTGCTGTCGAATGTGGTCATCCCCTGCTCCATCACTGGTATTGAAGCAGAAGGGACAGCCTACAGAATGGATGGAGTCCCCATAAGAGTGAAGAAAGTAGTAGATAGCGATTACTGGAGCGACAAGAAGATCCTGGAAGGAATGCTGCACCAGGTTATGGGATTAAAGGGGAAAAGAGAGGGGAGAAAGGTTGGCTCAAAGGTGATTTGATGGCTCTACAGATCAGAAACGGATTTGTTATCGATCCCAAGAACGGGATAAACGGCAAAATGGATTTGTTCGTTAAAGATGGGGTTATTGTTGATCAGTCAGAAGTGAACGATGACGAATGCCAAGTTATCGATGCCAGCAACAAGATGGTGGTGGCAGGCGGTATTGATATTCATGCTCATATAGGTGCCAGAAAGGTGAACTCCGGCAGGGCTATGAGGCCGGAAGAGTTCAGGACCGTTAGACAGAAAAGCAATAAGTTCAGATCGACCGTGGGAAGAACCCTTCTGACCTCTCCCGGAATAGGTTATGAGTATGCCAAGATGGGATATACTACGGCAGTGGAACCCGCTACACCACCTTTATACGCCATCCACACTCACGAAGAGCTCGACTCCATACCCATAATCGATAAAGTTTCTCTGCCCTTGTTCGGGAACTGGCATCTGGTCTTCAAGTTCGCTGCTGAAAAGGATATTGAAAGGCTGTCCTCTTTCATCAGCTGGGCTATGGAGAGAATGAAAGGCTACGGAGTGAAGCTGGTCAACCCCGGTGGTGTAGAGGCGTGGATGTACGGCAGCAATGTTCACCACATAGATGACCAGGTTCCAGGATTTGATGTAACTGTAAGAGAAGTAATAAGCTCCTTGATGAGGGCCAACGACGAGCTGAACATGCCTCACTCCATCCACATCCACTGCAACAACCTGGGAAATCCGGGTAATTACGAGACCACCATGGACACTCTGAAACTTGCCAAGGGGATGAAGAATGATAAAAGACAGAATTTACATGCTACTCACGTCCAGTTCAACGCTTTTTCGGGATCTGAGTGGAAGGATTTTGGAAGTGGAGCGGAAGAAATAGCCAAACACGTCAACAAGTCGGATAACATCACCATGGATATGGGGCAGGTGATATTTGGTCATGCAACTACCATGACCGCCGACAGCCCCTTCCAGTTCGAGCTGCACAAATTGATGAGGAAGAAGTGGGTCAACTCTGATGTGGAGCTGGAAACGGGAGGAGGAGTAGTCCCTGTGGTCTACAAGCCGGGGAGCCCTGTTCACTCGGTGATGTGGACCATAGGATTGGAACTGGGTCTGATGGTCGACCCCCATAAGAATGCTATCTCTACAGATTATCCCAACGGAGGACCCTTCGAGAAGTATCCATATATAATGACCATGCTCCTCTCCAAAAAATATAGAGACGAGGAAATGCAGAAAGCCCACAAATACATCCAGAAATCCACCAACCTACCATCGATGGAGACGGAGAGGACTCTGGAAGATATTGTCAAGCTGACCCGCTCCACACCAGCCAGAATTCTGGGGCTGGAAGATAAAGGACATCTCGGTGTGGGTGCCGATGCGGATATCGTGGTCTATGATATTGACCCCGAAGATTTCAACCCCAACAATTACCACCAGATCGAGAAAGCCCTGAGCTCTCCTGCCTGCACCATAAAAGGAGGAGAAGTAGTGGTCAAGGACGGTCAGCTGGCAAAAGAGATGTGGGGAAGAACTCTGTGGACCGATGTTACCCATAAAACCACCACCGAAATAATTGAAGCTGACCTGGAAGAATACTTCAACTACTATACCGTAATGAGAAGCAATTACGGGGTAGAAGAGGAGTGGATGAGAAACCCCAAGCGCATAGAGGTGAAATAAATGCTTACCCTCAAACCCAAAGTAGATTTTGAGGTCAATATTGAGGCCGAGATAACTCCTGATCTGGCTACTCTTGACCTGGAAGAGATAAAGAAGTTTACAGTATATTACGGAAAATACGAAACCCCTCTGGACGAGCTGTTCGAGATGGGGAAAGAAGGAGAGGACAACACTATCTTTCTGGACGGAGACTTCAGCAGGGTCAAGTGGATCGGTATGGGAATGTTCGACGGCGAAATAATTGTCAAGGGAGATATCGGAGCCAACTGCGGTGCCTTCATGAAAGGCGGTAAAATAACTGTTGAGGGTGACGCTGACGACTGGTTGGGGGCAGAGATGGACGATGGAGAGATCATAGTCAAAGGTAATGTCCAGAACTGCCTGGCTTGCCACTATTGGGGTAACCTGGAAGGAATGAAAGGCGGTAAAATAACTGTGGAAGGCAGTGCTGGCAGCTACATCGGAGAGAAGATGAGGGGTGGAGAGATAGAGATAAAGGGTAAAGCAGGAGACTTCATCGGCACGGAGATGAAGGACGGGATTATAACCATTCACGGGGACTGCGGTTACACCGGCGGGGACATGACCGGTGGGGAGATAAGGATCGGAGGGAGCTTCGAAGTTGTGCCCGCATTCCTCAAAACAGAAGAAGGACTGGTCGGCGACGTCAACGTCAAGGGTAAAGGCAAGATCATAACCCTATAATACTTTAACTCATTTTTAACCCAGTTCGAACTATTTTGGGCTGGATCTTAATTACCTAAATTAGCTAGTTGTATTCCACTTCAATATATTCCACGCAAAGGTTATATTCTTTAAAGCCTGATAATTAGTATATCATCCAGTGCAAATCAGTTGGGGGAGGGCGAATGATAACCGATCAAGACTTTGTGGAGTTATTGGGACGGAAAAAGGAGAAAGAAAATCTGGAGTTCCAGGTGTTTCTAAAACATGTTAAGATAGACATCACACCCATTTTGATGGAGCTTTACATGGAAGTCTGGGAGAAAATAGATTGCAGAACTTGTGCCAGATGCTGTAAAAAGCTGAAGGTTACTCTATCCAGCGATGATGTACAGAGATTGTCCTCCTGTCTAGATATTGGCCCAGAGGACCTTAAAACGCTGTATCTTACCACAGACCTCAAAGGGGACTATACTTTTAAAAGTGACTCTTGCCCTTTTTTGGTGGATAACGAGTGCTCTTGCTACCTCCACCGTCCTAATGAGTGCGTTTCCTACCCACATCTGGACAGCGCGAACTACATCTTTAAGCTGAAAACCGTTCTGGTGGACTGTTCTCTGTGCCCCATCGTGTATAACGTGTTTGAGGAGCTGAAGAAGATGCTGGGCTTCCAGTCGGCCATGAAACAAAATGCAGGTGTGAAGAATATATAGGTCTTAAACGCCATGCAGGCTTTTCTGACTCCCGGATCTCTCATCAATTATGTGCTCGATCTCCCAGCCTTTTTTTGAGAGTTCATCTGTGATGTATCTGCGATGGCATTTCCAGGGGAGTTTTTCTGCACAAACTATGGTGGCCGTTCGGTCCTCTGCAATTTCTTCCAGTCTCTTTAGACCCTCCTCGAACTCACTGGTCTTGGTGTAGGATTTATATATCCTCCTTTTCTGTATCCTCCTAACTCCTTTAAGTGGACGTACTCAATATCTCCTTCCTTAAGATAACCGGACATAACTTCTTTTTTAAAGTGCTCAAAGCGGCTGGTGGGAAAACTGCGGACATCAAGTACGACCTCTATATTGTATCTCTTCAGCAAACCTATGAACTGCTCTATAGTTCTATTGCTGGTGCCCACAGTATAGATAACTCTACCCATCGCCGAGCACTTCCTTAAACCTCAAAGCGTCCTCAAACATGTACATGTTGTTGAACAGGACATAGCAATCACCCATGGCTATCTCCGATAGCTTTTGAAGCTCAGTGATAGTGTATTTGTGTTTATAACCCTTTCCTCCGTGCAGCCTGTAATATTGAGGTTTGCCGTGAAGCGAATTTTTTATCAAGGGGTCCACGCAGTGGACCAAGTCCAGCTCTTCGCAAAGACTCTTTATCGTATCCTCTCTCCAGCCTCCTCTCGGCTCCCATGCAAAAAGATATTTTTCCTTCTGAACATTGTTTACCTCTTTGAAGCCTTTACCGAATCCGCAGCATCCCACTCTTATCATACTGGCACCTGTATCAGCTTAGTTTCAGCTTATATCTCCGCAGGAGCAAAAGACCTCGTTTACAGCGTGGAAGACCTCTTCAAATCCCTGGGATAAAGTAGATGAGACCTTTAAGGGGCGGTAATTAACTGTAGTTTGCTCCACGAAAACCAGCAGACCCTCCAGAAGCTCTGCCAGTACACCTCCCCTTCGGGAGATGTCCTTCTTTACCGATTCTACGTTCAAATCCAGCTCATGCTCGACATTCTGGAGATCAATTTTATTGAATACGGTGAGAGTGGGGAGGGCAGTACGCAATGACACTACAGTGTTCTGTGCCAGAATGGAGACAAAGTTCTCTGGATCCGCAGCGGTACCGCAATCAACTATAAACAAACCCACAGTGAATGGATCGGATGCTATCTCCTTTATAAACTTGTTCCCAGCTTCGGAATATAAGAATAACTCCATTTGTCCCGGTGTATCGTAGAGGACGAACTCGCCCTCAACAGTAAGTCGTTCGACGTATTCTACGGCCAGCTCCATGGACTTGAGCAGGGCACCGTTAATCCCCAAACCATATGCTTTCATAACCTCTTCAGTCTTCACGAAGTCCCTGATATTTGCAGAAGTAGGATATATGGGTTCTGATGCGGGATCAAGGTTGACGACCTTGACCTGATACCCTTTTTGACCGAGGTAATGGGAATAGGCTTTAACGAAGGTGCTTTTACCTCCTCCGGCAGGACCCATTACGATCAGATTCATGATTAACACCTCAGTAAGCAGAAATCTCCAGAGTACTCTCTGAGTTGATGCATAATAATTTTTACTTTCATTCCGCTCAGCCCTTATCTAATACCTTTTCACGCCTCTTGTTACCCGCAAGGCTGAGAGTACTTGCAGATGGTAGACCAGGCATCATAGGCTGAAGTTAAGCCTGTGGAGCCAGACGTGGTAGCCTCTCTAGTTCACTTGTACCAATCTCAGCCACTCCGTCTTAAAGCAGATTTTTGAAAGTTTTAAATATTAAGGCCACTCTATATGATTGATATGGATGCAGTTGAGAGGAAAGTCAGGATTTCAAGAGATGAGTTAATGAGTGGAGCAGCAAGAATAGCTGGGACGAGAATAAGGGTTATGGATGTTGTGGAGAAGTACGTGGTTTTGAGTTATTCTCCTGAAGAAATAGCTAAAGCTTTTGATATTTCCCTGGCGGAGGTACATGAGGCTCTCTCCTATTACTATGAGAACCCTGAAGAGATCAGGGATGATTTAAGAAAACATGAGGAATTTGTGGAGAAGTTCAGAAAGAGCCTGACATGAAATTCCTTGCTGATGAACATATAGATACATCAGCCGTAGATGCTCTGAAAAAAATTGGTATTGATATATCTTCTGTTCAGGAATTGGGTATGCGTGGCGAGAACGATGAAAACCTATTAACATACGCCAAAGAGAATGAAACGGTTATTATAACCAGAGACTCAGATTTTCTAAGCCTTCATACAAAAGGTAAAGAGCATGCAGGAATATTATTTATCTCCAAACCATTATCTATAGGTAATACAATAAGGGAAATAGAAAAAGTACACTTGTTATTTGAGCCGGAACACCTTAGAAATAGAGTTATCTTTATACCCTTAAAGATTAATAAGTGATACATACCAGATCTTGCTTTTTTCTGTAATTCTGTAGTGAAACATGCTTCTCCACAATTTTCACAGGCTTCATACTGAGTTTGTCACTCTCTGAGTTCGTCAGCTCGCTGACAAACAGTCTCAAGAAGTTGAGTAATCAACCTCCTTAACGTAGTTGAGTGAGCCTCTTTAGCTTGAGGTAGCTCACCCCTAATACCCTTAACGTATATTTTTCTTTATTTTCTTTTGTACAACCGCAGCTTCAGGAGATTATCATTCATACTAAATTTTGATAAAGTTTTTATGTAGCATTATAAATCATGTTAAAATAACTCGAATAAGCCACAAAATGTATACTAGAAGGAGTTGAGCTCCTCAACAACCTGGAGAGAGCTATAGCGTAATAATTTCCCTCAATCAGGTGAAAAAATGAGATTCGGCATAGAAATGGTTCCAGATATGAAATATTTCGAGCTGGAGTACTACACCAAGCTCGCTGAAGAGGTTAATTTTGGGTATGAGTGGATCACTGACCACTATAACAATCGGAATGTCTATACCATGCTTACCCTGCTGGCACTCAAGACCAGCACGATGAGAGTAAGCGCCGGTGTGGCAAATCCCTACACATCACACCCTGCTGTAATAGCCTCTTCAATAGCTACGGTCAATGAAGTGGCAGAAGGGAGAGCGATACTGGGTATTGCTGCCGGAGATAAGATCACTCTGGATAGAATAGGAATAAGGTGGCAAAAACCACTCACCAGATTAAAAGAAGCTGTAGAGATCATAAAGACATTGCTCAGTGGTGAGACTTTAGATTATGACGGAGAGTTCTTTCAACTGAACGGTGCTAAGCTTAACTTCGATTGCGGCGAAATACCCGTATACATCGGTGCTCAGGGACCTAAAATGCTCAAACTGGCGGCGGAAGCTGGAGATGGCGTCTTGATCAACGCTTCAAACCCAGGTGACTTCAAGGAAGCACGAAAAAGTATAGATGAGGGATTAAAAGGAAGTAAAAAGAAATTCGATATTGCCGCCTATACCTCCATGAGCGTAGATAAAGACAGGGAGAAAGCCAGAGAAGCTGCCAAAATAGTCGTAGCTTTTATTGCGGCTGGGAGCCCTCAAGTAATATTCGATAGACATAACATCGACATGGAGAAGATCGAAAAAGTGAAAGAAGCTCTAGATAGAGCATTCAAGAAAGGCGAATGGAAACAGGTCAACAAAGCAGTGGATGAACAGCTGGTAGACGTGTTCTCTATAAGCGGGACACCAGAAGATGTCACAGAAAATATTGAAAAGCTCTCAAAAGAGGGTGTCACTCAGGTAGTTGCCGGAAGCCCCCTGGGCCCTAACAAGAAGAATGCCATAAACGTAATGGGAAAGCAAGTTATATCCCAGTTCCTTAACGACGATTAATCCATAAACATAACTTAAAGCTCCATTATTCAACATAGCTGAACGGAGATCGCAATAAGGAGGATGAATAGCAATAGCAATTAGAACATGGTGAATTATCCTATTATAACATCTACTGCGATCCAACCGTCTCCGTCTGTGTGTATCTGGATATTTTCCAGGTCAATGCCGTAGTCTTCTACCGATCTAAGCAGATCAAGAAAGTCCACCCCACTGCAGTCTTCAAAGCTGATAGTGAGGTCCTCTCCAAAGGTGTAACAATCCGCATTTTTGGTTAAATTCTCTACGCGCCAGCATAAATAATCCAGCATATCGTTGGCATTTTTATCTTTATTCTTATCCATTGATCCGTTGTTTTCTGGGCTTATTTCTTTCATATCCGATTTTACCATGTTAATTTCACCTCTAAGCGGAATCCGAATAATTTGTCAAGATTCCGAACGAAAATTCGATCTTCGGTGTTATCATAATTGGTATTTCTTGTTATAAAGCATTCTATATTATAATGATGATGCGTAAATATTTTATATTTATTAAATTGAAACTGGTTTTTGAAAATCGGATAGCTTTTATAACTTAGAAAAGGATCTTCATAAACGAGAGGTCGAAAAACTAGAACCCCCTTAAAAGATTGAGTTAAATCCCCTAACTTCTTAAATCTTTTTTCCGGCCTCTCTACAGTTATACAAAATCAAACACATGTATTTAGTTTAATTTTTAGTTTAAAGCTCCCTGGTAACAGCTTCAACACTTGCCTCAACTTCAATGGGCTGACCGCAGACTTTCATCACAATTTCAGGATCTTTTAGTAGGTGTCCGGTGGTTACACATGCCACGGTCTCATCTTGTCCGATCTCAGGAGCTAACTTCCTCAAACCCGCAATTGAGGCCGCAGAAGCAGGCTCAACTCCGATACCTTCTCTGGATGCCAGTGTTCTCTGGGCATCAAGTATTTCTTCATCATTTACTTCTATAGAAGTTCCGTCAGACCCATAAATAGCTCTCAGAGCTTTTCTGGCGTTTACGGGGTTACCGATCCTGATCGCTGTGGCCACAGTCTCCGGTTCCATGACAGGCTCGACCCACTCACCGTGAATCCTTACAGCACTGAAAACAGGGTTGGCACCACTGGACTGAATTCCGGTCATTCTGGGTATTTTTTCCGTCAAACCCAATTTCTTTAACTCCAGGAACCCCTTATATATCGCCGATATATTTCCTGCGTTACCCACAGGCAGAATAAGTCGGTCAGGAACACCTATCTTATCCACAATTTCGTAGGCAATGGTCTTCTGGCCTTCCAGCCTGAAGGGGTTCATAGAGTTCAGAAGATAGAAGTTCTGGACCCTGCTCACTTCCTTTACGATGTTCAGGGCCTCATCAAAATTCCCCTTGATCCCGATTATCTTTGCTCCATGCATCAATGCCTGAGCAACCTTACCCAGGGCAACCTTACCGGCAGGAAGCAATACATAAGCTCGTAAACCGGCTTTGGCACCATACATGGCCATTGAAGCAGAAGTATTTCCCGTAGAAGCACAGGATACTGCATCCTTTCCCAGCTCAATAGCCTTGGTCACACCCACAGTCATTCCTCTATCCTTAAATGAGCCTGAAGGGTTCAGCCCCTCATGCTTAACAAAAACGCTGCCTATTCCGGTTTCTTCTTCGATCCTGGTAGCATGATATAAAGTTGTTCCACCTTCTCCCAGAGAAACAGGATCTATTTTGACGGGAATAAGGGATCTGTATTTCCATACACCGAGATCTCTACCATCCAACTTAAAATCAACCTCGACAGAGTCGAGATCTATTGCTGCTTCCAGCAGACCTCCACATTCACATTTGTAGAGATCATCTGTCTCATACTCTCTGCCGCACTCTATACATCGAAGGGTGTAATCCATACTACTGGCTTTGAGAACAGGGATTTAATAATATTTCTAATATTCCTCTGAACGAGTTGTATTCACCAGTTCTCCATCAGCTTTCTTACTTCATCTTTAGAGAACTCTTTACCTTGCCTGCTATCCTCGCCACCTTCTTCGTCTTCTTCAACAATACTATGAGGCCTATAACCCAATTCATCGCCATAGAGCTCGACCACAAACTTGGCCGCTACCTTAGCCAGCTCATACATCTTTGCCTCAGTAGGCTGCTTGAGTTCAGCTCTCCTATCCTCCTTTCTTTTATCCACAAAATAAGGACAGAAGAGGCACTTATACGGGGATACAACTTCAGGCTCCCCCTCGGCAAAAAGATCATCGAACACCTCAATCGCGCAGTGGTTCCTGTCGCTGTACTTGCAGTTCTTGACCCTTTCAAGCCCGTAACCCTTCGCAGTAGACAAAAACTCCTTCATCTCCGACTTATCAAACTTATTCTTCCTCTTATAGAAGTACCACTCCAACAAGGCATAAACAAAATCAGAAGGAGAAATGTCCTCCTCATCACACTTGTTGGTTATCTCCCGCTCCATATCGGAGGGGACATCAATGGTTAGTTTCATATGCAACCATAATGCATTTATTGTTATTTACCATTTTCCCCAGGTTCGGAAAAAGCCAACAAAACAGGCGTCCACTCCGGTTCAACACCGATCTAGAACATCTATTACGATAAGAACGAAAAATCTCTGGCACAAATACATGAGGGAGAGGTACAATTATTCCTATCTTAAAAAAAACATTAAGAGTAGTATGGTTTATTCTACGGAATTTGAAATTATTTTCCTTGTTTTTTCCTAAAAATTCCTTTAATTCTCTCTATTATAGATTTAGTCTCCATGTTATCCCTCCTTTCTATTATTTCTTTCAGCCCACTTATTATAATTATTTCCTTAAGAATAGCGTGTTATTTTACGCATTTCTATTAGCAGACTATAAACACCCTATTCGCATAAGACTAAAATAATTTTTTGATACGGATACAAAATGTTAAAATGTTGTACTATGATTATCTATAAAAAAGTCAATGTTGAAGAAAATAGATGATCACCAGATAGAAGTGTCTCCTTGAACCAAATTTTTGATGGTCAATCTTCAGATAAGTATACTTACCCAAGCTGTTTTAGGGGGAGCTCGGCTATACTTAAGTATAAAGAAAAAAATTGTGTAGATTGATTACAAAGCAATTGAGCAATGAAAAGAATCCTGTAGAATGGTCTTCTTTTTCTTTACTTGAATTGGCTTACTACACTTTCCTGACATTTACTGCTTTAGGGCCTCTATCGCCCTCTTCGGTTTCAAACTCAACTACGTCGCCTTCGTTGAGTGACCCCGATTCAACTGCACTTCTGTGGACGAAGACGTCGTTGCTGCCTTCATCGGGCTCAATGAAACCGAAATTCTTCATCTCATTGAAGAACTTTACGTTACCTCTCATAAGTTCACCTCACAAACATTTTTTCAAGATTATTCTACAACCTATTTAAGTTTAAGCTTTAAATCAGGAAAAAACAGACAAATTACATTTTGAGCTGGAGAAAACTCCAGTCTATATGAGTAATTTGAGAGATAAACTACTCTTTGTAAGGGCTAAACAACATTGAAACTAAGTCTATCAACTTTCTACTTTTTTGCGAGAGGTAGGTCTTTCAGAGAGATTAGGATTAAGTCTAGGATTTATGACCAGATGTTAGAGAAAAAACTAAAATAAGGCGTAATTTATGCTGAAAGAAAAAGGGTGATTCAATTATGGTTTCTGATACGATTAAAGAAAAAGCTGTTAATCTCTCTTCTGAGATTAAAGAAACTGAAGAATATAAAGAGATGAAAGAGAAGGAAGAAAAGTTTAAACAGGATTCTGAAGCTCAAGAACTGCTTTCCGAGTTCCAAGCAAAACAGCAGGACCTTATCTCCAAAAGAGAGTCCGGAGAAGTTGATCAAGAAACGATAAATGAGCTGACCAGCATCCAGGAGAAGCTTAAAGAGAAAGATTCCATGGTTAGCCTGGGAGACTCCTACAGCAAATTCATGGAAGTGCTGGGAGAAGTGGTAGAAACAATAAACAATGAAATAGACTTCGACATTGGAGAACTATACCGCCAGTAACCATTACTTTTTTCTATCTATTTTTATTTTTTACCGATAACAGTTGTTCTAACAGTTGTTCTAACAGTTGTTCTAACAGTTGTTCTTTCCCCTCGCAGCCGTAGTATTGGTCATCGCGATCGCCATTTAGCCTCTACCTGAGCTAAAGGCTAAAAAATTACAGGCAATCACTTCTTTGTAAGTTGAATACTTTTAGATCCAGGGTTAGCTACTTCCATACCAGCTTAACAATTTAGGGTTCAACCTTCTATACTTTTCGAATGATCAGAAAAAGAATGAACAGAAATATACTAGTGTCATGTCAATTATGTAGTGTCGTAAACTATATAACATATGTCTACCAAATGTTCTTTGGTGGATTGGAGATGAGGAAATATGTCGTGACACTTACGAGGGAGGAGCGAGAATTCCTTAATGAGCTCACTTCCAAGGGCAAACATCGTTCGCAAAAGATACTTAACGCCTTGATTTTGCTTGGATGCGATGAGGGAGAGTTTCAGGAAAAAAGATCGACTAATGAAGAGATTTCTCGTATTCTGGGAATTAGTATGAGAAAAATCGATCGTGTGAAGAAGCGATTTGTTGAGGAAGGCCTTGATGTTGCATTGAATGGTAAAAAGGGGGAGCGTGTCTATGCCAGGAAGGTTGATGGTGATTTTGAGGCGCATTTGATTGCGTTGAGTTGTAGTGAGCCGCCGGAAGGTTATGCAAAGTGGTCACTCAGATTGCTGGCAGATAAGGCAGTTGAGCTTAACTATATCGATAGCGTATCTCATGAGACTGTGCGTCGTGTTCTTAAAAAAACGAGCTCAAACCGTGGAAGCGGAGATGTTGGGTGATCCCTCCTAAACAGAATGGGAATTTTGTGGCGCAGATGGAGTTGGTGCTTGATGTCTATAAACGTCCGTACGATCCACTTTATCCTGTGGTGTGTATGGATGAATCACCGAAGCAATTGATAGGAGAGACCAAGCTACCAATCCCTGCGTCACCTGGGCAACTAGAAAGATATGATTATGAATATAGGCGTCTTGGAATGTGCAATGTGTTTCTCGCTTTTGAGCCGTTGGCAGGTAAGCGTTTGGTGAAAATCACTGATAGGAAAACGGGTGAGGATTGGGCTTATTTTCTGGAAGAAATCTCCAAAGAGTATGAGAGCGCTGAAAAAATCATTTTAGTTATGGACAATCTTAAAACACATACACCAGGCTCTTTTTATCTTACATTCTCACCAGAAAAGGCAAGAGCACTATGGAAAAGATTTGAATTCGTTTATACGCCAAAACACGGAAGCTGGCTGAATATGGCCGAAATAGAACTCAATGTTCTTACAGGACAATGCTTGAACAGAAGATTTGACGACATTGAAACAATCAGAAAAGAAGTAACGGCCTGGAAAGAAAATAGAGACAATAAGAAAGCCAAAGTGAACTGGCAATTCACAACAAAGGACGCCAGAATAAAGTTATCCAAACTCTATCCGACACTTGAAAGTTGACAAGACACTAGTATTATAGTATTATTATTTACCCTTCGTGACAAACTTCTTAAATAATCTCCGGGTTATTGGTTAAAGAATGGGTATTAAAATCAGGACTTCTTCCAGAATCCATCTTACTCTTATCGATTTGAATTTAGAGGTCGGCAGAGTTGATGGCGGGGCAGGGATCGCTATCGAAGAGCCTCACATCGAAATAACAGGTAATAAATCCGAAGAGGACTCCCTGACAGGTAATATAGTTAACCTTGACAGGTTCAGATCTGTATCTAATAAGTTCAAGCACTTAACAGGTCATAACGCCTCAATAGAAGTATTATCGGACTATAGGAGCCACGTGGGTATGGGCAGTGGCACCCAGATCTCTCTTGCCATTGGAGAAGTATATAATAGAATATTCGACCTCAACTTGAGTGTTAGAGAAATTGCCGAAATTACTGGTAGGGGCGGCACATCAGGGATAGGGGTTGCTGCTTTCCAGTCAGGTGGGTTTATCGTTGACGGAGGGCATTCCACAAAAGAAAAAAAGGGTTTTACCCCTTCTTCAGCAAGTAAGGCTTCACCACCTCCCGTAATTTCGAGGCAGGATTTTCCGCCGTGGAAGATTGTGGTTGTGACTCCCGAGTTATCAGGATTCTCTGGTGGTGATGAAGTAAGCCTTTTCGAGAAGTACTGCCCTGTACCCGTAGAGGATGTAAGGAAGATATCTCACCTCATCTTGATGAAGATGATCCCCTCAATAATGGAGAACGATCTCGACGACTTCGGTGATTCATTGTGGAATATTCAGGGTCTGGGGTTCAAGAAGGCGGAAGTTGACCAGTATGGAAATATGATTTGGGACGTCTTCAGGAACCTCAGAGAGCTGACGCCGGCAGTGGGGATGAGCTCCACCGGACCCACCGTGTACGCCATCACAGAGACGAACGCCAACGCCAAAAACATCCAGAAATACGCGGCGAAATACTTCCAGAATATGGGTTTGAATTGTGAAAAAATTATTACTACAGCCAGAAATAAGGGTGCTGATATAGATGTTGAGGGAGAGTTAGTGGAATGAGCCAGGAACAAGAACAGGGCCAGAAGTGGAAGCTATGGTTTGGAGAAGTAGGCAGTGAAGGCGAAGAATCAGGTGAAGGCGAAGATATCAGGGTCAGTGATGACCTCTCCCTTTCATTTATCAACGCCGGAAACGCTCAAAAGCCTCCTTATTCACTCCCTAAGCTGGGATCCAAGGTTTTTGGCTCTGCTGAAGAGTATTATAAGTTGTTGAGGAAGACTGCCATTAACGTGGGTAAAGAGAGAGCTGAGAAGCAGCTCAAAAGAGAGGACAGATACATAATAATGTTATTGAAGTCTCTTGACCAGCTGGATGAGAGCATCAACCTCTTGACCGAAAAGTGGAGGGATGTGGTAGAGATCAAGTCAAGTGATGCCACAGACGAGCTGAAAGAACGAATCGAAGAACTGTATGACCTGCGAAAGGATCTGGAGCAGGAGATTGAGCAGAACCTTGAAAAGATAGCACCCAATCTCTCTGAACTCCTGGGCTCTGTAATTACGGCGAGACTGCTGGAGAAAGCAAATAGCCTGGAAAGACTTGCCATGCTACCTTCAAGCGTTATTCAGGTCCTGGGTGCAGAGAGGAGTCTATTCAGAGCCAAATCAAGGATGAAGAAGGGTAAGTCTGCCAGAATGCCCAAGCATGGAGTTATATTCCAGCACAAGTTCATAAGAAATCTTCCCAAAGAAAAAAGAGGGAAGATGTCCCGTTTCATGGCCGCCAAGATCGCTATCGCAGCCAAATTGGACTATTTCAAGGGCGAGTTCCATCCGGAGATCGTTGAAAGTGCTGAAAACAGGTTCAGGGAGCTGCTTTCATGAACACCGAAGAGATGGCGCACAATATTTACCTCATCGAAAAAGATGGTCGTAAGTCTCTGGCGACCAAAAGCAGTTATCCTCCCTACTATGGTGAAAAGAAACATGATGATCTGAGGGAGTGGATCGCGTGGAGGAGCAAATTCGCCGCCATGGCATTAAATGGGTACTTGCCCCACTTAGACCCTGAATGGAAGGTGCTGTATCTGGGGGCTGCAAGTGGGACCACATTGAGCCATTTATCAGATGTGTTTGATAAAGGAGTGATCTATGCTGTAGAATATTCTCCAAAACCGTTCTCCAAGCTCTTGGAGCTTTCTATGGAGAGAAAGAACATAATACCCCTTCTTGAAGATGCTTCTAAACCGTGGAATTACAACGGAATAGTTGAAGAGGTAGATTTTGCCTATCAGGACATAGCCCACAAAGAACAGTTAAAAATATTTACTATGAACGCCAATATGTTTCTGAAGGCTAAGGGAAGTGGGCTGATAATGGTTAAAGCAAGAAGTATTGACTCTACTGCTGAACCGGACCAAGTGTTCGATGACGTAGTTGAAAAACTTTCATCTCAATTTAGTATAATCAAGCGAGGAAAGCTCGATCCATACCATAAAGACCATACATATATCCACCTGGTGAAAGAATGAGGCAGAGGTTTATTCTGGATACCACCGCTATAACAGACACAGGATTAAGAGATAAAGAAGGGTATGGGTCGGTGTGTGAATCCGCAATGGATATAATGGACCTCATCGCCAGAGCAAGGTTAAAGCTGGAGATCAGCTGTTACATACCTTTTCCCACGGTCTACGGAGAGCTCATCAGCTTTTTACGTAAGAGCAATTGTGAGGACGATGTTTTCCTCAAGATAGATACCTGGGTTGTGAAAAAGACCCCCAACAGATACGAGGTCAAGATCCCAGCAGCCATTTTCCACGATTACGTTCTTACAGTAAGGCAGAAGATCAATAGAGGGAGGCGGGTGGCAGAGGAGTTTGTATGGGAAAGTTCTGCTGTCACTTCCAAGCTGAACGGGAAGGAAGAAGTTCAGAAGGAAGTGGGTGAACTTGTGGGCAAGTTCAGGGATAAGTACAGGACCGCTTTAAGACAGGGGATACTTGACAGCTCTCCCGACCTCGATGTCCTCCTCCTGGCAAAAGAGCTAGAAGCTGGTGTGGTAAGCAGCGACGCAGGGATAAGAAAATGGAGCGAGAGAATGGGGCTGAGATTCGTGGATGCCGCAAAATTCCCCAGAATGCTAAAAGAGTACCTCCAGCTTGTGGAATCAAAGGAAGGAGCAGCATTTAGAGAAACAGGAACAGAGGAAGCCGATTAACCCTGCTATATTTTCACCCTTAAAAATAAGCATGCTAAAAGGCATGCTGAACCGAAACTCATTTCAATGTTGATCGAAAAATTACTGGAAAGAACCAGCCGGTTCTGGGGGGGTTATGTATGAAATCGGAGTCTAAATACACGTTTCATTTAACGGACAATATGAATCTTACCTATTATCTGATCACTAACAGAAAATCCCACAGGCTCAAGAAGACGGTATGGATCGAGAGCATTTATTACGATATCCTGAAAGAAAAGGGGATAATCATCAGTGACCTGATCAATTACCTTCTTGAAAGTTATTTTAAAGAAATGAACTATCTGGATATAAAAGAACATCTATAGAGTCACAAATCGCCTAGGTAAGCATGCCTTTTAACAAAGGATATTAATTTGGATCCATATAATTAGAGTGTTGTGAGAACAAGACTATCTATCGATCCCTTCAGCGCAGAGACATTCAATTGTTTTGGTTATCACTTGAGATTAAACGTTAAAAGCGACTATCCGGTTGATGTATGGGTAGTACCTTCAAGAGGAGATGCTGAATTGATAATGGAAGGCGGAAATTTCAGTTACTACTCAAATATGTCCAGGCAGAGAACAACAAGCTTCTCGGCCTCAGGAAGTGTTTCACCGGGCTCACAGGTCGTATTCGCCAACAGGAACAGCTTCAGAGTGGATGTTGAAGTGTGGTCGGATTAAGTACAAACCCGGAAAGGATCATGATGTTATTTTCTATAGAGGCTTCTTGCTATCCTTTCTACGTCAAATAACTCTTCTGCTTCTTCTTTCGTGATAACTTTCTTTTTAACTGCCAGCTCCTTTACAGGAATCGACTTCTCATGAGCCTCTTTAGCGATCTCTGCTGCCTTCAGATAACCGATCCTGGGAGCAAGAAGGGTGGCGAACATGGGGTTCAGCTCAATATAAGAGCTAAGATGTTCTTCATTCGCCTCGATCCCTTCCACGCACTTCTTCTGGAAGATAGGAAGATAGTTTGAGAGCAGGGATATCGATTGAAGTATGTTATAGGTCATCACGGGAGTCATAACATTGAGGTCGATCTGTCCTGCCTGTACTGCCATAGAAACTGTAGTGTCATTACCTAAAACCTGATAAGCGACCATGTTAAGGCACTCCGCCATCACCGGATTTACTTTACCCGCCATGATGGATGAGCCGGACTGGACAGCAGGAAGTCTTATCTCGGCGAACCCGGTTGTAGGGCCCGAACCAAGCAAACGAAGATCGTTAGCGATCCGGATCAGCTCCAGTGAAAGCTCTCTCAGCGAGCTCGAAAAGCTGCCCATCTGTGAACGGCTCTGAAGACCTTCAAAACTATCTCTGACGGGTTTTAGATCCAGGGAGGTCCATCGGGATAAATGATGGATGACTTTGTCCCCATACTGGGGATGAGCATTCGCTCCTGTACCGACCGCTGTCCCTCCTATAGGGATCTCTAAAAGATCAACTCGCCTCTGTTGAATGCGTTCGGCAGCTCTTGAAATCGCTGACCCATAAGCGGAGAATTCGTCTCCCAGAGTGAGTGGTAGAGCATCCATCAAATGAGTTCTCCCTGATTTGGGTAACCCGGAGAATTGATCTCCTTTCTGATTGAACGCTGAGGCAAGGTCCTGAAGAATCATTATTAAGGAATCGGCATCGTGGATAATGGCCAGATGAGATGCCGTAGGGAAAGTGTCATTGGTCGATTGGGCTCTGTTCACGTGGTCATTGGGGCTAAGGTAACCGTAATCCCCTTTTGGTCTTCCCAGCAATTCCAGAGCCCTGTTGGCCAGCACTTCATTTATGTTCATATTAAAAGAAGTTCCTGCCCCCGCCTGAAAGACATCCACTTTTAACTGGTCCATAAAGTTCCCCTCCAGCACTTCGTCAGCCGCCTGAATTATAGCCTTTCCTCGTGGCTCTTCTAGCTCATCAAGCTCCATGTTCGCCAGAGCAGCAGCTCTCTTCACCATAACATATGCCTTAATGAAGCTGGGTTTCTCCATTGTCCCGCTCACGGGAAAATTCTCCATAGCGCGAAGGGTTTGAATGCCAAAATAGGCTTCATCAGGCAACCCCTTCTCGCCCAGAGAGTCACGTTCATATCTGGTCATCGTTCCATAACACCCCTTCTCAAATCTAAAACACCTTAATCCTTTAATTCCCTTCGAGCCTTCCCGATGGCAATGTTGGGAGGCACTCCTTTGGGACACACCTTCCTGCAGTTGGTGTGGAACTCACAGGCCCACCAACCATTCTCTTTATCCGCCAGCTCAAGTCTAGAAGCAGAGTCCCGTGGATCGATATGGAACCTGTAGAGCTTTGCCAGAGCTGCGGGTCCCATATACCGGGAATTCTTTGCATCGACCGGGCACCCCCCAAAGCATGCCCCACATAGAACACAGTTGGTATAGGCTTCCAGAGCGTGAACAGCTGACTGTTCCATCAAATTTTCTCTTTCCGGATGACTGGAGGGTTTTAAATAAGGCTCTATTTCTCTGTAGAAGGCAAAAAATAGCTCCATATCCACTACCAGATCCTTTATGAGGGGGAGGTGGGGTAAAGGCTCAATAAGGATCTCTTTTTCAGGGTCCCAGGATACTTTAGACTCTAGTGCAGGATATGGGGACAGCCGGATATCTTCATCCTGAAGTTTGGTGACCTGAGTTCTGCATGCCAGCCTGGGCACTTTGTTGATCATCATGGCACAAGTACCGCAAACCGCTCCCCTGCAGGAGTATCTGAAAGCGAGAGAATCATCAAGATCCTTCTGGACCTCGAAGAGAGAAGCGAGCACCGTCTTCCCCTTTTCCGCCTCTATTTCAAAGTTATCATATCCCTGTTCTCCAGTTTCAGGATTGTAACGGAAGATCTTCAAATTCATCAGTATGCACGCTCCTGGGGCTCGAACTTGCCCAGCTTGACAGGCTTATAATCGATCTTTATCTCACCAGACTGCAAACTGGCGATCTTATGGGTAAGGAATTGCTGGTCATCACGTTTGGTGTAATCGGTCCTGGTGTGAGAGCCTCTGCTTTCCCTTCTCTCTAGTGCACTTTTTCCTACTACCTCCGCCAGCATTAGCATTCCTTCTAATTCCAGAAAGCGTATGAGAGCCTGGTTGAAAATCTTATTCTTGTTGTTTATGTAAGCACGGGAATGCCTCTCTTTCAGAGATTGGATCTGCTGCAAACCCTCCTCCATTTTGTGTCTTTCCCTGAATACCCCGAAATGCTCGAACATGATCTCCTTAATGTCTTCCAGAATGGAGAACATATTCTCTCCTTCATCTCTAGCAAGCAGGGAATCAATACGCTCCTGCTCTTCTTCAACAGCATCTTCTACCACTTTATTATCAGGCGAGGGAATATTGGGCAGGTCGTGGATGATGGATTGGGAGGTCATTTTACCGAAAACTATAGTCTCCAGTAAGGAGTTTCCGCCCAGCCTGTTGGCTCCATGGACGCTGACACAGGCACTCTCTCCAGCAGCATAAAGACCGGGGAGCTGTGTTTCACCCCTGGGACCGACGTCAACTCCTCCCATGGAGTAGTGCTGTCCGGGTTGAACGGGTACTGGTTCTTCGATGGGATCTACGCCTGCAAAATCCATGGCTATCAATCTTATACCGGGCAGTTTATCCTTTATCCTCTCCGCACCCAGGTGAGTGAGGTCGAGGTGAACATAACCTCCAGGGAATCCTCTTCCTTCGGCTATCTCGGTGTCAATTGATCTTGCAACAACATCTCTAGGCGCAAGGTCCACCGATCGCGGAGCATAACGCTCCATAAACCGCTCTCCTTTATTGTTCAGAAGTCGTCCGCCTTCTCCCCGGGCACCTTCGGTTATGAGGATATTGGTGCCGTAGAGAGTTGTGGGGTGGAACTGGACGAACTCCATGTCCTTGAGAGGAACTCCAGCCCTCAACGCAAGAGATGCACCATCCCCCGTATTTATGAGGGCGTTGGTGGACCGGGAAAAAATCCGACCAAAACCGCCGGTCGCCAGAAGTACAGCCCTGGAAGCGAAGCCGTGGATATCACCCGTAAGCAACTCGATCGAGGTGCAGCCCATGCAGCGCTTGTCATTTACCAGAGAAGTTACGTAATGTTCTTCATAAAAGGTGATGGACCTCTTAATGGACTGCTCGTAGAGAGTGTGGAGCAGATTGTGTCCGGACCTGTCAGCAGCGAAACAGGTTCGGGGGAACATTGCACCCCCAAAAGGTCTTTGAGCTATTTTACCGTTCTCCAGTCTGGAGAATACTGTACCCATATGCTCCATTTCTATCACTGTACGGGGAGCCTCTTTACTCAGAATCTCCACTGCATCCTGGTCCGCCAAATAGTCAGATCCTTTCACCGTGTCGTATGCATGAGCTTTCCAGCTGTCCTGTTTACCATCATCACCCAACACATTTCCTAGAGATGCATTAATTCCTCCCTGAGCCGCTACAGAATGAGACCTCAGAGGTGGGACCTTGGAGATCACTGCCACGTCATAACCTGCGTCAAACACTTCCAAAGCTGCACGAAGCCCTGAGAGCCCTCCTCCTATCACAATAACGTCGTGAGTATGTAATCTCGACCCCACAATACACCCCCTATATCGAAAGGACTTTGGATATTCTTATATGACCACCAATAATAAAGCTTTGTCCCCTTAGCTTTCTTCAGATGGGAAAGGAAAGAGAATTGAGGGTGAAAATCATTTTCTGATCCGGGCACATCCGCATTCCACAGCCGCCTGTTTCACAGCTTGAGCAATTGTCCAGGCCACTTCTTTGTCCAGAACGTTGGGCAGTATGTGGTTTCTTCGAGGTTTTTTTACATAATCAGCGAGTGCGTGTGCTGCTGCCAGCTTCATCTCATCTGTTATGCGGGTTGCTGCTGCATCAAGAGCTCCTCTAAATATCCCCGGGAACGCCAGAACATTGTTTATCTGGTTGGGATAATCACTTCTTCCTGTGCCCACCACCACTGCTCCGGCCGACCGGGCATCCTCCGGCATTATTTCCGGAACTGGATTGGCGAGAGCCAGGACAATGGGGTCAGAGTTCATTGACTGCACCATTTCTGCGGTCACCACATTGGGTGCTGAGACCCCTATAAGCACATCCGACCCTTTGAGGGCATCCTTTATCGAGCCGGTGCGGCCCTCATTATTTGTCTCGTGAGCGATTATGTATTTGTATTTGTTCTCCAGCAGGTTTTCTCTCTCCTTGTAGATAATACCCTGGCTGTCACAGACAAATATTTCTTTCACGGGTTCACAGAATTTTTCATCCACTCCCAGACATTTCAACATCAGTGTGATACCGTATCCGGCAGCTCCTGCCCCTATGAGAGTTATGGTAAGGTCAGAGAAATTCTTCCCCGTCAGCTTGCAGGCGTTGATGAGGGCAGCCAGAACAACCACCGCTGTCCCGTGCTGGTCATCGTGCATTACGGGTATGCCTACATCCTGCAGCTCCTCTTCGATCTCAAAACAGCGGGGAGCGGAAATGTCTTCCAGATTTATCCCACCGAACACAGGTGATATATTCTTTATCTGTTCCGGGAGATCGTGCGATTTCTCCATAAAGCAGATAGGGATGGCATCGACATCTGCGAACTCCTTAAATAGAATGCATTTACCTTCCATCACCGGTATCGCTCCATATCCCCCAATATCACCTAACCCCAGCACAGCTGAACCATCACTTACCACAGCAACGCTGTTAGACTTCATGGTATAATTATAGGCCTCGTCAGGGTCGCGGGCGATCCGCCTGCATACTACAGCCACACCCGGAGTATATACGACAGATAGATCGTGACGGGTCTTGATCCTGGTCTTCGACCTTACGGAAAGTTTTCCCTTGTGCTCCTTATGGAATTCAAGAGATTCCTCATAGATATCCATAAAACGATAACATATTGAAAATGAATATACCTTGTGGTGGTTTTCAATAACAGTATAATTATTGAGTGAAGAAAAGCAAATGGCATCATTTTTATATCTAATTTGAATTACCGGCGATCATGAAGACTATTGGTCTTCTGGGAGGTATGAGCTGGGAATCGTCACTTGAATACTACCGCATTATCAATGAACTGGTTTCACAGAAATTGGGGAAGTTGCACTCCGCGAAATGCATTCTTTACAGCTTCGATTTTGAGGAGATAGTGGAGATGCAGTCCGCAGAGGATTGGGAACAGACGGGGTATCATTTGTCCCGTGCTGCACAAAAGCTGGAGAGGGCGGGTGCCGACATGGTCCTCATTTGCACCAACACCATGCACAAGGTAGCCGATAGGATGGCTGGCTCCATTAACGTGCCTCTGGTCAATATTGTTGATGTGACGGCTGAAGAGATAAATTCTCGGAGGATAAGTGAAGTAGGATTGCTGGGCACCAGATTCACCATGGAAGACGGATTCTACACCCGGAGGCTGGAAGAGAAGGGGATATCCACTCTTGTTCCGGATGAGGATGAAAAAGGAGTGGTTCACAATATAATATTTGAGGAGCTGTGCAGAGGAATAAGGACAGAAGGATCAAAACAGAAACTCCTGGAGATCATTTCCGGTCTGGAGAGCAGGGGAGCTAAGGGAATTATTTTGGGCTGTACAGAGTTACCTCTTTTGGTCAAACCTGGTGATATAGAATCGGAGCTGTTCGATACCACTATCCTGCATGCCACAAGGGCTGTAGAATTGTCTCTGGAATGATCTTGCGTATCCCTTAAGGTTCAAAAATTCCTAAAGGTTCAAAAATAATATAAATAGACGCTCAAAATGGCATTTATGAATGTTCTCGTTGTTGATGCAGGTGGCAGAGGAAATGCCATAGCTCATGCGTTCTCCAGAAGTGATCAGGTAACCAAAGTATTTGTTGCCCCCGGAAATGCCGGAAGCAGTTTCTTCCCCAAATGCCAGCAGGTTGACGTCTCATCCATCAGGGATCTGGATGGGATACTGAATTTCTCTAAAGAGAACGCCGACCTGGTCTTTGTGGGGCCCGAAGAGCCTTTGAGCCTGGGATTGGTGGACATGCTTAACGAAGAAGGGGTGCCCGCTGTGGGTCCCGATAAAGAGGCTACAATTTTAGAGTCCAGCAAGTGCTGGGCTAACGACTTCATGAACAGGTTAGGGGTGCCTATACCGGATTACAAGAACTTCGATGATGCCCAGGAGGCCAAAGACCACATTTCCCAACACTACAGCTCCGACAAGGGAAATCTGGTTGTAAAGGCGGATGGTCTAGCTGCCGGCAAGGGTGTCTTCGTCTGCGACTCGGAGGAAGAGGCTTTGCTGGCTGTTGACAAAATAATGGTGGAAAAGAAGTTCGGAGATGCCGGGGACAAAGTGACCATCGAGGAAAGATTATACGGTATTGAGGTTGCTTTCACCGCAATCTGCGATGGCAAAACCGTGAAGCCATTCGGTCACGCCAAGGACTACAAGAGAGCATTCGACTCAGACGATATCGAAGGAATGAGACACTTCAATATCGGGCTGACCAAGAAATTCATTACCAAAAGCAATGCTGAAAAGCTCTACCAGGAAGGGAAGCTGGTGAACCCCAACACGGGTGGTCTGGGAGCTATATCCCCTCATCCTAACATGGATGAAGAGCTGGAGAACAAGATCATGGGCGAAGTGGTGGAGCCCATTATAGAGAACTTCAGAGAGGAGGGGAGAGAGTTCAAGGGGATCATCTATCCGGTCACAATGCTGGTAGAAGAACAGGAAGAGATAGTCCCCAAGGTGCTGGAGATTAATGTGAGGGAATGCGACCCCGGAGCCCAAGTGAAATTGCCTCGATTGAAGACCGACATGGTGGACATCTCCCAAGCGATTATCGAAGGGAAACTTAAGGATATTGAAGTTAAAATAGCTGATGACTGGTGCGTGGGAGTTTGCGCCATCAGCGGAGCACTGAAAGGAAGGGATGGGCTAAAACCAGGATATCCTGGAGAGCACTACACCAGCCAGCCCATGGAAGGCGTGGAAGAGGCCATGAAGGAGGGTATCCTCTACGCCAACGGCATTTCCAGGACCAATGGTTACCAGACCACCGGTGGAAGAGTGATGACGGTGGTAGGGTATGGGCAGGATAGGGAAGAAGCCAGAAACAAAGCTTATTCAGCGATCAAGAAGATAGATTACCCCGGAATGAAATACAGGAACACCATAGGTCTGGATGTCCCCGACTAGTAAGAAGTGCGTTCTGAAAGGAGAGATTACAATTTGTTACGAAGGAATACGAAGATTATTCTACTTGGATTTATCAATTCTTTCGATGGTGTCAAATATAGTCTCCTGTTTATTTTCTAAGTTTTTGACAAATCCTTCAAACACACCCCAATCAGTGTTTCTATAAATAATTGAAACTGAATATTCTTCCTCAGCTTTAGTTAAATAGGGTTCAATTTGTAAATCTAACCAATTAGGTGAATCTGGATTTTCTCCTTCACATAAACGTATACCATAAAGGCTCAAATCTGAATCCATTTTTGTATTAAGGTCATTAATTGGATCAAAATCTTGTTTTATCTCTTTAAATACTTCTAACGGGTTTTGGTTAGATATTATCCTCAAATCACCATTAATCTCATAAAAGAACACATTATCCAATTTTAAATTATTTTTGAGTGTATCTTTGATCTTTTCAAATTCTCTTAGTATATCCTCAAATTCCATGGTATTAAATGTCACGATTTTAATTACTTGACGCTCGGTATTTACATGAAATAGGAAAGCTTCTTTTTGAGCTACATATCCCGAACCGCCTGCTCGTTTCTTAAATTCTGGGGCCGGAATATCCTGTAAGTTATAGTCCATCTTACGTAATTCATCGGCCACGTCATGAATATCGAACCTCAATGCATTACCGTAGCGACATGCAATACTAAAATATTTAATTTTGAGAGTTCTTAGATTGTCTTCAGGTTGCTGCACTTAGATCAGCCCACTCTACAACTTCTTCTTTTTGCTTAAACTCTTTTCTTTCAGCTTTCAGTTTTTCTTCATCTGGTTTAAAAGTTTTGGAAAGGTCATATGCGACTATAATGTCGCTAGATGTTTCTTCCCCAACGGGTTCTTTATGGTTAAGTGAAGTTTTTTCTGATAACTCAATGACCATGTCATTTATTTCCTCTTCAATAAGTTTAGTTATGGGTTTGCTAAATTTGTCAATGTCCTCGAAAAATCTGGTTAAGAGGAATGATGCTCTTCCCTCGTCAGTAGTTTCCATTATTTCTTCGTTAATCTCTGTTAAGAGTTCATAAAGTAGCAAACTTGATCTATTAACTGATTTTTCAGTTAAATATTCAAGAGCATTTATAGGATTATCTCTAATAAATCCAGATAATACTTTTTCTTTGTTATTGGTTGTGATATCTTTAACGATTCCCTTCTCCCAATTATCGGCAGTTTTCCTATTAACGTTTATACGTTCAGCTGCAATTTTCTTGCCTCCATAGGCGTCCCTAAGCCTGTTGAATAACTCAACAGTGTCTTTCTTTGTCAAAAGTTCTGCATTATTTTTTGAAAGTCTTTCGTACCATTCCATGTGTACTACACTACACACAAACAATATAAATGTTATGAAACCCTGAGGATAATGTGATTGGGTGTCAGGAAACGTTCCTATCTAAGTTACCAGCAGATTTAAACCACATTGCAAACCATATGAAACTACTTGAACCAATACAAAAAAATACCGGTTTAAAAATTATTTTCCCTCCTGAATTAGAGGTAAAAGAAAAGACAGAAACCGAAATTATTAGTAAGTTCCCCCGCCTCAGTCGATTGAAAGAAAATATTAGGGGCTGTTATAACCCTGAAGAGAACGTGGTCTATCTGTCTAAAGGAATTTATTGCCTAAAGACAACAATTCATGAGCACCTACATGCGGCTTCTTATTTTGCACATGGCAGGGAGACAGAAATTGGAAAGGCTACACTTTTAAACGATGGCATTACAGAGTTTCTAACAGGATATATACTGTATAAAAGATCCCCTGATTGTTATGATTCTTGGTTAGAAAAAGAATATGATATATGTGGTATTTCTTATCAGGACGAAGTAAAAGTTATTGGAGTCCTCTCGCAGTATGTTAGCCTAATTGATGTGTTGAGGTTATACCTATACAACCCAAAAGTAAGTTGGGTCAGTGCCTATAATAGTTTTTTAAAGAAATACGGCTTAAATGACGTTCTTTTCTATAATGGTGATTTAAAACGACCTAGAAGATTTAAAGACAGATTCAAAACAGAAATGGAAAATGTTTTTGGAATTGATAGCACAGACTTTAAAGAGGATGTCAGCAAAATATTAGATTATTCAATTTTTCCATAGTTTCCAGTTTATAATTGTAATATGGATTGGGAGCTTTAGGAATTTTTGGTTTTGTTTATAACAGCAAAAAAATAGATTGAGAAAAAATCGACGATGAATATCCTATTTACTTTTTAGCCCTCTTGTACTCTTTTAGCTTCGAGTCTTGAGCGAATTGTTTGCTGCTGACATGGCTTAAAGCCTCTCCGACATCTATGACTCCATCGTAATAGTCATCTCTCACTTCTGCTTCAAAGACTTCACCGGCGATCCACACATGATCTCCCAGCTCCTCGCTGGATACAGTCTTGCACTCCATCCAACCCAGCGCATCATCTATCCTGGGTGGCTTAACTTCCTTTGATGGTGAGCTGCTCAATCCTGCTTCCTCCAGCTCGTTGACCCCATACGGAAACTTTTGTTCCAGGATGTGCATGTATTCGCCCAGCTTTTTCCCCGCTACGTTGACCACGAACTCCCCGTTCTTCTGGATGTTGGTCCACGTATCGTGCTGGGGGTTGCAGGAGAATCCCATGATAGGTGGGGAGAAGCTGATGGGGGAGTTGAAGCTGAAGGGAGCCGCGTTAACCTTTCCATCATCTGAGATCGTAGTAACAATTATTACCGGCCTGACCAGCATGGTATGGAACTTGCTCTTCTCCACATTCATAGTATTACCTCCAAAATCGAAACCGGTTTCCGCTATTTTACTTTTTCTTACTATACTATTACATCTTACTATACTATTACATCTTATTATTTTCTCACTAACTACTGGTTATATTACTGGTTACTGGTTTACTCTACTTCGAATTCTGCTGCCACTACGGAGTGGTCGGAGGGTTTTTCTTCCAGTCTGGTCTGCAGATCGATGTAGCAGTCCCTTGACTTTTCTGCTAGAGGGGGTGTGGCCATTACGTGGTCCACTCTCCATCCTTTCCCTCTGTTAACTCCATCTTTCACCCTGTAGTCGAAGAAAGAGTATTGGCCGGGTTCAGGATGGTGCTTGCGGAACACGTCCTCAAAACCGACTGATTTCACATCCTTAAAAGCATTCCTGACATCTTCATGGAAGCAGACGTGCCTCCTCTTATTCTTTGGATTATCAACGTCAATCTCTTCAGGAGCCACATTGAGGTCTCCCACCCACACCACTTGTTGATTACCGGACTTTACCTTCTGCAAAAAGTTCTTGAGCCTGTCCATCCACTCCAGCTTGTACTGGTATTTGGGGCTGTCAATCTTGTAGCCCTGGGGCACGTAAGTGTTTATCACAGTAAAATAAGGAAATTCCGCCTTGACTACCCTGTCCTTGTCCTGGGGCTCGGAATCGAGGCCGAACTCAATACTCTCCGGCTCCTCAAGAGACGCTATAGCCACACCGTTCCTTCCTTTACTACCGCTGAAAGTGACTTTATACCCGATCCTGTGGAACTCCGATTCAGGGAATTTCTTGTCTTCTACCCTGGTCTCCTGCATGCACAGGACGTCCGGCCGGTTCTCCTTAAGCCACGGGATCACGATGTGGGTGCGTGACCTGATGGAATTCACATTATAAGTTGCTACCTTGACCACCATACCTTCTTCTGACGGATTTGGGATGAAAAACTTTGTGTGCCCTATGTACCGTAACAGTAGCGAAAAACTTTTATAGTAATTCATATTCATTCAAAATGTCTCAAGCACATCAAAAAAGGGGGTGATACGGTATGGCTGAAGAGAAAAGGGAGGACGATATAGTGGAAGTCAAACCGGAAGGCGGTGAGATGACAAGCAAAAGACCGTACGATCTGTGGTCGGAGATGGATCGGATGTTTGAGGAGTTCAGATCAAGTTTTGATGACCTGTTTTGGCCATTTCGGGGGCGCAGAGGTAGGCTAACCCCTATGGCTCCAACCACTAATGATAGACCAGCAACAGACATTGCAGACCTGGGAGATAAATATGAGATGCAAATAGAGTTACCTGGAGTCTCCAAGGAAGAGTTGGACATAGAGGTCAAACCAAATCATATCGACATCTCTGCCAAACATGAAGAATCTAAAGAAGAAGAGGACAAGAACTGGCTCAGAAGAGAAAGGGGCAGCTTCAGCTTCTATCGCGGATTTGAGTTTCCAGAAGAAGTGAAAACGGATGCGGTCGATGCCCAGTTGAAAGACGGGGTGTTGACAGTTACACTACCAAAGGTTGAGCCCAAACCGGAACAGAAAAGCACTAAAGTAGAAATAAAGTAGTTTATTGGTACTGCTCGACTAAAGGTACTCTAATGAGACACTTCAAGTGGAGGGATCTCAAGAGAAAAGGAGAGACTCTGACTGGGGCTCGATAAATCTTTTTTTATTTATATTATATATTGTTACCTTAATTATTGCTGACCGGTTCTACCATCACATACTGAGCATCCTGAGATTGTTTCTTACCGTCAGTTCCAATGGGTCCGGACACCCATGGCGTGAGCAACCACTTAAAATTCCCTCAAAAATTTAATATGGTTATAGATTGAGAAAATAAATTATGCTACCATCACTCTCCAGAATACTTGCATTACTATTTCTTATTATTATCTTTGTCCCTCATGCTCATGCAGCTGATGTGGTGGAGGTAGAGATCTCTGGAGAGATAAGTGAGGGTACGGTAGCTACTCTGGAGAAGGCTTTTGAAGTAGCGGAGAGGGAGGATGCTGATGTCATTTTGGTAATAATAGATACTCCGGGTGGCCTGGTCTCCTCCATGCAGAATATGGTTTCTCAGATCCTTAACAGTGATAGGCCGGTCATCACCTACGTTCACCCCAGAGGAGCTTTTGCTGCTTCGGCAGGCTCGTTCATCTTGATCTCCGGTGATATAGCTGCTATGTCCAATGGCACGTCAACAGGTGCTGCAACACCTATCGGGATGGTAGAGCCAGCCCAAAACAAGACCATCAACTATATCGCCAGCTATGCCAAGAGTATAGCTGAAAGAAGAGATAGGCCAGCTGATGTGGTGGAAAAATTTGTTACTGAAGGTAAAAGCCTGTCGGCAGAAGAAGCACACCAGGAAGGGGTTGTAGATGCTCTCGCCGATTCAAAAGAAGACCTGTTCAACGAGCTTGATGGTAGGACAATAGTTTTTGAGGGGGAAAATATTACTCTTGATCTCCAGGAGGTCAACTTGATCACGGTGGAAAAGCCCTTGAGGGCAGAGATATTCGGTTTGCTTTCGAACCCTCAAGTAGCATCCATCCTCCTGTTGATAGGTATTTATGGCCTTATATTCGGCTTGACCTCTCCAGGGGTTCTTCCGGAGACCGTGGGAGCGATCTGTCTTGTTCTATCCTTGACCGGACTGCTTTCGGGGAGCATTGATATCAGTTACATAGGCATTCTATTGCTTTTGCTGTCAGTAATTTTCCTTATTGCAGAGCTGGTGACCCCCACCTACGGTGTGCTGGGGGTAGCGTCTGTGATCTGCGTTGCCCTTGGCTCCATCATGCTCTATAGGGAACCACTTATGCCGAGGGAGTTCTACACTTCATTCCCCCAGCTGATGGCAGGCATATCCATCGGGATAGCAGGAATTATGACCTTCTTAATTATAAAAGTTGCCCAGCTGAGAAAAACGTTGAAGAAGGTAGGTGGAGAAGCCTTGATAGGGATGAGCGCGGAAGTGACCTCCTTCGAGAATGGAGAAGGCTACGCCAAGGTTAGAGGCGAGGGATGGAAGATCAAGAGCGATGAAGACTTGAAGAAAGGTGATAGAGTCACTATTAAGAATAGAAAGGGGTTAACACTCTACGTGACCAGAGAAAAAAGCGGAGAAGAAAGTGAAGAAAGTGAAGAAAGTGAAGAGAGCGGCCAGAGTAGAGAAGAAAAGGAAAGTGAGTAGAAGGAGTCATGCTGGAAGAGGAACTTCAACACGAGACCGCCAAATGGCTTGATAGGCTTAAAAACGAGAAAGAGAGAGTTGAGGTGTTGAACAGTAAGGGTCAGGAGTTCATGGACAATATTGAAGCGTATATCTCTGATACCGGGTACTTTCTGGATAAAGGTGATCTCATTAGGGCCTTCGAGTGTGTGGTGTGGGCATGGGCATGGCTGGAGATCGGGGTGGAGATGGAGTTGTTCCAAAAATTTTAGTGAATTTGATATATCAATATAAAATTTATGTATTCTTATATTATGATTGTGATGGCTGAATCTCTATGTTATTATTTGGTTAATGAATAATATTACCAAAATGTTTAAATAGTATTGTGTCCGACAATAGGTTACAGGTGTCGGACAAACGTCATCCCAACCGATGACATAAGGCACCCGTGTGTGAGTCATATAGGTGACGGCGGGAGGACAACCTACATTAGTGTACTCCATAGCGCCTGGAGGCTAGTATGAGGAAGATCTCAATCAGGCTAACAGAACAGCATTTCGAAACCCTTGAGGCATTAGTGATGGCGGGAGAATATGCCTCTACTAGCGAGGCTATAAGGGATGCGATTAGGCGTTTGGTCTCGGAAAAAACGCAAATATTGGAAAAGGAGCAGGAAGTGAGGAGCTCCTTTAGGTAGGTGTTAATATATGAGTATGAAATCTTTTGTGAGTAAGGCGCAGATGTTTTATGAAAGAGAGCGGGACGAAAGAAGCAAGAAGGACAAAGATAATTTCGATGCTGAAGAATTCGGTACACCCAACATAACTGTTGTTGGTTGCGGAGGCTCAGGGAATAATACCGTTAACAGACTGAAAAACATCGGTGTAGATGGAGTCACTACCATAGCAGTCAATACCGATAAGCAACATCTCCAGATGGTCAGTGCCGACAAGAAGGTGCTGATCGGTCGAAGCCTGACCAAAGGTCTGGGCGCCGGCGGTTATCCGGAGATGGGTAGAAAGGCGGCCGAACTGGCCAGAGGTACTCTTGAAGACCTGTTGAAAAGCTCGGACATGGTCTTTATCTGCGGAGGAATGGGCGGAGGTACCGGTACCGGTGCAGCTCCTGTTATAGCTGAGATAGCCAAAAAACAGGGTGCAATTGTAGTTGGTATGGTACAGACCCCCTTCAGAGTAGAAAAAGCCAGGACCTGGAAAGCTGAAGAAGGGCTTGAAGAGCTCAGGAAAAGAGCGGACACTGTTGTAGTGCTGGATAACAATAAGCTGGTCGAATATGTGCCCAACTTGCCCATTGAGCAGGCATTCAGCGTAATGGACCAGCTGGTCTCGGAGACCATAAAAGGAGTCACCAACACCATAACCCAACCTTCACTGATGAACATCGATTTCGCCGATGTAAAAGCAGTGATGGGTGAAGGCGGAGTAGCAGTAATGCTTGTAGGCGAATCCAAGTCACAGACCAAAGCAAATGACGTGGTGAAGGACTGCCTCAACCATCCACTCCTGGAAGTTGACTACAGGGGTGCTACCGGAGCTCTGATCCATATATCCGGCGGAGCCGACCTGACCATTAAGGAAGCTGAAGAAATAGTAGAGAACCTCACATTCGAAATTGATAATAGGGCCAACGTTATCTGGGGAGCCAGGATCAATCAAGACCACCAGAATGAAGGTGTCGTCAGAGTTATGGCCTTAATGACAGGAGTGACTTCTCCCAACATACTATCCAGTCAAGAAGAATTTGAAAATGAAGCGGAACAGAAACCCATTGAAGAGATCACTCACAATCACCATTCAACCCAACAACCAAAAGTTTCCTACGGGAACAAGAGCAAAATAGTATACGGAAGCTCATCCGGAAAACCAGCAAAGATCAAACCACTCAAAAAGACAGTTCTGGGTTTAGGTATAATAGATAGCCTTTAAATCACCTCCTCTCTATTTTTTTCTATGGCCAATATTTTCATCCGTTCTTCTAGCACCAGTTATTCTTTTAGCACTCTTTTAGCACCGGTTAGCTCTTAAAAAGGAAAGATCTTCGAACGGTCCAACAATCCTCAGGATACAATCCTTAGGATGCTGCAAACTTATGTCCCTATTACAATCCTACTATCAAACTTATGTCCCTACTACAATCCTACTACCAAAACTTATGTCCCTATTACAATCCTACTACAATTTGTGTCTAAATCAAGGATTTGTGAATGCAGGTTCAAGCTCCAAAAGTGTAAAGGATAACATGGAAGGCTCAGAACTCAATACCCTCATCACCGTATCAGAGGGGTCCTTTCATCATCGCCAATTACAATTTTTTCACCAAACTTAAAGTTATTTCGTAAAAAGGACGTTAAATATATATTCTTACAAAAAAAGTGGTTTTATGAGAGTCCGAGATATAGTGATACTTGCGGCATCGTTTTTATTATTGATATCATTCGTTTTAGAATTTGTGTCTTTTGAGGATTATACCCTGGTTCTGATTGCCACATTCGCAGTCCTCTCCACTTTCCCTTATTTCATCAAGGATTACAGGTTGAGGTTCTTTGCCTATCTCTTCTTTGGAGCTCTGGTATACTGGAATGTGGGACGTATGCTTACCACTCCAGAAATACTCACGGACTATTTCTTCATTCTGGGTCTGGGGATAGCTAATGCTGCGGGCGCCATCATAGCCACCGTGGAAAGAAAAGAGCACTCATATATATACCCTATCTCTGCCACAGCAGCTTATTTCTCCAGTTTCTTGATCGATTTCACCTACCAATACCCTGACATTTCTACACTGGTCCTGGTTCTGCTGGTCCTGCTTTCTGCCGTCTGGGTGCACTTTTTCCTGGATTTGAAAGGGGCACAGATGGGGCTTAAAGAGCATCTGATCAAAGCTTTACAGACCGCCTTGCTGACGTCCCCTATATACATCTTGCTTTTGATAGTCCCCTCTTACATATATAATGTAATGCAGATCGAAATTACAGAGATCGGTGTGGTGCTTTTCAGATATGTCCTGCTTTCATTCCTGGTGGTCTTTGCAGGAAGCATGGCAAGGGACTTCGTGGCCTATCTGGCAGGATATAAAAGGGATTACTCCGAAGGAAGAGCCGTATTCAGGCAGCAGTAGGTCTAGGATTTAAATTTAGACAAAATCGAATTTCAAATGGTCAGGTTCTTGGTGAACTCTCTCAGGAAAGAGGTTGCATAGCACCCTTTGGGCAGAAAGAAAGAGAATCTGGCATTCGAATCATCCAGAGCGTATGAAAGAGATGCGTAGGGCATATCTGCTACTCTGTAATCTCCTTTAGAGGAGAACTCCTTATACTTCCCCTTAAAATCCGGTAGCTCGATCGAATCTTCTTGGAGAATAGCCCTTATCTTTTCTGATGCCCACTCATCCTCTAAACGGGTTTCGTAACCCGGTAAGGGAAAAGCCAGAAAACCTCTATAATTATCGATCAGAAATCTGACCCTCTCCAAGTTGTCATCTTTCACCCGGGAGTAGCTCTCCATAAGTGAAGGATACTTTTGGGAGTCGGTCTGCTCGTTTCGAATAAAATCCGCAAAATCTCCTTTCTGCACTGCTTTCAAAGAGCCGAACTCCCTAATTCTATCCGATATCAGCCTGTTAAAGATGTACGACTGGTAGGCATGGACGAACATCATCTTGAGATATTTAGGCAGAGAGAGAAGGGCTTTCTCCTCACTCCCCGACTCCAGGTATTTCTGCAGCAGGTTCCTCTCGTAACCAAAGTGTTTAGGCAATTCTTTGAGTCCTGTTCTAGGGTCTCTGGACTCCCATAGTTCTTCCCTGATCTTCCTGATATCCCGGCTCTCATGGGGGAAAGGTCGGGCGACATAGACCCAGAAAGCGCTCTCAAAATCCTTTTTAAGGATGTGTTTGCCCACTTCGTGGGTTATGAACCTGATGGAGCCGAACCGCTGAAGACCAAAATAGTTGGGGACGCCCTTTTCTTTCAAATCTCCTATGATCTCCATTATGCTGTCCTCGGTCTCGTTCTCATTCTCATTTTCTCTTTGAATACCTTCTAAGATTATGTGAAAGAAGTTTCCCACCAGATCCCCGAGCCTCACAGCTCTTCTGGCATTACCTATATACTCTATTTCAGCGTCCTTTATTTCAGTTTCTTTTAGTTTAGCTATATCCTCCGGATTGAGGTTAGATACGCTGAAGTACTGGACAGATACCGCCTTTTTGTCCTTGGTTCCGGCGAAATTCACTCTCTTTTGACTGATCCTCAGGACGTTGGAGAGAACCTTCGCAAAGTTCATGGTGGTCCAATCGCTCTTCTTGACCTTTATGATGGCAAATCTACCGTCATCGTGTAATTCAGGAAGTCTGGAGACTTCTTCTACATAAAAATAGTCCGGCTGATTCTTTATTTCTCCACCTATGCCCGGAGAGGAGGTGATATACGTGTCAATGCCCACGTTCTCCTCTGCATTAGAATGGGGATTATCTAACCCGGAATTAGAATGGGGATCAAGATCATTCATTCACTCAATAATGGAAGGTTGCCGGTGATCCTATCGATTTTTTTTACTTCATCGGGTCCCAGAACTATCGAAGTGGTCGTCCCGGGAGGGAGCTCGGTCATTCCCGCATCCACCACAGTGCCGGTAGGTATTCCCGCCTGTTTCGCCTTTTCCCGTATCTCCATCATCTTCACCATACCGGCCTTCAACACGATCTTCTTCTGACCTTCCTGCTTCCACCTTTCGATCATTCTCTTATCGGCTCTTTCGTAGCCAATAATTGATGCGTGAGCCACCTGTACAGCCAATTTACCTGGTGAGAGACCCAAGTCATTCCTCACGACGATTACCTGCTTGTATTCCATGCTACTGGTCTATTCTTTCTTTTCTTCAGTTTCCTCGGTTCCTTCTTCAAATCCGGATCCTGAACTATCTTCTGATTTTGCTTCCCCTACTTCCTTTACTTCATCTCCAACTTCAATGGATTCTCCTTTATTGTTCTGACCCTCATCTCCTTCTCCATCGTCTTGGTCTTCATCTGTGGGGTCCTCAAATCCGAATACTTTGAGCTCTTCCAGTGAAACGGGTTTCGATTTCTCATCTATCCATTTTTTACCTGCGTCCTCAGCCTTCTTCTGATCGAACTCTGAGACGTAGATCTTGTCCGATTCCACCTTCTCTATGTTTTTCATAGAGACAGCCAGGAAGTCGGAGCCAACTTTTACAATCAATCGGTCTTTATGCACGTCAATACTCTCACCAATGCTCTCTCCGCCTCTCATTACATACTTACAGACCAACTCACCTTCCATTTTTACACCAGCCCATGTTAAAACACTTATAATTTGTCAAATACATATTGACCCAGTCTTTTTTGAAATTGTTCATGTTTATAACGTTTATGAGTTTTTGGTTTCGGTTATTTAGTTTTGCTGGAGTAAAAGACTAAACTCTTATTAATTACACGTAGATTGAAGGTATGGTCAAGATAGTAATACCCTTCAAACCACAAAGTCCCAAGTCAAGGCTTTCGGATATTCTCACTCTCCAGGAAAGGTCCCGGCTGGTCGAGCTCATGCTTCTGGATGTAGTTGAGACCGCTAAATTGTGCAGCGATGATGTTATGATCCTCGCTTCTGAGATGGGGGGCTTCAACTGTGATTGCGTGATTAAAGAAGACCCCAGGGATCTGAATACAGCTCTTAACTCTGTTATCAAAGAATCAATTGTGGGCCAGGGAGGCGCAGGAGTGGGTGCGGCTGTAGTTATGTCCGACTTACCGCTTTTGACTCCTGAAACCCTGAAAGAGTTCCTGGATTGTGAGGGAGATATTGTTATCGCTCCTGGAAGAAGAGGAGGAACGAACCTGCTTTTGATCAGGGATGGGAGGTTCAGGGTATCCTATCATTACGGCAGCTTTCACAAGCACCTTCAAACAGCAGGAGGGCTGGGAATTGGTGCCAGGGTCTTTGACTCTTTCTACGCCAGCACGGATATAGATGATAAGGACGACCTCCTGGAGTTAATGCTGCACGGAAAGGGGAGAGCGAAGGATTTTCTCCTCAGTATAGGCTTTACTGTTGACACTTCTTCTCCAGAACCTGTTCTGCGAAGATAGTTGACCACCTAATACCAAATTATACCGTTTAATAGTTTGTATGATGGTATTCTCATTTTGGAAATTCCTATCGCCTCCGGCTATCATCCTAATCTTAGACTAACCAGAACCCTTAAATACAACAAAGTAAATTATTGTAATTACTATAATGAGGAGGTAAAGTAGAATATGACGAGGAGGTGCAATATGTTTAGAAAAAGATTTGCAGACGAAAAAGCGGTTTCGCCAGTTATTGGCGTTATTCTGATGGTAGCAATAACAGTGATTCTAGCAGCAGTGATAGCCAGCTTTGTATTCGGAATGGGCTCAAGCGCTCCAAAGAGTGCTCCTTCAGCCCAACTGTCCATGAGTGATGCTTCGGAATCTTTAGATGATACTGATGAACAAGCTGTATTAACTATCTCTCACCAAGGTGGAGACTCTCTAGACTGGGGCAAAACCAAATTAATGGTTTACAATGAGTCTGACGAGCTAGTCGACGAGATAAGAGGATTAAATGCTGGTAATAAAACTCAGTTGAGCTTGAATGGAACTGGCGATAGGTTCAACCCAGGAGAAATAGCTAAACTCAAAGAAGCCGGTAATTATACTGTTACTAGTGGCTCCGTGCTGCAAGTTAAAGTACTGGATACAGAAAGCAATCAGCCAATATTGGACGGAGAACTTCAGGTTTGG
>JAWODI010000020.1:0-11789 GCA_046483365.1 Archaeoglobaceae archaeon | reverse complement strand
ATATTCGTATTTTCGTTATCCTGTGTAATGATAGCCATCGCTTGATCGATCACGCTCTTATTCATGAATGTCGCTGCAGCCCCTGCGCCCGCTGAAATTTTGAGGAAATCTCTTCTACTTACTTTCATTTTTTTACCACCTCAAAAAATGATTAGTGTTGGTTGCTTATGTTGCCGTAGTCTTCAGCGTCCGTTGGTGTATCTCCATAGGATAATTCCGAACCCCACTCTGGATTGGATTCGTTGAAGGGTGTAGCATTATTGTAGTCTCTATCCGATACAAATGCTCCATAATCTACCACGTAATGGGTCTCAGTTCCATTGGCACCAAATCCATCTGTTGCGTTCCATATTGATGCGCTCGTTCCATAGTTTGTTGTATCATTCAAAGTCAAAAGATCTGTACCGCCACCCAAGTCGTTGGGATCGTCTCTGTCTCCATCAGCGTTAACTTCAAATCCGAAGGTCATGTACTTCTTCCATGTGAAGTTGATCTTCACTTCCGCATGGGTGTGGCAAGCTACACAGGCTTCGGTTCCATTGGGCATCTGATCGTCTTCTTCCGCTGCTTTCACGAACGGGTAGTGCGGGTCGTTGTCGAATGCGGTTGCTTCTGGGTAGTGACAATAGTCACAGGGCACAACAGTTGCAGCATGTTTACCAGCTTCCTGGCTAACGTCTCCAGGGTAGAGGGGTTCTACCTGGTGGCACAACACACAAGCTTCCCAAACCGGATAAGTGTTCCCGGGGGGATGGTAGTTCGCCGAGCTCTGGAATTCGTCTGCGACATCTGCATGGCATTTCTCACATGGCAGTGCTTCTTTGTAATACCATGTGTGCTGCCCTGCGAACAGCGTTACAGTCGAGGGCAACACCAGTACTCCTATCGCCAAAATTGCTAGGGCCAATAAGGCCGCTCTAACTATTTTTCTTTCCATTTTTCCACCAATCAGTGAATAATAGCCCCAATTTAAATGGTTAAGGAAGTAGCAGCCTCAAAAGCGTGCAACTAGCGTGCAGAGGGCGTGCCAGAAAGCATGCTATTTTTATTCACTGGCTAAATTAATAATTAAAATAGTGTCAGAATTAATTATTCCAAAATTAAACTCTACTTCTAAACTCTCGGATAGTTCTTTTTATTCCTTTTTCATAAACCCAAAATAGATTTGCTCTCCTATTAGAGGTACAATGGTCAGACCTGCTGCCACCCCTAAAGTAGTTGTTGCTGTTATATCCATACCTATCTTATTCAATCCCAGGACAAGCAGGGTTATTAATGCTATTGACAGTCCGATGCTCAAGCCAGCTCGCTCCAGGATGTCGATCTCATTGCCTCTATACAGTACCCTGCTCCATGCGTATCCGGGAATGATCATAACTACAGCCAGACCGAATACGGCTCTAAGTGTTTCAATTACGACCATGACAATGGTAATACTCCACAATATTTATATTAAGTTGTTGGACTAAAATCCTTATGAAATTTTCCTTTGACAGGTACCCTTCTTTCCTGGCTCCTGTAGTTTCACTGGACAATAAGATCCAGAACTTCAATATTGACCCTAAGTACATACTTATCCTCATTTTGTTGATCACCGCTATTTTAGCTTATTACCCTCATCACGGGTATGATTATCCCCTCCACAGAGATGAGTGGATTAATCTTGCTAGAAGCAAAGCCATTATCAGTGCAGAGGATTCCACTTATACCAATCCTCATACGGGCAATGTAAAAAATCGGGACCTTGAGATAGGCTTAAATCTCTGGATATCGAACCTTTTACTCGCTTCAAACATGTCTGAGTATGCGCTCATGAAGTACCTCCCCATCTTTATGTCCTGCTTTATCGTCTTCTCTGCCTTCCTGTTCGCCAGAAGGCTGGGCTACGGGTTAGAGGCAGCGTTTTTCACTGCCCTCATCCCCACCACAATACGTTTGTTGGGACCCGCTTTTGTGGTGGCAGTATCCTTAGCTGTGGCCTTTATGGTCCTCGCTGCTTACATTGCCTTCAAGCAGAACAAGAAGAAGGTGGATTATGCTGTATTGTTCATATTCTTAATATTTACCTTCCTTACCCATCCTCCTACGGCTATAGCTGCTTATATTCTCCTATCATTCTATATTGTGCTCTACAGAGATGTGAAGGTACTGGCTGTCCTCCTTATACCTGTGGTCATGTTCCTGTTCTATTTCCTCCAAATTTTATCTGCCGTAGACGATCCTCTTGGACTACTGGAAAGGCTATCTTTTGACACTTTTGTGGAGTTCGGCAGTCCAGCCAGAGAGTTCGGATACATTCCCGCCATTCTGGCCATACTGGGAGTTATCCGCTCTCAAAGAAGAGAAGTCCCTGTGGTTGCTGCTCTCCTATTGCTACTGGTTCTGAATAATATATACAGTGTGGTGGGTACCATCCCCTTACTTATGCCGGAGCGCAACTACTTTTACATAATGGTCCTCACCTCCATCGTCGCTGGCTATGGATTATATACTATCAGAAGCAAAACTATTTTGGCTGCACTTGTTATTGCCGTTATAGCCCTGGGATTTTCGGCCCAATCCCACGTAAATGAAGAGTATTACTACATAGTGAACGATCAGGAGTTCCAGGATTTTATGTATATCAAAGAGAATGTTTCAGGAGATAAGGTGTTGGTTCGGCCCTGGGAGGGTTTTGCTCTTCCTGCGATCACAGAAAAACCTGTATACGTGTATCCTGGTCCCAGTGAGAGTGCTCAAGAAAAAAGTGCCAAGGCTTATACATTTTTTGATTACGGATGCACGGATACATCCTTTTTGGTGGAGAACGATATCGATATAGTTTATGCTCATGACGGATGTCTTAATTCAGATCTAAGAGAGGTTAAAGAACGTATTTACGTCCTCAATGATACAGCTATAGAAAAACGGTAAAATTTTTTTACTGGAAATAAAGTTCAGTTCATGGAAAAGCTGGCAAAAAGAGTCTTCCCTTTTTTAGTAATCCTTGTAGCTTTTTTGTTCAGGTTTCAGAATCCTGGTGAGATTTTTTCTACTACCATTCTTTTCAGAGGGTTTGACCCCTACTATCATATGAGGATGGCAGAGCTCATTGTCAACCTCGGTTCAAGACCTGAAATAGATTATTTTCTGTCATATCCTAACGGAGCATCAGTTACCATACCACCACTTTTCCAGTATTTGATCGCTGTTCCAGGACTCGTTTTCGGTTTTAAAGCTTCAGAGGTTTTCGCCGTCTTCTTACCGGTTATTCTGGGTGTGATATCCACTATCCTGGTCTACCTTATTGCCCGGAGAATTATGGATAACAATTACTTTGCAGCCCTGTCAGCATTATTCTTTGCATTATCACCTGCAGTTGTGCAAACAAGTATTCTGGGGTTCACAGACTATCACGCATGGGTCCTGACCCTGTTACTGGCAGCCACATACTTTGCCCTACGGGAAGACCACTACATACTCCTGTCTGCCGTATTTCTAACCCTGCTATCCTTTTCGTGGATGGGTGCCCCCATCTACGCAGGTGTTCTCGCCCTCAGCGTGCTCATCTACAAAGAAAACGATAGGGACTTCCTCTTTCTGTCGGCTGCTTTCGCCATTCCAGCCATATCCTTTGTGTATAAATCATTCATGGGTTTTTCCTTCTTACTTCTCGCCCTATTTCTCCTGGGAGGGATGTACGCCAAAAAGAATAATATTAGACTATACTATATTGCTGGCTGTCTAGCAGTAGTTGCAATTATCTATTTTATTCCTTCAGGTCAATTACCGGTGCTCCAGCAAGAAATATCCATGCTGCAGCGCGGAATCGACTACATTCTGGGTAGAACTGTTACCTTGCCCATAATCATTGAAGCTAAAAGTTTCCAGCTGCTGAGTATTGTTCAGAACTCGGGACACTTTGTGTTCCTGCTTGCCCTCCCCGGCCTATTATCCAGGAACATGTTCCTGAGAACGTGGTTTGCCATCGCTTTAGTACTTGCCCTATTCCAGATAAGGTTCACCGATATACTGATTCTGCCCGTTTCAATGCTTGCCAGCTTTACTATGCTGCAGTTGTTTGAGAGATCGGGGTACAATGTTTACGGAAAAGAGGAGAACACAGAAACAAAGAAAAAGAAGAGCAAGAAGAGCAAGAATAAGAATACAAAACAACGGAAAGATGATTCCATAACATCGGGGGACGTGGCGTTCATTGGTGTGTTCATGGTCATCATATTGGCGCCATCTCTCGTTTATTCTTTAAACCCCTTCGAGATGAATGACGATTGGACAGACGCATTATTGTGGGTTAAGAGTAATACCGAGGATGTGGACCACTTGAGTCCAGAGAAGAAACCAGATTACTCCGTGCTGAGCTGGAAAGAATATGGGAATTACATATTCTACATAGCCAAAAGACCTTCAGTAGTTGGCGCCGGAACGGGTGATGTGGTAGGTACTGCAGAGTTCTTTACGGCCCAGAACGAGAGTGCAGGAACGGATTTCATCCAGAGGAAAGAAGTGAGGTACGTCATGACCTCCCAGGATATGGGAATGGGCGAAGACCAGGAAGGAGGGAAGTTCGGGTCCATTATGCAAGTGTTGGGAATGGAGCCCGACTTAATGGGTAAGAATGAGACCATGGATTTCTACAACAATTCCATGTACTACAGACTGCATTACGACAATGCCACCAACCTCCAGAACTTCCAGCTGGAGAAGAGCTTCGATACAGTGAAGGTGTTCAGGGCTGTTTACTGATCTATTTATTGGTCTCGGACCATGGTCCAGAAGTGTATTTCGTATTGTTTGCCCAGGTCATTCACCAAGTTCACTTGCACTTTTTTCTTTTTATACTTGAATTTCTCTACTTCAGTATTTTGTACTATGGATATTTCTCCCTTATCATTCTTTATTTTCACTGTCTTGTTGATCAAGTTGTAGCCGTAGGATGATATATTATCTAGTTCAGTGCTTGAGAAGAATGGTGAAGCTGTTATAGAAGAATTAGATTCTTTCTTTGTGGAGTAGGTGAATCTGTAATCTTGCTTTAATTCAGGGTTTAATGATACTTTTGTTACTTCTTGCTCACCTATAGGAATTTTTATAGGTACTGTAAAGCTATCTCCAGGCCAACTCCCTCCATCAAGCTTTTGTACGAGTACAACATCTGTTTCCTCAACCCCTATCTGCTTCACACTCCCATTTTGCCCCACAATAAGTACTCTGCTCTCCGTCTTGTTTCCGCTAACCTGTGAAAAGATTTTCTGGGTGTTAGTGCCTGTCCAAGTTTTATTATCATAAACTACGAATACGCTGTCTGACTCCTCAGGGGAATAAGGCTGGGACCGATATTGTTGTCGTTATCAGGGTTTACAATACTGATGGTCGCCGCCACCGCCTTGAGGAGGATGAAGGTTACCATTTCGGAGAGGTTTACAATATAATTGGTTGTTCTAATTTGCTTCCTTCAACTCCAATAAGATTAGGGTTTTGGCGGAAAAAGAGAAAGGCAAATGTTAATAAATATTGAAGTAATCATATTTTATTGTAGATGATGACACTACAGAAATTACGGCAAAGGAAGGAGTTGCGGAAAAAAGAACTGGATAGAAACTTGGAGAGGATCAAAAAACAACTTATAGATATGGGTGCCCTCAAGATTATACTATTCGGCTCCTATGCTCAAGGGCAGGTTAGAAGTTCAAGCGACATCGATCTTCTGGCTGTAATGCCCTCTCATAGATCAGGGAAAGATTGGATGGGCAAGATATATAAGGAAGTGGACAGAGAAGTGGACTGCGATATACTCGCCTATACTAAAAAGGAATTAGAGGATAAAATCCCGGTAAGCAGATTTCTGAGGTACGCCTTGGATACAGGGAAGATAATATATGAGAGAGGATCGTAAAGCTGAAGCAATCAGGTGGCTGACGCAAGCAGAGGAAGAATATAAAGACGCTTACAATTTGATGCAACAGGGCCGATACTATCTTTCTCTCTTTCTTTGCCAGCAAAGCTCTGAAAAGGCCTTAAAGGCATTCATTTATCTCCAAGAAGATGAGCCCCTATTCACTCATTCTGTTGCAGTCTTATTGAGAATAGCTAAAGAGATAGACTCCGATTTTGAAGAGGTCAGAGGGGCAAAAAGACTGGATGATTACTATATACCGACCCGATACCCTAATGGACTACCTGGTGAGGTTCCATCAAAATATTATGATGATCCAGAAGAAGCTAAAAAGGCAGTAGAATGGACCGAGAAGATCTTGCAACTGGTAAGGAAGAAAATTGAAAGTTATCACAGTGAGTAGTCCTGGAGCATTTTTTCTTACAACTCTAGATGGATAATTATTCTTGAAAGTAAATTTTGTACTTTCCAATTCCGGGGGTTTCTCATTGAACTAATATATCGAATGGATTCGACAAAATTTAGATAATTTTATGCTGGACCTCCTGCTGGGGCATGTGAGTGGTGGTATGCTGATGTTGTTCCCTTTCAGTTGGGAGGGTTTACCAATTGGGGTTGATCCAGTCCGACAACTACTGGATCACATTGATACTGGTAATGATAGCAGTGATTCTGTTTATCTACCGAAGAAAAAAGGACCGAAACGTTTTTGTATACTTATTATACATTGTATACTATGCCCGTGATTTCCGCCAGAATAGCCAAAGACCTTGAAAAAGATATACAAGAATTTGTTGCTGAAGAAGGGCTTGAAAGAAGTGTTGCTGTAAGGAAATTACTATCTATTGCAGTTAAAGAGTGGAAGAAAGAAAAAGCAGTAAAAAAGCTGGGAGAAGGAAAAATATCATTTTTAAAGGCAGCAGAAATCGCTGATATGAATCCCTGGGATTTTGCAGAGCTTATTAAAGACAGGAAGATAACCTGGATTAAAGATGAACGAGTTCTGAAAGATCTTGAATTCGAATTTGAATGACCTTCTTTTTTGATGCCACTCCCCTCATTTACCTGGCAAAAGTCAACAAGCTCCACTTACTGGAGAAGATAGACACAGAACTAATTATACCACAAAGTGTATTTGAAGAAGTAGTAGTTAAAGGCAGAGAGCTTGGGAAACCAGATGCATTAATAATCGAGAGATTGGTTGACAAAGGAGATTTTAAAATAGAAGAAACAGATGCAGGCGAATCCGAATTTTATAATAAACTTAGAGAGAACGAGAACTTAAGCCAAGCAGACGTTGAGGCCCTCTTTTTAGCTAGAAAAAGAAACTGTACCGCCATTATGGATGAGGATTACGCCAGGAGAATCGCTGAGGCTGAAGGTATACACTGTAGGGGTACGATCTACCTCATTTTTTCGCTACTAAAGAGGGATGTAATCGGCAAAGAAGAAGCCAGAGAAACGGTAGATAAAATGATAGAGAGTGGATGGTATTGTTCTACTGATCTATACGCCAAGATCCTGAGAAGGATTGGGTATAAGGGTGGTGGATGATATTATAGGGTCACATACTTATACTAAAATGAATACCGGGTTTATCGTCATCCAGAATAGTCTCAGGGGTTAATATTTCTACGATCTCAGAACTCTTTACTGTAATCCCTTCATCTCCAACGTGCCCTTGAAGCCATTTATCGACCATCTCTTTGAGATAAGCAGTTCCCATTAAAGCAGAAACGAATACCCAGACCTCGATAGTACTGTCTCTTATGTCCAGCAGCTCTATTTGAGCACTGTAATAATCGTCTATTTCAACATTGATCTTTCTGTCTATGTATTCTTTTAGTTTCTCTTCCGTCCATTCTGAACTGAACTCACCCTTGACCTTTATCAGATGGGTGGCGAGACTCATTTTCTCACCTGGTAGAATAGTTTTGCCAAAAATGAAAATGAAAATGAAAAGTAAAAGAAAGATGTATCAGCTTAACGCCTCCCTATACCATCCTTAATCCGATCAACATCGTCTTCTATTTTGGAGAGACTTGCGCCGAACGTCGATCTCATCTCCTCCCTGGTCTTTCGTGATTCGTCTTTGATAACGGTACCTAACCCGTCTCTTGTCTTCTGGGACTCATCCTTGATGATCCCACCAAGTTCATCTCTTGTCTTCTGAGATTCATCCCTTACTGTCTCCCTGGTCTTCTGGGACTCATCTCTCACTGTCTCCCTGGTCTTCTGTGATTCGTCGATTATAACTCCTTTAAGGTCGCTGAACCCGTTTTTTGTCACAGAAATCAGTTCTTTCAGGTATTTTGCAGCATTATCAAGTCTCTCATCGGTCTCGCCCTTACCTACAAGTTTATAGAAGCTCTCGAACTCTCTTGTTGGTTCAGAATACTCGTAATCAATTTCATCTACTTTGATGAGTGCGTTGTCTATCTTTATTGCTTTGATGAATCTCTCCAGACTTTCTGTGCCTCCTTCTGCAGTGACCTTGGCTCTGCCATCCGGCAGATTCCGGATAAAACCTACTAATCCCAAATCTCTGGCTATGGCCACTACTCTGGAGCGATACCCCACTCCCTGCACATCACCATGAACGTATGCGGTCAACCTTCTCATTATACAAGATGAGTTTCCAGATATAATAAAACTTTTGATTTTATCTGTAAATTAGAATTCAAATCTCTCGGAGATAGCATCAAGTTTTAACTATCTGAGAATTCGATCATCACTATATCTACTTTCCTTTCACTTCTCTGTACCAGAAATATATATTAGAATGATCCTAGAGGATTCACTGTTATTGTTGTATAAGCCACTTCCAGAGAGGTACACATCTTATCGTCTTATTGTCCACCTGAATGTCCTCTTCGTAATCCCAGGTTATACAAACCAAGTTTTTACACTTCAACTCATCACTTGCTCTTACCAGTGCTTTAGTTTCCCTCTGGTTTATTTCGCTCTCTGCATCTGCATAGGTGACCTGAATTAGCTGTATTATTCCTGTACCTTGTTTAACAACAAAGTCAACTTCTCTTTGCTGGTAATCTTTCCAGTAATAAAGCTCAAGTTCAGTACTTTTTCTCAGCAGCTCCACCAGAACAACATTCTCCATTAGTCTCCCCATGTTCTCACTCATTCTAAAGGTTAGAGCATTGATCAGCCCCGTATCTATCACATAGGCTTTTTTGGGGGAAGCTAAAACCTCTTTGTGTTTGAAAGAGAATTTACTCAATAGATAGACCATGTAAGTCTCTTCAAGGTATGAGGTGTAGTTCTTGGCTGTGTGAGTGCTTCCCATCTCAAAGATGTTCTTTAGTTTATGATAAGACATTGGCTGAGAGAAATTGGAAATGAGGTAGTTGGCTATTTCTTTGAGGGTTTGTACATACCTTAGGTTATACCGACTGACGATATCTTTGCTCAGGATTGTGGAGTAAAGTGTGGAGAGGTATAGTTTGGCATTATCTCTATCTTTAACCGATTCAGGGAAACCTCCCCATTCGATATAATCCCTCAACTTCTTGATAAGAATGGACTTCTGCTTTGTGCTGTATAGACTCTCTTTGATCTTAAAGCCCTCAAAATCCAGAAACTCTCTGAAAGAGAATGGGTAAATCTCGATGGGAATGTGCCTTCCTGTTAAGTGGCTTGCCAGTTCTCTGCTCAGGAGATTTGCATTACTCCCCGTTACCACAATGTTTAATCCCATTCTATGCAGCCGGTTAACGAACAGCTCCCATCCATCGATATTTTGAATCTCATCCAAAAAAACGTATTTTATATCGCCATAAAGCTCATAGAAAGCCTGGAGAACGAGATTTAAGTCCTCTGTATTTATGCCGGCCAGTCTTTCATCATCAAAATTTATATAGGCATATTGTTTTCTTTCCAGGAGCTGCATGGAGAAGATAGACTTTCCTGTCCTCCTTACCCCAGTGACCACTTTGATTAAATCGCTCTCCATGGAGCTCTTCCATGTGGTAAGAAACTCTCTTTCGATTATTTTCTCTTCTCTAAAAATCCTTTCAACTTCTTCTTTCTGATCAACAATTATTTTTTTTAGAGTTTCTGCGTTCATTGATTATAGAACTGCAAACTTTCTTATAAATCTTTGCATTAAAGTGCAATATTTTGAAAGCAGTAAAAAATTGCTATAGATAGAACACATAAACTAAACATTTCCGTTATAAATGAATCAATGGTTTGGGTTTATCATCATCCAGAATACCCAGTATTATGTTCATCTTCACTTAACCTTTATCCATGAATTGTGGGGATAGAACAAGTTTCCATAACGGTGTAACTCTAATTTCTTTGTTATCTACTGTTATATTTTCCTCCTCATCCCAAGTAACTATCAAAGCTTTCTTTAGATTTAATTCTTCCATCGCTCTTTTGACTTTCTTTATATGCTCTTCATCTAACTCGTAAGTAACTTCGATTAATTCCAATTTATTGTCTTGTTTAACTATTAAGTCTATTCCTCTCCCATCCTTTGTTTTATAATAAAAAATATGGATATTGGGCTCAAGACCTTGTTTAACAAGTTCCAGAAAAACAGAATTCTCCATAGACTTCGAAAAATCCTTTTCGGACAGATAGTTGTATAAACCCGGATCCATCAAGTAGATCTTGGGTATGGTTAATTCCCTCTTTCTTAGCCCTCGTGAGAATTTTTTCAATGAGGATGCAAGCATTACATCTTCTAAAATTTTCTGGAAGTTGTATAAGGTTTTCTTAGAGACTTTGATCCCTTGAGATTTCATAGTATTGTATAATTTGTGAACTGAGAACTCTTTGCAGTTGGAATCGATTACGCTTCTCAAGAATAACTCAAGAACGTACCTGTTCTTTATTCCATATCTCTCGATTATATCTTTATAAATAACCAGACTCAGATAATCTTTAAAGAATTCTCTTGGATCTATCTTCCCCAAAACTATGTCCGGAAATTGTGAGAAGGTATGTTCTTTAATTATATGCTTTATGCTTCCTTCTTCATAAGAAGAAAAAACTTTTTTGGGTTTTATTCCCTCCAATTCTAATGTTTCTCCAAAACTGAAGGGGTAAACCTTTACTGTAATCGTCCTCCCCCTTAATTGTGTGGCAATTTCCTTTGAAAGTAGTTTTGAAGATGAACCTGTTATGAACGTATAATATCTTTTCTTCTCATATAAAAAGTATATTTGTTTTTCCCACCCCTTCAAAGCCTGTATTTCGTCAAAGAAGATGTATTCTGGCAGTTTACCATAAATTTCCTGGTGGACAATGGGCAGATCCCAAATGTTAATCTCTTCAAAGATTTCCTCAAAATTTATAAAAAGATAATCTTCCTCCCGCAGATCCAAGCTCTTTATCAAATGGTACAGGAAGTAAGTCTTCCCCGCCCTCCTGGGACCGATTATGGAGATTATAAAGTCCTTTGTTGGCTCACATTTTATTTTTCTCGGTTTAACCTCTACATCCTGGATATCTCTCTTTCTATCAACCAAATACCTCCGTATCTCCATCAGTGATGATAAGGGGGAAACTTCATATTAATATTTCCCCCTATTGGAAACCAAAATACGAAATTATGCTGTTATTCTCAAACTCAAAATCCAGGTTTGAAAGCATCTCTAACCCCATGCAGAAAATGTTCCCGCCTAAGAGTTTACCGTTTAAAGTAATGGCTACTCCAGCAATAATAACATCCGGTATACTAAACCCCAGCTTTTTCAGCTTTTTTATGAAAACTCTGCGCTTGCATAGCTGCGTTCATGCACTTTCTACGGTTGGTATTCCCTTATTTAAGTCAATATTCTCTATTACAGGCAGTTGATCACCATGCCTTATTTTGACAATCAACCACCCCTCTAAAACTGATCTTAACTCATTCTGGCATTCATAA
>JAWODI010000069.1:0-36088 GCA_046483365.1 Archaeoglobaceae archaeon | reverse complement strand
TCCCTACCAATTCCTAAAGAAATACTATGAAAGAAACCTGAGTGAAGCTGCTTACTCCGCTGATAAGAGAAGGTTTGGGTGGAAAATAAGACAGAAAAGAGATGATAGACAAGAGATGGCCATGTTCGCTATCGGTCTGCTACACAACCTATTCACAATCAGGGTAATAAAGTAATTCTGTCCCAATGCCGGCATGATCAATTGTAATAAAAAAGACTTATAAGGAATGAAAACAATCGGTATCAGTGCTCTTATAGTAGGAGGTGGGATATTGTTTGATAAGATATTGTTTCCAACCGATTTTTCCAAAGCATCCATGGAAGGAAAGTATGTGAGAGGATGAAGGACTGTGGACAAAAAAAGATAGATGTATTTTGATAAGATCATATGATCATCAGCAAGATAGAAATGGATTGGTCAAATGTACGGTAAACTCGATCCTGAAGACATTACCAATAATAATACCAATATGATATGAACATGGGATGATAGAATGAAGAGCAGGAAGGATATTAAATACGGGAATATAATGGAGGTAGCGACCTCTGAAGTGGTAACTATACCCCCAACTTCCACCATTATGAGTGCTTTAAAGACTATGGTGACCTACAGGTTCAGAAGAATACCTGTAGCTGATGCAGGGAGCAAAAGGCTTCTTGGTCTTCTGGTTGCTATGGACCTCATAGATTTCTTTGGAGGAGGTAGGAAGCACGGAATTGTTCTCAAACACAATGGAAACCTCATTATTGCCGTAAATGAAGAAGTTGAAGAGATAATGGAGAAGGACGTTGTTACTGTCGATATCTCTGATTCGTGGATGGATGGCCTGGAAGTGATGCTGGATAAAGACGTAAGCAGCTGCACCATTATAGATGGTGAGAGAGTGGCAGGCATAATCACCGAAAGAGATATGCTGGAGCTGCTCACCTTGAAGAATGAACATGTTCTGAAAAGACCTTACGTGTTCGATAGCGTGGCTACTGATGTTGGCTCTATAATGACCAGGAGCGTAGTTTCGGCCGAGCCTGCAACCAGTATTGGAAAAGCGATGGAGACCATGATCTCCAGAAGGTAAGAAGATTGCCGATTATAACCGATGAAGTGTTTGTGGGATTAATAACCGATAGAGATATCCTCCGCTATTTGGGGGGCGAGGCGTTTAAAACAATTCTTACTGGAGACGCCAGCGAGATCCTGGAGAAACCGGTCTCACTGATGCTGTCAAAAGAATTCCTGGTCCATAAAGACCCTCTGGTATTCTCACCTGTAGCCAGAGCTTCTGAAGTGGCGGAGAAAATGGTAGAGAAGGGGCATGGAGCTGCTCTTATCTTGAGCGATGGAAGTCTGGAAGGCATCATAACTGAGAAGGATTTAATGAAGCTGGTTAAATTATGAAATCCAAATCAAGCTGATACTGTAAGGCCGGAGCATGTTCTAGCCATGGTGTCGAAGAAGCAAAATTGACCACAGCAATAGGTCTGGCTACAGAGATTCCCCCAATCATAGTATCAGGAATGATCATCAAAAGATATCACAAATACTGACCGCTTACGGTCCTATTTGATTTAAAGTGACCGCAAACTCGAACGACCAGAAAGAATGAAAAAGAGGATAAGTGAAAATAAAGGCGTCATTAGGGCCCGGTTTACTGTCAAACCGGTTAAACCCGTTTATTGCTTTATTTTAGTTCCTCTTTTGTTCTCTCTTTGCTTCTGTGTTCTGGGGACTTTATTCTCCGGATGGGAATTCTTCTTCAGGTTCTTCCTCTTCACCTGGTAGGCCGATTATTATAGCTCCCTCCAGTTCTTCGTCCTCCCAGCCATCTTTGTAGGTCATCACTTTGTCCGATTCACTTATCATATAAAAAAGATGCGGTTTTTTTTAGTGCTTATTGCCACTTCCCCTCTTTTTAATCGGCATTTATTTACTATATCCAACTTATTTTTTGTTCGGTCTATGTTGGTGTCAGAAATTCAGGCCGTTTAGGGCTTTTGAGATGAAATTTAGAGTTCGGTCATACGAAAAGTTTTATAATAGTATTCTCTTTTTAAATATGAACCCGGTGAGTTAGCATGAAAGTTAGGGAAGTTATGAACAGGAAGGTAGAATTTATCGAACCTAAAGCAACTGTTTTGGATGCGATTGAGAAATTGGTGGATAAAAAAATAAGGTCTCTGGTAGTTAAACCGGAAAATGAAGGAGACACGTACGGAACAATTACCATTAGAGATATTGTGTACAAGTGTTTGTCAGAAGGCAAGGAAACAAAGAATGTCAAGGTCAAAGAGATAACATCTAAACCACTGGTTTACGTGGAGAAAGATATGCCGGTTGAGCATGTACTGAAACTTATGAAAAAATTTAATATTGCTAGAGTCTTTGTGAAAGACGAGAACGAGGTCATTGGTCTGGTTGCCTTAATGGATATTGTGGCTACGTGCTTGGTAAATAAGAAATTATGAAGTTATGAAGTTCAAGATTTTTGGCGAGAAACTTGAAAAGGAAGTAGTCGATGATATAGAAGGTTTTATTGAGTTTCTCTGCTCTTCTTGTGAGCTTTTCAGGGATGGACTGGAAAATGAGGATAAACAGAAGATCTCGAGGGTACTGGAGATGGAGAATGAAGGAGATGTGTTCAGGAGGGAAATAGCTTCCAAAATATATGAAGGAGCTTTTCTGCCTTACTTAAGACCCAACATCTACAAGCTGATCGAGTTAATCGATGAGGTTATGGATACTCTGGAGGACGCTGGTGTCAATTACATTAAGATCGGTGTCAAAGAGAGCATTAAAGACGATGTTCTGGAGATCTCCAATCTGAACTTAAAGACATGCAGGGTCTTTTTGAAAGCCTTTAATTCTCTTTTCAAGGGCGAAGAGGATCTGAGAGAAACTACTCTGGCAATAAGGATATATGAAAAGAAGGTGGATGAGATAAAGTATGATCTGATGGATAAGCTCTTAAAAGAGGAGGTGAGTTTTTGGGAGGGTAAGATTCTTTCGGATTTTATATCCAATTTGGTGACCATTACCGATTTGATCGAGGACGCCGGAGACTTAATTCAGATGATCAACGTTAGCATAAGATGATCGAGCTTGCTTTAATAGCCTGTTTCTTAATAGCTTTCAGTATTGGCTCCAACGATTCCTCCAATGCTTTTGGGATCAGCATAGGGTGTGGAGTTCTAACCTTTAAAAGAGCCACCTTCTTGATCCTGTTCTTCGTACTTGCTGGCGCCATTATTCAGGGTCGGGAGGTTATGGAAACCACGGGAAAGCTGGTTCAGCTTAACTCTAATGCTCTGGCTCTTTCTCTTGCCGTATCGGCAGCACTGATAATCTTCTCCAACTGGAGGAAGTTGCCGGTATCCAGTCATCAGGTGATAGTGGGAAGCCTGGTGGGATCAGGACTAGCCTTCAACCTGGCTGTAGATACTGAATCTCTCATGAGGATTGTGTTGTCATGGGTGATATCTCCCTTCGGAGCTTTCTTTCTGGCCGTCTTCGTTTATCTGTTGATAGAAAGAGTGGTCCTCAGATACTCGTTCATCGAGATAGAAAGAGGTCTTAGAGCTCTGCTCTTGATCAGCGGGATATTGATCGCCTATAATACCGGTGCCAACGAGCTGGCGACCGCCCTGGGTCCCATCGTCTATTATGACCTGTTGGGACAGAATCTAGCGTCTACCATTGGAGCCGTCCTCCTCTGGATCGGGGCGGTCTTATTGAGCTTCAGGGTGATAGAAACAGTAGGCAAAGGTATCACGGGTCTAGACCCTCAATCAGGTTTTGCAGCTCAATTTGGAGCTGGTCTGAGCGTGTGGGTCTTTACCTCGCTGGGCATGCCTATATCCACCACCTACTGCATAATCGGTGGGATCAGTGGAGTGGGAGCCTTAAAAGGTCTGAGGACCGTTAAACTGGATCTCATAAAAAAGATAGTGGTCAACTGGTTCGTAGTTCCCGTACTGGCCGCGGTGATCTGTTTCAGTACGGCCAGAATAATATTTTGATTTAAGATGCTGTTCTTGGGTTAGTCCGTTGTGGTTGTTGGCGTAGGCGCTGTAACTTTGAGTTAACTCTTAGGGTGAATGTTCCAGTGCTCCATGAGCTTGTCCACTTCTACATAGTTATTGACCAGTTCTTTAATTCTATTTATCTTGGGCTCTCCTTTGATCCTTGCTTGCCCGAAGACCTCGTCAAGCCTTTCTATGGTGCTTAAAGTGTCTTCTTTGACCAGGACGATGGGTATGCCCTTCTCCTCAGCTTTGCCCAGGACCACTTTTGAAGGCTCGAGATTACCGGTGAGCAGGAGGCATTTTACGTTGGGCATCTCCAGTGCCACTATTTGGAGGTCCGAGCGGTCCCCGCCGGTCACAACGGCAGCGTTCCTTGTCGCTCTGAAGTAAACCATTGCAGATTGAGGTGACATGGCACCTATGAGGAATCTTTCCACTATGATGTCTTTTCCGGGCTCCACCAGAAATTCACCCTGCAATCCCTCTTTTATTTCGCTGATATAGAGTCCGCTGAGGACCGGGTCGTTGGGCAGCATCCCCACAACTTCTAGACCATTTTTGGCAAGGAGAGGAATGGCAATGCTCTGAACGTAAGTCCTTTTATAGCCACCCAGCTGATTGAAGATTATTGTTTTGAGCCTATCCTCGAATACTTCCTTGGCTACCAGTGTTTTATCCAGAATGAAGTCTTTAGTGTATTTGGCGATCATTAACACCTCGAGTTCCAGCATGGAGCAGATCTCCACGTCGCTCAGACCTATTATCTTTCCCACATCGTAGTCCAGGGCACCTTCAATAAGGACCACATCTTTACCTTCGGCGATCTTTTTATAAGAATCCATAACGCGCTCTTTAAGTTCCTGGGGGTCAGCAGAGCTGATGAACTCGATGTAGGGGGTGTCCAGGAGCACGGGACATATATTGGCTATATCGTCGCCAGTGTCCAGGACCTGGGAAGTACTGTAAGCATCTTCGTCGACCAGTTTATCGCCCACGTAAGTGACCCCAACTCCGAATGGCTTGAAGTAACCTATTTTAAGTCCTTTTTTCCTGAAAATTAGTCCTAATGCGATTATTATCCCACTCTTTCCGGAATACCCCTCTACAGAGGAAACTAGAATATTTTTTGCCATTTTACTCCTCCTCAATACTTTTAATTATTTTAAAGTCAATTGCATAATAACCTTTTTCAAAAACCTTTATGGGATTAATATCCATTTCCATTATATCCGGAAAATCCACGCTCAGCCGGGAAACTTTTAGCAGCACATCTACGAGGGAATCTATGTCCGAGTGCTCCCCTCCTCTAACTCCCCTGAGAACCGGATAGGCTTTGATCCCCTTGACCATCTCCTCAGCATCTGACTGGTTGATGGGGGCGATCCTAAAGGTAACATCTTCAAATATCTCCACGTAGATCCCACCCATCCCGAACATCAAGAGCGGACCGAACTGAGGGTCTCTCTTTATCCCCACGATGATCTCCCTCCCCTCCTTCACCATCTCCTGTATGAGCACTCCATCGATTCGAGCGTTCCCGATATTCTCTGCTCTCATTATGATATCGAAAAACGCCTTCTTTACGCCATCCCTCTCTATATTGACCTTCACACAGCCTACATCGCTTTTGTGGATGATGTCGGGGGAAACCACCTTCATGACCACCGGATAGCCTATACTATCTGCTATCTCTACCGCCTCGCTGGCGGTTCTGGCCATACCGTAGGGAATGGTGTTTATGCCATAAGCTTCCAGGGTTTCGAAGGCTTCGGTACCAACTACTTTGCTTCTGTCAACTCCATGGAGGATCTTTCTTACCCTGGACTTATCTACCTTCAGTTTGGGTGGTTTGGAGCGCACTTCTCTTTTTGCCATGTCATAGTTCTTTACTGCGGAGAACGCTCTTAGGGCTCTCCATGGATCGAGAAAGTTGACCATGCCCGCATCTCTTAACTTCTTTACAGCCGGAAGAATGCTTTCTCCACCCATAAAACAGGTCAGGACCGGCTTGGAGATGTCGAGCAGGTAGTCTGCAGCCTTATCGAAATCTATCTGGGCGGTAGGAGTTAAAATGGTGATGATACCGTTCACCCCGTCGTCCTGTGCCACCGCATGAACTGTTTCCCCAAACCTGTGTGCATCGGCATCGCCCAATATATCAACTGGGTTGTATATGCTGGCTTCGGACGGCAGAGTTTCTCTAAGCTTCTTCAGGGTTTCCTTGTTGAAATTGGCCAGTTCAAGGTCGAAGTCGTCAATGGCGTCTGCAGCCATAACTCCCGGACCACCAGAGTTGGTTATTATCCCTACCTTACCCTGGAAGTCCTGGATAGAAGAGAGAACTCGAGAGTAGTCGAATATCTCTTCAATAGAGTTAGCTTGAACCACCCTACTCTGCTGAAAAGCTGCTTGAAATGCAGTATAACTTCCAGCAATACTGCCTGTGTGGCTGGAAGCTGCTCGTGCGCCTGCATCCGTCTTCCCGCTTTTCATGACTATAATCGGCTTGCGCTTGGCCACTTTTCTGGCCACTCTGATGAATCTGCTTCCGTTCTTGATACCCTCAAGATAAACTATAATGACCTTGGTCTGCTCATCTTCTGCCAGCCTCTCTATGAAATCCGATTCATCGAGAACCGCTTCATTTCCCAGTGATACTATCTTGCTGAAACCTATGTTCTGGGATATTGCCCAGTCGATGATGGCCAGGATAAATGCTCCTGACTGGCTTAAAAAAGCAATATCTCCTCTGGGAGGAGTTAAGCGAGAAAAGGTGGCATTTAGATTGAGATGGGTGTTGATGATCCCCAGGCAGTTGGGGCCAACGAGGTTGATACCGTATCTTTCTGAAATTCTTAACAGCTTGCTCTCCAGCATGGCACCCTCTTTACCTGTCTCCTTGAATCCTGCAGAGATGACCACCACATTTTTTGTTCCTTTTTTACCGCACTGTTTGACCGCATCGACAACCCCCTCAGCAGGAATAACGATAACAGCCAGGTCGGTTGGAGGAGCATCCTGGATCGAAGGATAGCATTTTAGTTCCAGAATTTTGTCATAAGACGGGTTTATGGGATACAGGTCTCCCTCAAAACCCTGAACGAGATTTTTGAGAATGGTGTTCCCTACTTTACCCTCTTTAGGTGAAGCGCCAATAACGGCCACACTTCTAGGATCGAATAGCTCCTGCATCCACAATTGCGTAGTATTGGAGGTATATAAGTATTTGTCACCGATTCCGATTCTTCGCCAATAATCAACTAAAGGCCTGGGGATAATGATTATAAAGGAATTAATAAAGCTTCACTTGACCATCACAGGGATTCATAATGAGGGTAAAACGGTTGTAAAATAGACCCCGGGGCTCAGAGCCTTTGTGAGGGGTAAGGGTGAGAAATTATATATTATATATTACTGAGCCCCAGGGTTGGGGTGGTTGGGGGTTTATATCTAATCTTGATCTGTTGATATATAGCTAGCACCTTATAGTTAATATGCATTTTTATTTCGTTAAATAAAATAAAACGACCTATATCCAGGTACGAAATTCATTACCTTTAGATATTCGAGGCCACCCCTCCAGAGCAATTTCAGAGAGCAACACTTTTGCCGGCTGGTGTTACCTTGATATTTTCGGAGGGATAGCCTCTATTAAGTAGTAGGGCTTTATGGGTAATAAAGCATCGGTTTTAGTAATGATGATGCCATTAAAATTGTGATGCCCTGGGATCTTGATGGGGATTTTTGACTAATTTAAACCCCTTAAACATTCAAGAATCAATTCCAGCGTCTGTGATTTTAAAGATGCAGTTTTCACCTTCTGCATGAGACCGGTGTTTCATCAGGACCGCTCTCCTCTTCTTATTTATTCTCTGGATCCCTATTATTATCTTGGATAGGTGGTCAATGCTGGTCCCTCCCAGTGGTTTATTAAACCCATTCTTGATGTCGGTGAACATCTGGTTGGTTATGACCACTGCCAGTTCATGTTTTCGGGCCAACCCCAGCAGGTAGGTAAGCTGGAAAGTAAGCTCTCTTTTCATTTTGACCTGTTTGCTATCATCTTCCAGCTCGCTCCTGTAGAGGGAGGTGAAGCAATCCACAATTATCAGCTGAATGCTCTCCTTCTCACAGACCTTGGATATATTCTTTATGACCGAGCTCTGCTGTTTAAAATCGTATATATCGTAGACGAATACATTATCCAGAGCGGACCGATTCTTGAATATCTGCTCTATTCTCTCCCCCGACAGCCCTTCAGTGTCCATATACACCACTTTACCCCCATTTAGCGCGGTCCTGTAAGCCAGCATTAAACATAGGGATGTCTTTCCTGTACCGCTCTCTCCATATATTTGAGTTATAGTTCCGGTATCAATACCGCCACCGAGTAGGTCATCGATACAACTGCCGGAGCCCAATTTCTGATTCTGATTTGTGTCCATTAAGGTTCACCAAGCTGCTGCAGAACTTTTCTATATGCTACTATCAAAGGTATATTCAATGTTTCCGAAATTCTCTTCACATCTTCAAATTCAGGCTTTAAAAGCTGTCCAGACTCTTTCACCCTGACCTTGAACTTCTTCTGGTTGAGCTCCACTTCAACTTCCTTCTCCTCTCGATGGGCTGCTAGTCTGTGGTAAACGGGATATATCCTGACCCCCAGTGAACCCGTCTCGGAGATTATCTTTTGGCCCACTTCTTCGGACCTTGAGAACTCCACGATCGCTCTCAGGATCACTGCTGGCCTGCCTTTCTTGCCGGTGGCGGGGATGGCACTGATATCCAGAACGTCTTCTCCGACCTTCTCCATGGCGTGTGCAACCAGCTCCCCACTTATATCGTCAATAAGGGTCTCCAGCACCACGACGCTATCGTGTTCCGCCACTTTCCCTGTTATAAGTCTCAATACATTGGGTTTCCGGGACAATTCTCTACTACCGGCCCCGTAGACCACGTTTTCCACCTTAAAGGGCTGTCTGAAGCTTCCTTCACAAAAGTGGGATAATATGGCAGCAGCCGTAGGGGTGAAAAGCTCTCCCGTCCCTTCCATGAGGACCTCAAGTTTTGAGTCCTTCAGTATCTCTACGGTTGCCGGAGCCGGAACAGGATATTCTCCGTGGCGTATGTCAACAGAACCGCTTCCCAACCTGACAGGCGTAGTGTAAAAAGAGTATCCTTCTTCCTTCAACCTCAAAAGTCCGGTTACCGAAGCCACTACATCGAATACGGCATCGTCACTTCCTACTTCATGAAAAACAGCTTTCTGGTATTCTCTGCCATGAACTTTGCCCTCTGCCCGGGCAATCTTCTCGAATATCTTTTTGCTATCCCTCTTCACGTTATCGGGTAATTGGGAGGAACTTATGAGGTCGATCACTTCTGTATAGGCTCTTTCTATTTTTTTGTCATCATTCACCACGGTTCTTGTGGCGCTTATGCCCTTTTGGACGATATTCTCTACTCTTATATTAACATTCAAATTAAGCTCATCTACGATCCTGTGCAACTCGTTTTCGTTGAGAGCGGCACCGATGAGGACCGAGACAATCATATCTCCTCCGGCACCGCTAAATGTATCGAAGATTGCCAATCTCATGGATTACCAGAAGTTTTTTAATCATTCTTATTTAAATTATTATTGGGAGCATAAAGGTGATATAAGAGTGAGTGAATTATAGATTATGGATGTACCTTTAAGAGGTGATGAATTTGGAAATAAATCTTAAAGTAAATCAAGCTTATCCCAGCGATTCTGGCAGAGGAATAGCAAGGTTGGACCCCGATGCTATGCTCAAGCTCCAGATCTCTCCCGGAGATGTTATCAGGGTGGAAGGTAAGAGGGAGACCGTCGCCAAGGTATGGAGGGCTCCCAAAAGAGATTGGGGCAGGGGCATAATAAGAGTTGACAGGTTTGTAAGGGAGAACACCGGCTCCAGCGTGGGAGACGGGGTCAAAGTTGAGAAGACAGAATATCAATCTGCCAGAACGGTTATTATCGCTCCTCTTCGAAAGATGGATTTTAGGGTTTATGGTATGGATATTGGAGATTATCTCAAGCATCAGTTGCTCAAAAGACCCATGATAGAGGGAGATCTTGTCCCCATTATAGGTGCTCCCGCATTATCTGGCTTTGGAAAGTATGGTCAGAGCCAGGCCCTCCTTTTTGTGGCGGTCAAGACCGAGCCAAAAGGAGCTGTAGTGATCGATGAGTCCACCAGAGTGATCTACAGGGACAGGCCTGCTAAAGGCTTTGAAAGATTGGGCAGAGCGGGTATTACCTACGAGGATATTGGAGGCCTGAAGGGAGAGCTCCAGAAGGTCAGAGAGATACTTGAGCTTCCTCTCAAGTATCCGGAGTTGTTCCAGAGGTTGGGTATAGACCCGCCTAAAGGTGTTCTGCTTCACGGGCCACCCGGAACGGGTAAAACGCTCATAGCAAAAGCTGTGGCCAATGAAATAGGTGCATCATTCTACACCATTAACGGTCCGGAGATAATGAGCAAGTTCTACGGTGAGTCGGAGCAAAGGCTTAGAGAGATATTCGAGGAAGCAAAGGAAAGCTCTCCATCCATCATATTCATCGATGAGATAGATGCGGTGGCACCCAAGAGAGATGACGTCACCGGAGAAGTGGAAAGAAGGGTCGTAGCTCAATTGCTGGCTCTAATGGATGGTCTAGAAGAAAGAGGGCAGATCGTGGTTATAGGAGCAACCAACAGGATCGACGCTGTAGATCCTGCTTTGAGAAGACCGGGAAGATATGACAGAGAGCTGGAAATAGGGGTTCCGGATAGAGAAGGAAGATTTGAGATCATGCAGGTACACACCAGGAACATGCCTCTTGAACCGGACTACACCAAAGAAGAAGTGATGGTTGTTCTGGAGAGCGTAAGGAAGAGCTTCGAAAAAGAGGAAACAGAAGAATCGGTGGGGTCTTTGGAGACAATAATAAAGCAGATAAAACAGGCTGAAAACGGGGACGTAAAAGAGATCATCGATTCACTGCCTGCTGACGTCCACTCGGAGCTAGAGAGGCAGAATGTAAGATACATGCTGAAGATGCTCAGTGAACAGACCCACGGCTTCGTGGGAGCTGACATCGAGTCCCTGTGTAAGGAAGCTGCCATGAAGGCTCTCAGGCGGTATTTACCGCAAATAGACCTTAACAGCGAAGAGGTTCCTACAGAGGTCCTGGACTCAATAAGAGTAACCATGGACGACTTCAAGGAATCTTTGAAGGAGATTGAGCCTTCCGCTTTGAGAGAAGTTCTGGTAGAAGTTCCCATGGTATCTTGGGAAGATGTAGGTGGTCTGGATGATGTCAAGAGGGAAGTAGAGGAGGCTGTAGAATGGCCTCTAAGCATTCCGGAAAAGTTCAAGAAGTTCAGCATTAGACCTCCCAGAGGAGTCCTTCTTTATGGTCCACCAGGCACCGGTAAGACCCTGATCGCCAAAGCAGTGGCCAACGAAACCAATGCCAACTTTATAACCGTCAAAGGAAGCGAGCTCCTGAGCAAGTGGCTGGGAGAAAGCGAAAAAGCGGTGAGAAAAATATTCAGAAAAGCGAGACAGGTGGCTCCCTGTATAATCTTCTTTGACGAGCTTGACGCCATTGGCCAGATGAGAGGAGTAGATGAAAGCAGCAGAGCAGTTGAAAGGATCGTAAATCAGTTGCTTACGGAAATAGATGGTCTTGAAGAGTTAGAAGGTGTGCTGGTGGTAGGAGCTACCAACCGTCCGGACATACTTGACCCGGCACTGCTGAGACCGGGAAGATTTGACAGGATAGTGTTCGTCAGAGCACCGGGCAAGAAGAGCAGAAGGGCAATAATCAACATTCATACCAGGAATATGCCGGTCACCGAAGATGTAGATATTGACGAGCTTTCTGATATTACAGAAGGGTACGTAGGTGCAGACATTGAGGCAGTGACTAGAGAAGCAGTAATGCTGGCACTCAGGGATAACCTGGAAGTAGAGAAAATTGAAATGAGACATTTCATGGAAGCCTTGAAGAAAGTAAGACCAAGTGTGGACGAATCAACCATTAGCTTCTACGGAAGATTTGAGGAAAGAATGAAATCAGAAAGCGCAAAAGCATCAACAAAACCATTTATGGGATACGGGTAGTCCGACTAACAGACCCTACCCCACTTTTTACTTATTGGTTGAAGAGCCAGTAGCTGTCTATTACCAAAAAGTTATATAGCTTGCTGGATAATTTTCTGGTGGTGGTGACATGTTATACGCGAAATCATTGGGTAAGAAAGTTGTCTTGTTATCAGATGGGACCGTAGTGGGCTCGGTTTACAATGTAACTATGGACCTCAAAACAGGCTCACTGATCGACATTGTGGTCAAACCTCAGAACGAAGTGCCGGATCTCGAAAAACAGAACGGATTATACATAATTCCATTCGAGAGCGTGAAGTCCATAAGCGATTACGTGGTCCTGGACAGAAGAAAGATAAACCAGGAAGCCTGAATAATCCTCTCAGCAAGATCGATCACGATCAGCTGGGTTCTATTTTATTGGCTGAGCCTATCACGTCTCATTCTATTAACCTACATATAACCTGATTTCTCTCACTATTTGTTCTCGCTTCTGACTTATAGATTTCAGGTTGTTCGTGCGTCATATTCTTTTAGTGCCTGCTGTAATTCCGATCAGGAACGCTATAATGGCTAAAGAGCTGGAGAACAGGAACACCATCTTTAGATCAAAGAAGGCCAGTATGGAGCCGAGGGGGCTATTGAACATAATCCCCGAACACTCCGTTGATGAGCAGACAGGGAACAAGAATGGTTTTTCTCCCGTACCTGTCCATCAAACCCGATGAACGGTATCATAATCGCGGTGGTTAGCAAATAAACTGCCATTTCCCTGTGCTCCATTGTCCTTAACCGGCAATAGCACATAAAATAAATTTTAGCACTTTGAGGCTTTAGCTGGAAGTTACACTACAAAATACAAATTAAAAAAATAGTTCTGGTAGCAAGCTACCTGAAAATAAGTTCAACCGCTGATCCGCATCAAGTGATCAGTAACGCCTGCCCTGAGGCTTGGGTTGAGCTTTGTTAACTTTAATAGATCGACCATTCATTGTCGTTCCATTAAGTCCGGTGATGGCTGCTCTGGCTTCATCTTCATCATCCATCTCTATAAATGCAAATCCCTTTGCTCTCCCAGAGTATCGATCCTTAATAACATTCACTGAGCTTACTTGTCCGTAGCTCTCAAAACCCTGACGCAACTCGTCATCTTTAACTTCATACGGCAGATTTCCTACATATATATTCATTTCTTTACACCTCTTATTGATATTAGAAAAATATACAAACAAAAGTCTATGAGAACAAAAGCCTATACATCCTTCAATAAGGATAATCTTTATTACGACATATATAGTTTTGGGCAATTTTTATTTTAACACTTATTAAATCTTGATCAAGCAAGGAAAGGAATACAAAAAAGTAGCGTCAAATAACGCATAAATTCAAGTTTCAAAGTTAAAACCCAGGGCTTTGAGCTTTCTTACTGCTTTATTGAAATCTTTATGGCTGTAGTTCCTGTCCCTCAATTTGGATACTACTGCCTCGTATTCTGGTTTAGTAAGAACGTCCTTAACAAGGTGCCACATATATTTATTATTCATGTTCTATCAATCCTCTTGGGATTTCAACCCCTTAAAATATACAAACAAATCGGTATGATCAGTATATCTCTTCAAATTCAATTACCCTTCCAGGTTATATATAGTTTGGCCTAAAAAAAATCAAGACCCAAATAGAACCCGAATACACTGAAAAATCATTTTTTGCGTTCATTTCAAAATTCAATTGTTCTTGAGAAGAGCTGGATTGATCTGGACCGATTTTGACAAGTTGGTATGAATGGTAGAAAATTCTCTTTCTATGCGCGTTTTATGCATGCTAAACAGAAAAGTATTTAAAGTCTATCAATAGGATTATTATCATAAGCTTAATGATGCCGGTTCAGGAGAGGTGAAAATTGAATGATTCAAAAATCTGGTATTCAGTTGACGGATGACATGAGCCTGACCTTTTATTTGATTGCAACAAGGAACTCGAACAGGCTCAAGAAGACCGTGTGGATGGAAAGCATTTATTATGATATACTAAAGGAGAAGAACATCATTATTAGCGACCTTATCAACTATCTCCTAGAGAGATACTTCAGGGATATGGGTTATCTCGATGTCCAGGAACATCTGGAGCAGCACAAACTTGAATAGCATTTAATGTGACGAATTGGTCCAGCAATGCAACACCTTTTTATGTGAACTGCCCCGTAATCCCCACCAATGCAGAACCCTCACTACCTTAACATATCATGTAATAAACTTCTTAACTCGTTTACCGATTTTTCGTACCCAAGAGGTGAGATCTTCAATGCCTTTTGGCGGTAGGGACTATTTCTTCCCTCCCCTACTTCTCCCATTCTTTCTGCTTCTAATACTGCTGCCCCTCCTCTTTCTATTGTTCATTCTGGCTACTTCTCAAGTATTCCAGCTTGTCTTTGGCCTTTCATATGAAGAAGCGCTCATCGTATTTCTACTGATCGTGTTGGGCAGCATGATAAATATACCCATATACAAAAAGGAGGGCGGTGTGATAGAGAAAAGTTACTCCTTCTTTGGGTTGATATACTCCACCAGAGAGAGGAATAAAGTTATTGTCGCCATCAACGTGGGCGGATGCGTGATCCCATTGGTACTTGCCATCAGACTGTTGATAGAGTTCTCCGTCACTTTATGGCTTCCAGTATTCGCCATATGCTCTTTTATCATATACTGGTATGCGAAGCCGGCCCAGGGAGTGGGAATCGCCGTACCTACCTTTATTCCCCCCATAACCGCTACCGTAGTGAGTTATATGGCACTGATCCTTGTTGGTGGCCCAGTTCAGACTTTACCCAAACTTGCTTTTTCAACTGGAGTAATATCGGTATTGTTCGGGGCGGACATACTGCACCTGAGGCATTTGGACAGAATCGGTAGTGGGGTAATGAGTATAGGGGGCGCAGGAACTTTTGACGGCATCTTTCTCACAGGGATCTTTGCCGTGGTGTTCTCCATCTTCCTCATATAATTGATGGGCTGCAGTACCATACTTTTTATAATCCATTATTGACTATTGACCATGCTCAAGAGAATGCTCAATGAACCAGCGTTACTGTTGACGGGACGGAACAGAAAATTGATAATTGCTGACTTGCACCTGGGCATTCTCCGCTTCTCGGATAACTCACTAATAGAGAAAGCTTCTCAACTAGCTGAAAAAGCTGATGAGGTGATCCTGGCCGGTGACGTCAAACACGATATTGGTATGAGGGCCAGAGAGACCAGAGAAGTTGAAAAATTGATAGAGGGACTTGAGAGTTCGGGGATCTCCACTTCAGATATCACTGTCCTCAAGGGAAACCACGATGGAGGTATCGACTCAGTGATCAGGACTGAAGGTACAAGAGGGATCAGATTAGATGGATTAGGAATATTCCACGGTCACGCTATTCCAGATGATGACGTGCTGGATGCGAGCACCTTGATCTTCGGTCATGCCCACCCCGCAGTGCTCATAAAGGATGAAGTGGGGAGCTTCAAAGAAAGAGTGTGGCTGGAAGGAAAAATGGACATGGACGGAGAGGAGAAAGAGCTTATTGTCCTACCCGCATTCAACGAGGTTTGCGCCTCGACATCAGTAAACCTCGAGAGGCCTGCGGGAGTATTCTTCCGGCGATGGGATTACCACCAGGCAGAAGCAACCCTCCTGGACGGCACACTTCTGGGAGAAATACATTTCCTGAGTTAATAGAAAATAGAGGGACAGGGTTCTTCATTGGTTCACTGAGAGGTGATTGATGTGAAATTTAAGGGATCAGTTGAATAATTATTCGATTATCCCCAACCATTAGTAAAATTTAAGTAATGTAGAATTGCTTGCTATTTAAGGGATATAAATGGCCAAGATTGTTCATGCCCAAACAGTATTATCGGAGAGTTCTCTCAGTGAGCTGAAAAAGAAGACGGGAGAAAATGCTACGAAGGATGCTATATATAAAGCTGTGGAGCACTACTTGACATGTCAGTATACTCATGAAGAACCACTGGAAAAAAGACTGGAAGATACTATAAGGAAGAGGAAAAAGTAGCGATCGAATTTATTTTTAGTGTTCAAGCCTCGAATCTAATTCCTTGGCAGCTTCTCTAACGCAATAAAATTCCCTATTTATTTTTAGCAAATATTTACACTTCTTACCCGTGTAGCCAGCAATACACAACTCACAGTCTTCAGGATAAACCCTCCGAATACCCAGCTTATACTTCTTAGCCAAAAACTCCACAGAAGTAACTACGGCCATATATCAATATCTATCTCAACATTATTAAATATATCTGGACGCAGTATTATGACCGTTATCCAGCAAACAACTGTACCTTTTACTGCTTCGCTAAACCCCTTATCCTCACCTAACTTAGGTCAGAGTTACCTGTCCAAGAGGCATTGACCACAAAGCTATCAATTTCCCTGTTAGTTACCTTACCATAAACTTCATAAAGTAGAGAACAAAAAGTTAGACCAACGATTGATGATCAGATCTCAAGCTTTAAATTCTAGCAATGGGCCCATGGTCTAGCAGGTCATGACGTCGCCCTCACACGGCGGAGATCCCCGGTTCAAACCCGGGTGGGCCCACTGTCAAGTTTTCGTTCTGAATTTGTTTGCCAATGATTTTAGCACCAAATATTTTGAAGAAATTTGCCTCAAAAAAAGTTTTTAATTACTCAATTACTCGTTCTCCACAACTCCTATGATGGAGGGAGTGTCTGAGAATCTGGTTACTTCCATCTTTACCTTCTCTCCCACTCTTATCTGGTTGAATATCTCTCTGCTGGTCTGGTATCCCTCGGTGCCCTCTTCTGGCGAAACGTTCACATTCACCTGATATTTAAGATCTCTGTACTCCCTGGTCATTCTTTCTTCTACAGTCTCGTTTATCACCACATGCTTGCCGGAGAAATATTTTCCGTAATCATCATCTCTGACCACGATCCATGAACCGTCGCTTATGGGTCGGTTCAAAATGATTCCGTAAACAGTATCTCCTTTCATTCCGGATACGGACTTGTGGCTCACATTACCCTCCACCACATTGAGGAACACCAGTTTGTAGGCTGCACCGGCAAGAACGATAACCAGGATAGCTAACAGGACGACGTAGGCTACCTTACGGTTATTCATGTAACTAACCACCACTTAATATTTGATATCTTTTTCGGGGAACTTGGGTTGAGCTCGGTTCTTGGTGGTTAGGTAGTAATTCTGAGGGAACTAAGAAAAGCTTATGAATTAGGAGAACAGATAGGGGAGAAAAAAATGTTATTTAAATACATGATATTGGGTATTTCCGGTAGTCCTCGCAAGAAAGCAACTGAATATGTTTTGAGAGAAGGTTTGAAAATGCTGGAGGAAAGAGGGCTCCGAACAGAGTTTTTTACCGTGAGGGGCAAAACTATTGGATTCTGTCAGCATTGTGACTTCTGCCTCAAGAATAAGAGGTGTAGAATTGAGGACGACATGTACCAGATCTTTCCGCTCCTTAAAAGCGCCAGCGGAATTATTATTGCCACTCCAGTCTACTATGGAGGGGTTTCGGCTCAAATAAAGGCGGTAATGGATAGGTGTAGATCGCTGGTGGCAGCGGACCCCCATTTTTTCGCCGGCAAACTCGGTATGGCCATTGCAGTAGGCGGGGATAGGGTCGGTGGTCAGGAACCGGCCATTCATCAGATAATGGATTTTTACATTATCAATGGAGTCACTCCAGTTGGTGGAGGCTCATTTGGAGCCAATCTGGGAGCTACATTCTGGTCGCACGACACTCTGGATGGGGTAAAAAATGACGAAGAAGGATTTAGGACATTAAGGAAGACGATAAAGCGTTTTAACCAAAAATTAGAAGGTTTTGAAGGTTAATATGGCCCAACAGCAAGGAAGAGATGAAAATAAGAAGAAAGTTGTGTGGGGGATCACGGGAAGCGGAGACAAGCTGAGTGAGACCTTTGAGGTTATGAAAACTCTCAGAGAAGAATACGAAGACAGAATAGACATCAGGGTTTACCTCTCTAAAGCAGGGGAGCAGGTCATAAAGTACTACAAACTGATCAAGCCGCTTAAGGAGAGCTTCAGTGACTACAAAGTGGAAAAGAATGCCAACTCTCCTTTTCTCGCTGGACAACTTCAGTTGGGAAATTATGATTTCTTTCTTATTGCTCCTGCAACGTCCAACACCGTAGCCAAAATGGCCATGGGTATTGCGGACTCACTGATGTCCAACTCGGCCATCATGGGGATGAAGGCCTTTACTCCTGTTTATATTATGCCTTCCGATTACAAAGAAGGTACAGTGGTCACCACACTACCCAGTGGTAGAGAGATGAAGCTGAGGATAAGGAAAGAAGATGTGGAGCACGTAAAAACCCTTCAAAATATGGATGGTGTAACCGTACTGGAAAACCCCCAGGATATAATCGATTTGTTCAGACAGCAGTTAGGAGAGCCAAATAGTACCTCTGATAGTACCTCTGATAGTACCTCTGGTCAAAATAATGCTTAGATCAGCAAGCATCTTTGAGGCATAATGTCTCTCTCTTTATGATCCACTCGCTGAACAAATCTGGTCTGAGTGAGATCAGAGGAGGATCTCAAAGATCAATATTTCTGGGTCCCACTGGGTCCCATGTACTTCGGGACATTCGAAAAATAATCGGATGAGAAAAACTCAGAACTAAAAAAACCCAAAAAGGAAGTAAAAAAAGAAATAAAGCAATTGATTTACTTTACTATACGTTTGGTCATTCTGTGGTGTTCTGTGACCACTGGCAGGCTCCTTCTACGCACTTGCACTCCATATCGTATAGGTCGGCGTTGTAGCACTCCTTATATTCGCAGGTGGTCACGACCGGATCTTCAAATTTGGACTGGCAGACCTGTCCTGAGCATCCTCCAGTGGTGCAGTCCGCATCAGTTGAGCAGTTGCCCTGTGTCGACCATCCGCAGAATTCTTCCTGTGGGGTTTTAGAGGAATTGGGCGACCCTATTTCATTACCCATCGAAGGGTATTCACTGAAGTCCTGTTCCTCGCCACCTTGATCGATCTTCTCTGATTCACCGGTTTCGAGGTTAAGGACTATTACCTGCCCACCAAATCCGTGGACCTGGTCATGTCCTCTTACTACGACGTATTTTGTATCCTGGGGAACTTCGATGCTTTGGGAGCGGGTGAACTCCTCCGTTCCGTGAGCGTGCGTAAGGTTGCGTCTTCCCAGAACTTCTCCATCGAGGGTCTCGACCTGCCACCAGTCGGCATAACCTTCCTCGCCGTCGTCATCGTGGTAGAGGGTCACATCGAATCTATAAGACCCGTCTTGTTCTTCGAATTCGACATTAACGACATTCGCTTCTCTCAGGTCGAGTTCTTCGTCATCCTGTGAGGGAGCATCCAGTAGGGTCTGGTTGAGCATGTCCCACTTGTTGTCCAGTAATGCTGAAGTGACTTCACCGTTCTTGACCGTTATATGTGCCTCATGGGGAGTTATGACCTGTGCCAACATCTTGCCGGTCCTGTTACCGTATCCAGCATGCCTTGACTCGAAATCGAATACGAATCCGTAGCAGTCAGTGCAGTTGACGACATCCGGATATAGGGTCTCTTTGTGGGTCAGATTGTAGCCGTCGAACTTATAGGTGGGAGAGTTCTCTACGAACTTTCTGGCGATCTCTTTACTCTCTTCTTCGGTGTAAGTTGGCTGTTCGTTACCATTCCCATTATTTTCATTCCCATTATTTTCATTCCCATTATTTTCATTGCCATCGGAAGCACATCCAGCTATCCCGGTGGTCAATATAATAAGGGCCAAAAATATTCCGTAAACTAATTTTCTATTCATCTTTACCATACCTCACGATCATTTTACCGTACTTTGTCACTAGTATTAAAATAGCTTAATTTTACGTTAACTTATATATTTTGCAGTTATATCAATTCAGAATAGATATCTGAATATCATTTCGCCTACTCTGGTAACCCTGTAATATTTGTGCTGAGTTCTGGTCTCCTTTTTGGGCTTTCCTTTTCGGTGTTTCCGTTTCAGGGTCTTGGGCTTCTCTTCCGATATAAGACCTGTTTGAACCAATTTTTGCAGAATATTTTTGGTCCGGTCCTTGGTGAGGGAGACTGACTTCGCGATATGTTCTGCATGCTCGTACTCCGCTCTCTTAATGAACAGAAAAACATCCAGCGCTTTATCATCTCCCACCATTTTTCTAAAGTGTTTGGAGGTATTGTTCCGCACATCTCTCACCAGTTTCTCCCCTTTTTGGGACAGACCGTAGTAAGTGTGATGCTTCCTTACTTCCTGAGCCAGCTTGAATTTGGCATCGGTCCTCTTCACTGCCGAGCCGTGGGACCTCTCTATTAACCCGGAGCTCTCCATGTGGTCAAGCTCCCTGTTTATCTCCTCAACCGGCATCTTAATGTTCTTGGCAATGGATTTGGCAAAATCGATATTGGCTCTTTTCAAATGGGCCAAAATGTACAACCTTAGAGAGTTCAGTTTCATTGTTCACAGCCATTAAAAAAAGAAAGAGAGTATACTATTTACTATTGGGGCTTACCCTCAATTTGGCTCTGTTCTCCTGCTCTTTCAGGAGGTCTGCGGAGAGCGAGCTCATTGTCTTTCATCATTAAAGCCGATCCATCTTTTCCTGCCGTCTTAAGCTTTTGGACAATATCATCTGCCGATGCTTCTTCTACTTGCTCGCAGACGAACCACTGTAACATATTGCAGGTAGAATAATCCTTCTCTGAAAGCGCCAGATCGACCAGCTGGTGTATCAGACCGGTTACTTTTACGTGATGGTACGAAACCATATCTTTACCCCTTCTTTCCGCTCCTTTTTCTTACTCTATTCTTTCTTCTATTCTTCCTTGTAATTATTTTTCCTTGAAAGCTTCTCCAAATAATTGTTCGTGTTTAGATGGCTTCCATAAAAACTCCAGTTTATCCAGGTCCTTGACCAGCTTATACATCTCTTCGCTCCTCTTTAATCCCAAAGCGTTTGGATTTGGCTGCACAAAATTCAGAGTAGGAGGGTCAGAGTACATCTCATTTTTGATCCAACCATCGTGGGTGAAGTAGTAGCAGGCACCCTTTTTCTTCTCAAAAGACCTGTATTCGGAAGAGAAACCTCTGTGCACCCAGTTGGCCATCTTCAACAATTTATTGGACGGGTTTATGGTCACGTGTCCGTAATTGGGTGGGATTATCACTTTATCACCTGAAGATGCCTCAACTATGATAACATCTGTGACTTCACCGTTCTCTTCTTTCTGGAGCAGGTATAATGCTGTACCTTCCAGTACTTCGTATATCTCGGTGTAGGAAAGCCCTTTTTCCACTTCCGGATGATAATGCCCATAGGTTTTGATGTATTCTCCACCGACGCTGTTAGGAGGTATTACAGTGATATCGTATCTCAGTTTCCTCTCCGTTATCCTTTCTTTATCCTGCCGGCTGTAATAAACATCCCTGAACATATAATAGGCATCAAAGTCTTCTTCAAGTGACTGTGGAAAAGCCAGTACCGGCTTGAGATCCATTGCTGTTCTAGCAGACCCCTCAAACTTCCTGCCGCCAACTTCCAGGACATCCATGCTCATTGTCCAAGTTTTTCATACTAATTTATAAAAATTATCTCTTTGGCTTTTTGGTCAGTATCTGAATAATGAGAAGAATGAGAAGAATGAGAAGAATGAGAATGAATGAGAATGAATGAGAATGAATGAGGGGATAAAAAAAATGAGCTGTTGCGAACAATTCTAAGAGCTGAGGTCATTCAGCCTCTATTGAGCATGGCAATGTTCTTCGTCTATTTCATTTAGCTCTAAGAAGTATTTGATCTCTTCTTCCTGGGCTATGCTCAGGAACTTCACTACTAGCTGGGCAGAGGGCTTAACCTTGTAGTTATCAATGGAATCCCATGATGCACACATTGGATATACACCTGCATCACCTGTATCGCTCTGATCTTCAGCATCGCTCTTCAAGTAATTGATAACCTTTTTAAATCTGCTAAGGGCTGGGCAGTCAATATTCTGGTCCCCATAAACAGGAAATCGTCTGCAGGATGTGGGTCGGGCAGGATAAACCCTGCAGCCCTCATGACTTAGAAAAGGGCAGGGGTTGATTACTATGCTTGTGCCCGTAATTTTACATTCATCCAGTCTATTACTGTACTCCTCTTTGAGGTCCTCTACGAAGTGATAGTATTTCATCCCCAGATAGTCTTTAATTCTTTCCACGCCCTCTACGTCGATCTCCTCACCGTTGAAAAGGACATGACTGAGCTTAACGCAGCATTCTCCACACTTTTGGCAGACTAAAGGAATATTGATCTTATAGCTCTTGTTCACCAGGGTAGCAAAAAGTGCAGTATCTTCAGGGTACATCGGGTTTATCTCGTTACAATACAGAAAGCAAGGAATAAAAATAAAAAAGGAGTTAAGGTTTATTTGAATCCTGGCGAGGAAGCTTGCCAGTATTTGTCGCTTTGGGGTTCGCCGTATTCGTCAAGAACACTTGGCTTATTATGACATTCGAAGCAGTAGGGTTCTACGCCATTGTATTCGTGGCACGTTCCACAGAAATCTTCTTGTGATTTGTGACACTCAAAGCACTCCTCTATAGAGGCGTTATGCTCTGTTCCGTAGTCCTCGCTGACGTAAATTCTTTCCATCTCCCTGATGGAAGTGTGTCTGATGTCCTTTAGCAAGTCCATGTGGTTGGCATTCATCCATTCGGGGTCTTCCATGCAATTTTCTCCCTCGGCATCCTGCAGCTCTGGCATGTCCCTCTCGAAAGCTGGTGCGGATAGATTGTAGATCAGGGGTGAAAAGAAGATCACCACCAGGACGATTATCAGTATTATAACGTATTTCTTGTTGTACATGACCAATCACTCCACCAGATGTTCTTTTCCGGGTAGTGGATTCAGTCTCATATCCATAACCCTCTCTGTTTCGCCCTTCATCAGCAGAGCATTCCCCAGGAACTCGTCAACTCCGGCGATCTCCACCGGCAACTTCCAGTAGTGCATCAGCTCTGGGAACGCAGCCTTGTCGATAGCACAAACATTTGCCATAACGTTTACCCCATAGTCTTCGTGGACCCTTTTGGCTGCCATCGCTCTGGGCATACCGCCTCTCATCCTGAGCTCCATGATCTCTTCGGTGAGCAGACCTCCACCGCTTCCGCAGCAGTAGGTCTTGTCTCTGATGGTGTGCTCCGGCATTTCGTAGAAGTAATTACAAGTGTTCCTCAACACGTATCTGGGCTCTTCAAGCAGACCCATAGCTCTTGCTGGATTGCAGGAGTCGTGGAATGTGACCTTCCACTGGTCGTTCCTACTTTTGTCCAGCCTTATCTTGTTGTTCTTTATCAGGTCTGCGACGAACTCACAGATGTGTACCATCTTTGTGTCTGCTGCATTCTCAAAGTAAGTGCCTGTTATGGGCGAGACAGGGTCTTCAAGGAAATCGGCTGGACCACTCATGGTGTCCATGAACTGATGTTTGTCTCTCCACATGTGCCCGCATTCTCCACCGATTATCCACTTTACTCCCAAGTATTCTGCTTCCTCGTAGACCTTGTGGTTGAGTTTCTGGGCCAGCTCATATGACTGGAAAGTTCCAAAGTTACCTCCTTCAGCAGCGTATGTTGACCAGGTATAATCCAGGCCTAACTCGTGGAATAACATAAGGTATGCCATACAGGCGTACCAGTGAGGTTGGGCAAAGTAATCTGCCGAAGGTGCTACGAACAGGATCTCTGCACCCTTCTTGTTTACTGGGACGTCTGGAGCTATTCCTGTGAGTTCATACACGTCGTCCGCAATGCTCTCCAAAGCCTCAGCTATACCCAGAGGGTAAAGACCGAGGTGATTCCCGGTTCTGGCTGATGCCTCAATGGAGATGTGGCTGAATCTGTGGGTCACACCAATGGAGTTCAGCAATCTCCGTCCCCACCACACGATTTCTGCAGTATCGATTCCGTAGGGACAGAAATTGGAGCATCTTCTGCACAGAGAGCACTGATAGAAGTAATAGTACATCTCTTTTATTACGTCTTCTGTAAGATCTCTTGCTCCAGCAGCCTCGCCGAAGAGCTTACCTGCTCTGGTAAAGTATCTTCTGTAGATCGATCTCAGTATCTCTGCCCTGGCCACGGGCATGTTCTTGGGGTCGCCGGTACCAACGTAATAATGGCACTTATCCGCACAGGCTCCACACCTTACACATATATCCATGAACAATTTTAAAGACCTGTTCTTTTCCAGTGCATCCGCGAAGTTCTGCAGGAATATCTCCTTCCAGTTCGGTGGAAATTGCCAGTCCTTCTGGAAAGGATTAATCTCTCTGGCATAAGGAATGCCCAGAGGTTCTATATGTTTTTTAAGCGACCAGTAATGAGTGAACCCATGTTCATAATCTTTTTCAGTGACAGGCTGAAGCATCTCCTTCCAGCTTGGATTCTTCTTCTCTACCGTTAATTTCTCAGGTGGTGGTACCTCTTCTGACATTTTTACACCTCCAATTACTCCTCCGGTTTGAAATTATAATCTCTATCAGCAATTTCTTGCAGCTGATCCTTAAAGTCCTCGTTGAATTGTTCTCGATCGATTCCTTTATATGGTGGGTTCCAGGGGTTGACATGTCTCCTCTTTCTGTTGTCGTTGGGCATGTTCCTCGTGGGTGAAAACAAGACTCCACCTGCGTGCATCATCTTGCTGAAGGGGAAATATGCGATCGTTATTGAGACGAGCAGTAGATGTATTATGAACAACCAGTGCACATCTGTAGCCACAGGTTGAAATGTTATAAGTCCCAGTGCGAGCTCCTTGATGGGTGGAAGGGACACTTTAACGAGGTATCTCATCAGTAATCCGCTACCCACAATACCTATCAGCAATACGAGTGAGAGATAATCTGCTGGTATCGAAAGTGTTCTCTCATTAGCGCTGAATATTCTTCTTAGGAAGAGGTAGCCCAGACCGGCCAGTGCAGTGAAACCTGTAACGAATATAGCTGGAATCCAGATATCCAGGGCCATCATCTCTGTTACCCACATGAACATGCCGGGAACGGGTTCAATGAAGAATCTGAAGTGTCTGACAAGCACAATAAGGAATGACCAGTGGAATAGGATGGCGAAAACCCAGAGCCACCTGGTGTCTCTATGTTCGTGTCTGCTGTGATAGTATCTGGTGTTCTTGAGCAGAGTTCTGAAAGCGAAAACTTCCAGGATCATCCTCAGTGCGGCTTCCCATTTATTGTAGGGGGAATCAAACCTATCGTAGAGATTTCTTTTGAGGAATGGCAGAGTTCCTTGTTGTCCTGAAGTGGTGGGTATCTTGAGGGGTACAGCACTGTTCGACCAGGTAACTATGCGGTATATCACACCTAGCACGAAGATGAAAAATGCTGCATATGGAACCACTATCAACAGGAAGTAGTTAATCATTCTTCTGACACCTCCTCAGTTTCTATCAGTTCTGTTTTAGGCACTATCTCGAACAGCTTAAGACCTATCAGGAATGCCAGGAATATCATGGCAAATGTTCCCACTGTAAGCGCGACTTCAGGCCAGCCAGGTACATAGTAAACTCCGTGCTCCCATGGCGGCACATGTTGCATTATATTGCCCGACGGTGCGATCTCTTTGGGATATGAGAGTCCCGGAATAACCAGAATATATCTTTCGAACCACACACCGAAGGCATGCAGCAAACCGGCCACGGAAAGTCCTGTCAGTGAGTTATAGGTTCTGGGGTATATCAGCATGGCTAAAGGTATTAACATACCAATTCCTATTTGTATGATCCAGAAAGCTGTGGGTAACGGCAACGACCAGTCAAATAGCAGCATCCTTAGCGCTTCAAGGTTTGCAGGTACGTATCCCCTAACCAGGTTCTCTACGATAAAGCTGTACAGGAGCAGTATTATCATTGCCCCCATGATCTTTGCCAGCCCCCTTATCAAGTGCTCTGGGAGCGGTTTCTTGGTCACCTTGAAAGTTATCGCCATGGTGGGAATGAATAACCCAATACCACTCGCTATAGCAGATATAATGAACAGCGGTGGTGTGAGAGGAGAATGCCATAGTTCCATGGAGTATATGAAACCAATGATCATACCAGTTCCAGTGTGCACCAGAACTGCCCACCCTACAGCGAAGAAGGCTAAACCTTTAACCAGCTTATCCTTATTCTCCATCTGTGCTAATAGATATACTACACAAATGACAAAGTAAACACTGTACAGAATGGTGTTCCAGGTGAAAACAGAGGTGGTATTATAGTGAAGCATAACGTTCATACCGTGCTCTATAGGTTTTCCAATATCCAGAAAGATATCCAGCAAAGCTCCCACGATCATCAAAGCAGCAAGCAATGAAGCCATCCTGGAAAATATTTTGTACTCTTCCTTACCAAAAACACCTGCAAGTGCGGATATAATCAGTGAACCTGCACTGGCTCCGATCAGATATACGACATTTATAATAGGAAGTCCCCAAGTCACTTGGTTGGTCATTCCAGTTGTATGGTGTCCCTGGGTCCACATTACCCAGAACCCTAACAGTCCCCAGGCAGATACAATGGCACATATGATTAGTAATGCGAAGTAGCCTTTTGATTCGCCCTTAATCTTCTCGAATTGGAATTCGGCCATCTTTCAACACCTCAAAAGTTCGTATAGTATACCTTTGGCTCTGTACCAAGGCTTTGTCTCAGTCTGTTCGTTCTCTCGGTCTGAATGATCTTAACTACCTCGGAATTGGGGTCGTTCAAGTTTCCAAAGACCAGCGAAGGTCCATCGAAACCAAGCTCTTCTGACCTTACCTGACATGCTTCAACACAGGCAGGTAAAGGTTCCTGTCCGAGCTGTAAAGCGCGGTCAACTCTGTGAACACAGAAATGACACTTCTCTACAACACCTTCAACTCTCCTCGGAGTACCGGGATTTAAGTTATCCAGTCCTTCAAGAGGGTCTTTGAAATTGAAGTTCCTGGCGTTGTAAGGACATGCGATCATGCAGTATCTACAACCAATACACCTGTGGTAGTCTACCATTACAATCCCGTCATCTCTCTTGAATGTAGCGTTTGTCGGGCACACCTGAGTGCATGGAGCGGTTCTACAATGATTACATATAACAGGAATCCATATACGTTCAGAACCCTCCAACTCGTTCCTGACCCATACCATCTTGAACCATTGTGGGTCGATCTCTTTCCTCTCAAACTCGGGTACGTTGTTCTCCTTGTCACATGCTTTGGCGCAAGGCGGTTTAGGATTTTCTATCCCCGTTTCTTCAATGAGCTTGTTCATACAGATCGTGCATTTATCTGCATCTATAACCATGCTCCACAGATGGTCTGAACCGTCAGAACTGCTACTCTCGCCGGCAGAAGCTATAACCTTCTCGAGTTGACTTGAACCCAGTAAGGTAGCCCCTGCGGCGGATCCTGCTACTATCAAAAACTTTCGCCGTGAAATCATGATGTATCTACCCCCGAAACATCGCAAAAGGTTCTAAGGTCTCCATTTTTTTTACCTCCCAAATTAAAAAACTCCAATACTGCCTTTTTTTTATTAGTACATACTTATTTATTCCAATTTTTCTCAACTGGAGTTCTGAATAAAATATATTAAGTTTTTGGTTTTTACTCGGTATGTATTACGTTTTCAACAAGTAGTTTGTTTTAAGAGCTTCAATCTACAATTTTTATTACTTTATGGACTTTCGTAATGAGTATTAAACAATTAAAGTCGGGTTCTTCAGAATCAGAAAAATCGCATTTCATGAAGCCTATAACAACAATAAATTTTTTAGGACTACTCTAAATAATATGACAACTTACGAGTCTCCAAATTATCGTAAATTTTATATGCGGGAAAACTTTAGGTTTAGACGAGGTGAAAAAATGCCAACATTAGAAGTAAAGGGGAAAGAATTAACGCTTGATGAGGATGGATTCCTTCAGGACTGGGAAGAATGGGACGAAGAAGTTGCAGAAGCACTTGCTAAAGATACCAGATTTGGTGAAGCAATAGAGATGGGTGACGAACACTGGGACATGGTCAATTATTTAAGAGACTATTTTATAAAGTATGGTGTTGCACCCCCAATCAGAATGTTAACCAAATACGCCAAAAAGCAGTGGGGAAGAGATAAGGGCAAGCTGGAATATATTTACGAGCTTTTCCCACAGGGTCCTGCTAAGGATGCCTGTAGAATTGCTGGTTTGCCAAAGCCAACTGGTTGTGTATAATCAACGCCAACCAAATACTTGAAGCTAATCATTTAAATCCGGTAAAAAACCCTATTTTTTATTTCTTTGTTTTCTCACTTTATCCTTATCTTTTTGTCTTTGTTCTTGTTCTTCGAGTTCGATTTATGGGTTTCTGCATCTTTGCATCTCTGCAACAAATCTTTTTATCATCTGGGGATAGGATATTACGTGGATGTGGAGATAATTTGCTAATGTTTTGTTCTTCACTATTCCATCGTGTTCTCCTATGACCCCCTTCCCTCTTTTCACCTTGAATGCGAAATCCAGTTCTTTGATGGAGTGAACGGTGGAGTGAACTTTTGAATAATGGAATTCGTGTCCCAGTAAGGTATCTCCTTTGGCGCTAATGATATTATGGTCCATTGCCTCATAGATAGAGTAACCTAAAGCCTGGAATTTGTGGAACATCTCTGTCTTGATGGGCAAGAAACCCACCATCTCATACTCTTCACCATTGACAAGTTTCAAGGTCTCTCCCAGATACATCAACCCGCCACACTCGGCATAAACCGGGTTGCCATCGTCGCAGAAGCTGAAGACCTCCTCTCTTAAAGAAGAATTATTCTCCAGTTCACTGGCGAAGATCTCCGGAAAACCTCCTCCAATATAGAGGCCGTCAACTTCTGGTAGCTTTTTATCTTTTAGGGAGTTTATGTAGGTTATACTGGCTCCGCTGGCAGCGAAAGCATCTATATTGTCCTGGTAGTAGAAGTTAAATGTCTTATCTCTGAATACACCCAGCTGCACCTGGTTGGGGGGCTCTTCTGGATTGAATATGGAGTTCTCCGGTACCTCTTCAAGGGTTGGGGCTTCTCTGGCTATTTCAATAACCTTATCCACATCAACGAACCTCTCTACAACATCAGCCAGCCCATCGAACAGTTTTTTAAACTCTTCTTCCCTTTCAAAAGCAGGTATCAAGCCCAAGTGTCTGTCAGGTATTTTTATATCCTGTCTGGGTACGGTGCCCAAAACCTCCATTCCCGCAAGCTCCTCTACGGCGGTTCTGGCCTTGTTCGAGTGCCTCGCACCCCCCACCCTATTGAGAACCACTCCTCTTATGGCTACTTGGGGGTCGAAGACTTTATATCCCATAACGAAGGCTGCGGCAGTTCTGGAGAGCCTTTCGGCGTTGGCTATCAGGATGGTAGGGCACTGAAGGAATTTGCTTACTTCCGCAGTGCTTCCTTTCTCGTTCAAAGCATCGTGAGAGTCATAAAGTCCGGTCTTTCCCTCAATAACAGCTATATCGGCATCCTTAAAGTTGCGCTGAAAGATCTCCAGAATGTTGTTTCTGGTCATCATGAAACCATCGAGGTTCCGGGAATATCTTCCAGTGGCAAAATAGTGAAAACTGGGGTCAATAAAATCGGGCCCTACTTTATAAGGCTGAACTTTATATCCCCGATTTGCCAGCGCTCTCATCAAACCAATGGAGATCATGGTCTTACCAACTCTACTGCTGGTACCGCTGAGGAGAATTCTGGGGAAGTCCATAACCATAAAGGTCAACGATATATCGATTTAAAAATAGTTTTCTGCTGGCTACTGAAGATGGATGAAAGATCTCCTACGTTTAATCCCCCTAAGTTTAGCTAACGCTGAACACTAACACTTATTGTACTTTGAAAATAATATTAACCTGTACTTAAAAAATTTGATCAATTATATTTTATTGTTTATGGGACCTTTTCATTGCTTATCTGAGGGTTTGGACTATCGACTTCTTGGGTATTGCTTGCCAATTGTAAATAAGTTTAGGTTGCCCTTAACTTTTAAATCTTATAATTTTGCCTTTAATTACTGAACTATTTTTGATTTACCTTTTTCAGATATAAGTTATAACTTAAAATCAGTAGGCTTATAATTTATCAAAAATCTTATATACATAGTTTTCAGAGGTTTATAGAAACGGAGGTGTCTATTGAATGGCAATATCGATGTTGCAGCTTTCCTCATATGTGGCGTTCGCAATTTTTGTAGTTGTATTAGCGGTAAACTGGAAAAAGTGGTCAGATATGCCTATTCATCTCAGGTGGGAGTTATACCCTGTACCACATGAGAAAGGCAGGAATGAGTGGGGTGGTTCTTATTTTGAAGAGCTGGACTGGTGGACTAAACCCAAGGAGAAGACCCTTGTGGGCGAAATGAAGGAATTGTTCCTGGAGATGCTGTTCATAAAGAGGTTATTCGAGCACAAAAGGAATTTGTGGTTCACGAGCTACCCCTTCCACGCAGGGATCTATCTTATACTGGCGTGGTTCGGGCTTCTTTTTCTGGGTGGATTAACTGAGGCTTACGCAGGTATAACTGTTCAGGCGAGCGGTCATGTGTGGGGGATGTTGCTTTACTACCTTACATTCATCACTGGCGGCCTGGGGATCTTACTGGGTGTTCTGGGTGGTATAGGTACCCTGCTGGTTCGGTTGAGCGATGAAGCAATGAAGAAGTATAGTGCGGGAATTGATTACTTCAACCTGGTATTCATAACGGTTGTGTTTGCCCTTGGTGGTTATGCGTTCATAGCATACGACTTTAGCCCTGCATTTGCAACTGCGCAAGGGTATATGACTTCTTTAGTATCATTTGGAGGGGTAGAGGCTCCTGCATTAAGTGGTCCAATTGTTGTCCACTTGATACTGGTGGAACTCCTATTTGTGTATATACCGTTCACCAAGATGTCTCATTTCCTTGCAAAGTACTTTACCTATCATAAGGTATTGTGGGAAGATGAGCCCAACATGAGAGGAAGCAATACAGAGGATAAAGTGAGGGAGGTTTTAAGTTATAAGTTCAGCTGGGATGCTCCCCACTTTAAAAAAGGTAAGACTTGGGCTGAGGAAGCAAAAAATCCGGCATCTCTTGAAACACCAAAGGAGTGGAAACCATGAAGAATGGTAAAGATAGAACAAAAGTAGAGGATATAAGCAAAGAAGGCCAGATGGTAGACCTCAAGATCGAAGATCTAATGCCATTACCGTATCCCTATGATAAACCGGATTCAGAACCGGAACTAACCGAGCCCAAGGAAGAGTGGAAAGAGAGGTACATAACAGATCTGGATAAGTATATCGGTCTTAACGTACCGTTCAAAAAACCAGAGACCAAGGAAGAGGAGGATAGGCTGGTCCAAAAATTCCTTAAGGGCCTGGAAAAGCTGTTGAACAAAGAAGACCACTGGACATTCCTCGAGCCCTTGCTCCTGACCCTTGATTACTGTGCCAAGTGCCAGACATGCAGTGAGGCCTGCCCTATCTACGTTGCAAGCGGGAGAAAGGAAATCTACAGGCCAACCTACCGGTCAGAGGTTTTGAGAAGGATATACAAGAAATATTTCACCAGGACAGGGAAACTATTGGGGAATTTCGTCTCCGGCGATATCGACCTCAACTGGAGGACCATAGCCAGGCTGGCGGAGCTGTCCTACAGATGCACTTTATGCAGGCGCTGCACTCAAACATGCCCTATCGGTGTGGATAACGGCCTCATAACCAGAGAATTGAGATTATTGTTCAGCCAGGAAATGGGGATAGCCAATAGAGAGCTGCACGAGCTGGGTACGGTTCAGCAGCTTGAAGTGGGTTCGAGTACTGCCATGACGCCTGATGGTTTCATGAACATTGTGGAGTTCATGGAAGAGGAGATCGAAGAGTTCACCGGAAAGAAGATCAAGATTCCTGTAGATGAGAAAGGTGCGGATTATCTCCTCATCCACAATGCTGGGGAGTTCCTTTCATGGCCGGAGAACCCTGAAGCCTTTGCCATATTATTTGATGAGGCTGACGTCAGCTATACTTTAAGCAGTGAGCTAGTGGCATACGATGCTGTCAACTACGGTGTGTGGTATGACGATATGCAGCTGGCAAGGGTAGCCGCAAAACACTCGGAAATAGCCCAGAAGCTGGACGCAAACAGCATTATGGTGGGCGAGTGCGGACACGCCCACAAGGCAATAAGTGTTGTTGCCGATAGAGTGCTTGCGGACGACTACAACATTCCCCGAGGAAGTTGCATGCCCATCCTGTGGGATATGGTAAAGAAGAAGAAATTGAACCTCGACCCCGAAAAGAACGACTTTCCAGTGACCTTACACGATCCGTGCAACATGGTCAGGCTCATGGGTGTTGTTGAGCCTCAACGCAAGGTTTTGAGAGCTATTGCCCCTCAATTCAGGGAAATGGAGCCTCACGGCGTATATAACTACTGCTGTGGAGGAGGAAGCGGATTCGCCATCATGAGCTCCATAAACTTCCCCGAGTGGAGAGATGCAGTGGCAGCCAGGATGAAGTTCAAACAGACCCTGGATGCTTTTCAGGATAGCATTGAACCCAGCACATACAAATACCTGTGTGCACCCTGCTCGAACTGCAAAGGAGGTATAAGAGAGTTCTTGAGTCGGTTCGACGCACCTAAAAAGGCTGGTATCTACTACGGTGGACTTGTGGAGTTGATGGTAAACGCTATGGTCGATCTGGAAGAGCCGTTTTTAGAAGAAGAATTTCACTAATTTTTCTTTCATTTTTTTGGGGTTCTATTTTAAATATTTTTAGAAATTTTCTATTGATGATGGGTTATTGATTATTAGTACAAATTACTGATATATAAGCCATCGACATAGGCAGTTTAACTTATAATTGTAATACTATCTTTTGATAAATTATCGTTTATTTAACCTAACACAGTTTTGATTATAAGACTAACTCATCGTATTCCTATTAAATAGAGCTTAGAGGCTATATTATTGGAATTAGCAAAAGAAAAGTATTATATACCATTGGCTTAGGTTAATAAAAGAAAGATATTTGGAGGTGTGTATTGAATGGCTGTTTCGTTGTTGCAGCTTTCCTCGTACGGGGCATTTGCTATTTTTATAGTTGTACTTTTAGTGAAAGCGAAGAAATGGGCTGACATGCCGATACACTTGAGATGGGAGCTTTATCCGGTCCCTCATGAACCAGGACATAAGCATGGAGGCTCGTACTTTGAAAAAGTAAATTTCTGGGAAAAACCTATAGAGAAAAACCATTTGACAGAACTAAAGGACCTGTTCTTGGAGATGCTATTTATTAAGAGGGTTTTTGATTACAAGAGGCCTTTGTGGCTCACCACGTATCCATTCCACGCAGGTATCTATCTTATACTTGCGTGGTTCGGGCTTCTTTTTCTGGGTGGATTAACTGAGGCTTATGCAGGTATAACTGTTCAGGCGAGCGGTCATGTGTGGGGGATGTTGCTCTACTACCTCACGTTCATCGCCGGCGGTTTAGGGATCATACTGGGAACATTGGGGTGTCTGGGAGTTCTGATCTATAGATTAAGTCAGGATGACCTGAAAAAATATACTGCAGGTATCGAATACTTCAACCTGATATTCATTCTGGTAGTCTATACCCTGGGAGCGGTCGCCTGGTTGGGCTTTGACAGGACGTTCTCTACGGCACAAGCATTCATGACCTCACTGGTCTCCTTTGGGGGCACTACTGCTCCTCAGCTTAATGCTGTTATTATATCTCATGTAGTCCTCTTACAGCTGTTGTGGGCCTATATTCCGTTCACCAAGATGACGCATTTTGTGGGGAAGTACTTCACATACCACAAAGTCCTGTGGGAAGACGAGCCCAACCTGCACGGCAGTGAAGTGGAAAAGAAAGTAAGAGATGTTTTGCAGTATAATGTTACCTGGAAGGGCCCGCATTTCACGCCGGGGAGGACCTGGGCTGAAGAGGCCACAAAGCCGGAGAAAATGGACGCTCTGGAGAGGTGGGAAGCATGAATAATGGAAAAGATAAGACCAGAATAGAGGATATTGGTAAGAAGGGGCGACTTCTGAAATTGAAAGAAGAGGACTTGATGGAGCTGCCTTATCCTTATAATCAACCGGATATGGAGCCGGAGTTCACCGAGCCCAAGGATGAATGGAATGAAAGATACATAACGGATCTTGACGGATATATCGGGATCAACATCCCCATCAAAAGACCTGAGACGAAAGAAGAAGAGGACAGGATGGTAAAGAGGTTCCTTGAAGGTTTTAAGAGGCTGCTGACCAGAAACGATCACTGGACATTCCTTCAGCCCCTGCTCTTAACTATGGAATACTGCACTAAATGTCAGACTTGTGCTGATGCCTGTCCCGCTTATCTCGCAAGTGGGAAGAAGGAGATATATCGCCCCACTTACAGGGTTGAGATCCTCAGAAGAATCTATAAAAAATACATACTGGGCAAACCGGAGTTCGCTTCCGGTAAGATCGACCTCAACTGGGATACCCTGGCAAAACTCGCTGAAGTCTCCTGGAGATGTACTTTGTGCAGGAGATGTGAGCAAAGATGTCCTATAGGAATAAACAATGGATTGATAACCAGAGAAATAAGACTGCTTTTCGCTCAAGAAATGGGCTTCGCCAATAAAGAAGTGCACGAGCTGGGAACCATTCAACACCTAAAGGTAGGCTCTTCCACGGCCCTCAATCCCGACGGTTTTCTGGATATGGTGGAGTTCATGGAAGAGGAGATTGAAGACAGGACAGGGAGGAAGATAAAGATCCCCGTTGACGAGAAGGGCGCAGATTTCCTGCTCATCCATAATGCTGGAGAGTTCCTATCCTGGCCCGAGAACCCTGCAGCATTCGCTCTCCTTTTCGAAGAAGCAGGGATAAGCTACACCCTGAGTAGTGAGCTGGTGGGCTACGATGGAGTCAACTACGGTGTATGGTACGACGATATGCAGCTGGCCAGAGTCGCTCTAAAGCATACGGAAGTTGCCAGAAAGCTGGACGTGAACAGCATTGTGGTCGGAGAATGCGGGCACGCTCATAAGGCCATTGCGGTAATTGCAGATAGAGTAGTTGCCGATGAGACCAACGTTTACAGGCAGAGCTGCATGCCCATCCTGTGGGACATAGTGAGAAAGAAGAAGATCAACTTTGACCCCCAGAAGAACGACTTTCCAGTTACTTTACACGACCCGTGCAATATGGTCAGGCTCATGGGTGTTGTTGAGCCCCAGCGCAAGGTCTTAAGGACTCTGTGCCCCCAGTTCAGGGAAATGGATCCCAAAGGAGTTTATAACTACTGTTGTGGAGGAGGAAGTGGATTTGCTATTATGCAGTCCATGAACTTCCCCGAATGGAGGAACAAGATATCTACCAGAATGAAGCTCAAGCAAACTCTTGATGCTTTTCAGGATAACATGGACCCCAATATCAACAAAATGCTTTGTGCGCCATGTTCCAATTGTAAAGGAGCTATTCGAGACATGTTCTCTTTCTACAATGTACCTCAAAATACAGGCACCTACTATACAGGGCTCGTAGAGCTGATGGTAAACGCCATGGTGGACATAGAAGAACCATATATCGAATGGGAGTTCCACTAAACAATCCTTTTATTTTTTAGTTAAATTCTAAAAATCTCAATGCTTTATTGCTTGGTGAGAATTATGCCAGAAGTATGGGAGTTCAATTGAAAAGAAATCGAATTCTTATTATTATTTCAACTTCTATTTTAGCTGGAAGTGCTACTGCATTTGCTGGTCCTATAGCTTTTGTAGGATTGGCTGTGCCGCACCTAGTAAGACAACTTATCCCTACCAACGATCATAGAGTTTTATTGCCAAGTATTATTTTGGGCG
>JAWODI010000081.1:0-153021 GCA_046483365.1 Archaeoglobaceae archaeon | reverse complement strand
CTTTATGGACAGGTTTATGGCGGCATTGTTCTGGACTGTAGCTACAATGAGGTTGACCTTTTGGGTTATTCCCTTCTTGTCAGTGGTATAGTGGTGGTAGAGAGTCCCTCTGGGTGCTTCTACTACGCCAACACCTTCACCCTTGGCCTTTCCGATGTTGTTCCTCACATCTCTGCTGGTGATCTCTTTATCTACAGCAAGCTCGTATGTCCTTTCAGCGGCGTACATTATTTCTACCAGCCTTGCCAGATGGTATGCCAGCAAGTTGTGGACCGGCTTCTCACCGAAGAATTGGTAGAAGTTCTCGTATGCTTGCTGTGCCACTGGGGTAGCCATACCATCTGCTACATTGAGCCTGGCAAGAGAGTTCACTCTATACACTCCACTATCAGGACCATCTACGATCCCTTTCCAGCCCACATTCTTGAGATAGGGGAACTTTATGTAGCTCCACTCCTCGCTGTGCTCTGCAATGTGGTCAGAGTAATCCTGGGCATCGAATAGGGCCTGCTCCTTACCTTCAGGAGTGATAACCCGCATCTTTCCGTCGTAAAAGTTGACATGACCGTTATCGTCAACCATTCCGGCGTAATGAGTCCTCTGGGTGAAGAAGTCCTTGTCTATAAGTTCTTTAATATCTTCGTTCTTGGCCACATACTGGTGGAACAGCTCAAAACCATGTTTACCGAACTCAACCAGCTTTTTGGCCATTTCCTCGATCTTCTGTCTATCATCTTCCTCCAGCGGCTTTGACATCCCTCCGGGGATGGATGCAACGGGATAAGTGGGATGACCTGCGATCATCTCCTGTATCTTTTGAGCGTAATTCCTGGCCTGAATGATTTCTTTACCCACATCATTTCCCAGCTCCTCAATAAGTCCGAATATGTTCCTCTTTGCGGCATCCGCGTCAGGCAATATCAGGTCAGGCGCGGCCAGAGTGTAGAAGTGCAGGATGTGGCTGTGAGCCATATGAGCGTTATAGAACAGCTCTCTCAACTTTCTAGCTGCAGAAGGTATCTCCACCCCATAAACCGCATCAGTAGCTTTGGATGAAGCCATGTGATGTGCTCCCGGACAAACTCCACAGATCTTGGGAGTTATTCGGGGCAGCTCTTCTACATGTCTTCCTTCACAGAACTTCTCGAACCCCCTGAACTCTACTACCTGAAAATAAGCGTCCTGGACGTTATGGTCATCATCGATCAAAATATCTACCTTTCCATGGCCTTCAAGCCTGGTGTTGGGAATAGTGACTCTTTTCATAATATCACTCCTTATCCTTATTTCCTTCTTCTTTTCCTTTTTCTTTCAGCTTGTTGATCAATGATTGTGGTAAAGAGAACATGTAGAACACTCCTGTAGTATCTTTAACTGCGTCCAGGACACGGTGTATCATGGCTGGAGGAGTATAATCTTCCCACTCTCCGGCTATGGAAGCCAGAGCGGACATGGCGTCTCCGGGGTCTACCATTGAAGGAAGAGTTCCGTAGCAGCCTCTGCAGGGCATGTTCACGTTAACGCATCTCGCTCCACAGCCTCCGCGAGTAGCAAAACCCAGACAGACTACGCCCTGCTCCAGCAGACACCTATCATCGGGAGTGATCTCGTGCGGCCTGTAGAGGTTATCCAGCCTCTTGTTATTCCTGCTGTCGTATCTGGGACATTCATAGCACAGGGATTTATCGGAAGCGAATACTTTTTTCTCTGAATCAGGCATGGATGTAAGGAACTCATCTATTGTTTGCTGGGATGGAGGGCAGCCGGGGACATAGTAATCCACTTCCACAACCTCATCCAGAGGTCTAACAGAGTCATAGAACTCCGGGAGAGTGAGCTTGATCCCATCAACTTCGGATCGTGGTTGAGGGATGGTGAATTCCTCGGAATCACCCAGCTCTCCGTAAGCACGATTGAGGACATCATTCCTATCGAATTGGTTTGCCAGCCCGGGTATCCCACCCAGACAGGCGCACGCGCCATAGGAAACGAGTATCTTGCACTTTTCTCTGACTATCTTGGCTTCTTCTTCCTGCTCAGAAGTCCTTATGCCCCCATTTATTATTCCAATATCTACGCTTCCGTCTTCTATCTCTTCCAGGTCCTTGTGCTTGAAATCCACGGCTACGGGCCAGTAAAGCACTTCATTATTCTGGGCAAAATCCAGAGCGTTTTGATTGTCCAGAAGTGATACGTCGCAACCGCCACATGATGCAGCCCAATTAACAATAACTCTCATATTATCTCCTCGCGATGGGACCCAGCTCTTTAAGGGTCTGATTCATATCGTCAATATTCTTCTTCAGCTTGTGGTGCCCCACAACTCCTACGTAATCCCATTTCAGTCTGTCCTGGCTCAGACCGAGTTGTTTCATCAAGTCGCTCATCATTTTCACTCTTTTATCCATCATATAATTCCCTATGGCGTGATGACAGCTGTTGGGTGGACATCCTGACACAATAATACCGTCAACACCTCTTGCGAACAGCTCTATTATCAATCCGGAGTTTATGGAGGACGAGCACCGTATCCTCATGGTCCTCACGTTTTGGGGGAGGTCCAGCCTGTCGTATCCCGCCATATCACCGGCAGCGTAGGAGCACCAGTAGCAAAGGAGTGCCAGTATCTTTGGCTCGTCCCCTACGTGCTCAAAGCCCACCTCCACCTGATCGAGTATCTGTTTATCCTGAAAGTTGGTGAGCTGTAAAGCGTGAGTGGGACAAGCCGACATGCACAACCCACAGCCTTGACAGAAGGCAGGGTCAACCTGTGCCAGTGCATCTCCATTTACCGTTATGGCCGCGTGAGGGCAGACCTTTTCACATAACCCGCAAGCAGAGCACTTATCTTCATCAACGATAGAAATGAACTTCTGCGCTTTCTTGTGAGTGTTCTGGATAGCTCTTAATGCAGCAGTGCTTCCCTGTTCCACGCTCTGCTGAACAACTTTCGGTCCGGCAGAAGCACCGGCAACATAAACTCTATCAACATAAGATTCGGTGGGTTTGAAGATCCTGGGCTGGAATTCCATGGGGAAACCGTATTTGTCGGTCCTGAGCCCCAGCTTGTTTATGATATCCACTCCACCTGGGAGCTGTGCCTCTGCCAGAACGACCATATCGGCCTCCAGCTCCTCCTCATCACCTTCTGGTGGTTCAACTACAATGTTCAGCTGACCGTTCTTCTCGATCTCGGAGATCCTGCCGTTGACGAAATCAACGAGATCTTTTGATTCCTGATAGAATTGCTCCAGGGCTCTCTCATAAGTTCTGATATCGTTATTATAGATGACCGTGATCTCTGTTTCCGGACTCATACCCATTAATCTTTTAATTTGTTTAACAGCAACTCCACAACAGGTTTTGGAGCAGTAAGGCATCCCATCTTCTCCTTCCTCAGCTCGAGAACCGGCACACAGAGCAAAGACCACGTGCTCTGGATTCTCCTGGAAACCATTATCTATGTAGCGCTCCATTTCCATGGAGGAGATTACATTATCCCCGTAATTGAGGTCTTCCAGCTGATTCAGATCGTAGGACTCGAAACCGGTAGCCAGGATCACCGATCCGAAGGTGTCCTCAACCTCCTCGGGCTGGGCATCCAGATCCACGGCATCGGTGGGGCAAACCTCCACACATTCACCGCACCGTGTACAGGCTTCTTCCACTATGTTATATGTATCGGGCATTGCAAGGGGAAAATCCTTGTCTATGGCCTTTCTGCGGGTCATATTGCAGTCGTATTTGTTCTCTACATCCTCCGGGCATACCTCAGCACACTTGCCGCAGGAGATGCACTTATCAGGATCAACTAACGGTGCGCTCTTCTTTATTTTTACTTTGAAGTTCCCGTTCTCCTTTACTATATCCTCGACTTGTGAGCTGGTCAGGACATTGACGTTCTCGTTGAACAGGGTATTTCTGGCCTGAACAGGGACCACACATTTGCTGGTGCACATTGAAGGCCATCCTTCGCACTGGAACAGAAAAGGGATCTGGCACGTGTGACCACCAAGGTAGGCGTTGCTCTCCACCAGAGTAACTGGCATACCCGACTTGGCGATATCGATTGCAGCCTGCATTCCTGCTGGACCTCCACCGACAACCAGCGATTTCTCTGTTATGTGGGGGGCTGAGGTGGGGGAATTGGTCAATAACTTGTTGTGAGCCATCTTCACCATATCGATGGCCTTATCCGTATTCCCATTTACCCAGGCACACTGCTCTCTTATATTCGCCACCTCATACATTGCCCGATTCAAACCCGCTTCTTCGATGGTGTCTTCGATCCGATCCTCGTTAAGCGTCAGAGACGAACGTTCAGAGCATCCGGCAAGCAAGAGCCTATCACATCCTTTAAGTGCGTCCCTTAGTTGTGAAGTATCCTTACAGAGGTTATGGACCACTTTAAAATTGTTTATGCAGTCAAGGTCACCTGTTTCCTGAGATAAAGTGTTTATATCAATTTCTTCTGAAATCTGACCTCCGCAGGTGCAGATTATATAACCGACTTTGGGTTGCATTGCTTTCACCTATCCGGTTCCGTATATTAAACTTACTGTTTTCTGATTTATTTTTTATTCACTGTAACATTGAAATAATTTTAAAAAATAGTATATTACTGCCTAAAACTTAATTAGAATTAAAAAATTGGCAGTATTTAATATGGATTTAATATGTAATAATTTAATTAATTTATATTTGTATGCTATTGTATGTCAATGTATTTTATAGGCCTGTGAGACGAAAAAGTTTAATTACTACTCTAAAAACATGAGGTTTGGGTTGGCAGGTGATAGGATGCACAAAGAAGAACTTGTACTATTACATCTGACATTGTACCATATGAAAAGGTTTTTCGAGGAGGCAGGTTTTGCTAATGGGCACTTTAGTTTCTACGAGGAAATGGGTGTCCAACCTGTACACATCCATAAAAGCAAAGCAGACCATAAAAAGGCGATCGTCTCACTGTGTAAGGGAATTTCCGATATTTTTAAGGAAACCCCACCAGAAGATGTACTGAAAAATCCCAAAATTCGAGAGTTTCTAGAGATTATTGACCAGCAAGGTCAAGTTCCATAAGATAAGCGTCTCCACCATCATTGTAGTAGAAGGGGATGGTCGAAATGGCTTTGAACCCCTTTTTTTTATACAAAATTTGAGCATCGTAGTTGGTCGTCCTTACTTCCAGCAGCACTCTCAACTTACCTTTTTCCTTGCACTTCTCTATAGCTCTTTCAATTAGAATTGTCCCGATACCCTGCCGCCTGAACTCGTTCTTGACGGCTATGGACATTATCCTGGCATCAACACCGGCATCCATTATGGATACAAAACCAATGACCTTACCGCTCATCTCTACCACCAGAAAATCATCTCCGTGAGAAATGTACATAAAAACGTCATAAGCCGGATTTTTAGGGGCAAAAGCCTCTCTCTCGATTGTGACTATGTCCTGAAAGTCTGTTGGTTTGTAACTTCTGATCATTATGGACAGCACATATATAGTCCTATTTTTCCATATTAAAATTATGCCCCTAACACCCCTGGCTGAGTTTATTTCCACATATTATGAACCTCAGGTTGTAGTTGAGGTAGGCATAGGGAAGAAGTGGGACATAGCCATTCAGTTATCCTCAGCGGGTTTTAAGGTAATCGCGACCGATATAATGGACCTCGAACCAGAGGATTTTGATTTCGTAAAAGACGATATTACGAATCCTGATATCAGCTTATACAAAAAATCGGGGCTGATATATTCTATTCGGCCACCTCCAGAGCTTTTCTCCAGCATAATACATGTTGCAAGGTCTGCAGGTGCAGATTGTTTGATCAGACCTCTGGGTAACGAATTCCCCCAGGGAGGGGAGTTGATCAATTATAGGGGAGAGAGGTTCTATCTGTGGAGAGTTGAGAGGTTCTATCTGTGGAGAGTTGAGAGGGAATATAGGGAAAGAAAAATGGAGAAAAGGGAAATGAGGGAAAATGAATAGTTCCGACCCCTTGATCCGACCCCAAAGGTCCAGCCTCTCCCGGAGCCCTCTTCAAAGTTCAACCATTTATTTGCCCAATAAAACTATCTCCAGTATTCTATTTAATTATAACGGTTTTTAAGGTTTTAAAGGGTTAAAATATTTTAACCTAGTATCATTAATCACTTGCAACTTCTAATCCACCACTCCCAGGAGCGATCATGACTGCTAGTATATCTCTAATTTCTCTACCCTTTGCAAAATGAAGGACTTAAAAGTCTTATGAGCGATCCTCAACCACTAGAAGTAGTAATAGTATTCGCCTTCTCTTTTTTGTTCTCTGTCCAGTCTGGAAGCAAGTTTGTTCACTCTGGGTCTTTTTGTCTCCTCATCGCGGCGGAATGTGATATTCAAGTTGGATAGGAATCTGTTCATTCCTTTTCTCATGTCCACGGCTTTTTTTGCGATCCCGTGTTTTCCTGCTTCTCCTTCGAAGACGATCAGCCTGTCGCTTATCATGTCCACCAGGTAGATGTCGTGGTCCACTACCATAACGCTCTTCTCCATGTTCATGGCGAATCGGCGGATGATCCTGGCCGTTTCGGTTCTCTGCTCTACGTCCAGGTGCGCGGAGGGCTCGTCGAGGAGGTAAAGGTCTGCGTCTCTAAGCAAGCAGGCGAGAATAGCTACTCTCTGTAACTCCCCACCGGAGAGCTCGTTCAATGGACTATCTAACAGGCCTTCCAGCCCGAGAGGTCGCATGAACTCCGTTTTGTAGTAAGAACTGGATATTGCGGGGTTTATCTGGTGGAGGAACATTCTTACTGGATAACTAACATCTGCTTGAACGTATTGAGGCTTATACGAAACCTCCAGGTCCAGATCGGCTTCTTCATTATCGTCCTCGATCTCTCCGGCCAGGACTTTAACGAAAGTGGATTTACCAGTAGCGTTGGCTCCTACTACTCCTAGAACTTCTGCCGACCTTATGGAGCCCCTTTCAGTAGTGAGCTTGAACTCAGGAAACGTCTTCTCGAAGGAGGGGTAATCTATTAGCGTTGCGGTCTCTTCTGATTTATGTGGCTGGAAAACGTCGAATTCGATCGATTTCTCTCTTATCCTGATGTTCTCATCCGGTAGATAACCTCTGAGATATTGGTTTATCCCTGCCCTCACTCCTTTGGGACCGGTCACCACACCATATACGCCGGGAGTGCCGTAGGTGAGGTGTACGAAGTCTGCCAGCATATCCAGAATTGCCAGGTCGTGCTCTACAATGAGTATCTGCTTCTCCTCTGCTTTCCTCCTGATCACTTTGGCCACTTCGGTCCTCTGGTAGATGTCGAGATAGGAAGTGGTCTCGTCCAGAAAATAAAAATCCGCATCTTTGAGCAAGCAGGCCGCAATAGCCAGTCTCTGCAACTCTCCACCGCTCAAATTTTTGATGTCCCTCCTTACTGCCTCATCCAAATTTAAGAGAGAAACTATATCGTCGAATTTTCCTTCTTCATCCACCTGCCGGAGCAGTTCTTCTGCTTTCCCTTTGTAGGCTTTTGGTATGGCTTCTATGTACTGGGGTTTGAGAGAGATCCGGATCTCTTGGGAAGAAAGGTCTTTAAGATATTCAAAAAGCTCCGTACCCGCAAACCTCTCCATTATCTCTTCCCAGCTGGCATCCTCTTTACCCAGATTGGGTTTGAGGTTCCCGGATAGTATGTTGATGGCAGTACTCTTTCCTGTTCCATTGGGTCCTAGTATGCCGGTTACGTAGCCCCTGCGTGGAATAGGGAGGTTATATAATACGAATCCGTTCTCTCCATAGCGATGGATCTCTTCGCCTTCGAGAACGTCTGGAAGGTTTACAATAGATATGGCACCGAAAGGACATTTTTTGATGCATATTCCGCAGCCCACACACGTCTCTTCAGAAATTCTGGCTACGTCACCGATCTCAATAACTTCCTGACCTGATCTCATCGGAGGACAATATTTTATACATTCATGGCTGCATCTTTTTGGCTTGCACTTGTCCCTATCAATAACTGCTATTCTCATGGGAACACCTTGACTCTAAAGGTTCAGTATAAAAGTCCAGGAGATGTACCATGCGGTAAAGGAGAGGAAACCCAGTAGAGCCCAATCCTTTCCTTTGGGTTCTATTCCGAATTTAGGGAGAATTGGTTTTTGGGCATATACGAGCAGAACCAGGACTATTATACCCAGAGGGTCTCTTTGCCCTTCTCCCTGAGTAATCAGAAAGGATATTATTCCGGCTATTAGACCCATTCCTAGAGGTAAAACTGTTTTCACCACACCTACTTGGTAACTCTCTTCTTCGCCACCTGGCATCATTTTCTATCACCTGAATGAAGGTCGCCTGGATAACAACAGTGGTAGGGGAAGTGGTTTGAAGGGCTTGCCCCTGTTATCTTCAGCAACTCTATTGACTATCTCGTCCATCCCAATCTCGATTTTCTTTTGATCCTTTTGATCTGATTCGGAGCGAACTGTTATTGTGAGGAACTTCTCATTAATCTCTTTTTCGCCTACTACCGCAATGTAGGGGACCCATTCTCTGGAGGCTTCTCTTATCTTTTTGCCCAGAGTTTCGTTCCGGTCATCTACATCGACCCTTACTTTATCCTTAATCCCCTGTGCCATCTCGATTGCCTGTTCAGTATAAGTCTTCGAAACAGGTATGATCCTCAATTGAGTGGGAGACAGCCAGACAGGGAGCATGGGAAGGAGACCTTTTTGCCCCTGGAAATATGCTTTCTCCAGAATGGAATACATGCACCTCTCGATCGCTCCACTAGCAGAGCAGTGAAGCAGATATGGATACTTTTTCTCTCCATTTTCGTCAACGTAGGTTATATCGTATCTTTCGGCGTTTTCCACATCTATCTGAACTGTTGTGAGCGCCGATGCTTTGTCCAGAGCATCAACGAAGTTGAATTCGAACTTGATTATGAAATAGAAGAACCTCTTTTCCCAGGTCTCAATGAGTATGGGCTTCTGCAGTATCTCGTAAAGTGAATGTATAAAATCTTTATTCTCTTCATAGAAATCCTCGGTCACTCTAATGGCCACCTCGTATTCCTGAGGGTCTAGACCGACGTCCTTGAGCACTTCTACACCCAGCTCGAACTGCTTTATGAACTCATCTTTAGCCTGCTCGATATCGGATGCTATGGTATGCATATCAGGCATGGTAAATGCTCTCATCCTCTTTAAGCCAGAGAGCTCTCCTCTCTGCTCTTTTCTGAAAGAGTAGTGGGTAAGCTCGTATATCAACATGGGAAGGTTCCTGTAGGTGATGTTGGTATCGTGGCTCATCAAGAACTGGCCAAAGCAGGCAGCGAATCTGAGAAAAAACTCTCTTTTATCTCCTTCCACAATGTATTGCCTCGCTGGAAACCTCTCCAGGTATTTGCGGAGGGTGGGGTGGTTCCTGTCGTACATGATGGGGGTCTCCACTTCCATAGCCCCATGTTCTACACACTTCTGGGTAACATAGTCTTCAAGAAGCTTTTTGATCAGCTTGCCTTTAGGATAATACCTGATATGGCCTGAATCGCTGGCGGGCTCGTAATCGGCGATCTGCAACCTCCTCATGTACTCCACATGTGGGGGCGTCTTCTCCACAGCTCTCTTTTTGGAGATCTCGTAATCCACAAACTTTCGGAGGTTCTCCTGTGGGGTAAAATCGAAACTATCTACATCTACCAGCCCGCTACCATCATAAATGTACCAGTGACTCTCAGCCTTTTCTTCAGCCTTGAGGGCTTGAGTCAATTCTTTATCTTCTCCTGACAGCTCTCTGGAAAGCTCGCTAAGTGGATGTCCCTTACAAGATATCTTAAATGATTTATACCACCCGAAAGGGGAGCGGTGAACTTCTTCGACCTCTTCTCCTAGTTTTGCTTCCATATCATTCAACAGGCTGACGGCAGTTTCAGGATCGCCTAAATTCGATGAGAGGTGGGCATAAGGATATATCATGATCCTCTCTGCTCCTGTCCTCTCGAAAACCTGCAGGATCTCCTTTACAGCCACATCTACCAGTTCTTCGCTATCTCCTTTCTCGATTGCGACAAAAGCGACAAGGGGCTCCTCAAATCTCTCCCCTTTATCTTCAAAAGGCTCAGCATATTTTGTTTTCTTTTTTACCTCATATTCCATGTAATCAGCATGAATCAGGAGAAATCTCATTTAAAAGCGGGAACTTGAAAGTTACTTAAATTTTTTGTGATTCTCTAAATAGTTTTTGAGGAGATTTAAGAGAAATGTATCCATTACAAAGTATTGACAAATCTTGTTCAACTCTCTTTTATCGCTAAATGAAATAGCTGTTCCTTGATCAGCGAATTCTCATCCCGGATAGTTAAGCCGGATCGAAACTGAAAACGAAATCGATATAAAAAATTAAATATATTATTATCTTTAAATATTATTTAAAGCTGATTAGTGCTCTTACGGACAATCTATGATCTCCATCCCTGACATTCTATAAACAGTAAAAGTTCCAATGGATCTACAATCATCACATTGAAATCGGATGATCTCTTTGTTCCTGGTTTCTTCCTGTTCCAGTACGGTTGCTTTGTGCTCGATCTTATCATTTTCACACTTTGGACAGTAAATCTCTATCTTTTGACATTCCACTCATATCACCTCAATCTTTCTGAATCATTCGTATGGAATACTAGCAACTAAAAATTGTAAGTTATTATTAATAGGTTTTTCGTCAGTATGGCGGCATATATCCAATAACTTATAACTTTCTTACTATGTTAATAAAACATTGTGGAATAGATAAAAAGATCAATGGACCAGAAAATAATAGAAATTTGAATTATAACAGTTCTTTTTACTCGAAGAAGACCTTTCCTTCTTCGTATATCATGTCCAGAGCCATCTGGGCGTTCATACGAACTTTTTCGCTTTTGTGCTTCTGTAGTTTTTTGAGCGGTTCTAGAGCAGGCTTGCCCATCTTGCTCAAAACCCATATGGACCCCCATATTAGATCCTCGTTCTTACTTTTCGTCAACGTATTTATAAGGGGATCAATTACGGATTCATCCATATTGACCAGAGCCAGAGAGGCATACATCCTAACATCTTCGTCTTCGTGGCCCATCGCTTTTATTAACCCCTTTATGTCTTTGTTGGCTTTCAGCTCCTCGATATTCGGTCGAGATTCTTCATCTTTCTTTTTCTTGCCCATAATTCTTCACCCGTTTCATGCACCATTTTATGCATAATGTAATTTTCTATTATTACGTCCTTTTTTATTTAGCGTTTACCTGGTTTTGTGGTCAAAGCTATCTGAATGTTCATGGTGATGCCTCAATAATCTTTCAGTCAAAAAGCTTAAATACTTTAGTCAGGTATAATCCTAAATTATGGGTATAGTCACACAAAAAAAGGATATGCTCAAAAATATTGAGCAGAACAACCGGGATAAAAATGCAGTAATCGCTGAAATAAAAGTTCATTCCCCCCAGTATGGGAATCTGTTGGGCAACAGAAAGATTTTGGGTATGTTGAGGATCTTTGAGAGTTCTGGAGCCGCTGGAATATCATATATCACCGAGCCAAATCATTTCAGAGGAGAATTAGACATATTTAAGAAGATATGCAGAGAATCTTGCCTGCCAGTTCTCCGTAAGGATTTCATCCTGTCCAGAGCAGAGATAGAAAGGACTGCAGAGGCTGATGCTTCAGCAATCCTGCTCATAGCCAGAATTCTGAAGGAAGATACGGGAGAGTTCGTTGACTATGCTATCCAGCATGGACTGAACCCACTTGTAGAGGTCCATACCCCTGAGGATATCGAGATCGCCGAACAGACCAATGCCAGATTGATAGGCATAAACAACAGAGACATTCAAAAACTGGAAACAGATGGCGGCACTGTCAATCTCACAGAAAGACTATCATCTCTGGTCCCTGATGACAGGTTGATCGTAAGTGAGAGCGGGATCCACTCTATTCAGGACTTGAAAAAGGTCTTGAAATACTCACAAGCTGTCCTTGTAGGTACCGCTTTTATGAGGGCAGAGAACACCTATGATTTCGTAAAGAGCTTTGTGGAGGCAAAATAATGTTGAAAGAAATTATTGAAGGCAATGACCTTGATTTTAAAGGATCATACTCACTGTTCTGCAATCTACTGGAAGAGAGCGATTTGAAAGTAGCAGCTTATCTGGTTGCACTTCAATCCAAGGGCTACACCTCGGAAGAGATCGCCGGTCTGGCTCAGGCAATGAGAGATAAAGCCCTTAAGATCGGTCTGGGAAAGGTTGCAGATACTTGTGGAACCGGAGGCGACGGCTCCTGCACCATAAACGTTAGCACTGCGGCTGCAATTATTCTTTCTTGCTTCAGGAGAGTAGCCAAACACGGGAACGTCTCTATAACTTCCAACAGCGGGTCGGCAAACGTCCTTGAGGCTTTAGGTGTGGGGATCGAGAACCTGCCCCAGGACGCCCAGAAATATATGGAAGGCAGCAACTTCACCTTCCTCCTGGCTCCTCTTTACCATCCTGCTTTGAAGAAGATCATGCCGGTCAGAAAGCAATTGGGAGTGAAGACGGTGTTTAACATCTTGGGACCTCTGGCGAACCCCGCATCACCTCAATTCCAGCTGGTAGGAGTGAACTCCCCTGATCTGGTGGAAAAAGTGGCCCACGCACTGCATATTATGGGTGTTGAAAAGGCCCTGGTGGTCCACGGAAGTGGAATGGATGAGGTAAATCCCTGCGCCCGGACCACTATTGCAGAGGTCAACGATAGGGTTGAATTGTATTCTGTCGAACCCGGTGACTTTGGACTTAAGGAATCTAAAATCGTTAAGTGCTCCAGTTGCGAGGAAAGTGCCCAGAGGATAATGAGCGTTTTCTCAGGGAAAACCGGTAATGATGCCGATTTCGTGCTCATGAACGCTTCGGCAGCACTTTACGCTTCAAATGTTGCCGGAGATCTTATGGAAGGTGTGGAGATCGTAAGGAACGCCATAGAAGAGGGGAAGATTGTGGCAAAGGTAGAGGAGATACAGAATGCTGGTAAAATTAGAATATGTTGACCCCTTAAAATTATATGGAGTTTTAAGAGAAGAGGATTACCCCTTTATCCTGGAATCCCTTTCCAGGCACGAATTAAAGGCTAGATATACCTACATCTCTGCCAATCCCCAGTTCACGGTGGAGGTAGGTGATGGCGTCAGGATCGATGGAAAGAAAGAGTCAGAAGAGAACAGCCCCTTCCAGGGTTTAAAACCTTATTATAGTCGTAAAAATTTGAACGAGGCGAAGTTCTCCGGAGGATTTGTGGGGTATGTTGCCTACGATGCTGTTCACGCTTATATAGATGGGAACATCGACCAAAAAAGCTTTTTTGGGTATTATGATCAGGCATTCATCTACGACCACGTCCTTAACAGGACCTACTACTTATCTACTCGTGACTCCCGGGAGGAGGCTAAGTTTGCGGAGAGCATGATATCGAAAGCAAAAAGGCATGAGCTGGAAGATGAGGAAGGAGGCACTAACATTGAGGGATGTGATTCACAGAAAGAGGAATTTGTGGACAGTGTGGATACGGCGAAAGACTATATCTTTTCTGGGGATGCCTTCCAGATAGTATTGTCCAGGGAATACCAGCTGGACAGCGATTTTTCTCCCTTCAAGATGTACAGGAACATTAGGAACGTTAATCCCAGTCCATACATGTTCCTTTTAGAATTCGACAAGGGGGTGGTGGGCGCTTCTCCGGAGACCATGGCTTCGGTGGAGGGTGACACCTTCAAGATCAACCCCATCGCCGGGACATGTGATAGGGGGGAAAGTGTAGAAGAAGATAATGAGCTGGCCCAAATAATGCTCGCCGATGACAAGGAGAAGGCAGAGCACGTGATGCTGGTGGATTTAGCCAGAAATGACGTGAGAAAAGTATCCAGATCGGGAAGCGTCAAGCTCTCCAGATACTTTGATGTGGCCAAATACAGTCACGTTCAGCACATAGAGAGCGAGGTAGTCGGTCAGCTGGAAGAGTATGCGACTCCCTTTGACGCCATGGAAGCTTCATTCCCTGCCGGAACTCTAACGGGTGCGCCAAAGGTGAGAGCAATGGAGATAATCGATGAGCTGGAGAAGTCGAAGAGGAAGATCTACGGTGGGGCTGTGGGATACTTCTCATCCAACGGTTACGCGGATATGGCTATTGCCATCAGGATGCTGGAGATAGACGATCGTTGCAGGATAAGAGCAGGTGCGGGAGTGGTGGCCGATTCCGACCCTGAAAAGGAGTACTACGAGACAGAAAGGAAAATGGCTGCGGTTATGAAGGCTCTGGAGGTTGAAAATGATATTGATAATAGATAATCGCGATTCCTTTGTATGGAATTTAGCAGAATATGCGTCATTATATGAAAACATTAAGGTGGTGCCCAACACCGTAACTTTGGAAGAGGTAAAGGTGTTGGATCCCAGGGGTATTATAATATCGCCTGGTCCGGGCTCTCCTGATAAGAAAAGGGATGTGGGCAACTGTCCGGAGATAATAAGGAAGATAGAAGCGCCTATCCTGGGTGTGTGTCTGGGACATCAGATAATAGCCTACGTTTTCGGGGGTGAGGTGGGAAGAGTTAAACCCCACCATGGAAAGACCTCTGTGATCAACCACGATGGTAAGACCATATTCGGGGGGATGAGGAATCCTGTAGAGGCGGGCAGATACCACTCATTAGCGGTGCTCAACACTCCGGATAGATTTGAGATCTCTGCACTATCGGAAGACGGGATTGTTATGGGTATGAGGTGTAAAGAAAGGTCCATGGAGAGCGTGCAGTTCCATCCGGAGAGCATTTTGACGGTAGATGGTTTAAAGATGATAGAGAACTGGATTAAAAGTTTAGATCTAAATATTCGTCAAGAAAATGTTCATCAAGATCTGCGGAATCAGAAACTCCAATGAATTGAAGATGGTGGAGAAGTTCGCCGACGCTACGGGTGTGGTGGTAAGAGCCCCGTCAAGGAGAGCCATAGGACCGGAGGTGGCAAAAGAAATTATATCCGGGGCGAAAATACCTGTTTTCGTTGTCTCTACGGAAAGAAAACTTGAAGGCTGGATGGATATTATGGACAAAACAGGTGCCAGCCATATTCAGGTTCACTCAGACATGAGCGTCCAGGAATTCGAGAGGTTAAGAGAAAGATTTGATGGAGAAATAATGAAAGGGTTCAAAGTCCCTCAAAAATGTGATTGCCTACGAACAGAAGTGGAGAAAATGATCAGATCCATCTCTGCTTACAGTTCTGATTACTGTCTTCTGGACACTGGAAACGGAAGTGGCGAATTACACGATTTGAGAGTGAGCAAGTGGCTAGTTGAAGAGTTGGACAAGAAAGTGGTCCTGGCAGGAGGATTGAACTCCGTGAATGTGGGTGAAATCGTAAGATACGTTAGACCTTTCGGTGTGGATGTTTCTTCAGGAGTAGAAAGAAATAAGCGTAAGGATGAACAACTGATCAAGGAATTTACGGAGGTATTTAAATGAAATTTGGAGAATTATTTGGGGGACGTTACGTCCCAGAAGTGCTCACTCCTCCCCTTGAAGAGCTCGAGGAAGAATACAAGAAATTAAGGGATGATCACAAATTCAATGATGACCTTCAATACTTTCTCAAACATGTCGGCAGACCCACTCCTCTCTATTACGCTAAAAACCTGTCAAAAAAGGTTGGTGGAGCCAGGATCTACCTCAAGAGAGAGGATCTGCTTCATGGAGGCGCTCACAAAATAAACAATACTATCGGGCAGGCTTTGCTGGCCAAAAAAATGGGGAAGAGCAGATTAATAGCCGAAACAGGAGCAGGACAGCATGGAGTAGCAACGGCAATGGCAGGCGCTCTATTCGATATTCAGACCGAGATATATATGGGTAGCGAGGATATAAGGAGACAGGAAGCCAACGTGTTCCGAATGAAATTGCTGGGGGCTGAGGTCCACCCGGTGGACTCTGGCTCCCGAACCCTCAAGGATGCCATAAACGAGGCTTTAAGAGACTGGGTGGCGAGTTTTGAGAACACACACTACCTTATAGGTTCTGTAGTGGGTCCCTATCCTTATCCGGTTCTGGTTAGGGATTTTCAGGCCGTCATCGGCGAAGAAACAAGGGAGCAATCCCTTGAGGCTGAGGAAAAACTGCCTGACTGCGCTGTGGCCTGCGTGGGCGGAGGTAGCAACGCCTTGGGAATGTTCTACCCGTTTGTTAATGACGATGTCAGGCTCATAGGTGTGGAAGCGGCAGGAGAAGGATTGAACGGTAAAAAACATTCTGCAAGCCTTTGCGGTGGTAACAAGGGTGTTCTTCATGGAATGCTTTCTTATTTTCTTCAAGACGGAGATGGCCAGATGCTGCCTACCCACTCCATAGCAGCCGGACTGGACTACCCCGGTGTGGGACCCGAGCACGCCTACCTTAAGGAAAGCAGAAGGGCAGAGTATGTGGCAGTTGACGATGAACAAGCCCTAAAAGGTTTCAAGGAGCTATCAAAGGCTGAAGGTATTATTCCGGCTCTAGAATCCTCCCACGCAGTTGTTCATGCCATGGAGATCGCCAGAGAGATGGGCCGAGATGAGGTGGTGGCGGTCAATCTTTCCGGAAGGGGGGACAAGGACCTGAGCATTGTCATGTCGGAGGTGGAGCTATGATAGGCGATGTATTCCACAACGGGAAGGCTCTGGTCACGTTCATAACCGCCGGAGACCCCCACCCCAAAGCAACAGTGAAATTCCTTCATGCTCTGGAAGAGAATGCCGACATACTGGAACTGGGAATCCCATTCAGCGACCCCATGGCCGACGGCCCCACCATCCAGAAGGCGAATTACAGAGCACTGAATAACGGTATGAGGTTGAACAAGGTCTTTGAAGTGGTGGAGCAGTTTAAGGATAACTCGGATACACCGGTGGTCCTCATGACCTACTATAACCCTATTTACGTCAGTGGGGAAGAGAACTTTGTCAGAACAGCCAGCAAGGCAGGCGTCGATGGACTGATAGTAGTTGATCTCCCTATAGAAGAGTCCCGGGGCTATATTCAAGTGTGCAGGGACCACAATATGGACACGGTTTTCCTGGCAGCGCCGAACACTCCTCAACAGAGGTTAATGAGTGTAAACGATGCGAGCTCAGGATTCGTGTATCTTGTATCCCTATATGGAACTACAGGAGTGAGAGAGGATGTCCCTCAGGAATCTATTGACTTCCTGCAGAGAGCCAGAGAGATATGTAGTAAGCCATTGTGTGTTGGCTTCGGCATCTCCAGGAAAGAGCAGGTAGAAAAACTGGTCAAGAACGGTGCCGATGGAGTAGTGGTGGGCAGCTCTCTGGTCAACATAATAGAAAAATACGGGGACTCAGAGGATACCATAAAGAAGCTGGAAGAGAAAACGGCGGAGCTGAGGAAGGGACTTTAACTCATAACCGTTTTTTCACTTATTTTGTTTAATTCTTATTTTATTAAAGCACTGAGACCGATCGCGAACTAAATTAGCTAAATCTTTAGTCGGGTTGGAATCCTTTACCGATAAAATAGATCTCAGCACTTCTCTTTCTTGATGCTTGAGGAGTATGCAGTTTTTGATACTTGAAGTTCCTTTTGAACCGGTTGAAGGTGTATTGGGTTTCTTCACCCTGGAACATCTTGACCACAAAATTCCCTCCCGGCTTTAGAACTTCTTTCGCCACGTTAAAAGCCGATCTGGCGATCTCTATGGATCTGAAGTGGTCTAAACTCCAGTTACCGGAAATATTGGGTGAGGCATCGCAGATTACGGTATCATAATTGTCCTTCACACTTCTGATCTTGTTAAGAGTCTCTTCTTCGTTTATATCCCCTCTAATGAAAGTAACTTTCTCTATCTCTCTTATGGGGTTGATGTCCACTGCCACCACATCGGCTCCCATGGAAACCGCTACCTGGCTCCACCCACCGGGAGCGGCTCCCAGGTCGAGCACAGAGCTGTTCTTTCTGATCAACTTGAATTTTTTGTTCATCTGGATCAGTTTAAAAGCTGATCTGCTCCTGTAGCCCTTCTTTTTTGCCTGATAGTAGTAATAATCCTTCTGATCCTTTTGACCTTTTTTGGTGCTCATGATATGGTACGTAATTTATGGTACTAATTCAAACTGTTTTTACTCCTACTTTCCTGCTTCTGGGTCCATCGAGCTCCACAAAGAGGATGTTCTGCCATGTCCCCAGATCCAGATCCCCATTGATAACAGGGACGGTAGCACTGTTCCCCATAAAAATGGCTCTCAGATGAGAGTCCGCATTGTTATCTATCTTGTCATGCCTGTAACCAGCGCCCTGAGGAACGATTTTCTCCAGGACGTCAATTATATCTTTTTTAAGCCCTGATTCACCTTCGTTGATCGTTATGGCGGTAGTAGTGTGTTTGGTATAGATCACAGCGATACCATCATCCACCCCGCTCTTTTTGACCTCATCTCTTACTCTGGAAGTGATATCAATGACCTCGATTCTGTTATTGGTTTTTACTTCTATCATATGACTCAGGTTCGACCATCACCAATAAAATCTTTTAGGAATATTTACAGCAGCTTCAGTTCTGCTCTCCAATTCCATCATTCCCAGCTCTATACTGGCTATTTCTTCTTCTACAGAGTGCTGATGGTTACAGTCATCAACCTTTACTTCATGCCTCTCGCCTGCAACCATCACCTTAACTTAAATATTGGGTAATAAGAATTTTACTCGCAGTTCATTCTTGTTTTACAGGTTTTCACCAAAAGTTTTATCTTTTCAATTCTTGCAGTGTAGAACATGGCCAAAAAAATGGAAAAAAGGTCAGCACGATTGCTTGCGATAGTATTGGCTCTTATTATGGTCGGCAGCGTCTTTGCTATGATGCCCGGTAGTGATACAACTACTAAGAGGGATGTCAAGTACAGCTTTAGCGGTCTTCAGGGATACATGGACATTTTGCCACCGGGAATGAGTCAGATCATTTACACCAATACTTCAGGAACGAATGATGAAAAACTGTTGAACTACACCAATAACGTTATGACCAATAATTTTCAAAGGGCCGTATTCTCCAATCTGGGAGGACTTCAGGAATTGAATGGTTTTCTAGTCGCTGGCTATGACGATGGCCTGCTTTATCTTATTGATGTTAACCGGACCGAAGTATATCATAGTGGCGAGGCGGGCAACTACAGTGGACTCGCGGTGAAGACCAGTGACAGGATCATGATGACCCCTGAAACATCGCCCTTCCTCATTGGAACTCAGAAGCATGTAAGATCATCCATTGATCTTATCTCAGCCGAAAGCAAATCCGAATATAGTGATTATGTCTCTAGAGCCCCTGGGAATTTCGATGTGGTCTTCATGTTCCCTGGAGAGAGTGCCCAGGGTTTGATGGGCAGTAATTTTACCAACTATACTGATTTCTATATGGAAGGGATCAGGACCAACGACAGCATGTATGAAAAAGTAGTTGCTATGCATTTCCAGGATAGTCGTGGAGGGTTTAGGGACTCTAATGTGACCGATTATTATAATTTCACCAACTTTGAAGATAACTTTGGCCTGGTCACCATGCGGGACTCGAACTTCACCAAATTATTGCAGGCTCAGCCCAGGTTGAAGCCGGTTATATCCTTCGAGCAAGTAGAAGATGAAGGTCAGGACACAGGAAATGTGTCGTTGCAATAGAGTCAAAGAGTTAGAGAGTTGGGAGTTAAAGTCCGTTATCCATTCAATTATTTTATTTAATGGAATGTTTTTAACTCCGTACTCGAATTGAGGTGTTGAAATTGCCTTTAGTAATAAATCAGAGATTCTGTGGTGTGCGCGGGGTCTGTGTGGATATATGCCCCCTGGGTTCCATTGAACTGGATGGTCGTCCGCAGATCGATAGGGATACCTGTACAGATTGTGGAACTTGTGTTGACTTTTGTCCCAATGAGGCGATAATCACTGGGTTGAAAGCATAAATTTTAATTATCATGTGAAGTTAATAACCGCAGAGGGGAATTAAATGGGAATGGTACTTAGAATAAGAAGGAAATTTGGTTTCATTTTCAAATGGTTCTTCAAGAAGGACAAAATGAGAATTGGGATTTATGGACCCCCTAATGCCGGTAAAACCACTCTTGCTAACCGCATTTTGAGAGACTGGACCGGAGACATAATGGGCTCTGCTAGTGATGTCCCTCACGAAACCAGAAGGTCGAGGCTTAGAGAAGAAGTCAAAATAGAAGTGGATGGAAAATCGTTAAATCTGGATGTGATCGACACACCCGGTCTGGCAACCAAAATCGATTTTCATGAGTTCCTAAAACATGGAATGAGTGAATCTGAAGCAAAGAGAAGAGCTAAAGAAGCTACCGAAGGAGTTATTGAGGCAATAAAATGGCTTGATGATCTTGATGGTGTTCTGCTGATAATGGACTCTGCCGACGATCCATTCACTCAGATCAATGTCACAGTAGTAGGTAATATAGAAGCTAGGAATCTTCCTCTGTTGATAGTTGCCAACAAGATCGACCTACCTGTTTCATCTCCGGCCAGACTCAAGGCTGCCTTTCCTCAACACCCGGTTGTACCCATCTCGGCACTTAAAGGTTTAAACATAGATAGTCTATACAATTCGCTGGCAGAGAGGTTCGGGTGATATACATGGAAGGCGTGCAACTCAACATGATCTCCAAGGACAGACTGGACAGAATGGCATCAATGGAAAAACTGAGAATGATCATTGAGGAGGTTAAACAGGGGAGAATAGTTGTTCTGGAATCAGGATTATCCCCTGAAGAGGAAGCAAGATTGATCGAGATGACCATGATGGAGATAGACCACGACGAGTTCCTGGGAATTGAAGTGGAAACCTACAGACAGAAAACGGCAAATTTTTTCGGAAAGCTTTTTGGGAAAGCCAGAGGCCGTTTAACAGTTATAGGACCAGCCAACAGATTGAAAACGCTTAAAAGACAGAACGATCTGATCGAAACTATGGTCAGTTTTGAAAAATAATTGAGGTTTAATATGCCCCACAGATGCACCGAATGTGGAAAGGAGTTCGTGGATGGGGACATGCAGATCCTGAAAGGTTGCGAGTGCGGCAACAATAAATTCCTATATGTACCTAAAACTAGAGTGGGGAAAGAGAAAGAAGAAGCAGCAGATGTGGAAGAAAAAGCTGAAGAAGTAAAGAACCAGATCGCAGAAGAAATGGGCATGGAAACAGTGAGAATAGTGGCGCCCGGCCAATACGAAATAAATCTGGATAAGGTGTTATCCCGGGAAGAGATAATCATATCCCTGCAGCAGGACGGAAAATACCTCCTCCACCTACCTTCCCTTTTAAGAGATAAAAAATTATCCAGAAAATCCAAAAAGAAGAAAGATGATCAAATCAAGTGACCCTGGATAAGTAAAGTAGTTTTAAGATAGAAAGTATGTAGATAATTTTGAGAACTAAAGGCTGTCACTGGCCAAATTGGAGTTTAAACTAGGTTTATTAAAGAATTTAAGGTCAGGGCTAAGGCTTGGCTAAGGTTCAGCGCTTTCTTTGGGTGCAGCGTTCCTGATCTCTTCGAGCAGCTCTTCTTCTGTTTTTCCTTCGATATCTTCTATGCCCATGTCTCTGGCCATCTTCTCGATCTTTTCTCTTCTTTCTTTCGTTTTGTGTTTTCCTTCTTTTACGTCTTTTTCGAATTCCTGCAACTCGATTTCGGCTTCTCTTTGAGCTCTCTTAAATTCGCCCATACTCTTTCCCATGCTCCTGGCGAGCTGAGGTAGTTTGCTGGCTCCAAAAAGTAGAAAAGCAACTATAAGGATTAAAATCAGCTCGTTCGGTCCAAATCCTCCTGGTATCATATTTATTTCCTCCTTAAGCTAAATTAAAACCAAAACGAATACGATTACTTTTCTTCTTTGTTTTGTTTTTCCTCATTTTTACTTTCTCCGGCACTCTTATCTGCCTCATCTTTGTCTTGGGATGGAGCAGATGCGGTGGAGGTCTTATTACCGCTATCATTTTTGTCTAACTTATTATTATGGCTTTCAGTATTTAAATAATTTTCCGTTGTATCTGTAATGTTAGACGTTATATCCTTTTTCAGCGATTTGAACTTGTTCTGGGACATTTTTTCCAGAAAATCTTTTTGTGGGACATCCTGGCCGTAAAAAACTTCCATTTCAAATCTTTTCTTTGCATTATTATATTCAGCGTATATTTTACCCATTTTCCTGGCTGCCTCTGGAAGCTTATCTGGTCCTAGCAGTACTATCGCCAGTACTATGATTATCCCTATTTCTCCCCAGCCGAACATTAAATATATGTTTGATAATTAAGTATTTAACGTTTGGCCAATGGTAATGGTTACTTCCCCCTAATCCCACCTCCAAACTTTTTAATACTCAAATAGCCAATTTGATCAAATGACAAAGTTAAAAGTATCTGATTACATGACCCGCGAAGTGATAACCCTCTCACCTGAAAATACCGTAGACGAGGGCATCTCACTTATTCGCAGTACAGGTCATGACGGTTTTCCTATCATCGAGCATAATAGTAGAGTGATCGGCTACATTTCAGCACGTGATTTTTTAAGACAGGAACCAGAAACGAAGATAAGGGATGTGATGATCCGAGAACTATATGTTGCCAGAGAATATATGGATCTGAGGGATGCAGCAAGGGTTATGTTCCGATCTGGACATTCAAAGCTCCCTGTGGTGGACGATGGGGATAGGATTAAGGGGATCATATCCAACTCAGACGTCATAAGAAGTCAGATAGAAAGAGCAGACCCGGATAAAGTGGAAAAGCTTAAGAGGACCATTGAAAAAGTGCACAATATTCAGGCAAGCATCGAACACGGGTTCGTTGACGTCAATAGATTGATACCTACCCAGACTAAAGTTTATGCCGATGAGCTGAAAGGAAGAGTTTATGAGCTGCGAAGGGGTTTAGCAGAGCCTATCGTTATCATAAAAAAGGGTAACTGGTATTTTGTGGTCGATGGACATCATAGGGTGGTCGCCGCAAGAAGGATTGGGTGCAGAAAGCTGGATGCTTATCTTATTATAGTACCAGATGAAATAGAGTTGGGTATTGAAAGGTTGGCCAAGAAAAAAGGATTAAAATCCTTGAGGGATGTAAAAGTGATTGAAGACGTTCCACATCCACTGGTGGAGATAACCTTCAAGAACGTGAAATAACTTTAAGTTGATAGACGTTAAGTAACGTTTATTATACAATAAGAGGAGATAATATGCCCAAAAAAGAGAATGTAATGGTGATCTGGACTGCAAATATTGACAAGAAGAAGACCAGAGGAGAAGGCAGGAAAACGTCTAGAAAAAGATCAGTGCCTAATGTAAAGCTCAATGAGATGGTTGAGGCATGCAAAAAATTGGGTATAAAATGTACTCCTGAAAACAATAAGTATCCCAGGAGCTGGTGGGAAGAAGGTGGCAGGATCAGAGTTCCCAAGGATGAGACCAAATCACAGCTCATGGATAAGATATCCCAGGAAATAGCCAACACGAGAGATCTTCAGGAGAAAGAGAGCAAGAGCAAAAAGTCCAAAGGCAAAAGTAAGGGCAAGAGCAAGGGCAAGCCCAAGAAAAAATGAAGTCCAAACACTTCAGGAACTTCTGGAGCAGTTTAACTGATAACTGATAAATGAAGTATGTCTTTTTTCTCTCAGGTGAAAATCTTGAACTGGCTCAGGACGAGATCACCCACCTATTTCAAAACTCCTCTATTTTAGGGGTTGATGGTCAAATCGCCATTGTTGATATCGGCGGTAGAAATAGCGGTAGTAGCGTTGTTGAAGCCGAGGGGAAGTTTGACCGGCTGGCTTTGACCCACGAGGTCTGGAGATCAATTGGAACTTGTGATATTGAAGAACTGGAGAACGTATTTGAAGAACTGGAGATGCCTTCGAAAAAATTGTGTGTCAGAGTGTTGAGATCAGTTCACGCACAGATCGACTCTGCCTTAATGGAGAGAATACTGGGTGAGGTCCTATGGGAGAGAGGCGCTAAGATCAGTGTTTCGGATCCGGAAGTGATAATAAAGGTTTACGTCTCCAGCAGAGCTTACGTGGGCATTCTGGTGCACTCCAGAGACAAAAAGCAGTTCCTGGAAAGACAGCCCGATTTGAAACCATACTTCAGGCCGGGAGTGATCATACCCAAGTTCGCCAGGACACTGGTGAATATTTCTGAGGTCGAAAGAGGAGAGGTTTTGCTCGACCCCATGTGTGGAGCGGGCACCATTCTGACCGAGGCGGGTTTGATGGGCGTTAACTTCATGGGTGTAGAGGCTTATGCCGATATCGTTGAAGGCTGCGCTGTGAACCTGAAGCATTATGGCCTGCCAGTAAACGTGTTGAGAGGAGATGTGAAAGCCCTGCCTTTCAAGGATGAGACATTTCATACTATAATCACCGATTTCCCCTACATGAAATCATCCCGGAGCTTCGGATCCATCGATACTCTCTACAGGCAGTCTCTGGAGGAGTTCAGAAGAGTATTGTTATCAGGGCGGAAGGCGGTTATAATATCCAACAAGGACGTGGATGACCTGCTGTTGAACCACTTTAGCATCGAAAAAAAGTTCTATCAAAGAGTTCATGGGTCCTTGATAAGAAGATTTTACCTTCTTCATTAAACAGAATACACGGCTTTCTGAAGCTGATATCACACCTGCTAATGCACCCCTGGATTTTAGGTAAAAAAACAGAAAATATTTTTAGAGGTTCAATTGACCGCAGATTGTGAGCGAATCCCTGGATGAAATTGTAGAAGAGATCCTGTCATGTAAAAAATGTCATTTATGGGAAACCAACACCAATTACGTCCCTGGCGAAGGTAACCCTCATTCTGAAGTTTTTTTTGTGGGTGAGGCTCCTGGAAAGGAGGAGGATTTGCAGGGGCGACCTTTTGTGGGTGCTGCAGGAAAACTGCTCACCCAGATGATCGAGACCGTCCTCAACCTCCGCAGAAAAGATGTCTATATTGCTAACATCCTCAAGTGCAGACCACCCGATAACCGGGACCCCCAGCCAGAAGAGGTGGAGGCATGCTCTCCATATCTTGTCAGACAGATCAACGCCATCAATCCTAAGGTTCTAGTCTGTATGGGAAAGTATGCTGCCAATTTTGTATTTGATATGTATGGTATTGACTTCCCGGGCATATCAAGGGTCAAGGGTCAGCTCAAAGAAGTTAATGGAATGAAGATAATAGCTATTTATCATCCCGCAGCTATCTTATATCGTCCTCAGCTGAGAGAGAGCTACGAAAAGGACTTTGGGAAGATAGCTACCCTCATAAAAGGGAATAAAAGATCATCCTCCACATTGATGGACTTTCTGTAATCTTTCTACTTCGTCCTGCTATTCTGCTATCCCAGTATCTTTTTGACCGAGTTTAGTCCCTGGTCCAGCAATTCCTTAGCACGCTTCTCCGATTCGGCTTCAGCAAAAATCCTGGCTATAGGTTCGGTTCCTGAAGGTCTTATAAGCAGCCACCCGTCCTCAAAGTCTATTCTGGCACCATCGATCAAATTGGCATCTGGGTATTCTTCCTGCAGCCCCTTTAGCAGCACGTTACTATCACTGCAGTTCACCTTGGTCTTGAGAGTGTAATACTGGGGTATCACGCTAACCAGCTGGGAAAGGGGTTTATCTCCTACTGCCATCAGCTCCAGTATCTTGGCGGCCGACATGGCACCATCTCTGGCATGAAGATGCTCCGGGAATATCAATCCACCGTTGCCTTCTCCACCAAAGGCGGCATTTACCTTGAGCATGGTCTCGGAGACCACCGGAGACCCAACTTTAGTGTAGACCACTTCACCGCCAGCCTCTTTCACCACGTCCTCGGCGCATTTGGAGGAGGACACGGGAGTGACGAATTTACCTCCATTGCTTTTCTCTATGTAGTGCTTGGCCATCAAAGCCAGAATAATGTCCTCTCCCACGAACTCTCCCTTTTCATTGACAAAAGCAGCTCTGTCCGCATCTCCATCGTGAGCTATTCCCAGGTCAGCTGATGTTGACCTCACCACTTCCTTCAGAAAGCCCACGTTCTCTTCAGTGGGCTCAGGATTTCTCTGAGGGAATTTTCCGTCAGGGTGAGAGTTTATACTGATCACATTACAACCCAACTCTCTCAGCAATTGAGGAGTTACTGATACGCCTGCTCCATTCCCGCAGTCAATAACCACAGTGTAATTCTTCTTTTTTATGGCATTCTGGTCTATTTGCTTTCTCATCCCATCGAGGTACAACCGCAAATAGCTATCGTCAAAAACCTGGCCCACATTGTCCCAATCCGCTTTATCGAATTGCTTTCGCTTATACATTCGCTCGCTCTCATCGTCCATGTCCCGGGTGAACTCTCTTCCATCTTCTTGAATGAATTTGATTCCGTTGTAGTTCTTGGGGTTGTGGCTGGCAGTTATCACAATTCCTCCACCCACTTCCGGCTTTTTCTTCACGTAATACTGCACGGCGGGAGTGGAAGCAAAACCCAGATCGACCACATCACAACCGGCAGAAGTAATACCTGCGATAACCGCACCCTTTAACATTGAACCTGACAACCTTGCATCCATGCCGATGGCAACCCTATTCCTCAGAGTCCCCATCACTTTGCCCAGGTCAACAGCCATTTCGACCGTTAGATCCTCATTGGCTATTCCCCTAACGCCATCAGTACCAAAAAGCTTGTCTGTCCCTCCAACTTTTCCCATGGCATTAATAATGAAGTATGGGATTAAAGTTTATCGCTCCTAAAATAATAAAATAATGTGAGTCTCACCTGAAAAGCGGGATTCTGGAATAGTCTTCCAGCTCCAGAGCCTTTCTCCATAGATGGATGCAGCCGCAGTTCAGCTCATCAAGTTCTTCAATCTCATCGATGGTTTGAGATAGTGAGAAGTTCCTTATGGCTCTTGACACCTGTCCGTCACATTTTCCGCAGTTGTGGGGTCCTCTCTCCTTCCCTCCGGCTACAGGATCACCAATTACTTCGATACCCTCTTCTCTAACCCTTTTAACGACTTCCACCATACTCCACAGCCAGGGAGGGCGATACATCCTCTTCTTCCACAGGACTTCGATATACGTTCTGGAGGGGATGTTGGTAGGATTCACGGACACTACATCCGCATACTCTTTGACATCGAGGGCAGACCTGACGGTGTCTTCTATAGCTTCCCTTTCTGAGAGGAAAGGTGGTTTGAGCAGAAGATATACCTTGACCAGGGCATTCTCTTCCTTCAGCAGTGAAGCAGCTATCCTGAAATCCTCGAAAGTGAATCCCTTGTTTACGCAGTTCTCCCTGACAAATTCGTTGGAGGTCTCCAGGCCGACACCAACTTCAGGCACAACTCCATTACCTATTAGCTTATTTGCAGTTATAAATTCTGGTCTGCTCTCCACAGAGAGCTTTTCAACCCCATTATCGACTACTTTCTGGTATATATATTCCCTGATATCTTGGGGGATCTCTCTTTCGTCAAAAAAGCTGCCGGAAGTGAATATCTTCACAACATCAAAATCCTCCTCAAATTTGTTCAGAGCGTAATCGAACTGGTTTTGCAGGTTCTCCTCCGCGACTCTCTTGTCGGCATCCTGTGAGTAGCCGCACATCAGGCATTTGTTCCAGTGACAGCCTTTAGTTCTCAAAATAATGGTCAAACAATCTTTGATGCCCCGGAACCTTTCTTTTTCCATCCAAACGGCGATGGGGCTGTCCAGCTTGTCCAGCCTGTCGAGCTTCAAAAATTCCTCCATCTTCTCACTATTCTTAATCTCTTTCCGTAATACAGTCCCACAAGCAGGCCGGCCAGGTGGGCGGAGTGGGCTACTCCTGTCTGAATCCCTGAAGGACCGATCGAACCCATGAAGCCAGCTATATCCACGATGGCGAACAATACGATCAGAGATCGAATACTCATGGGGATGGCGAAGAATAACAGCACCCGGATCTCAGGGGCAATGATTGCCAGAGTCCCCAGCACGCCGTAAATCGCTCCGCTGGCACCCAGAGCAGGGATCAAAGGATTTGTCAAGTAGGCATAGCCCAGGTAGGCGAAGTTTCCTGCCAGCCCTGCGAGGAAGAATATGACCAGGTACCACTTCCCTCCAACCCTTCTCTCCAGCTCACTTCCGAAGAAGAACAGGACTACCATGTTAATGAGGAAGTGCATGAAGCCCGCATGGAGGAACATGCTGGTAACAAGCTGCCAGGGCCTGAAAAGCACTGAATCAGGATTGAGAGCTAGGTACTCTATTGCAGAGTAACCTGATATCATCGAAATGAGGAAGAAAACCGTACATGTTCCAATTATAATATTGTTATAACCGTAAGCCCCTAAACCCTGTGAAGGGGGTGGAAAATCACCAAAGTCAAAGTCATGTCGTCCGGATCGGGAAGAAGAGGAAGATGAAAAGGGGATCTTGGGCATTTTGGCCTTGAATCTCTTATCCGTGTTCTCCATGGGCTCTTCCCTCTTTTTGACGTTCACGGGTACATTCCATTCACCAGTGCAGTAGTGCGTCTCAGGTAATCTGTGGGTTGCACAGTATGTTCCACCACAGTAAGAGCATCTATAGGGGAGGAATTCCTCTTTTCCGCAGATATCACAAGTGTTCACTTTTCATTGGTTTACAAAGATGTATTAATTATTTTCTGATATTTTATTACTTTTGGCTCGTTACTACAATTTTTGGGCAGTGACACAGAAATTCTCTTCCTGTAAAAGGTTATAATAAAAAGGGATGTTCATTCTTCTGGCAGAGTTGACATCTTCCATTTTGTCGACCCCAACGTCCTCAAATCCACTATTCATGACCAGCGACTTCAAAGCATGAGGTTTAAAACCTCTGTGGAAAGGAATGTGGCTGGCAGTATCTTTTTTGTAACCTAGCCTCCAGAGATTCTGTCCTTCTACCATCAATGTCAGAAAACTCCCGAGCCTCTCTCTGATGGCCATTCCTGTATCCAATTTATCGATTATTATCAGTTTCCCTCCCCTCTTCAATAATCTGAACCATTCGTGGAGCGTCTTGTGGGGTTGGGGCAGGGTGCACAACAGATTCCTGCAGATTATGGCATCAAAACTGCCTGCCTTAAACGGTGGGTCTTCTGCATCCCCCAGCAAAGTATTACAGCCTTCTTTGAAAGATAATTTGTCCAGCATGTGGGGAGAGATGTCTACAGCCGTGACATCATATCCGGCTTTGATCAGAATACTGGTGAGGTTACCGGTACCACAACCCATTTCCAGTATTTTTTGGCAGGTGTTCAGTTTACCGGTTAAAAATTCGCTCCAGGAGATCTCTTCATGAGGGAAAAAGGAGAAGAGTCTATCGTGAACATCGACATTGCTGTCCCAGTAGTGCTTTATGCTGGTCTTGCACTCCATGAACTATTTTGGTCACACCTATTTATTAACTTTTTCTTTTTTAGTAACACTAATTCACATTATGATGTGTGAATTTATGATAAGTTATACCTATTCACTCTATCAAGTGAGAACATGAATTAAATACCCCCGGTTCGATGAACCTCTATGTCCGGGATTAAGGGATTGGCTATTGATATTGACGGCACACTAACATATCAGGACAGAAGCATTAACTGCAATGCCGTAGAAGCTATAAGGAAGGTCGACCTGCCTATTGTGCTCGCCACAGGGAATATATCGTGTTTCGCCCGCACCACTGCCAAACTCATCGGCGTATCGGATATGGCAATATGTGAGAACGGAGGAGTGGTGAGATTCTCTTATGATGGAGCCGACACAGTCTTGGGAGACAAAGGTAAGTGCTATAGAGCAGCCCAATTGCTGATGAGCGATTTCAAGGTGGAATTCCTTGATGAAGATTACAGGAAATCAGAGGTGTGCATGAGGCGTAACTTCCCCGTAGAGGATGCCATAAAGATAATTGAGGAGAAAGGAATGAGTGATGAGGTGAAAATGGTCGATTCCGGATTTGCCTACCATATTATTGATGCCAATGTGAACAAGGGCAAGGCGCTGGAATATATTGCTCGAAATATAGATTTGACCGCAAAAGATTTTGCGGCTATAGGGGACTCCGGGAATGACCTGGACCTGCTTTCTGCCTCCGGTAAGAGTATTGCAGTGGCCAATGCGGACGAGAAGTTAAAGAAGGGAGCAGATGTGGTTCTCACCAAGCAGAATGGAGAAGGGGTTGTAGAAGCTCTTCAACTCCTGGGGGTTTTGTGAACAGCGTTGATCAGCGTTTAAGGACATGCTCCAGTAGGTCACCAATGAAGGTCCCGATGGTGAAGAATATTGCCAGGAATGCTATGGCGATGGCCGTAGATAAGCCTGCTCCCACAAATGAGATGCTTGAAACAATAAATCCAAGTGGAAAGGTGATAAGGGCGCTCAAAACCCCTACTATTAATCCAATAATCAATCCTAAAGTTAGCCCTTTTTTGAAGAGGTTGAACCTGTCCTCTTTTCCCGGTTTAATAAATCCATAAACGGCACCTATGAGTGTCACTACAGTTATATCCAGCATTGGGTGGTTGTTGGAGTTGTTGAGTATTAAAACTTAATCATCGACATCCCCACAGGTATTGATAATATTTTTTGGCTACCCGAAAAATTAAAATACTTTTTTGAATTTATATTCACATATGAGCCGGGGAAGACAGACATATAATAACGTCCCAGTGGTGGAAAAAGAATGCAGAGTCACCCTAAAGAATTGCTCATCCTCTGAAGTAGTTTTGGCTGCAAATATCCACGTTATGCTACCTCAACTGGACTGCGGAGAATGTGGATACGATAACTGCCTTGAGACCGCAAAGGCGATCGCAAGAGGTGATTGTGAGGCCAACATATGTCAGATCGCTGGAGAGGAGATCGCACCTGTTATAGATTGTATAAAAAAATTGGAGGTGATGTGTGATGAGGTATCCGGGTTTCGGACCGTGGAGACATCTCCCGCCGTGGGAAAGACCGGGCTGGAAGTACGGTAGAGGCTGGTGCTGGAGATTCTTGCCGGGAAGAGGTTATGGAGGTCCTGCTTATGGCTTCTATGGACCAGAATACACAGAAAATGAAGTAGAGATGCTGGAAGAAGAGGCAAAGTTTCTGGAAGAAAGACTTAACGAAGTAAAAAGAAGACTCGATGAGCTGAAAAAAGGGTAAAGAAATCCAGTGGTTCTAATCGATAACCTAACTTTCTTTTCTTTTTTAGTATTGATAAAAATCAATAGAGTATGCTCTCTACATCTTCTCCGCCGTAGAAGATCTCCTGTATCCCGTCGTAAATGTCCTCCATTCCGGAGCCGTTGGTAGCGGATACTGGAACGAGGGGTCTGAACAGTTTGCTCTCTCTCAGCATGTGGAAGAGATCGTCGCTCAATCCGCTTGAAGTGCCTGTGCTGAGCGAGTCATAGAGGTTTTCGGGGTCCGTACTCCAGCCTATCACCTGTTCAATTTCCGAGTCGGTCAACACATCGGATTTGGATAGGACCATGACCTGAGGAAGGTTCAACCTGAAGACGGCGGAGGCCGACATGAACAGCAGAGAAATGAAACCGGAAGGTGTTTTGGATATTACAGGGTCGAATAAAAAGACCATCACGCTGTTCTTCGCCCCGAATGAATCAACGATGAACTGACTGCTCTGTCTGAGGGTGAACAACTCCATCTGACCAGGGGTATCGATTATCACGAACTGACCACCCTGATAACCTATTTCTTCCTTCAGCTCGGTGATCTTGGTGCTTATCAGGTCAGCACAAATTATTTGAGCTCCATTGGGCCCCACTCCATATACATCCATTACGTTCTCCAGGGTCAACCAGTCCCTGATATCTACGTCAGGAGTATACGGCAGTTTATCTACCCCGGGGTCGAGGTTGACGGTGATACTGTCCAAACGCTTTAAATCAAGCCACTCTGAAAACCCGTTCGTCAGATAAGTTTTTCCTGAGCCAGCAGTTCCTGTCATAAAAATCGATATCTGGTCCATATAAAGACCTCAATATCGCTGTTAATAATATTTGTGCGTTCTGAAAGGATTTCACATTACCTACTTATCTTTGAACCTGTAGAACCTGTAGATATTCTGGAGGTTGTTAAAATATGAACAGATAACGTTATCAAATAAAACGTTTAAAAATGATTGATGACTTTTTCGAGGACGAATACTGGTTCTTCAAAACTTGCATCCATCATGGCTATTGGACTGGTCACTCACAGGTTCCTTAAATGTAAGAGATGTGGTAAGGCCACTTCACACAGATACGATCTGGTCACTGGTGAGTGGAAGTGTCTCTTCTGTGGAGAGCTTAGGGAAGAATCCGAGGACCATCTTTTCAGACCTTCCAGCACAAATTATTTGACAGAAAGCGTGAAAAGCATTATTCGTGCCATTACTATGTTGATCTTGGTGTTTGTTTTAGCCTATATCCTGATGTTCTATTTGATACCGTGATGGTGAAAAAAATGAAGATCGTATTACGAATAAATGTTTACCTTTTATTAAAACTGGAAGAGTGAAATCCTGTGAGATATAGGTTGTTAACCCCAAACAATAGAAAAAGTTATAAAATCAGTTTTTATACAATAAAATGCCAGGGTGGTAATATGGGTAGCAAACTCTTATGGTGAGTAGCAACTTTTACCACTCCCGCCGTTGCATACTCTACAACACCATCTGTCTTGACCCGCCCTGGCAACACTCCAACCCATCTGTCCTAGCACATCCAATCTCTTACAGTACCATATAATCTTTTCTAATTATTATCAAGCTCCTTATGACAGCCCTTATGATATGAGGAGCCCATATAAAAATTAAGAATGCCGATTGGAGAGGTGTCCCCATGGGCTCCTCAAAAAATATGAGGTCTAGCAATGTAATATAGGTTTAGAAATAGCGTGCTGGTGGTCATGCTAAATCATCATGAGTTTTTCAATCACTTTTTATGGAGGGAAAAGAAAATTTTGGTGGGAACCACACTGGAGAGGCCGCTCATCTCGCCCCTTTAAAATATATCACCAACTTCCTGGCCTCTCCAGCCATTATAAACTGATTTGAGACAGCAAAAAATTCGATGTCACAAATGTTATTAATTCCTGTGGCTCAAGGATATGTATGTGGGAGCAAAATGTTGGTGTTGGGGACCTGGAGTGCAGGATGATCCGCGGGAAAGGTTCAGGTATACCGGTCGTCCTTCTCCACGGTTATATGTTTACTTCTGAAGTCTGGAAGGAGATAGGACTTCTTTCATCTCTTGAGGAACAGAAAGTACTTTTTTTCGCCCTGGATATGCCTTACGGTGCCAAGAGCAAATGCAGCTCCAGAAGAAGGGATCCTGAATTGAGCGTCAGGATAGTTGAGGAGGCAGTCGGAGAGGAACCACTAATTGTGGGAGCGAGCCTGGGTGGGTACATGGCACTGAAATACAGCGTGAAAAACCCCGTAAAAGGTTTAGTGCTGATAGCTCCTACCGGGGGGCTGGAAGAAGATCTGGTGAAGAATTATCACAAAATAGAGGGGCAGAAGACCATAATATATGGAGAAAAGGACGAGATCGTATCCCTGGAAGAAATGAAGAAGCTCTCTGAAGCACTGGGTGCTGAGCTTAAGATCTATGAGAACGCTAGACACCCAGCATACCTGGATTATCCCCAGAAGTTCGTACAGGATGTTCTGAACTTCTACGAATCTTGTTTCAAATGATTAAAGTCCTTGAAGCAGGGGGGTCAAAATAGGAGCAACAAACACTGCGGGAAGCATATTCCCAATTTTTAAATTCCTTATCTGCAGCAGTTTGATCCCGATCGCTGTGATCAGCAGACCACCTGTGGCTGTGACTTCGGTGATTATCTGTTCCGTGGCATAAGCTGACATAGAAGAGGCCAGGAGAGTGAAAAATCCCTGATATATAAGTACAGAAACGGAAGAGAACAGCACTCCTATCCCCAGGGTTGAAGAAAGCGCCATTGCTGCGATCCCGTCCAGCATGGACTTTGCCATCAAGATGGAAGTATCACCTGTCAAACCCTCTTGTATGGGACCCACTATAGCCAGAGAACCCACACAGAAAAGCAGAGTAGACGATACGAACCCATCAGTGAATCTGGAGCCCTCAAATCGGGCTTCAATTCGGTTCGCCCCCTTATCCAGCCATTTCTCGATCCCTATCATCTCTCCTATTGCTGTACCTATAAGCATGCTGGCGATAACTACCAGCACGTTCTGGGTCTCAAGTGCCATACTCAGTCCTATTAGAATAACAGCCAGGCCAAGAGCACTTATAAGGGATTCTTTTAGCTCCTCATTTAGTCTTGAACCCAGCAGTATCCCTGCTATACTGGCGATTACGATGGCTGTAGCGTTTATTACTGTTCCGAGCATCCACAGTGAAAAAGTTTAGAAGAGATATATTATTTTGGGTAGCCCTTTGGGGTGTTTTCTGCTGTGGAAGTCATCTCCGGTTTACCACGTATACACCTGCTATTACCATCACGGCTCCGATGGCAAAGAAGGAATTGATGGGCTCGTCAAGAAGTAATACTCCTGAGGTTACAGCTACTACGGGTATAGCCTGGAGGAATACTGACGCCCTGGAAGCATCCAGCTTGTTCAGGGCGTAATACCAACCTTGATAGGCAATGAAAGTAGAGAATACCCCCAGGAATAACACCGATGCCCAGATCTCCATAGGAAGAGCGACCACCTGTCCAACCCTATCCGGCGTTAACAGGAAGAATAAGGGGACCGTCCCCAGAGTGATGGAGTATGCAGTGAGTATGGAAGGTGGATACCTGTTCAGAGAGAACATCTTCTTCCCGTAGATGGTGTAAAAGGTGGCAGATAGAGCCGAAATGAGCACGGCGAGAGCCCCAATATAATTACCTACCTCATAGGACGTGTCTCCGGACACGATAATGAATATGACTCCTGTGAGTGCGAGGATGGTTCCCATAACCCTGGTCTTCATCAATCTCTCTCCCAAGAGGAATATGGAGCTAATGAATATGTAAACGGGTGCAGTAGCGATTATCAAACTCGCCACACCAGATGGGATGAAAACCTCACCAAAATTCAGGCAGAGGTGATACACTGCAACCCCACCGAATCCCAGGACGAACACAAAGGGAATATCCCCTCTCCGCAGATGCAGATCCTTTCTATATATGATGTAAGGGACGAATAAAGCGTCAGCAACAATAAACCTGAGGATAGTGAGAGTAAGAGGACTCAATTCATTCAACGCGATCTTTATGTTCATGAAAGCCCAGCCCCAGCCCAGAATTGTGGCCGTCAGGGCGAGGATCACAGTTGGTACAGACCTAATACTGGACATCCTTTTCAAGCTGGCACAAACGATTAATAAATTTTGATTGGACAGGATTTAACACACATTTTAACACACATTTGCTATTATTAAAATACATGATCTCAAAGAACCAATTTTTTAACCTGACCTATAATTATGTTCGACTGCACTGCGATATTTTTTTAGCATCCATTACACTTCCTTACCTTTTTTATTATGTCAACTGGGTTGGCAACTCCTCATAAACCTTATGAATAAACATAATAAAAAATGATTAAAACAAAAGGATTATATAATTAAATTGAGCTATAGAATGCAAAGAGGGGTCGAGATTGGATAATCGTTATCTGATAGTTACTGTTGCCTTGGTGGTTCTCGGAGTTGCTTTTTCTCATTGTTGTTGTTTATTTATTGGTAGAGTAGCAAGAGGCTTTGAATCTCCTTATAATAAGATTGAAATGAGAACAATCTATCCATGGCATCGAACCGGTGGACATTAGGGGCGTGGAGTTGAGGAGGTTTTTATTTCTGCTCGCAATCTCATCTATTTCTCCTACCGCTTAAGTCTTTTTCAAAGAGCCAAATTTTTTATTTTATTAACGAGTTTTTCTTTTATGAGGCTGGCGGCGTTGATCTCTGGTGGTAAGGATTCTATGCTTGCTCTCCATAAGGCTGCTGAATATCATGAGATAGTTTGTCTGGTGGGAGCTATCCCCGAAAATCCTCACTCCTATATGTTCCACACTTATAATCTTCATCTCATCGACGTGATATCCTATTCCCTTCAGATCCCCATATTCAAGATCCCTACTGCAGGGATAGAGGAGCAGGAGGTAGAGGATATTGAAAAGCATCTGGATGTCCTGAATGTGGACGGTATCGTTACTGGCGCTGTGGAATCAGAGTATCAGCGGAGCCGGTTCGACAGGACATGCCGGAACCTTGGTTTGGAGTTGTTTGTGCCCTTATGGCATCGGGATGTTAATGAGCTGATGAAGGAAATTGTAGAGGATTACAGTGTAATAATTGTCAGTGCTTCTGCAATGGGTCTGGATGAGAGCTGGCTGGGCAAGAAGATTGATGAGCAGCTCCTATCCAAACTGCGGATCCTTAACAAGGAGTATGGGGTGCACATTGCGGGAGAAGGAGGAGAGTACGAAACTCTTGTCCTGGATGCTCCTCTTTTCAGAGATAGGATCGCAATAAAGGATAGCAGAAAGGAATGGAAAGGTGATGCAGGCTTTCTGGAGATCACTGACTTCAGAACGGAGAAAAAATAATTCTTCTTTTTATCTTTATCTTTTTAATCTCGAACTTAGCTTATCTGAGGTAGCTGTGGATGACGTAATTCTTGAGGTTCAGGGGGTCTTCGAAGAACACTATGTGAGAGTTCTGGCACTTGCCAGCTATTTTGTTGCACAGCTCAACAAACCTCTTTTCTCTACCGAACATCACTATGGAGAGTCGGGCATCCACAGAGTTCATTTTTTCTGCTTCTATCACGGAAGCGCTCCACGGTGTAGTTTTCTCCAGTGTGGTGCTGGTGGGTTCACCGTCGGTTATGAGGAAAACTATCCCGGTCCCTGTCTCTTTCCTCAAAATCTCTCTGGCTGTCCTTAGAGCCAGTCCGATATCGGTTCTTCCCTTTACACTGATGTTCATGATGTCTCCTTCCTTCAACCTCCTGGTAGTGTGGTTGAAAGCAACTATATACAGAACATCGTCGCTGCTGGATTTGATCGCTCTCCTCAGGGCGAGTGTAGCCTCAATAGCACCCAGTGTCTTCCTTCCCCTCATGGAGTCGCTGGCGTCTATAAGGAATACGTAAATACATCTTTCGGTGTGCTTTAACTCTCTGACCACAATATTTTCTTCCTCCAGCTTGAGCTGAGGGTCTTTTAGAGCGGTATTGACCATGGTCTCTTGAACATCGATCATGTCGAAGTTATGGAGATAAGGGTCATATTCTTCCAGGGCATTGCCAGTATATACGGACATCCCCTTTTGAGAGGTCTCATGCTCTCCCTGCCAGTGCTTCTGGAGGTCCTGAATGGAGATCTTCAGCACTTTCTCCCCCAGGATCTTTTCCGCATGGGGCGTATAGTGGATACGGCGGTTTAGACCTTCTACCACCTTGTCTATGTAACCGTCTTCAGTCAAATCCTGCAGGATCTCATCGTAAAAGTGATAGGCGAGGTCGCTGGTGCTGACATCTTCCCTGCTCAACTCTCCCTTATCCAGCTTCTCATTAATCTCTGTCCAGGCTCTCTTTTTGGCTGTCCTGTATTCTTTTAGCTTTTTATGAGGAAAATTGATGTAGCTCAAATGCTCTGGAAAATCATCGAGGAGGTGGGAAATTAGCTCGTAGTTCCTCTTCAGCTCTGGATCACTTATATATTTCTTTACGAGCTGAGATAGGTCCAATACCCCTTTTTCCAGGTTATGGGGGTTGAATATGGAGTAGAGCAGTTCCCCGGCAAGCTCTCTATTCAGAGCATTGGGGGAACATAATCTGCACTCCGGCTTCTCCATTCTGGTTTTATCATTATTCCTACTGTTCATATCCTATACAGGTGTAAATACCCAGTTCCGTCTTCTCTATGAGGTTCGTACATCTTTTTATGGATTCCAGCATTATCTCGAATGCGGATTTGACTTCGTGCGGTGATTGGGCCATCAATATGAGGAACTTCCAGCAGTGAGGATACTCTTTAAAATCCCTCTCATCCTCCGCGTTTATCCCGTTATCGCTCATAAGAGAGACCTCCTCCATAATACCTCCAAAATCTTCTTCCGGGATGACAGAGTAGATCTCTGAGCATGTCTGGTTTATTGCCTCTTCCACCAGCTTTTGGATGATCTCTTCTTTGGAGCTCTCTTCTCCGAACTCGGGCTCAATTCTGCTTCTCAAGCCCAGTTTTATCACTCCATAGTTCTCTCCATAGTCGGTGAGCATGGCTGCTTCATGCCTTCTTCTGGTGGCCGCTGCTCTCAAGTGGTCGAACAGCTTGATGGTCGCCCTGCAAGAGGGCTCGCTCTCAAGTCTTGCTCCACACCCGTCTTTCTGTCTGGCGCATCTAACCGCTCTCGCCAGTATCTTGAGGTGCCAGCTGGGGAGGAAGGCCCCCATTTTGAGGCTCATGTTCTTCAGCCCAACCTCTATCTCTTCCTGTAAACTACCGGGAGGCCCAATCGGTATCTCTTCCAGCCTGTCCAGCAATGGCTCCTTTATATCCGCAGTTCCTCTATAGTTGGCGGGGTTCGTAGAAGCAATGAACACTGTATCGATCTTCATGGGTAGGAGGTCGCCCTCCAGCGTGGTTATCTGTTTTTCTTCCAGCAATTCGTGCAGCAGCGTCTGGAGAGCCGATGGAACGGCACCCAGCTCATCAAAATAGCCGATCCCTCTATGGGCTCTCAGTATCCTCCCGGGGTTAAACACCTCTGGATGATCCAGATCGTAGCCTTCTTTTAATTTCTGAATGCTGATTCCCCCGATGAGCTGTCTGGTGGTCATCATGGGGTCGCCTGAGATCCTTATCCACTTTTGGGGTATCCACGTAAGCTCTACCTCATCATCTTCAACCACCTTCTTTTTGCAGGAGAAACAGACCGGATTCAAGGGGTCATCATTGATCTTACATCCCTGGATGGCTAACTGCTTTTGAGGAAGCAATTTCACTATACTTTTGGAGAATGTGGTTTTCCCATAGCCTCTCATTCCCTTGAAAAGGATGCTCGAACCGCTCATCAGAGCATTCTTTAAGGAATCTTTCTCCCCTTCTTTTCCAATGATCTCATGAAAAGGGTCTAACCCCTCTTTCTCGTATGAAAGCAGAGATTTTCTAATGTAGTCCGTAACTGTGGTGGAATGATACTTGAGGTATTCATCGCTCCATAAGTCGATCTGCTCTCCATTCAAAGTAAAAACAGGTGAGGTGGACTTTTTAACCACCACTTCGTCCCACAGGTAGTCTTCCATCCAATTAAAGTTGGTAATTAATTATATGAGGTTTGTGGTAATTTTGTGGAAAAGTTTTTGGAAACTTCAAATTCGTTTTTACAAACTCAACCACACCTAGCCTTTATAGAAAAAGTGGATTGCCCCTACACATAATGGGATCCGAAAAGATAGAAAACGGAAGATAGAAAATAAGTTAAAAAGTTGGTTGGTTATAACTCTGCTTCGAAATCTTCTATAGCATATGGGAAGTCGCTTATGCCCTTGTTCTTCATAACTTCCCTGGTTATTAGCCAGTAAACCAGTGCTAGAGCTTTTCTACCCTTGTTGTTCGCGGGGATTACAAGATCTACGTTGGATGCCAGGTTGTTGGAGTCACACAGGGCTATTACTGGGATACCTATGTCCCTTGCCTCCTGGACAGCCTGAGTGTCTATGGCGGGGTCCGTGACGACCACCACTTCGGGCTCCCTGTAGTATTTGAGCACAGGATTTGTGAGCGTGCCCGGCACGAATCTGTTCACTATACTCTCTGCACCTATGATCTTTGCCAGCATCTTCGCCGGTTTTTGACCGTACTGCCTTGCTGAGACCACCAGGACCTTTTGCGGATTGAATTTTGCCAGGAACTTGCCTGTTAGTTTTATTCTCTCGTCAAGCTGTCTGATATCCAGAACGTAAAGCCCATCGGGCCTCACCTTGTATATGAACTTCCTCATATCCCCGGTCTTTACTTGAGTCCCTATGTGAACACCAGCTGCAAGGTATTCGTCTGGAGAGAGAAGGTAATCGTAGCCCTCCTCACTGTCCCTTATCATCTTTTCGCCTTCTTTTATCATATTGAAATCACCTACGTAGTTTAACCATGGAAGGAGAACTCATGTATTCTTCTATTCTGATGAGTTCGTTGAGTTTAGTCAAACGTTCGCTACCCACAACGCCGGACTTTATTAATTTTGCGTTGAAAGCCACACTAAGATGGGCAATAGCATCATCTTCAGTTTCACCGCTACGGTGAGAGACCACAACGTCGTAATCATTATCTCTACTCAGCTTAACAGCCTTAAAAGTGTCTGTCAGAGTTCCGATCTGGTTGGGTTTTATTAGAACGGAGTTTACTGAACCTGCTTCAACTCCCATCTCGATCCTCTTGATGTTGGTCACAAAAAGATCGTCTCCACAGATCATGCAGTCTACGGATCTGGTCAATTGTGCAAAACCCTCAAAATCATTTTCCTGAAGAGGGTCTTCTACGAAAAGGAGGTCGTATTTGTCCACCAGCTCGCCAATATAAGAGATCTGTTCATCGGGTCTCAATTTCTTATCGTGATAAACATAATGCTCTCCATCCCACAACTCGGTGGCTGCCACATCCGTTCCTATCCTTACCTTAGTGCCTAACTCGTCTTCAACGCGGTCTATGGCAGTCTGGATGATCTCGAAGGCTTGCTCATCACTTATCTGAGCAGCCCACCCGCCTTCATCTCCTTTAGCTGTAAAGATTCCTTTGTTGGCCAACTCTTTCTTGATCTGCTTGTGTACCCGGGTGTTGGTCAACTGAGCATCAAAGAAAGTTTCTGCTCCTACAGGGATTATCAAGAACTCCTGGATATTTGTGCCCGCTGCGTGAGCACCGCCACCTATCACATTACCCAGAGGGTAGGGTAGCTCACTGGCAAAGGCTCCTCCCAGGTAGTGGTACAGGGGGAGCCCCAGATAATTTGCAGCTGCCTTCGCACACGCAAGACTGGCGGTGATAGCAAAATTACCGCCTATCTCAGAGAAATTGTCCGTTCCATCGGCTTCTCTTAAGGCTGCATCAACAGTGCCCTGGTCGAAGATGCTCATCCCCACCAGCGCCCTGGATACCTTGTCTTCTATCTCTCCATACCTGTAGGGATCGGCCACTATTGCTTCTTCGCTCCCTGTTGAAGCCCCACTGGGGGCTATAGAGCTCGCACCAGAGTCAGAGGTTACGACTTCACATTCAATGGTCTCGTTCCCTCTGCTGTCAAAAACAACTCTGTACAATAAATCTTCAATTATCATTTAATTATTTTCACTCCTCAAAAATAATCTGAATTTTGGAGCCATATGAAACTGTCGCTTCTCCTCTTGACAGTAATTGGTATCGCTCTTTTTTCGAATTCCTCCAGAGCTGTCTCCATTGGTCCCCCTCCACCAGTGCTCTCAATGAGCACCGGAGCTCCCATAGCGATCTGAAGGGCTCTAGACCCAATGATTCTTGCTTTTTCAAAACGAGTATATTCAAATGGAAATGATCTTTCTTTTTTTGTTTTTGAAGCCATTTTTCCACTCCTTTTTCAACCTAATGGGGCCGCCGAGATTTGAACTCGGGTAACGGCGTCCCGAACGCCGAAGGATGACCAGGCTACCTTACGGCCCCGTGGAAGCGTGCGAACTCCTTAATCACTGATTTGTGAGTAAGGAACATCCTTCTGCAGCAATATCGCTCAATTCCGAGCTCATTAAGAGCTTCTTCCTGGCTCTTACCTTCTCTAAGCTTTTCCTGATACGGCTCCCAGTGCTGGGCAATAACGCTTCCACAAGTAAAACATCTGATAGGGAACATGAATATCACCTATACGAAGTTTGCTTCTTCTGTCTGGCTCCTTTGCCACCCTGTTTCTTGCTCTCTTTTCTTCTTACGTCGTTGACCAGTAAAGTTCTATCATAATCAAGGAACGCTTTTCTAAGCTCCTCATCATTGCTCCACCCGTAGAGAGCTCTAGCAATAGCAGTTCTGGTAGCTTCAGCCTGACCCATAATGCCGCCGCCATTAGAGTTTACGCTGATATCCACTTTCTCGGAAAGTTCTCTGGCTATCAGAAGCGGCTCGATGATAAAGGTCCTGACCATTTCCGGTTCCACTACTTCCAGAGGCATTTTGTTGACCCTGACCCTTCCTTTTCCGGGCTTTATGGTCGCTCTAGCAATGGCAGTCTTTCTCTTACCGCTGGTGACCAGGACCTTCATGATACCACCTTGCTTCCCAGGTACTTGCTTACTTCGCCCAGGGATATGTATCGGTCAGTTTTGGATACCTTCTCCATTAAAGCATCATCAATTTGCTCGAATTGCATATTTTTCAACTCGTCTGGGACACCTATAAAAACTTTGAGTCCCTTAAAAGCTTCCCTACCTCTTCTGTTCTTCCAGGGAAGCATACCTCTTACGGTTCTCTTAAAGATATTCTCAGGGTGCTTGGGGAAATAAGGACCGCTCTCCTGACTGCCCCTCTCACTCTTCTCAATGTACTTGTTCAAGTTCATGGACCTCTGACCGGTTATGACCGCCTTTTCGGCGTTAACTATCACAATATTCTCACCATCGATCAATCTTTTGGCGATCTTACTGGATAACCTGCCCAGAATGTGACCTTTAGCATCGATCACGGTATAATCTTCATCTCCCAGTATTCTCTTCACGTTAACTGACATTTTAGCTCACCTCATGCAATATCAAACCATTACTCTAACTTCAGACCCACTGGGGTTCTGCTCTATAAGCTCTCTGATGGTCAAACATTTTCCACCCGAGCCTTCGATCTTTCTTCTGGCAGTCTCTGAGAATGACATAGCAGCTACACTTACTACTCTGGAGAGCTCTCCCCCTCCAAGAACCTTACCCGGAACAAGCAATACTTCATTGTCCCTGGAATGTTTTTGGATTTTTGATATATTGACCTCGGCATAGTTCCTTCTTGAATTGGCAATCTTCTTTGCTACATCCTTCCATATGGGAGCATCATTCGTGGCATTACCGTCCAGCAGTTCATCTATTAACCTGATGAGATTTGGATCACTTTTTCTATCCTGAAGTTTCCTTACTCTGCTCATAGTTTTCCCTCTGAATCTTGATAGTTTGACAGGGGGTTTGAAAATTTCACCCCTTTGATTTTGAAGAGGGTTTCGGAAGGATATTTAAAAGTAACTCTAAACTCAACTCATGACCGCATCACATTGAATGGAATCCAATGGTCTCAACATTTCTGTGGACAGATTAAAGCCCTTTTAGTTTTCCCCCTATTTAACTGTGTTCATTTCAATTTAAGTAACTTTCGAGAGTTATCGGTCATGAATTTTAACCCCACTTCATTCAAAATTATGGGAATGAAATCTTTATCATCTTCCGGTCTTTAATAATTAAGCCTGACCTTATAATATATAAGCAGGTGAATTGTTTTTCTTAGGTGTGGCTAAGTGATTGAGGTCTACCCTCAATAATCAAAATTCTTATTAAATCAACAACCCTTTTCAGGGTATGAAGAAAATAGCAGTGATGAGCGGTAAAGGCGGTGTGGGTAAAAGCACCGTAGCAACAAACCTGGCTTTTGCACTAGCTCGAGAGTATAAGACAGGATTATTTGATGCAGATATTCATGGCCCGAGCGTTCCTCAAATGCTGGGGCTTACAGACATTAGAGGTCTTGCACAGTCAGATGAAGAAGGGAAATATGAGCCGGTCACCATCAGGAACCTCAAGGTGTTTTCCATAGGATTCTTGCTTCCCTCTTCAGATTCACCAGTTATCTGGAGGGGCCCGGTAAAACACGGGTTTATCCAGCAGGGGATCGAGCAGGTCGATTGGGATGCTGATTATCTAGTCATTGATCTGCCTCCGGGCACAGGAGATGAAGCGATCAGCGTGATGCAGGTTGCCAAGCCGGATGGAGTGGTTGCAGTGACCTCTCCTCAGAAGCTCGCATACGGAGAAGTGAAGAAAGCGATTAATTTCGCCAAACAGACAGAGGTACCTGTGCTGGGAGTAGTAGAGAACATGTCAGGAATGATCTGCCCTCACTGCGAAAAGGTCATTGAAGTATTCGGCAAAGGTGGAGGCGAAAAACTGGCTCAAGAAATGAAGATCCCCTTCCTTGGCTCCATACCCCTCAACCCGGAGGTGTCGGATAGTGGTGAAAAAGGAAAGCCCATGGTAGAGCTGGGAGGTAAAGCCTCTGAGATCTTCGATGAGCTGACCAAGAAAATACTGAAACAGCTGGAGAAGGAGGTCACAGCATGAAGATAGCTATACCAACTGAGAGTGGTGGTGAAGAGGATTACGTGATGGAGCACTTCGGTCGAGCTCCTACTTTTACCGTCTATGATTCTGAAACCGGAGAAGTAAGCGTCATAAAGAACACCAGTGACCATATGGGCGGTTCAGGCAAGCCTCCCGAGCTTCTGGCAAGCAACGGCATTGATGTGGTCGTATGCTCCAACCTAGGACCTAAGGCAGTAATGATGTTCGAGCAGCTGGGCATCAAGGTTTACAGATATCCTGGCAGCTCTAAAGTCAAGGATCTGATCAAAATGTTGAAAGAGGGGCAGCTCTCAGAAGCGGATCTGGACAGCGCCTGCCAGGAGCACAGACACTAAAACTAAACTTGATCCCTTTCTTTCTTCTTTAATTCTAAAAACAAATAAGGATAATCTCTCATAGAATAGGCGGAACACTTTCATTGTAGGGAGGGTACGCTACCCCTTTTTCCGTTATTAATGCTGTTACATAGCTAAGGGGAGTTGGGTCGAAGGCTGGATTATAGACCTTGACACCTTCAGGAGCTATTTTACAGCTCTTACACTTGATATGGCAGTAGGTCAGCTCCTCTGGAGCTCTCTCTTCTATCTTGATGTCGTTCATGCTCCTGCTCCAGTCGAATGTGGTCACCGGTGCTGCGACGTAGAAGGGGATCGAGTTCTCCTTTGCCACTACGGAAACAGTATATGTCCCGATCTTATTAAACACTGCATCGCTCACGATCCTGTCAGCTCCCACCACCACGCAATCGATCAATCCCTTCTGCATCACTATTCCTGCCATACTGTCGGTTATTAGAGTAACGTCTATTCCTTCCTGCATCATTTCCCATGTAGTCAGTCTGGAGCCCTGGTTCAGGGGTCTGGTCTCGCAGGCATAGACCTTGATATCCTTACCATCTTTCACTGCGCTCCTTATCACTCCCAGAGCAGTCCCCCACTCCACGGTGGCTAGACTACCTGCATTACAGTAAGTAAGGACCGTATCCCCGTCTTTGAGCAATTCAGCCCCATTATCACCTATTGCCTTATTCCTTTTAGCGTCCTCTTCAACTACCTTCTCGGCTTCTTTAAAAGCCAACTCCCTGACTTCATCAACGCTTTGCCCCACTAATGCTTTGTAGAGCACTCTGTGGATGCCGTAAGACAGATTAACGGCGGTGGGGCGAGTGGAATCCAGGTACTCTGCGGAATCCTTCATAAAGTCCTTTAGCTCCTCTACTGAACTGGTCTTCTTCTGGTGGGCAGCCAGAACCATCCCATAAGCTCCTGAAGCCTCCAAGGCGGGGGCACCCCTAATGGACAGCCTTTTTATGGCCTCTGCCAGCTCTTCCACCGTATTACAGCTCATTATGTCGAATTTGTCAGGTAAAAGAGTCTGATCGATCAGCTTTACACCATCGTCCCAGTAAATGGTTCTCATAACCCTGCCCAGGTGAGATGATTATAAATTTTTAACCTTAATCCTCAATTGACCAATCGTTGCCTCGAGATCCAAAACTTAACAAAACTAAATATTTTTAAGCTATTGCTTAAAACCAAAGTTGATGATCGTCCATCCCATTGATTATCGATATGGCACTTCTCAAATGAAGAGAATCTGGTCGGAGGAGAGCAAGATCAAACGGATGATAAGGGTTGAGATGGCTATTCTTAAAGCACTGGCTCATAAGGGCTACCTGGATATCTCTACTGTGGATGAAGCTAAAAGACAGTCACTGAATATCAGCACTGACAGGGTAAGAGAGATCGAGGACGAGATAAAGCACGATATAATGGCTTTAGTAAAAGCGATTTCAGAAGTTTCCGGTGAAGCATCCAGGTGGGTTCACTTCGGAGCGACCTCCAATGACATCATTGATACGGCAACCGCGACCCAGCTCAGGGATTCCTTTAAGGTTCTGGAATCCAGGATCAGGAAACTGCTCCGCCTTTTATCTCAAAAAGCCGATGAATACAGAGATGTTGTGTGCTTGGGCAGGACACATGGTCAGCCAGCTTTACCCACCACCTACGGGTTTCGGTTCGCCATCTGGGCTTCTGAAGTGGGAAGACATTACATCCGCCTGCAGCAATTGCGGGAAAGACTGCTGGTGGGGATATTCAGCGGAGCGGTCGGCACTCAGGCAGCGCTGGGTGAAGAAGGTATAGAGCTTGAAGAAGATGTTATGAGGATGCTGGGCTTGAAACCGGCGATGGCTTCCAGCCAGATCGTTCCCAGGGACATTTACTGCGAATATATTGAGTTCCTGGCCAATCTGGCCACCACCCTGGAAAAGGTCGCCACAAACTTCAGAGTCCTTCAGAGGGCTGAAGTAGGTGAAATATGGGAGAAATTCGGGAAAAAGCAGGTAGGTAGCTCTACCATGCCCCACAAGAGAAATCCTATAGATAGTGAGAACATATGTGGACTGGCCAGGGTTGCGAGAGGGTTTGTTGAGCCCCAGCACCAGAGTGCTATTCTATGGGAGGAGAGAGATCTAAGCAACTCTTCGGCCGAAAGGATCACTCTGCTGGAATCTACAGTGCTGGTGGACCACATTCTGGCCAAAATGAACAAGCTACTGGAGTCGATGTCACTTGATGAAGATAACATCAAGAGGAATTTGGACATGCAGAAAGGATTGAACTTGAGTGAGGCGGTTATGATGGCCCTTACCAGAAGGGGTATGAGCAGGCAGGAAGCACACGAGGTGATAAGGGAAGCCTCATTGAACACCAGGGGTACATCTACGCTCTATGAAGAGCTCGCCACCAGTGATGAGGTAACCAGGTACATTGGCAAGGACGAATTAAAGGAAATCCTTAAACCTGAGAACTATCTGGGCACCGCTGGAAAGAGGATAGACAACGTGATCCAGTGGGTTAATCACCTTTTGAAATAGCTCAAAGAAACACACCATAAAGATCACATCTTTATAATAATGATAAATGTTTTAAGCCTTTAAGTCCATCATTCTCATATAGGTGATAAGATATGGTAAAGATCGTTCATGCACAAACAGTATTAGCTGAACAAGTTCTCAGTGAATTAAAGAGCAAAACTGGAGAAATCGCAACCAAGGACGCCATTGCCAGGGCGGTGGATCATTACTTGTCATGCTCCCACACTCAAGAAGAGCCTCTGGAGAGGAGGCTGGAAGAAGCTATGAAGAAGAGGACATAGAGGCAACCTTGATCCCCTGAATATTCTCAATTCTTTTTGATTATCTCTATTTTTACCATTATCTTCACCATCTTTTACACTTCAAGTCCACCTTACTATTTATATCCCTTCACTGGTATGTCCATCATTGTAGGGAATGGAATTAAAAAATTATTATTAGTAATAATTTGGCGTTCAAAAATTAGTAATATTTATATACAGTGAAAAAGTTCCTCTCCACGTGAAATCTATTGAGGATATCAACCAAAAGATCAAGGAAGGAAATGTCTCTGTAGTAACCGCCGACAAAATGAAGGATTTTGTGGATGAGGTGGGAGCAGAGCAGGCTGCCAGAGAAGTTGATGTGGTCACCACAGGGACTTTCGGTGCCATGTGCTCCTCGGGAGCATTTCTCAATTTCGGTCATTCTGATCCCCCCATCAAAATGCAGAAAGTATGGCTTAACGATGTAGAAGCCTATACAGGAATAGCTGCCATTGACGCCTACATAGGCGCAACTCAATTATCAGAAACAAGGGGAATGGAATATGGTGGGGCACACGTAATAGAGGACTTTGTAAAAGGTAAGGAAGTGAGTTTGAGGGCGACGAGTTACGGATCCGATTGTTACCCTCGAAAAGAGATAGTAACCGAGCTCTCTCTGGACGATCTGAATCAGGCCACCATGCTGAATCCCAGGAACGCTTATCAGAGGTATAAGTCCGCAACCAACTCTTCCAACCAGATGTTGAGAACTTACTTGGGCACATTACTCCCCAGATACGGGAATATAACATTCGCTGGAACTGGAGAGATATCACCCCTGAATAACGATCCCCAGTACAGGACCATAGGTACAGGGACCAAAATATTCCTATGCGGTGCTCAGGGATACGTGGTGGGGGAGGGAACCCAGCACAGTCCACCATTCGGAACGCTGATGGTCAAAGGTGATCTGAAGGAGATGGACCCTCAGTACATGCAGGCAGCCGTCTTTCCGGGATACGGAGTAACCATGTACATTGGAATTGGCGTCCCCATACCCATTCTGGATGCCGATATGGCTTCTGCCGCTGCAGTCAGAGATGAGGACATAGAGACCCAGATAATCGACTTTGGTGTTCCCAGAAGGGACAGACCTGTAATGAGGAATGTGACCTATGCAGAGCTGAAGAGCGGTAAGGTGGAGATGAATGGAGAAGACGTAAGAGTCTCCCCACTTTCCAGCCAGCATATCGCCCAAAAGATATCTGAAGAGTTGAAGAACAGGGTCGTTAAAGGTGAGTTCTCCCTGTCACTTCCCGTGGAGAGCATTCCCACAAAGAAAGTGTTCAATCCCATGAAGCAGACCGCTATCAGGGTGGTTAAAAGCGTTATGACCTCTGCCATCTACATAAGTCCGGAAACGAGTGTGGAAGAAGCTTCCAAGATAATCATTCGTAAAGAAGTGAACCATCTGCCCGTGGTCGACAATGATAACACTCTCATCGGGATCGTCACCTCCTGGGACGTTGCCAAGGCGGTGGCTATGGGCAAAGTAGGCAAAGTAGAGGACATAATGGTCAAAAAAGTCGTCACCACCCTTCCAGAGGACCCGGTCCAGGTGGCAGCAAGAAAAATGGAGAAGCACGACATATCTGCTCTACCAGTAACCGATACCAGAAATCGTTTAGTGGGGCTGGTGACCGCTGAAGACTTGAGCAAACTGCTTTCGGGTGATTGAAATGATGCTGGAGATACAATTCGATTCACACAAGGTTAAGGAACCCATAATCTCCAAAGCCAGCCTGGAGACCAACAGCCTGATAAACATCATAAGAGCCAACGTGGGAGCCAGAGAAGGAGAGATGGTAGTTGAGGTAGAGAAATCAAAGGTGGAGGACGTCATTAAAGCCTTTGAAAGGCAAGGGATCGACGTAACCAGGCTGGAGAAAAAGATAAACAAGGACGACAGCTGCATTCACTGCGGAGCTTGCATCAGCATATGTCCTGTGGAGGTATTCTATCTGGACGACGAAAACAAAGTAATGGCGGAGACCGAGAAGTGCATTCACTGCGGGGTCTGCGTCAATGTCTGTCCCGTAAACGCCCTCCACCTTCCTTGAAGAACAAACGCTAAAGCAAAAAAGCAAAGAAAGCAAAATGAAGAGATACAGGTATCAGCATAAGGAGACCATTGTAACCATTCTGGTGGAGGATGACAGGTATTACGATGTTGCCGTCAACGCTATACTGGAAGCCAGAAAAGAGATAGAGTCAGTAATAAGGTCGGACCCTTTTTTCTTTTCCTCACTCGAACCCTACAACTTTTATGAAGGGGCAGTGACCAGAAGGATGGTTGAGGCAGCCGAAGCGGCTGGATTGGGACCAATGGCTTCTGTGGCGGGAATGATTTCTCAGTTCGCCGTGGAGAAAATGGTGGAAGAGGGAGCGGATTTTGCGGTGGTGGACAACGGAGGAGATATGGCCATCTACAGTCAGCAAGAGATGGTGATAGGCGTTTATACTGGCACCAACATGAAACTGGGATTTAAGATAGAGCCACCTGAGGAGATAAGGGCTATATGCACGTCCAGTGGGAGAATAGGGCACTCCATCAGTTTTGGTTATGCTGACGCGGCAACAGTATTTGGCGATGATGCCTGTGTGGCCGATGCCTTTGCTACCGCATTGGGGAACGAGATCAAAGAGGAAGTGGATGAAGAGAATTTTACTTCTGTTATGGAGGAATTCTGGGAGAGGTGTAAGGATAAGGATTATGTGGAAGGTATTTTTGCGGTCAAGGGGGAGTTGATGGGGTTTGCAGGGAACGTTCCAGAGGTAGTGAGGGCTGAGGTGGACCCGGATCTGATTACCAGGGGCTGATTTGCTAGCTATCCGTCTTTCCTCATCTTTTCGATTTCTTCAATTATCTTATCTACTTCAGGGTACTTCTCCAAGAGCTTCTTTCTCTCCTTGGTGTAGTCCCCCTCTCCCAATTCGTATTGCTGGAGGAATCTGACCATACCTACCGGCCCCAGCTCCTTCTCAAGAGCTTTTAGTCCTGCAATCCTTATCTCATCCGGGGAAATGGCATTAATATTCAATTAGAGCACCTCCATAATCCAGGTACACGGATTCTTCACACCCACCTTTAATTCAACTTGGGATGACAACCTTATTAAACTATGTCTGTTGTCAGCATGACTTCAGCGCTCCCATTTTCGGCGCAGGATATATGAAGAGCGTCCAGAGCTGCAAAGCCAGAGGATTGCAGTTCTTTCGCCCTCCCTTATTGGCCAATCCCTCGTAATTCCTCCCCAGAGCTTTTGATACTTGATAGATCAAGGATGACCTAAGCCATGTATATCGTTCTTTATGTATCCATTTCTCTGAAGAGTTTAAAAGGCTGAAATTTTTTGGGACAAAGATACAAAATTAGGTTATGCGTACCTCAATAAACTCAAGAATCTTCCCCGTTGTTCAGGATCGATGCGAAACTCTTCCCCATTTTTCTCTAACATACCTGAACTTTTGAGGTGGTTAAGGTGATAGTATAAGTTTTTCGGATTTATTCCTGTCAGTTCAGCTATTTCTTCTTTTGATAAGGACCCATTCTGGGACAGTAATTCAAGTATACGTCTCTTATTTTCTGACCTTAAAAAGGTCACCAGACCCAGTTCACCGTCTGTAAGCTGGTTTTTAGAGAAAAATAGCCTTTCATTACCGCAACTAACTGAGATAACCTTACCCCATCTTTCCAGCAAAGCTAAATGGTAGCGGAGGGTGCTCCTGTTAATGTTGAGATTTTCCTCGAGTTCTCTTATGCTAACCCCAAAGTTCCACTCCAAGTAATCCAATATTCGTTGTCTCTTCGTACTCTTTAGAACAGACTTGATTCTTCCAAGTAGGATGGGAAGGTATTTCCAGAGTCCGAGAGCTGCGAGAGCCGAAAGCGTGATAAGATAAATGTGGTGAGCTTTTATCCATAAAGGAAGATCCCAGAAAGAGATTTTCCTTTCGTCATCGATGTCGTTCTGTTTTATCTTTTCGAGTTCTTCATCGGTAACATTGGCGGGTTTAACTCCGAATGCTGAAGCTTGAGAAATAAAAAAAAGGAATAAGATAGTTAAACTACAGTAAAAGAGTAGTACTCTACTCCATTCACTTCTTCGCCGTGAACCCTGAAGTCCCATGACCCGTACGTCGCATCGTATATTGTTAAACTTATCCGTCCATCAACCCTTCCATCATCTTTGTCTCTAAATGTTTGATAGCTACCGTCTGGTGAATAAATTGTCAGAGTCAAGCTATCAGATGTATCGCCCCAATCAAGATGAACATCAAATGTCGATGATGAGATATCTCTACTAAACCAGTCCGTTTCTCCTTCCGTTATGGTGTCATAGATTGTTTCTGGCTCTACATTTATTGCACCGACTGGCACCGACATCAACAGAACAGCCAATCCAACCAAACAAAGCCAACCTATTTTCATGGATGTAATATAAAAATAGCAAGGTATTAAGATTTCTGACCATGGTACTAGAACATAAAAAATTATATTTTTCTGATTTTTAGACCTAAAATCATTAATACTTCTCTAAATAACTTATTAATCGGTTATTTGGTTCATGATAAATAAGTTTTCTGACCATGGGCCTTGAAAATTAAAATGAATTTATATTCTAACGCAATGGTCAGAATTGCTAAATAGAGAATTTGTTCTAATGGAAATTAAAGTTAAATTTGTAGGTGAAATACGTGAATAAGAGGGTCTTGATATTGCTATTGGTCTTAATGATAGTGGGAAGCACATTGGCAGTAGCATCAGTCACAGCAACAGATGAGAAAACCTGTAAAGTAAATCCTAATAGAGAGGAGGTTCACAAAGCTTATAGAGAGTTAATTAATTATGTAGGTCTTAAGGAAGTGGAGAATAAAATTGGGAATACATAATGTATGTCCTCAAGATCTAAATGGGTATTGATTTTATTGGTTCTCATATTGGTTGTTGCTGGGATAAGTATCAGGACTTTAATGGTTGATTCCTTTACTTTGACCCTAAACAAGGAGAATTATTCAAGTGGGGATGAGCTGTTACTGACCATCAAGAATAACGAGCCTTTATTGGTGGGGAGAACCATACAATTTGGACAGTATTATACTATTGAGTATTCTCTGAACGATACATGGAGAGAGTGTAGTTGGCTGTATCCACCGGTTTGGGAGGATATTGGATATGAATTACCTCCATGGGGCCCTTTCATCGACTTCAAACAATCCATAGAATTGTTTCCAGTAAAAGAGGGAAAGTATAGGGTCAGTAAAGAGATTAGAGTTAAAGGAAGTGAAACCTCTATTACTTTATCAGAGACTTTTGAAGTTGTTAATGGGACACCTGAACATGAAATCCCTGAAGAAATACTACCAGATTATTCCTGGGAACCGGAGAATAAAACAAATATCATCAACCTTAATCTCAATCTTACTAACCTTACAGATGAGAAGATAATTGAGACTGCCATGATGGATAATGAATTCAAAACCAAATTTGAGGGTTCAAAGTTACAGGTTGAAGAGAAGATGATAGCGTTTAATGATAACAGAAGAGTGCTTTACGTCCACGGCAAATCCGTTAAGGAAGATAGTGTGGCCTACATGTGGTTTTACCTGAACAAGAAGGGTGAAGTTGAAGACCTTAGGATTATCTACACATAAGAAATTTCCTAAAAGAAAAAAGGGATAAAATCCGCCATCAAATAGTTTAATAAAAACTTACTAAAAGAATAACTAACATATAATTTGGCTGAACTAATGAGGGTTGAAATGAGAATGGGGGAAGGACTATGGTTGAGGATAAAGAATCTATTAATCGAGTCGATTTTAAGAGGCTCGGTCTTACTATTTTAATTGCCCTGGTTTTGAGTTTTGTTTTTCCGGTTTTAGCTCCGGGTGCAGGTGTAGGGCTGTTACTGGGCGGAACCTACATCTATAAAAAATCGGGTAAGGGGAATGTCAAGAAGTTATCCACTGTGGCCGTCGCAGCTGGAGTGGTCCTTCTGGCTCTTGTTTCATACTACCTCGTATGTATGTCCGTAGTTGATAGCGAGACAATTAACCTTGAAGCCACGAATGGAGGTATAACGAATTATACGGCTGGCATTTATGGGGAGAACAGGTTGGGGCAAAAGCAGTGGGGTTACTTCCAGAGGGTGAGCTATAACTCAGAGACTGGTGACTATAAGGTCGATTCCTGGCACGAATCGTACGGGTTTGGCTGGAGCTTCGAGGAGAAAGCCAAAAATAAAAGTGCATCTGGACCCTATATCGAGTCTTTTTCTCAAACTGAATTTGTTCTGCGTTTGCCTCAACCAGTAGAGCACAAATATCCGTGGATTGAGCAAAGAATCTACTCAAATGAAGGGGTTGAGGTGGAGGCTGGAGGAGTCATTAAATAGCTATCTTAGAGGGTCTAACCACCTTTTTGAGACTGAGAGAATAAGTGTTAAAAAGGAATGGTTATATTAGCATTGGTTTGTAGTTCGATTCGATTTTCTATTATTTTATTTGTATGACAACAATCTATAAGAAGCTTTAAGGTTCTATTCACAACAGAGTCGCCGGGGACGGATTTATTATAGATTTATTATCTTAGCTCTTATTTGTGAGATTAATTGCGGACTATTCATCAAAAACTTTTTTTAACTTCTAAGCTATAATATCTATATGCAGGAACAAACGATTCTTGATCATCTGCTCCGAATTGAGAAAGAATTGAAGCTGATAAACAGTAAGATAGATAATTTTCTTGGATTTGAGGAGCTTTCAGGAGAGGAATTGTCTGAGCTTGATGAGATAGAAGAAGAGATGGAGAGAGGAGAGAAAACCCTTTTAGAATGAAGTATAAAGTATTTCTCAGTAAAAGGGCTGAGAAATTCCTTAAAAACCTCGAAGAAGCTGCAGAAGAGAGAATAAAAGAGAAACTCAGATTACTTGCAGACAACCCATTTTGCTTGCCTTACAAAAAAGTTAAAGGTAGAAATAAGACATACAGAATCCGTGTCGGAGACTTTAGAGTTCTTTATACAGTTACAAGTGATGAAGTCCGGGTTTTGAAGGTTGATTGGAGAAAAAGGGTGTATAAACGTTAACTCATATCTCAACTCATATTCAAGCCATAGTGAGCTCAACTTTTGTATCAACAATCCAGAACCCCTCAGTCATTTTCTTTCTTCCCTGAGTTCTATCATCAAATAATGCGCTAATAACTGAAGTATTAAGGTAAGTGGATTTGGTCATAAACAACAGTTTAAATCAAGCTTTTCACTTTTTTGGAATAAGTTTCCAAGGCCCTGAGGAGGTGAAGCTCGAACATCATATCATCATCTGGAAACTCAGACCTAGCGTCCTCTTCCAGCTTATTATAAACGTCCTTGGGAACTCCCAGCTCATTGCTCTTCTTCTCCACATCAAACATACGACACCATTCCAAGATACAACTTATCTTAACTTTGTTTTACTTCTCATAAATAATTTACCCGACAAACAAGAAGAAGGAAAGATTGAAGGAAAAGAGTTAGTTCTTCTTAGTTAAATTGCATTTATGGCCCTCAATTGTTCCTACGTTTGTCTGATCGTAGACATAGTCTATCTCACCATCCTCTCCTTCTTTTTCTTTTTCTGCCAGCACCTGGATTTTCAGCTCGATGACCTTGTTAGTGGTGCAGTTATCCGATTCAGGTATGGTGGTGGTGTACCTGATGTTGTTGAGGCCGGGGCTGAGGTTGAGCTGAGCGCTCTTTCTTACCTCACTTTCATCAAGTACAACACGTCCTGAATAAGTCCACTCAACTATCTTCAGTTCCCTGTTCTTCTTTGCACTCTGGTTAAGGTGTTCCACCAGAATTCCCATATCAAAGGAGATCGTATTGCTATCTCTATGGATAGTGATGTTGGGGTGGTAGTTGTAGCTTTCATTGAGCTCCTCTCCCTTCAATACGCCTCCGGGGTACTGAACTGAGGAGAGCTCCCAGACACCATTCCTATTCACAACTACGATATCACCAACCCCTATCCCATTGACCTCTTCCAGAGGGTGGAGCTGTGGTATGGTTGATGGTGGTCCAGTGGGAGTCGGCGTATAGAGGATTAGAGCTATGTCCACCCCAATTAGTATTGCCAGAGCACCTAAAATTATGTAGAGCTTTCTGTTCAACTTACCACCTTAAAAAAAGAGGGGTGAGTCCTTATTTATAAGGACTTGCCATTAAAACCTCGGGCTAAAAATAATCAGACTTGATTTTTCCCAATGTTCTAGTCATCCATCTGTGTCAAGTTCTCCAAGATCAGTCTCTATTCCGCTTATTGGACTATATATGGCACGGTTGACAGTACCGTTATATCCAAAGTGAATACCGTAGATGTCCTGGCAGGTTACACCATAAGTATCTACACAGTAATCTCTGACCCAACTATCAAGGGGTTCATGGTAGATAGGTGCTCCGCTATCGCCACCAGCGCGATTATAGGTTGCCAGTACCTGGTCGTATAGTGTGCCGTACTCTGGGTGGGTTACATCCACGTTAACCTCAGCAATCTCACCGCAGGCTTCACCGGTTTCGAATCCGCCTTGACACACATACATGCCTGTACTCTGCGATTGCATTTCACTGAAAACAGGATAATGGTTTGAGGGGTCATACTGGTTGTATATTTCGAAATCATACGAACTATCATATATCTCGACCCACATTGAATCGCTGAATCTACTACCTTGCTGATCATCAGTCACAACTCCCACTAAATTAGTATAATCATCGCCAGTATAAAGTGGTTGGTATATAGGATGATTTTCATTACCACAATGACCTGCTGTTACGAAGCCGGAGACACCATTTCTTGTTGCAATGAAACCAAGTGTACAATCGCCCTCTCCAGATCCACCATAATTGGGGTTGTCAATTTGTATTCCTCCAATTAATGGTCTTATGCGATCGGAACGACTTATATCTAACTGTATCTTGCCGAATTTTTCAACAGTTACTGCATCAGGTGGGATATTTAATTCTTTGAGCATGCTCTCGATTTCATTAATAGCTTTATCATCGACCGAGCTTAGACCAATGCGTATCTTATTCAGTTTATCACTTGGAGCCATCATGGTCCATCGTGATGCAATTGAACTATTCTCTTCTGCCTCTATTTTATGAAGCAGTTTATCTTCCCAGTCTACCAGCTGTTCGTAACTATATTTTCCTTCAAGCAAGACGACTTTTGTCCCGTTAACCATCTCCAGAATCTTTTTTCCATCTTCCTCATTGGTAACATAGACGAAGAGAATACCACTTTCAGGGTCCATGAACGATCCACCATAACTTGGTACCTTCATTGACGCACTTTCCTTCAAAGATACTGCCGAACCTGCAACATTACCGTAGGTGTTATTCGAATTTGGGTGATGGACTTTTAGGTTCTCTAACTTTAAATGCTTATACCAGAAGTCAGGTCTTTGTTTTTCGATCCACTCTCCATTCTCATGCACATAGTAGTCTATAACTCTACCATCGTAGCCTGTCCAGTTAATCTCCAGTTCTTCTGGACCCATCAGAATTTTTTCGCCATCTCCGAAGGCCGAACCCACTACAAACGTAAGAGAGAAAAAAATGCATACGGCCAGCAGATACAGCACTCTCTTGCTCCACACAATCAACACCTCCTCTGATTTGATACTGGGTTATCTTTTTAAGTTAAAATAATTACGAGATCGTTCGGATTTCCCGAACAATTAAAAATAGGATCTGTACTTTCTTATAGCTATGTAGAATACCGTTATACTTCCTATTACAAGAGCTACTCCAGTCAAGAACCGGAAATCGTGGGTAGCTATATATAAGTAAGGAACTTCTGGCGGGTGTTTAGCATCTAATATGGGAGCCTTCGATAATCTTTCGAACAGCCTTTGTACGAAAGCATATATTTGTACCACACCAGAAAGCATTAAGATGGTTGCAAAAGAAAATAAGATCTTCACTCTTAACTCTTTTTTATGTAAAATCGTCTTTCCCCTATCAGAGAGACTGTAGTAAATCCACTTCCTCCCATCATCTCTCCTTATAACCAGCTCAGCCTCCACCAGCTTTCTTAAATGCTCGATGGCAGTAGATTTGGAAACATCCAGCTCTTTCGAAATCTCTGTTGCAGTCATCTGCCTTGATTTAAGTCTTTTCAATATCTCTACCCTCAAACCTGAAGATAGAGCTTCAAACATCCGATTGTCCAGTGATAAATCAATGTCCGTCCCCACAGTATAAGGATAAACAAATAACATAAAAAATTAACGGAAATATATGAAAAATTTCTAGGATATAATCGGGATTATGAATAAGAAAACTAAAGATCAGGTTACTTTCATTCTGTTTTACAGTTTGATTTTTTAGTTTTTAAGCTTTATGAAAACGTTCGATTTTGGCGAACAACACCGTAAAGCTTAAAAGAGGTTTGAAAAGATCTTAAGATTGAGAGTTCTTATGAGTCTGGCCAAACCCGCCACTCCTTGTCCTGCCACAACTTCAACAATTAGCAGTACAAACCAAGATCAAATAAATGGATTAAACAACAATGGAGCGTGTTATTTGACATCAGTGATGGATTTTGATTTCCTCTCTCTGATCTAGTTAAAACAGCTTACATAACTCTTTCTATTTTGATAAACTAGTTTATCATTTAATTGGTTTAAGAAGTTCTCGAGCTACAGTTATAAGTTTTACGGAAACGTTCGCCGTTTAGCAAACGAAATCGGTGGTTATATAGGTTAGGATACTGACTTAAGATGAAAGGATGTGAGATAATGAAAAAGAAGTTCTTAATCTTAACACTGGTTTTAGTATTAGTGATGGTGGGAAGTGTAGTAGCAAAGGCAAACTTAGAGAATAGTGGACAACCTAAAGACAATAAATCATTACCTGATAAAAAAGATATAGAAGAGCTTAATAATTTTGAAAACCCAGCAGAAAAACTGATTAAGAGGATGAAGGGTGAGGGAAAGAATAAAGAGGAGATTACCAAAGAACTAAATAATCAAGGATTTGGGTGGGATCCAAAAACAGGAGCAACTTGGAGAAAATGTGCAGGTAACTGTCCAAGTGATGAGGAAATAAAACAATTAAAGCCTCTAACTCCTCCGCATGTCCCGTCTCCAGATCAAGCAAACCAAGTAATGGAAGTTGAAAACGAAGTATATCGGGGTATAGGTAATTACATGAGACCAAGTGAGATGCTATTAGATCCAGATGAGACGACACAGCATGTGATCACCACACACGTTGGTAAAGAGGTAGCTGGAGAACCTTGTTGGACTGAAGCAGGCGTCGTCAGATGGTTAGTTGACGGAAATCCCACAGATATAAACTACTTTACGTATGATAATGATGAAGGCCAGTGGAAATTCCACGGAACTACAGATTCGTCCTCTAAAACAAGCTACGTAATTTACGTCTCAAATGAAGTGGATGCCTGGGGATACGTATATGACATTTGGATTGACGGTCAATGGGTAAGAAGTGGCCACCTTGGGCACCAAGAAAATAATGTAGATCAAGCGAACGAAATATGGTCAGATACAGGAGTTTATACTGATGATGAAGGAATTGCAAAACACGAGAACTCAAAACTCCATGTACAAGATTTTTCAGTATGGTGGGATGAGCAAGTGGATACGGAATGGTGGGAAGCGCCTCAGGGTTCGTGCCCTATATATGAGTCTCATTCAATAGAAGGAGATGCTTACGCATATTATACGTGGGTAGACTGATAAATAACTTGTAAGAAGCTTTAAATAAAAATCTGATAAGGAATAGATGGGATTAAATTGAAAATAATAGTATTGGTTATATTACTAGCCTTACTTGCGATTGGTTGCGCGCAAAATGGAGATTATAATAATTCGCTACCAAAAGAATCTGTCACAAATACTACCCAAGAACAGTTTCCTCAGGTTACAGAAGAGACTTCTATGCAAGTAGAGCAAACTCCCGAACACGTTCTCTCACCTGAATCACCTCCGCTGGAAATAGATGGTTCGAAATACTATGTTCCAAGCGGCAAAGAAGTTCACATCAATTTCACTTTCAGAAACCAGGGGATACAAAAACTCAATTTTAGTCCATTTCCCCCAAAACTGGAAATAGAGAAATCATTTGGAGAGGTAGTGCGCCATTTCCCCCCGGGAAATAAGGAAATTGAATTGGAGCCTGGGGAGGAGATAACGTATTCCTATGTGTGGGATCAACGAAATAGTAACGGAGATCTGGTAGGCCCTGGAAAATACTATGTGGTCATGAAGCATGTCCATGTGGAAACCCCCGAGATGTCAACAGGTTATGGTGAAATACGCAATTCATGGATAGATATAGAACCTCAATAAAGAATGATCAGATTAGACAATCCCCAACTCACTCAACTTATCCGGCAGATAAGTATCAGTAACAAAATCCAACCCATACTTGGCCAGAGCCTGCTGCTCTGATTTTTTGTTCAATTTGAGCTGCATATCCACCTCTTTTTTCCAGAAATCGCTATCGAATCGGGGATCAGTCAAAATGGAATTCAAAGCCCGTATATCCTTATCGGTGAGCTTGTCAGATGGTAGATCATAGTGGACAATATCTGAAGGCATTACACCTATGAAGGTGGCGGAGGGGTCGCCGTAAATATAATCACCGGTAAATCCACCTCTTTATTTAGCCTTCTGAGCAGCCTTCGGGTGCTTCTGGCGGGCTGTCCTTGAGGTGGACGTAGGGACTCGTAGTCCTGGTGCTGGCATATAGTTCCACTTTCTGGGTTTTCTCTTCTGGGGTGGTCTTGGAAGTGATTACTATCGGATTTCCAGTAGTTAATTGAGCATAGAGCACGGAGCCGGAGACCCCCTATCCCCGGTGTCTTTGCTCTGTTTGATGGCATGAAAACGTTCGCTTTTGCCGAACAATATCGTAAAGCTTAGAAGAGGTTTTGGGATTGAGTTCAGTCATTTCAGCTATTTCTTCCTTTTATAAGGGCCCATTCTGGGACAGCAATTCGCCATAAACTTTGAAGTACCATACACTCTGTTGTGCATTACTGACTGTTAAAACTATCTTTCCATCCATTTTACCATCTGATGGCCCCAGAATGTCTGAAATATGATTTAAATTCGGGAAGTTTCACAGTCACTTTTCTGGACATTAATCCGCAACACAAAAGTGCAGTCATAGCTATAGATTAGCTCACCATTGGGTTTTTCTGCCAGCACTGGCACTCTCAGCTCGATGTTCTTTGTGATGGTGCGATTGTCTGATTCTGGAATGTCTGTGCTATATCTGAAGGTTTTAAGTCCCAGAGTGTCAAAATTAATTGGAATTCTCTTTTGCTTCTTCTTAACGCTGGCCTGATCATGATTGGAATAAGTCCATTCAATTATTTTTAGCTCCCTCTCTTTCTTCCCACTTTCATTAAGATGGCTTACCAAAATCCCTATGTTGAACGAAATGTTGTTGCTGGTTATAGTAACATCAGGGTCGTAATCACCCCCAGTATAGTTTTCTCCCCTTAATATGCCTCCGGGATACTGAACTGAAGAGAGTTCCCATTCTCCATTTTTATCTGTAACTACAACATCACCGATTCTCAAGTCATCAACTTCATCCAGAGGGTGCACGGGTTCTGTAGGTGGTGGTCCAGTGGGAGTCGGCGTATAGAGGATCAGAGCTATATCCACCCCAATCAGAACCGCCAGAGCAATCAAAACTATGTAAAGCTTTTTCTTCAACTTACCACCTTAAAAAAGGGGTGAGTCCTCATTTATAAGGACTTGCCATTAAAACCTCACCCGATAAGGCATCGATAATGGCCATACCACCGTTCAGGCTTTCCTCGCTTTCAGTTTCTATCACCCACACGAGTTTCTGCACGTCTTTTTCTGGGTATTCAATGCTTAATCTGGCCTTTGTTTGAGCGTTCTGGACATTGAACTGGTTATTTGCTATTTCTATTGCTTTTTCTCTGGAGATATCCGGCTGCAGCTGGACCTTAGCCTCCCTGAAAATTCCCATGAAGGAGATTATCTGCCCTGTATTTGGATTTACGGAGACTGCCATTCTATTCGTTTCCACCCCGGAGATTTTCTCTGCCCAGATAAAAAGATACTCCTTCACATTTCCGTGATCGAGCAGATCGCTTCTCACCAGCTCCATATCCCCAATACTATATTTCTGCTTGACGAACTTTTCTGCTCGCTTCATCGCTTCCCTCTCGCTCAACAAGACTTTTGAGGAGTTCTGTCTGGCATCATTGAATGTAGCTCTCTCAATAATTCCTGTGTCGGAATTAACGTAGAAACAGTCGTTTTCTACTTCCATCACAAGGTAGTCGCCATGATTAAGGCTCTCACTCTTTTTATAAACGACTTCAGCCTCAGAATCATTTATATACTCTCTGACCATGTCTTTTGCCTTCTCCCTGTCCACCCTGGGGCCATCAATCCCGGTAGCAGCGACCATCACCATTGCCACCAGAGCTACCATAAGAATAGATAATAACACATACTTTTTCTTCATTATTCCACCTCCTATAGAGGGGCCCCAGACGGCATGCCAAAGTAAAATTAGAATTGAAAATATTTAAGACCCGCGAATTCGTTCGCTTTTTGGCGAACAACATCGTAAAGCTTAAAAAAGGGTCTTGGAAAATGAAAGAATCTCAAGAGACTTTTCCTTCCAACTTGGCCAATCCCCGCTTCTCTTTGAGGATCTTATAGCCAAAATATCCTGCAACAATTCCCACAATTAGCAAGACCTGCCCCAAGATCAGGTAGACTGGATCATGAGATGTGCCTGGAGCTTGGTATTTGATACCAACAAAATAGAGGTAGAGCTCGATCACACCTCCTATGAAGGCCACAGAGGACATGGATAGCAATAGAATGGCTTCTGCTTTGCCGGCCTGGATCAGTTTCCCTTTTTTGGTTAGTTGGTAATAAACCCATTTGCTGTCATTCTCAATCCTTTCTATCAGTCCGGCATTACTCAATTTATTGATGTGCTTATGTACTGTGGACTTCGATAAATCCAGCTCATTTGCCAGCTCAGTCACAGTCTTCTGTCTTTCATGGATTCTTCTCAAAATGGCTATCCTGCTTTCAGAGGATAATGCACTCATTATTTCCCTGTCCAGCTGAATTTTGTTATCGCTCAATGCAGAGACCCCAACTAATCATCTTGAAATTGACTACATAACCTTTTCTGTTGAATATTGATGACTGATGCGTATATTGGCGAGTTCTCAGCTTATTTTTAAACTTTACGGAAACGTTCGCCGTTTAGCGAACGAAATCGGTGGTTATATAGGTTATTGATTGTTATACTGGTTAAAGGAGGTGAATTGTGTGAATAAGAGAGTCTTAGTGCTGTTGTTAGTGTTAGTGATATCGACAAGTGTAGTAACTGCAACAGTAATGGCTACGAATAAAAAGGAAAATTCTTCAGGTGGAGAGGAGATAAAGAATAATACGTTCTATGCTGGATATAAGGTAAGTGTTTTAATAGATGAGTATGGTTATTCTTTGGTTGACTTAAAAACGGGGAGCACGGTACTTAGGTTTAATCGTACTGCTGTTAATGAGAACCTTGATGGTGAGCCAGTGATGTCGAAGGAAGAAGCTATTGGGTTGGCAACCAAGTTCTTTGGTGATGATTATACGATGGTTAGTGCAGTTGAAAACCCATATGACTTTGATATTCAGTTTGAAAGACAAATAAATGGTATCAGTGTTTTTGGGGAGAGTGGTTATATCTCCATAAATAAGATGACAGGTGAAATTGCAGCATATCGGAAAATGCCTACAAAAGAAATAAACTTCAAACCCAATGTAAATGTAACAGAGAACGAGGCTTTAAAGATGACGAATTCAGATCACGCTAAACTCATCATAGTTCCTGAAAAAGGAGTTTTCTGGATTTCCACTAATAACACAGTTATTGATGCTACAAATGGAAAAAAGGTTAGTGAAGAGAGGTTCATGGAGTCCATAAAGAAGTTATACAAGACAACAGTCGACTTCGGGAAATTGCATGGAAAAGCAGATAGTAGCTCTACTGAAGAAAGAGGTTTTTCAATCTTAGCTTTAGATAACGACGAAGGAGCTGTAGGAAGAGACGATTGGTACCTATCGCCAAATGATATTGCTGCTGCAGAAGAATCAATGGAAAAAGACCCCGGTTGGGATCCAGCAGTTGTGAACTATGGCATAATCTTATATGATTACCAAGTCAATAATATGTTAACAACATATGAAGCAGTTTATTTTTCTGGACACGGTAGTGATGACTGTATAGGCCTCAGTGGGGACAACTGGTATTGTAGTTGGGACGCTTCAGATAATCTACAGTCTCGGTTATTTGTAATCAATTCATGTAACGCTGGTAATAATCTAGCCCCCACACTAGTCAACAAAGGTGTGAAGTGCGTGATTGGTGATGAGGGAACTATTAACGATTATCTTGATACTTGGTGTTCAGACTGGGCCGATACGTTTTGGGACAAAGCAACCGGAAATATAGACTCTGATTGGTATCAAAAAACTGCTCATACCTCAAGGATTGAAGCTAACAACGCTATAGCGTTTGAGTATTGTGATTTACAAGTAGAAAAAGGAGATTGTGATACATATATATAATTCTAAATTTTTTTTATTTTTAATAGAAAATTTTTAGATGTTGATTTCCTTACCAATTTAGATAGAGGGAAAAGATGAAGGGTACAACAGAGAATGCTGTTAATGTAGCCAATGCTCTGACAAGTTACTTGCAGTTAAGATTAATTAATTATGATAAGTTGAGTTTGATGGCTACTGCGATTTGTTTATTTATTTTGTTTTTATCAACTCCAGCTTCAGCCGACAAGGGTATGATCCCTGTATATCACGTTGATTTGGATGAGCCGGAGCAGAACGCTATCATTGGATGGAATGGTAGTGAAGAGGTTTTAATTCTTTCCACCAACGTGAAAGCTTCCAGCCAGACAGCGGTGGTTGAGGTTCTTCCCTTGCCGTCGAAGCCTCACATTGAGGGGGCTGAAATGATTTCCTTTCACATGGTTGAAAACTATGTTAACATGAAGATGGAGCCGGAGTACCCAAGTTTTGGTTTCGGTCAAGGCAGAGAATCTGCTTTCCATCTTGTGTCTCAAGAGAGGATCGGTGCCCATAACATTTCTGTGGTGAAGATTAATAGGTCTGAAGAGTTTGTGGAGTGGTTTAAGGGTTTTGTGAGGCAGAAGGGTTATGATAGAGAGGTGCCAGTTGAATTTAATCAAATTATTGGTGATTATGTTGGGAGGGGTTACGATTATCTGGCGATTGATGTGATAAACGCTACTTCTGAAGAGAGGAGCGTAGACCCCATCCTGTACCGATTCAAGAGCGATAAGATATACTATCCCTTGGAGATCACTGCCCCCATTAATTCTGTGACGGAGATTAATCTCTTCATCTTTTCTCCAGGAATAGTTGAGGAGAAAAGTCTCAAGGATTATGGTTTCCGTGGGGAAGTGGGTTATGAGGACTACATTTACTTGAGCAGATCTGAGTTAAGGGAGATAAGCCCTCAACTACAGATTATGGATGGAGCTTATTTTGTGCACGCTAAATACTCTGGGAACACCCAGGAGTTGACCAGGGACTTAGAAATCGAAGAAGTTTACGTGCCAACCCCCCTGGATTCTCTGGCTCGTTACGTGGAGGATACTGTTGTGTTTTTAAGTATTAAAGGAGCCTACAGCCTTGGAGAAGGCGATAGTGTGTGGTTAAGGCAACCTATGGGAATGATTGTTCTGACTTTCTCCACCCTGCTGGGTTTGCCAGGGCTCTTCTACTTTGCTCAAGGAAAAATAAGGAATATGGTAAGTGGGGTAGAGAGGAGAGATTTGGTGTCATACCTTTTTGCTGGAACCACGACTGCTCTAACGGCTTTAGCCACTGGCTTGAAACCCCTGTTCTTCCCAGCTCTATTCTTACTATTTATCTTTGGCATCTACTTTGCAGTAAGAATGTACATCAAGCTGGGCAGGATGGAATTGAGGACGAGTATGAGGAGGGTATTAAGAGCGCTTTTGCTGTTGTTACTTGCTGTCATAGGGCTGGTTACCTTGGTGATAGTGGTGACAGCAATAAATGGGTTAATTTAATAAAAACTTACGAAAACAAAAGTGAGATATAAAGGCATAAATTAGGGGTTTTAGGGTCGGATATGAGGAGATTGCTTTTGATTGTTGTTTTGGCTGTGGCTTTGGCTGGTTGTGGTGGTACACACTATAATCTGTTGGTTACAAAGTTAGTGCCTCCTTCTGTCAATAATTCTGTTAATTTAACTGGTGAGTTGGGTGAGTATCCTGTCCTCAAAAAAGAGTTGAGGACTAATTATAGTTGCGCTAAGTATGTATTGGAGACTTCTCCAGAGAACTACTTTAGGCTTCGGGGTGTTTTGAGTGGTTGAGTACGTTAAGATTAACGATAGTTACTATTCAATTGGTTTTTCTGATCTTGTGTCTGTTCACAGGATAGAGAAACCTCAGACTTATTCTGTTGTCAGCGAAGAGGAAATGAGTACCTACCCCAAGATCAAGGGGTTTATTATGCGGGTTGAGGAGAAAATAAGAGAGACAGAGATGGAAAATTACATGAGAATACACCGAGGAAACAGTAATGTTTCCCGTGAAGAACTTGTCAGGGCAGCGGAGTTCGTGAATAAGTATGGACGACAAATAAGGTATGGCGGTGAGTTCTATGAAGTGCTGGTGGACATAGATGTATCCCTAAGCGAGTACGAGCCACCCCAAAATTGTACCAAATTCACTGAAAAAGATCTAAAAAAATACCCTCAACTCAAAGAAGTGGTTAAGGAAGCAAGTGCGAAAGGGCGTGCCTACGTAGAAATAGGCATGCCAAACTATAGGAAAGAAACAGGGTTTAATGAGACATGCATCAAATACAATGGGGGCTACTACGAAACAAGAATATGGACTTCAGTGTCATAGATAAAGTGAATAGGTTGATGATCTCATGTTGTGGGAAATAATTTTGCTGGCAGTCATCTGGATTACCGTATTAGGTGTTTACACCTTCATAGTTACCAGGGAGCGGTTCAGTTACCTTGCTTTTCTTTTAGTTGGGTTTGCTGCTCTCTTGGTTGGTACTCGGTTATCGGTTTACGCCCCAAACTTTTTATCGCCTTCGGGTGGAGGCACCGACCTCATAACATCGCTACTTACCTGGCTACCCCTCCTCTTGGTAGTGCTTTATGGAGTTAGGAGGTCTTTGAGGGATGTTGGTTTGGCGGTTGGTTTGGCTGCTCCCTTGGTGTTATTAACCTACTACCCAGTCTTTGTGTTAGGCATAGAGCACTTTCCGGTTTCCATCAGATTTCTTCCCTACTTCCAGGCAATAATACCCATAGCATTTCTTGTATCCTCCATGAAGTTTGGGTATGCAGCGAGAGCTACCGCAATTTCTTATGCTGCAGTAACTCTGGCATTCTTTTTGTACCTGTTATTAGGGGGGATGGGGCTGTGATAGGTGAGTTTAAGAAGAGAGTTAATCAAAATAAACTTCGGAGTGTAAAATGAGAGGCATTGGTTTGGTTACAAAAATGGTGGTTCCTGTGGGCATTGTTTTCATAATTATTTTAACTGCTTTGCATGGTGGATCCGTTTGGTTGGGAGTTTTTCAAGTTGATATTATTTCACAGCTCATTGTCTTTCCCAATTTCCTATATCCTTTGTCTGTTATCCTGGGGTTCGTCTTCGTAATCAGCTTAGTCATCCTCATTTTTATGCGGATAAAGAGACAGGATAATGGATTTCCTCAAAAGCTGGTGTCCGTATTGGGTATTGCTTTTGTTGTTTGTTCAGCTGCATTCATCGGTGTTTTCTGGTGGTCAGCTTCCCAGCATCAGGCGAAGAGTATCCACATTATTAAGATGGAGTCCTTGAATGAAGCAGATTGTAGGGATTTATCGAGTTCTCAGTTGAACCATTATCCGGCTATTAAGGAGGCTATTGAGCGGGAGGGGGATGAAGTAGCTGTCAACGTGAGTTTAAGTGAGATTTCGCGGCTGAGAGGGTTAGGTGACTGCATTGAAGTAGGCGGCAAGTACTATGGAGTTAAGTTATACGATATCCTGATAGCCAAAGAAGTAGCTGCAGAGGGTGGCGTTAGTGTTGGTGAACTTCCCTTCTTGGAGCAGGAGTTGGCCACGATTTATGAGGGTTCATACGCTAAATCATCAGCAAGAATAAGGTCAATGCCTGATGATGCCAGATACAGGATGGATAGGGGTGGCACTCAAGTGATTTTACCTGATGGTTTCGTGTTGACCAACGTCACCCTTGAAGAGCTTGTAAAAGCCAGGGAGTTCGATGGTGTGATCAAGTATAATGGGAGCTATTACAGGGTTTATGTTGATTGCAAATTACTTCTGAACAAAGACTACTCCCTCCATCCAGCCTGCACGAACGTGAGTGAAAAAGAGTTGAGAGACCACCCCGCACTAAAGCAGGACCTGGAGAGAGCAAGCGAAGAGGGTAGCGCAACAATAAGCGACTTACCTGAGGGGTGGAGCAACTGCATCAAATACAATGAGAGCTACTATAAAATCCGTATCGCAATGGCTTGATTGAATTAGAGTTAAAATTAATTCTTAACTATTGGTGAGCTAGAAATCCCCTGGCTTTAGCCAGTTGGGATGAATAGCGTTCAAGGCTAAACTTTATCTCTTTTATGATGACTTTGGTTGGGTGGGGATTTTTGCGCGCCGCGCCAAGGCGCGATAAATTGGAACCCCACCCAGGAGGAAATATGTTAGTTAGCGGAAGCCATCATGTTGGTCAGGCGATTTACCACTTTGAGTGGTGCCCTAAATATCGATTCAAGATGTTTAGGAAGGAGAAGAATAAAAATCTTTGTGAAGAAATCTTGAAAGAGGTTGCTGAAAGACACGGAATAGAGATAATTGAGCTTAGTGTTATGCCCGAACACATTCACGCGGTTGTTTCCATACCACCAACCATAAGCATTTCTGAAGCTTTTCAAAGGTTAAAGGGAGCGTCTTCTCGCGCACTCTTCCAGAGAGAACCTAAATTCAGATTAAGATATCCGAAAGGCAATTTTTGGAGCAGAGGAAAGTTCTTTAGGAGTGTAGGCGACGTGGACCTGGATACAACCAAGAACTATGTTCAAAACCAACCAAAAATCCACCAAACCACCCTCACCCAATACAAGAACTAAAGAAGCTGCGTGGCTTCAGCCCGCAGAGTAGTCACTCTTCAATAAAAACTTATCAAAACAAAATTAATAAGTGTTTGAGGTATAATAGCAGGGAAAGAGGGTCGGAATGGAGAGAAGAGAGTTAAAGCTGGTATTAATTGCATTATTGATTGGAGGGATAATCGTTAGTATCCCCTTTGTCTTGTTGGGCTGGGCAGGTTACCAGCACTATCAAGCCAAGTATATTCACGTTAGCGAGATAGAGGGGCCTAATTATCTGGATTTGACCAGTAAGGTCGATGAGTGCCCACCTCTCAAGGAAGCAGTGAATGAGGCGGGTGCTGAGGTTCAGTTGGATGTTGGTGAGTATTTTAGGGTAAGGAACTTGGTTGGTAGCTGGGATTACCTAAAAATTAATGGTACTGTCTATAAGGTTCACTTAACTTGGGCAGCTGAAGGCAGTAAGGCTAAGGTTGAGGAGGTTGATAACTATACGACTGTGAGCAGAGAGGAGCTGGAGAACTGCTCATTGGTTGAGGACCTAATAATGTCTATTATTGAGAATGAGCCAGATACGAAAGTTTATGGTGAGAGATATCCCAAGTATAGGGCAACTAAATACTATAAGTCTGCTGAAGACCTCCGTAAGGCTAAAGACCTCGTGAAGGAGAGCAACGTAATAAAGTTTGAAGGAGAGTACTACGAGGTATTCGTGGAGACCAACCTCAGCCTTAGTAGATACCAAACCCCAAGTTGTATGTCTGTAACCAAGGAACAACTTGAAGAATATCCAACACTCCAGAAAGCCTTGAAAAAAGCAAGTGAGAGTGGTGAAGCCACTCTGAAAACACCACCAGAAGAGTGGAGGGAGATAAATGTGAGAGATTGCGTCAGTTATAATGGTAGCCAATACAGAGTCGGCTTTTCATTAGCTTGAATGAGATTAAGATACAAAGCGAGTAATTTAATTATCAGAAATATTAATAAAAACTTACAAAAAGAAAAGAAAGATATAATTTCACAGAATCACGTAAAGAGGGGTCGAAATGAGAAAGAGTGTAATAAACGGAACTAAGCTAAGATTTAGAGAAAATGTAGGGGTGAGTTGGTTGAAGCAAGGAATTTTACTTTTTCTTGTTATATTAATGCTGATAAGTAATTTTATGTGTGTGAATGGCCAGGAAGCAGAGAATAAATCAGTTTCTGAAGCAAGTAAGGAGATTACGGATCTGGTGGGTTTACGTGAGGTAAAAGGCGAGATTGGGGATGAAGTACCCACCTTTGGAGGCTTGTATGTTGACCATGGGAACTCCACGATTCACGTATATGTAATGAGTCAGGAAGATGCTGAGAAGATTAGGGAGGTTGTTTCTTCCTATGAGGATGTGGAATTGGTGATTCACCGTGGGAATTATACCTTCAGCCAGTTGATGGAATGGAAAAGTGACCTCACAAAACCTTTTCTTGGGAATAATAGAGAAGATTTTAATGTTACTTTAGTTGGTATAGATGAGAGGAAAAATAAGTTAGTAGTTGGTGTGGAGACAGCAGAAGAATCACAGATAAAGGCAGTGAAAAAGGAAATAAAGAAATTGAACATACCCCAAGAAGCAGTCGATATAATTGAAGTAGGTCCATATCAGCCATTAGAAGGGAAACCCCCTGGAGTGTTCGAAGTAGGGGCAGCAAGAGGGGCGATTAGGGATTTGGTGGGTTTGCGTGAGGTAAAAGGCGAGATTGGGGATGAAGTACCCACCTTTGGAGGTTTATTTGTCGATCGGGAGAACTCCACAATTTACGTGTATGTAAAGAGTCAGGAAGATGCCGAGAAGATTAAGGAGGTCGTCTCCCATTATGAGGATGTGGAATTGGTGATTCTGAAGGGTAATTATACCTTCAGCCAGTTGATGGAGTGGAAAGGCAAGCTGATCAAGCTGTTCTCGGATGATGATTTAAAGGTTACTTCAGTTGATATAGAGGATACGAAGAACAAGTTAGAAGTTGGTGTGGAGACAGCAGAAGAATCACAGATAAAGGCAGTGAAAAAGGAAATAAAGAAATTGAACATCCCTCAAGAAGCAGTTGATATCATTGAAGAAGGCTCACTTCATGTAGGGGAAGCAAAATCCACTGGAGGATTTGAAGTAATATCTGCAATTGCTGGCTTATTGGTGGTATATCTTCTCAGAGGGAGATAGTTATCCGTGAAACATTATCATAACTGAGCTAAACCTGGTGGTTATACTTGACGGGGAGATGGCTACTGCTGGCTCGGTTGCCATACTGCTTGTTATGCGTACATCGAAGGATAACCTTTTCTGTTGATTATTGGTGACTGATGCGTATATTGGCGAGTTCTCAGCTTATTTTTAAACTTTACGAAAACGTTCGCCTTTTAGCGAACGAAATCGTTGGGTATATAGGTTATTGATTGTTATACTGGTTAAAGGATGGAGGTGAAAAATTGAAAAGAGCTATAGCATTGTTTATTGTATTGGTAATGATGGTAAGCGCAACAACACCTGTATTGTCTGCGAATGACATTGAATCAAAACCAATTCCAGTTGAAAAAGAGAACAAACTGCCAAAGAACGTTAAACTGGTAAAGATAGATCAATCCATAAAGAATGCAACACCTTTCTGGATTATACTTGCTGCAGCTAAGGACGGAAGAGGAGCCACATTCAAATACATCGAGAGTAGTGCTGAACTGACTGGAGATGAGAAAAAGGAATTGAAGAGTTTTATGATAGAACTGTGGAACAAATACCCTATAAAGTTCGAGAAAGAAGATAGGATAACTCTGATTAAATTCAAAAAAAGCGTAGGTAAGAACGTTAACCTAACTGATAAAGAGAACGCTAAACTTGGAAAAGTTGCAAATACCGTATCAGAATACTTTGAGAAGTCTAATGGAGGAGTTGGCATACTGTGGGAGCCCAGTACGCACCGTAGCATTACATACATCTCGTGTAACAAATGGGGTGTTGGGAAGCCTTATAATGAGACTGCAAGAGATTCAGCAGATGATCCGGACTTTTGGACACAGGTTCCCCCGCCTTCAGGCTATCCTGATTGGCTATGGAATGTTATAATGGATGTGATGCATTCTTGGACACACTATTATAATCCGGATTGGGCTGGAACTGGTGTAGAAACCGGTTCAGCACCGAGTGAATGCGAATACTACGCGGATATAGCAAAAAACAACTACGATTCAGGCAACAGAAACACTGCGTATACAAATCTCGGTTATTCTAGCCACTTTTTGACTGATGTTGGCCAACCACTCCACACTGGGGCAGAATGGGGACAATATTTGAACCCAGACATCCATTTTGCATATGAAGATTATATATCGGATAATTGGGATTCTGGGTATAACTTTAAATCAGTTGTTGATGACAACTGGTATTACTACTCAATCAGTGATCCAGAGCAGTCAACCAAGAATTTGGGCAGCTATTCACATCAATATGTAGATACTGTCTTCGACATAATCTATGATAACCCAGATACGTGGCGGAGTAATTCCAATTTGAAGACTATAACTGAGAATTGCTTGCTTGAAACAGCTAAATACACCCTTGGCCTGGTGAAGTATGTGAGAGGATAGAAAATGAAGGTTAAACAATACGTAAAGATCATCATTTTTTTATTTTTACTGGCTGCCGTGGTTTTTGGGCTGTGGCTGTACGACATTAGTTTCTCGTCCATCCCTAAACTCGTGTTATTCATTGCTTTCATTTTTGCTTTTCCCCTGTTGGCGTTAAAGTACCCTGAAAGAGTCGCCAGCAAATACGTGATTGTTTCGTTCTTTATGGTTGGCGTTTTTGTTCTACTTTCTCTTCAGTTTACGGACATACCCTACGCTATAGAAGGACCATTAAAGATACTCAATTATGCCTTGCTACCAGCTTTTGTGGCGACCTCGTACCTGATAAGAGTTGTCAGGCCCAGCAGTGGAGAGGTTGTGGCCTTCTTTATCTGGGTGCTGGTGTCTGTAGGGATAGCAATTCTGTTTAACCTTCCCACAGGCCACGAACTCCCTTACCCCCGCCTTGGCATAGGTTCGGTGCTGTCACCGCTGGCAGTATATTCTGTGTCTACAGTAATTCCTATAGCGTTCTGTCTTGCCTACAGAAGAGCTGAAACCTTTCTAATCTTTGTACCCATGCCAGTGGTGTTGGGCTACCTATTCTATTTTATGAGGTGAGATTGGGTGGACAATGAATAAACTAAAATATTTTCTCTCAATTCTTTTGGGACTTTTTGCGGGTCCACTGTTCTTTGTTGTAGCAGTATTTTTGAATGAAGTATTAATGTTTAGGTTTGATGTGTGGCTTCCTATTGGTATATCTCTCTTGATGGTCTCATCTATCTTCGTAGTTATAGTAAAGAAAGAGAAAGCTTCTGCTATTGCTGTAGCTGTAGTTTTGCTAATATTGTCGTCTGCTTTTAGCTTATGCTTTGTTTATGATTCCTTGCTTATAGGGCCAGGACCGGAACAGTTGACGTACATGCATCTGCTGGGGGTTCTTCGTGATGAAGAGGGGAATGTGGATCCAAACTGGGGGAATTCAGACTGGGAGTTCTATAAACCCAAGTGTTATTCAGAGTTTAGCGTTAGCAGGTATGGGAGCACTTCTTTAGAAGTCGCTACCTTTTACTATAGCAGTACATCCCATAACCCAATCCATTTCGGGCTAAAACATCTGTTCATGAAGTTTTTTTGTGGTTACACAGATTCCGGGACAGCTTATGGGAAATACAAAGAATTACTCGCTGGTTCTGGATTCCAAATCAGATATGGTATGAATAATTTCACGGCGAAAAATGAGACTACTCTGATTCATTGTCAGCTTGACGGGGACTTCATTACAGTTATCCATGTGGATAGAGATGAAAAATATTTGTTAAGTCGTACCTCAATCCTGAATTAATCAATTTGTTGATGCGAAGGAGTAAAGATGACTATCAAACCGAGTAAAATAAAGAGGGAAGAATGAGGATAGAGTTGAGAAGATGATAAAATGAGCTTGAGCCCTAATGAGGTAATTTTACTCAGGATTTTGATACCAATTGTTGTGATATTTATACTGTACAAGTTGTTCTCCTTTTTCTGTCGTAAAAAATAGAGATGATACCGAGATTTGGGGTAGCAGGTGATTAGATGAATCTGGAAACTCAGTTACTGACATTGGTATTAGTTTTAGTTGCTATTGTTACTGCCTCATTCCTTTTCAGGAGTGCGAGCGTTGAAGCTCCTTACAACAAGGTTTTGAGGGGTTTTATCATCGTTGGCTTGTTGATGGTTCTATTATCAGCGATTTTGCAGCTATTTGGTTTTGAGAGGGGAGGATGGAACATTATGGGGTTTGGATTGACTATCTTAGGAGTCGATATAGTGATATTGAGCTGGGAGAAGTTCAAAGAGGGTTACGAGGAGAGTAGAACAAGAAAAAAGTAGTAGAATATTTCATAAGAGCTTGAAATGAAGGCTATCTTTCTTGGATTCCTTTAGGAATTTACTGATTTCCCTAACCTTTACTCTGCACCGCCTTCTGTAGTCACGGTGAGGTTCATCTCTTTGTGTTCATTCGCTCCAAGTGAGGAGTAATGTCTAACACTCCGGATTTGTTCTTTCCATCCCTATGATAATTTCTAAAGACGGTAAACCCAAAGCAACCAATACAAGCAGTAAAACAGTTCTTCTCATTCTTATACCACCTTACACACCTTAATCTATCTGTTAGTCTTTAGATGGCTCCCACTCCAGGTTCCATGTTATCGTTTCGTTTTCGGTGTTCAAGGAATCACCATTATGCACAATATCGATTACCACCAAAATCTTTTCTCCCTTCTTGGGAACCGTTTCAGGTTTTTTGAACCCTATGTAAGTGACGATAGCATCTCCTTCCTCATCCAGTGGGAGGTGGGTGATGGGTGTTCTTTCCTGCTCATTATAAGCGAAAACATGGATTCCAGGGGGAGGCTCAACGTATAGTGAAGGCGCCTGACTCTTATTAATCATTGCAGGTCCCACATTATTGATCTCAAGTGAGTGGGTCTCATTATCTTTGTAATGACTGAAATTCACCTTGATAGCCGGTAGTTCGGTGTCAGGAGTTGACGTTGAATTGTAACACTTTTTAAGCTCCTCGAAGGCCCAGTCACCCATCTTTGTTGTGTATCCAGTTATTCTTGAGAGCGAACTATTGTTTAGATTCTCTTTGATAGTTTCACAATATAGGACCCACTTAATGGAGCAGTTAACCTTACTTCCATTGATTACTAATACGGTGGGCATTTTTGCTGGACTGTTTCCGTTAAAACTTATTGTTGGGGTTTCAGGTCTGCTAAAGGATATTATCTTTATACTATGGTTTCTGGCGAATGCAAGCTCTTTCCTGACTTCCTCGATGGTGTGATTCTTCTTCACATCTTCAGAGGCCAGTGAATAAATTCCATTTGCATTCCTTTCATTATAATATTCAATGAACTTGCGGTAGGTTTCAGAGTGATAAAAACTTGGAGTAGGCTGAATCGATATCGCAAAATCTTCAATCTCTTCAATTCTGTAAAAAACACCACTATTATTAATAACTGGCTTAGAATCATTGTAAGCGATCTGAAAGGTTAGCAAAGCCCACTCAGGTTCACCATGAGGATTTAAAGTAGTGTTAACCACAACTTTACTCCCACTTAACCTAAACTCCGTAACATTCAACGTAAAATCAGAGCCAAATCGATATACCAGCTCCTGAGCATCCTCCACAGAATAATCAGCTTTCACATCATCAGAAAGCATGGAATACAACTTCCCAGCACTCCCATTATTATATGCCTCAATAAAGGAGGTAACCAGCTCTCTAACTTCCTCATCCCTCTCATTCTCTTTCTGGACGCATCCAGAGGTAAATAAAGCAACCAGAACAAATCCCAGAATTAAATAACTCTTATACATGTTCATTCCGGCTCCCCATCCACGTTTAGAACTCTAATTATACATAACTTTTGATTTAGTCAGTTTTCATTAAAATACGTGAATTTTTTATTGTACCGGGTTTTGATGCTATGATTCTGCTTGCATGGAGACCTGTTTTCCCTTGGTGGTTAACTCATTGTATATCCATTTCCTTCCCTCTTCAACCCTTTCCACCAACCCCTGCTCCACAAGCCTCTCTAAATGAGCTTTCGCTGAGGGTTTGGATATGTTCAGCTCCTTCGATAATTCTGTCAGGGTCATCTGCCTTTTCCCCAAACTCTTAAGCAGCTCCATCTTAGTTTTTGATACCCTATATTCAGTTATTTGAACCGACCCCCTCAACCTTTCGAGGATCTCTTGCTGATTCTTGCCTGCTAAGCATTATTGTTCTATCGTGGCTTTGATTTTTAATCTTTCTGACCATGATTTGAGAATATAATATTATACTTATGTCTATTTGCACAGTACAGATTTATTATTGGTTGGTCAGTTTAACGATCTTGCTCATACCGCTGTCATACCTGATTACTACACCTCGTTCCTCCAAATCTTTCAGTGTCCTTGAAAGTGTTGATTTCGCCATCCCCGTTCGAGCCATAAGCTCTGTCTGCGTCATCTCTCCTTCCTTCAAAGCGTTAACTATCTTCTGCTCTTTATCCCTCAATAGGTTAGTTATTTTTGGCTCAGTATCTTCAGAACCTGCAGGGCTTTCGTCTCCACCGTTCTTACTGAGCAATTCCTCCAGATAGGTCTTTAACAACTCCAAAGATCAGGAGGAAGAGTAGAAGCGCTATTACGCCTGTGAAGAAATTATCTATGGTAAGGCCAATGAGGTAAGCCGCAACTGCAATGAGCACACATTCCTTTGTCAATTCTAATCTCATTATCTCATCCTCTCTTTCTGTTTAGATTATTTGCTTTGAGCTAACATATAAGATTGACGTGAAACAAATTGGAACAGCTTATAAGGAGCGTTCCATTTAATGGAACGTGAGTACAGGGGCCTACTGATAGTCTGGGAGTTAGATTACTCGTTAGGAATGGGTTCAAGTATCACTTACATCATTCATTTTTACTGTGTTCTGCCCTTCTCTTGTCAATTTGATCGCATCACATTTCTGGAGTATGTGGAGGTGGTGATGAACTGTTTTGGGGCTTAAACCCAGTTCTTGAGCTATATCCTTGGTGGATAGCTCGCCATTATCTGTTAATAGTTCAAGGATTTTCTTTCTGGTTTCAGACTTGAGGGCAGCGATTCTATTCACTTCACTATCTGGAAGTGGCTCTTGAAACAACAGTCTCTCCTTACCAACCGTTCTGGAGAACACTAACCCCCTCATCTCAAGGATGCGGAGGTGATAGCGGAGAGTGCTCCTGTTCACGTCAAGCGCATCTTCAAGCTCTTTTATGCTTGCTCCCGGACTGTATTGCACGTAATCAATTATCTGCTGCCTCTTCTCGCTGTGGAGAATGGACTTTATCCTGGTGAGAACGAAAGGTAAAAACTTTCCTATTCCTACGGCTGAAAGCGTTGAGACTGTGAGAAATATGATATGATCAATCTTAATCCATAATGGTAACTCCCAGAAAGTAATTTTCTTTTCATCATCCACATCATTTTTGATTATTTCCTCAAGCTCCTCGTCCGTAACATTGGCTGGCTCAACCTCAAAAGCTGAAACAGCCAAAGGATTCAAGAGTAAGGTCAAAGAAAGGAGTAGTAAAGCCTGATACCTTAAGGAGCCCATAAGAATGCTACCTCTCCCTTAATATTAACGCTTCTCATAACCCTGGACATCCCACCGTCCCCTGCCAAGGTTTATCAAATTAGCACATAAGGTTTGTGACCATAACCTCAGAAAATTAAAATCAAATTATATTCTAACAATATGGTCAGAATCCCTAAATACTATTTTAAATAAAAACTTACAAAAAGAAAAATAATATATAATTTCACAGAATCACCAAATTGAGGGGTCGAGAATGGATAAACGCTATCTGACGGTTACTATCGGTCTAATAGTTCTTGGAGTTGCGTTGTTAGCAGCAATTGGCAGCTATTTAACGTCAGCAGCTTATCTTTCATCTTTTATGGCCTACTCTATGTATGCAGTGATAATTGCTGTGATCCTTTGGGTGAGGTTTGATGCTGCAAAGCGGTATCCCGAGGGGGGTTATGAACCAATCTTGTGGGGGCTGGTGGTGCTTTTCTTGAATGTAGTTGGCTTGGTCCTTTACGTGCTCTTGAGACCCAAGCAAATCGGTTCTGGTGGTTGAATGAATTGGGAGGGAGGCTTGTGAACGTATATTTTCTGTTAATGTATTTTGGCTTGGCTGCTGTCTTGTTGGCTTGGTCTTACGCTTACTATAAGTTAAGGGTCAGGGCTTTTGCCGTCCTGGGGGTAGCGTTTCTCATTTTTCTGGTTGGGAGACAAATCACAACCTTGCTGCTTACCTATACTGAGATAGATCCTTTTTTGCTGGTCAGAGTCTATGGAGCTGTTACTAACATTGTTACTGGAGTTTTATTCGCTTCATTGTCATTATACGGTATAATTAAATTGGTCAGGCTCTATGAGGCAGTAGAAAATGGGGAGGAGGTATTGGATTGATAGGTGGCTGGCTTGCTTTACTTGGAGATTGGATCATTGTTTTAGCAAGAATCATTGTTGTAATTACCTGGCTATATGCTTACAGGAGGGTGAGAATCAGAGGTTTAGGTATTCTGGGGCTGGCAGCCGTGGTCGAGTTCACTGGATTTCTTTACATTTATATGATTGGTTTAGCTGGTTATTCACCACGTTCCCTACATGCGGGATGGATAAGCTTAGTTTCCTATCTTATCTTCATAATTCTGATAATTTTGGGCGTATGGAGCCTCCTCAGAACGTTTAAAGGGAAACGAGTGGTGTCAGGGGGTAGATGGTAAAAAATGGGTTTAAGTCTTAATGAGGTAATGTTACTTAGGATTTTGATACCAATTGTTGTGATATTTATACTGTACAAGTTGTTCTCCTTTTTCGGTCGTAAAAATAGAGATGAGACCGAGATTGGGCGATAAAAATAAGAGATAGAAGGTGATTAGATGAATCTGGCAACTCAGTTACTGACATTGGTTTTTATGCTGGTTGCGATTGTTGTGGTCTATCTACTGGTCAGGGGTACAAGGAGCATCGGAAATCCCTACAATAAGGTTCTGAAGGGGATTTTTGTACTGGGTTTGGTTATAGTGCTGTTGTCGATGGCATCATCAGTGATTTTGGAAGGAAATGGAGTGATTGCAGCATTTATAGGATTGGGGAAGACCATCATTGGAATTGGTGTAGTAATACTGTGCTGGGAGAAGTTCAAGGAAGGTTATGCGGATAGTGTAAGCGAGAAGGAGGAGTCAGAGTGAAGAGATTACTCCTAATAATTTTGCTTGTGTTAATCTTTTGTGGTTGCACTCAACAAGAGCAAGGATCTCCAACGCCTGTAGATACTGGGGATGTTGCTGGCGTAGATGCTGAAAGAGTGGTTGAGCAGTTCGTTGAGTATTACAATCAAGGGAATGCTTCTGGTGTTTATTCTCTTCATTCCCGGGATGTGAGGTTGTATCATTCTTTGAGTGATGTGGAGAATGTTTTTGCGGTAGATGGTAATAACTCCCTGGATGTGGTAGATTGTAATGTGACCAGAAGAGAGAACAAGACCTTTGTTACGGCCAATATGAGTGCAGTATTTGGCCATAAGTCTGGTTGGTTGCTGTTGACTTTTGAGATTGTTGATGATTCGCCCAGGATCGATAACTGGGTTCTGGACAGGATAAAAAGAGTTCAGGAATATCATGGGCCGCGTGTCTTGCATTTTTATCCTTGCTCCACAGCAGTTCGCGTCTTATTAGCGGGATATAATGAAGGGGACGCTCAAGAGATCTATGAAGAATTGAGTGATAAACTGAAGGATAACTATACACTGCAAGACGTTCGTGAGGAGGTTGAATTCGCAAGAAACCACAATGCAAGCTTAGCTGAAATTGAAACTTATTCGGGAGTTACTGCCGAGTGTGAGGATGATGTTGAAGCGAAAGCTGTTCTCAAATTTGATGGTAAAAGGGTTAACGTCTCCATGAACTTCTCCTGTGAATGCGTTCACGTTGAGAATAAGATAGAGAACAGCTCCTTTATAGTGTCAACTGGACGTAAACCGGAGATAGAGGCCTGGGTCTTTGACGAGCTTAGAGAGGAGATCTGTGTTGCGGTTGCTTTAAATGAGAGCGCTGACCGGGAGTAGCCATTTTTTTCAGCTTTTTTCACGATACCATTATAATCTTTTTCAACTATTATTTTCATGGAGGTGGTTGGATGTGAAAAAGATTGGATTCGTTGGGATTGCAATGTTGTTGATGTTAGCATCTACAGCGTTAGCTATGGCAGCACCACCAGATGGCGATGTTGAACCAGAAGCTCTCTATAACTTAGCTATGGAATTCGATCCGTATTCTGTAAGCACTTACGAAGAAACTATAGCGTATGGGGAAACTGAAAATGGGCCAGTGCCACCTTCTCTTGCATACATGTGGTATTTTGCTCTTTTAGTGGATGGAGATCTTGCTGAACCGACCTTGGTATCCACAAATCTACCCAGCTATGAAATAGTTTACCATTCTGACTGTGATGTGATATCTGGTGGAGCATGGGAAATTGTAGAGACTGGCTGGGGTTATGGGACGCCAATTAAGATGTGGGCAAAACTTGAAACCTATGCTACATCATCTGGCACATATGTAGGAAAAGCTGGTGCAGATCCTGAACATGGAGGCACATTTGGGTCTAACTGGGCAACTGGATATCTTTACGTTGAGTGATAAGATATGATACTAAATCTTTTATTTAATTTTTTAAAAGAAGTAAGTGAAAATAGGGGTAGGTACGCCAAGATCGTAATCTTGTGGAGTATCTTGATTTTCTCTACTCTCTCAATGATTGCGTTTACTGAGACAATAAAGCAACACTCGATTGAGCCATACGCAAAAGCTCAATACGATTATAAGTTTACAAGCTTGATAAACGAAAGCGTCAGAGAAAATCTGCTGAAAGAAGATTACATAGAAGACATTGTTTTTGTTTTAATAAGTGATATCAAACTGAATGATAAAAGGGTTACGGCTGCTCTTATAAGCAACATCGAAAAGGCTAATTTAACCATTTATAATCCGTCAACCCTGACATCAGGTAGCTTTGAAAAAGGTGCTGTTATTGTTAACCAGGAGATCGCAAAAGAGATGGGCTTAGATGTTGGAGAAAACGTAGTCATTACTCCAATTCATAGTGATTACCAGTTAAATCAGAAAGTTTCTGGTATCGCATATTCTACAATTAGCACTCGAATTGCTGACGTATTTATAGGATATCCAGAAGTATATAAAGAATATTTTAGTTCCCGTTTACCGATGAATGCAACATATGGAGAGACATATATAAAATTTAAAGATAGTGATAAAGAACTGTATGCTGGATATGCTAATGAACTCCTTGGTAGCAATAACGTAATTTCGAGGGATGAGAAGGTAAGAGAGCTATCCAGTTACTATGAAAAAGAATTTGGCAACCCACTGGCTTTAATATTAAGTTATAGTGGAATTATTTTGTTCATAGTTTTACTCTTGAGGGAGTCAACAGCCTACGCTAACCGTAACAGGAGAGTGTATGGGAAGCTAATGAAGTTTGGTTACTCTGTCCGTCTACTTTCCCAGTATTTACTTAATATGTCGATTACTATAATTTTATCAGTAATGTTAGCGATAACGTATTTAATCATACTTTCGAGACTTTATCCCCAATTGAACTTTTTCTTTGATACTCTTTCACCAGTTCTGGTAATGATACCTCTTGCTTTGGTTGCATCTTTATTGATATTTTATAGAACAACAAAGGCTGAGGTGAGGTGAATGCTTGCACTCGGGTTTGGATTGACTGAACTTCTAACGGTAATTCTAATCGCTATTATACCGCCAATTATTATTTATTTTGACGCAAAAAAGAAGGGGAAAAATCCTCTTTTCTGGGCTTTAATCGTATTTGTAGGATTGTTCTTTTGGTTGGTACCTGGAATTCTCCTGATTCTTATTTACGTTTTACATCAAAATCAATCGAATAAATCAGAAAATGTGAACGAGGAGAAAGCTGAAGGTGATATCAAAGAAGTCCTAAGGTTTTTCAGTGAAAATGAAAGAATTGTTTTAGAGTGTTTGATTCGTGAAAATGTAATGACGCAAAATGAACTCGTTGCAAAAACTGAGCTTAGTCCAGCAACAATCTCAAGAATAATTGGAAAACTGGAGAGAAAGGGTATTATAATAAGATACCGGAATGGGGTAGCCAAAAAAGTAGAACTTAGGGATGAGTTTTTGGGCTGATGAGAAGTGAATAATATTTAAATTAAAATTAATAAAAACTTACAAAAACAAAACCAATATATAATTCAGCTGAACTAAAAAGAACAGGGTCGGCTATGAAGAAACTACTGCTGATAATCACCCTTACTTTAATCTTTGCTGGATGCACTCAAAACTTTAACTCCACTAAGCCAACGAACGGAAGTTTAGAGACCGACTCTACCGGCAATTTTCAGTTATTGATTAGTGATGTGGCTCCTGTGGATTTTGACGATTTTGAAAGGATTGTGGTCAACTTGTCCTACGCGGAAGTCAGGGGTGTGGAAGAGGTTAGGGTAGACGTAAACAAGAGCGTTGATTTGAGGCAGGTGCAGGGTGAGAGGGCCATACCAGTTGCTTATGCTAACTTACCGCCGGGAGAATACGAGAGAGTAATACTTCACGTAAGGAATGTTCACGCTGTTCTGGTAAATAATGAGAGTGAGTTGGCTGACATGTCTGCAGGGAATCTTCAGATCAACAAACCTTTTGAGATTGAAGCAAACAAGACCACCAGATTTGTGTTTGATGTGCGCCCTGTTCAGTTAGCCACGGAGGACCTGGAGCCGTTGGATAGCTACAGAATTTTTCCGAATGGAGGTAATAGTGGTGTTATTGGTGAGCATTTGAACGAGAGTGAAGTGGAGATAGTTAATAACACGGGAGATACTGGGGGTCAGGCAGTGGAGAGCATACCTTTTCTGACTCACATGCAGATCAAGGACCCTCAAGTCGCCTCTGAATATGGGATTCCCGGTTATGTTGAAATTACTTCTGATGAGGATGTGGAGAAACTGGAGGTGGGGAGGGGAGATAAAGCCAATGTCACCTTCAATCTCCATTTTGTCTCTTACGGTAATTTATCGGAGGTGAAAGTGGAATTGGGTACAGATGAGGGGGTCTCCATTGAGCAGCGCTACGTTGTTCTGGATGAGGAGAGTAATGTGGTTGAGAGAAGAGTCCTCGATGTTAACCAGCTGGTAAATTACAATAAGTCTATGGTTTATTTGAAGGATAATCAAACCGTTCCGGTTACTGCTACAGTAAGCATCCCTGATCTACCAAAGAGAATCAGTCCCTCAGAATTCCCTCTGGGTAGTGTGGGGATTTCTTCGGAAGTGCCAGTAATAAGTCACGTGAACATTGATGTCATAATAAACGCATCAGCCACATCTGGTTTGGATTTGGCTAATCTCACGAGTGAGGAGGTTATTGATTTTGCGTTGAGGTATGATGAGTTCGGTGAGAAATACCGTCACTGGGAATTTAATGTTACTGAGAAGCGTCTGGTTGAGAGAGATGGCAAAGAAATGCTTTACGTGGATTTGTGGGCTCACAAAGGTGAGTGGGAACATGTGATTCAAGTATGGTTTTACTTGAATGAAAATGGGGAGTTGGTTGATCAGCATGTTTATCCATACGTAAAGACAACTCATCCCAGAGGTGTTTCACCCCAGGAAAGAGAAGAAATGCTTTCACTTGCTCTAAACGATTCCGAGGTCAGAGAGGTTATAGCAGGGAAGGACTATAATGTCAGTCGGATGGTAAAGTTCGTGAATCCGTTCACAGATGAGGAGAAGTTTAAGGAGATGTACGTCAAGATAAACAATTCTCCGTTGTCTTACGTTATCACTATAAAGGAGAATATAGTATCTATCGAGAATACTACCTGTCCTTCTGGGGAGGGTTTCTGTTATGGGGCAGGCCCCTCAATCAGATAATAATGTATACTGTGATTAGGTTAAGGTTTTGATAGGTGATGGTGTTAGAGGTTTGTTAGTATGAATAAAGGATTTTTGAGAGGACGGCTTGGTGAGCAATCTTACTATCTATTATTCTTTGTAACTGGGCTTATTACTGCTTTGATTGGTATAAACTTACCTTTTGATACTGGTTTGTCGGCATCGGGTATGGGCACTGAATTAATATCTTCGTTGCTTGTGTGGTTGGTTTTTCTTCCTGCAGTGCTTTTCGTGGTTAGAGGTTCTCTGAAGGAAATGGTGTTGTCAGTCCTCCTGGCAATACCGTTGGTGGTGTTAACCTATTCCCCACCATTTGTAATGGGAAACGAGATAGCCAGAACTCTTCCATTCGTTTACAGGGAGCTTCCATATCTTCTTCCACTGATACCATTAGTTGTTCTGGTTTCTTCTATAAAGCTCGGATACGTCGCAAGGGCTACCGCAATCTCCTACGCTGCAATGTTCCTAACCATCCTCTTATTGATTTAATCAGTTGACAATTAAAGGGGATTTTAGTGGCATGGAAGTTAGCGTTAAGCGAAGGGAACATGAAAAGTATGAGGTTCTCAAGGGGTTGGTGGGTTGCCGGGTAAAATGTGAGTCTGTGGTAGCAGTTCGTTTAACTTCACTTTGGTAAGAGGTTTATGGTTTATGAATCTGTATCCGGAGTCTGAGGGTTTAGTAGCTGTATTGGTAGCGTTGGTTTATCCACTTTGTTTTTTCTTGGTCTTATTCCTCATTTATAGGATAAGTCATTCTAAAGGACTTTTGAAGAGACTTGCAGTATTAGTGATTATTTTGTGGATTGTGGTTAATGCATTCTTTGGTCCTTGGCGTATTCCATAATTTAAAAATTGTTATTAATAAAAACTTACCAAAACAAAACCACTATATAAATTTGGCTAAACTAAAGGGGATTGGGTTGGAATGAGAGCTAAGGTTTATTTGGTTTGTTTGTTGCTGGCGCTACCTTTACTTGGTTGTTCACAACAAGAGGAACCCAAGCCAACTCCCACCCCAACCATTATGTCTTCTCCAGTTACACTTGATAATCAATCTAATGATTATTTTGCAACATATGGGAACATTTCATCCGAATATAAAATCGAAGAAGGTCAAAGTTGGTTAAACAAGCTTGATAGACTCGGTGATAATATAAGAGAGAACAATTCGCTGTCCCCTTATTTTTATCCAAATGGCCCTATAATCAGCTATGGACATGATCGCCAGGGTTACTTCGTAGTGGGTATTGATAAGAACTCAACCCCATCAAAAAACACGCTGGATAATGTATGCGGGATAATCGATGACGAGGCACAAAAAATGGAAATCCACGAGGTACCTGTGGCATTCAGATACACCAGCATTCCGAAAGAACACTAAATTAAACCGATAGCTTTTCTTAAGTGGTTTAACCAACTAACCAATCTATACCCTTCTTTGTTATCGTTAATTATATTTTTGGTTGCGATTTATTGAAGGGATTGTTTTATACAAGCATTCTGACTGTCCGTTGGAAATAGATTTATTGCCTGGTCTTAATATAAGTATACAATACCCTATGAATAGCAGTAATATGGGAGAATATCCCAATTATAAGTAATATCTGCCAGATGTACCCGGTCAAAAGGGCGATAACTATCAGAATTATCCTCTCCCCCCTCTCAACAACCCCAACGTCACAATTGGGTATGGCGTGCTCTGCTCTGGCTCGGGTGTAGCTCACCAGCATTGCTCCTGCCAGTGTTACTATCACCAGGGGCCATATGGGTATGGGTGAAGTGATCTCTCTGGCAGCATAAATTCCGAGGCCGGTGAAGATGGCTATATCCACATACCTATCGAAAACGGAGTCAAGAAATCCTCCGAACTCCGTTTCTTTCCCCCCGCCTCGTGCCATGGCTCCGTCGAAGACGTCCATGAAGCTGCTGAGAGCCAGAAGAATAACACCCGTAATTAATTCCGATACCGCAATGGCCACACCGGCAGCGATCCCCAGAATAAAGCCGAGCAGAGAAATGTGATTGGGTTTTAACCCTGCTCTAACTGCCAGCCTGGTCAGGGGCAGCAGTATTTCTTCTACTTTGTATTTCAGGAGGCTTAACATGGTTATTTCCAAATATTTCCTCTATAATGACCTGTTATTGGACAACCCAGACAGAGCTGGTTGCTCCAGTAATCGCATTGACCGCAGGTAAAGTTGCATGAGGGCGTTTCGGCGTGCTCTACGTGGATCTTCATGGGGACCACTGTGTTCCTCTCGGCTCTGACCACGATCCCTACGTCAATATCGTATACGTCGGGGCTGGGTCTGACGTGCTGGTCTACAATTGCCTCCAGTGTGGATAGGTCTTCACCTATGAACATCATGGTCAAGTTCCTGTTACCTGCGACTATAAAACCGTTTAGGAAAAAGGGGCATCCTTCAAACAGTTTAAGCAGATCTCTGGGCTGTCTGCATTTCACATCCACTTTAAGAACATAAAGTCCTGGCTCCTTGATGTTAATACCGTAACTATGATTAATTATTCCCATATCCCTCATTCTCTTGATCCTGGCACCTACAGAGGGTTGAGAAAGTCCCACCTGTCTAGCTATTTCATTTTGAGAGATTTCAGAGTTTTTTTCCAGGATCTCCAGAATAAGTTTATCCTTGTCATCCAGTTCAAAAAGTCCAACCATGGTCATCACAGAGCCTTAACTTATAAAAAATTAGCGAATTTTGCACGTTACTCTATTCAACATAATAGATAGCTTGGAATTTAAGGCTTTGATAAGGAGGTAATTAATTGATGACAGTATAATATAATTATTAACTATATCTAATTAACCTTTTTAACTCCACAATGGCTTAAAGGAACCCTGTACAGGTCTCCGTAGTCCTGTAGAACTTCAGATCCATTGACGGCAAAGATCGCTCTCCCCAGCATGACCATAGAAGCCTTGCCACCTGCGGATTCTACTTCATCGATGATGTGCTCCAGCTTGCTGTCAAGCAACCCAGTTTCGGTGGCGAAATTCCTGGATAGCCTAAAAAGATTCTCCATCTGAGGATCGCTCAAAAAAGTGCCAACATAATCTTTTCCCAGCTCATTGATGCGATTGACCTTCTCATCATCATCTAAAAGATTCCTGGTGGAAAGAGGTCCTAATACCAACAGATCGAGCTCCATATCCCACAGGAACCTATCAATAACCGCTCGTGAGGGTGCACCAGGCATTTTCCTCACCACCACTCCACCGGAACACTGGCAGACAACATCGCCCATCCCGGTCCTGCACACGATCTCAGCCTCGTGAGCAAGGTCCGCCAGCTCGTAAAAGGATCTCTTGAGGTTAAAAGTCTTATCGACCTCAAAGGCAGTGGTAAGGGCCGAAGCGCCACTCATTCCGAATCCGCATTCGGCAGGGAAATCCAATTCGATATCCATTCCACACTTACATCCCAGTTTATCCATAACGTATTCTACCGTAGGAAAATCCCGGGCAACCCCGTTGACCCTGATCCCCGACCCTCTGGAAGAAATGCTCGCCCTGGCTCCCATCTCGGGTGTTAATCCAACTCCTGAAGAACCGCTGAGACGTGGCTCGTCAGCAGAATGGACTGAGAAAAAGCAGGTAATGCTTGCGGGAGAGAAGAAGGTCATGTTATAAACAGTCTTCTACAAAAGCTTTAACGATCTTCTCCGCTATCTGTGATTTTGAACCCTCTGACCAGTCATTCCTTTTACCGGTGAGCATCAGCACTCTGGTATCCTCTGTCCCCATACCCTTCTCCTTGACGTCGTTGGCCACCACCATCTCCAGTCTATCTTCCACCATCTTTTCGTGGGCTATTTGATACAATTCCTCATCTGGAACTCCGGTTTCTGCCTTGAATCCGATCATAGGTCCTTTATAGAACTTGCGTAGCTCCTTGATGATCTTGGGAGCAGCTCCGAGCTTTATATTTGTTTCCCCGGTCTTCATTTTCTTATCGTTCATCTCTACTACGAAATCAGAGGGGGCTGCTGCAGAGACAAATAGATCACAACCGCTTTCAACTTCAGTTATAGAAGCGTCCAGCATATGGCTAACGGAGTAAGTATAAACCTCTCTGAACTCTGGAAGCTCCAGATTGAGGGGGTGGGACGTGATGTGGGTTATGGAAGCTCCTCTCCTCCACAACTCCAGAGCGATCTCTCTACCCATCAATCCTGAACTTTTGTTGCTGATGAACCTGATGGGGTCTATCTGCTCATACGTGGGGCCTGAAGTAACCACTATATCTTTTCCTCTCATATCTTTGGGGTATAATGCCCTCTCTACGTGAAGACAAATCGTCTCTATGGGGGGGAATTTGGCCTTGCCCTCTTCATGATGAGGCTCCACAAATTCAACTCCACCCAGATCTCTCAACCTCTCTACGTTCTCCTTGATAATGGGATTGTCGTACATGCTTTCATGCATAGAAGGGACTAGAATAACAGGCATTTTACCCAGGACCGTAGCAGCCGTAAGGGTTACCGGGGTATCTGCTACACCCTTCGCCACCTTGGATATGGTGCTCGCCGAAGCAGGTGCAATAAGCAGCAGATCGGCATCAAGAAGGCCAACGTGCTCCACTTTTCCGGTGATCTCAGTGACCAGATCATGGGTAGCAAATTCAAGAGCGTAGGGATGAATGATCTTGAGAGCATCATTGCTCATTACTCCTACTACTTCGGCCCCTCTTCTCACCAGCTCTCTAGCCAGTTTTACACTTTCGATAGCCGCAATGCTGCCGGTGACTGCCAGCACAACTTTTTTTCCTTTCAGTTTGTCACTCTTTTTTTGTAAGTCGTTCGGATGCATGTTTTCTCACTGCTTTGAGCATCAATTTTGCATTACCCTTTTCAAATGCTCTTCTATAGGCTGGTGTTTTTAAAATATTCTGCAACCTTTTATAAGTAGAGATCTTGATCATATCTTCAAATTTTTTGACCTGCACTCTCTCCATTTTTGGCCTGGAGGCTATCTTTTCAGCTTCGGGAGGTTCTTCAATGGGCACCTGGATCTCTTCAATGCTTACAACTTCTTTATTGATCACCCTCTCAAGTGCTTTGTTCCACGCTTCTCTCCAGGGCTCATTTAGACGTTCTTTAGAATAGAAGGCTTTTCTGTGGACTTCTATCAGATCGTAGGGGCAGGCATTCTCACATGCACCGCAGTGGATACAGTAATCTTCATTAAATCGTAATTTATCTTCAACCCACCACACGTGGTTGTTCTTGCAGATGTTCACACATGCCATACAGGCAAGAGGCTCGCATTTATCCATCCTTTTCTCGTATAGTTTGAGGGTACCTTCGGTGGGCTTTATGGTCTTGACAGCATCGTAGGGGCAGACGTGCACGCAATAAGTGCAGTAAGAACACAACTTCTGGTCAACAATTATTTCCGCTATCTTCTCCGGCAGCTCATACTCGATCCTCTTTCCCTCCACCTTGATGGCGTCTTCAGGGCAGATCTCCTCACACAGTTTACAGTAATCGCATTTATCTTCATCAGTAAGGATATCATCGTAAGGCATAATGCTGTCCGGCTTTACCTCTTTATCTACCATCTGGAAAGCCCTACAGAACTCTGCACAGATGCCGCACAGATTGCATTTCTCTTTATCTACCTCCAGCTTTCCTTCCATACCCTCTTCATTCTTTTGGGGTATATCGTCCCTATGGAGGTGTATCTTTCTCTCGATCGCTTCAGTGGGGCACACCTTGTAGCACAGGGTGCACTCCTCACAGTTGTCCAGCTTTTGGGTTGTTGCCACTGGCGAAATGGTGAGCTCGTCCTTCTCCACCTTCTCTCCATTGATGTAGAACTCATAGGCATCGAAGGGACAGAAAGCATAGCATATACCGCAATAGGCGCATTGAAGGTGGTCGATTATAACTGGAGGCATGTCCAGCCCTTTGGCAATTTCGTGAATCTCGGAGAGCTCTATCGCCCTGACGGGGCAAGAATAAACGCAGATACCGCAGCCGTTGCATTTAACAGGATCGAAGACCAGCTCCCTGACTTCATCGGCTGCCTTCTGGATGAACCTGAATTTCCGGTCGTCATGAACATCTACAGATCTGTCAACTTCCATATTCATCCCTATTCAGTTGTTCTACCTCATCAACAAAGGAGGAGATCTCTCTGGCCATTGCCCGGGCATCCCCTGCCGAAAGCCAGGCGGTCTTGATCCTCTGGGGGTTTATGTCCAGCTCGGACAGGACGTTCTTCAGTGTCTCTACTCTGGTATCGGTTTTCTCATTCCCCCATTTGAAGTGACATTCACCTTCTCTACACCCCGTGATCATTACCCCATCTATCCCCAGCTCCAGCGCCTTCAAGATCCATTCTGCGTCAATTCTTCCGGCGCACAAGACTCTAACGATTCTGACATTGGGTTTGTACTCTCTTTTGGTCATTCCCGCTAGATCCGCTGCAGCATAACTGCAATACCAGCAGGCAAAGACCAGGATGATGGGTTCCATGCTCTTTTCTTCCGCCAGAGCCTCTATTTGAGCCGTAAGCTGCTCGTTGGAGAAGAAACCCATATTTATGGCATCTACAGGGCAGGCAGAAACACATATTCCGCACATGGTACATGCATTGGGATCTATTTCCGCAGTCCCGTTCTTCATGAAGGCTGCCTTGAAGTTGCACAAGTCTACACATATCCTGCATCCTGTACACTTGTCCTCTTCTACATATGCGTTATAGGGATAGAACTCTACGGTTTCGGACAGGATTATGTCCATAGCTTTGGAAGCCGCCAGTCCGGCTGAAGCTATGGTGTCCTGAATATCTCTGGGACCACTAGCCGTTCCCGCAACGAAAACACCTCTGACATCGGTTTCCGCGGGCCTGAGTTTGGGGTGAGCTACTTCATAAAATCCGTCTTCTCCTGATGTGATACCTACCTTCTGTGCCAGCTCGGGATTGCTTTCCATACCTATGGCCAGCACCACCAGGTCGAACTCTTCTTTCTTTACCTCATCGTTCAGGGTGTCTTCATAGCTGAGGACAGTTTTTCCGTCCTTATCCCATACATTACCCACTCCACCTCTGACGAACCGTATCCCTTTTTTCAGCGCTCTCTTGTAGTACTCTTCATACATCCTTCCTGATGCCCGTATATCGGTGTAGAAGATGGAAACCTCTGAATCCGGATAGCGGTCTTTGATTATCAAAGCGTTTTTGAGGCTCTCCATACAGCAAACCCTGCTGCAGTACTCATTTGTCTTCTCATCCCTGCTACCCACACACTGGATGAAAGCGATCCTGGAATCATTGTTGAGGTTCAAATTTCCCATGGTCGGTCCACTGGCGGAAAGCAGTCTCTCCAGCTCCAGAGTGGTGATAACATTCTTGTAGCTGTCGTACCTGTACTCCGGCTTCTTTCGGGGGTCGAAAGGCTTGTATCCGGTAGCAACTATTATAGCTCCCACATCCAGTTCAACTTCTTCCTTTTTCTGATCGAAATCGATTGCTTCCGGGGCGCAGGCTTTTTCACACAATTTACAGCCTATGCAGTTCTCCCAGTCAACAACAGCGTAGAAGGGAGTTGATTGAGGTATGGGCAGGTAAATAGCCTTTCTGGCGCCCATGGATTGGTCGTATTCGTTGGGAATTTCTACAGGGCATACTGAAGAGCAATCGTCTATACAACCCACGCATTTTTCGGTGTCCACATAACGAGGATACTTGGTCAGCTTGACACTGAATTTTCCTACCCTTCCACTGACTTCTTTCAATTCTGCGTTGGTTATAACCTCTATATTGGGGTTCTTCCACACTTCACTCATCTTGGGAGCCAGGATACAGATGGAGCAGTCGTTGGTGGGAAATACCTCGTTCAACAGAGCCATATGACCCCCAATGGTGGGTTTTTTCTCGATAAGGTAAACCTTGATACCTGATTTTGCCAGAATGGTGGCAGCCTCAATACCGGCAACACCACCACCTATTATAGCTACAGCTTTTTTAACACTGGCTCTTCTCCTCTCTAAAGGTTCAGAGGATCTTGCCCTTGCCACGGCCATCCTGACCAGATCTTTTGCTTTAACAGTGGCATCGTCTCTATCCTGATGGACCCAGCTACATTGCTCTCTTATATTGGCCATGGCCATTACATAAGGGTTGAGCCCTGCCTGGATGGCCACCCTTCTGAACGTGGCTTCGTGCATTTTGGGGGAGCAGGCAGCGACCACAAAACCGTCCAGCTCATAATCGTCTATTGCATTGGCGATCTCTTCCTGCCCTGATTCGGTGCAGGCAAACTTGATATCTTTTACACATTCAACATTATCCAGTTGCTGAGCATAGCTAACCACTTCGTCAATATCTATATTTCTGGCTATGTTCAAGCCGCAATGGCAAACGAATACTCCTATTCTCATATTCCTGGAATTTATTATTACATTATATTTATATTGATTACTGAATTTATAGTATTATGGTTCATCATTAATCCTGAACATTTTTAAACTTTCCCCCAAAGGATAAACTAAAAATAGCCTGTCAGGGAGATGTAGGTGTGCAAAAACTAATAGCAGTATCCGTGTTTGGAGAAGATACACCTGGGATCATCCCGAACATATCGGGAGTTTTAACCCAGAATTCTGTAAACATAGTGGATATTGAACAGAATGTAATCCAGGGATTATTTGCCATGTTCATCGTAGGGGATATTAAGAAATGTCCTATTTCTCTGATCGAATTGAAAAAAGAGCTGGATGATAAGGCAGAGGAGTTGGGGCTGAATATTCAGGTATCTCCTTTCCAGAAGCGAAAGAGGATCAGAAAAAAGCTCTACACCCTTCAGGTTCTGGGTGAGGACAGAGTAGGCCTCATATATGGTATAACCAAAATTTTACAGAACTATAGAATAAGCATCAAGAAGGCAAACGCCACTGCCAGGGATCACCTCATCTCCATAGAATTCCTGGTCGATTTTGAAGAAAACGATCCGGAAACTATAAAGAACGCCTTGAGAGAGGACGTAGAGAAATTCGGACTGGATATTGTGATCCAGCGCTATCCTGCCTTTAGAAGAGAAAGAAGACTGATCGTTTTCGATATGGACTCCACCATAGTGGACACAGAAGTGGTGGTGGAGCTTGCCAAGGCGGCTAACGCGAAAAAAGAGGTAGAAGAGCTGACAAAAAAGGCGATGAACGGCGAGATCGACTTCAAAGAAGCATTAAAGCAGAGGGTCAAGCTGCTGGAAGGACTTCCCGTGGAGGTGCTGGAAAATATATACAGCGACATAAAACTGACAGAAGGTGCTAAGGAACTTATTGAGACCCTCAAGGACTCTGGATACAAGGTTGCGCTGGTGAGTGGGGGGTTCACCTACTTCACTGAAAAGCTCAAGAGCGAGCTGGGACTTGACTATGCTTTCGGAAACGAGCTGGAGATAAAGGATGGGAAGCTAACTGGTGAGATCAAGGGAAGGATAATCGACTCCAGAGAAAAAGCAAGTATAATAGATGAGCTGGCTCAAATAGAGGGTATGGATAAAGAGAACGTTGTCGCCGTTGGAGATGGAGCCAACGACCGAATAATGATAGAGAACGCGGGTCTGGGCATTGCGTTTAATGCCAAACAGACCTTGAAAGAAGTTGCTGACGGTGTAATATCCAAAGATAATTTTATAGCACTGGCAAGCGTATTGAATTTACCCAACGAGTTCAAAAAAAGGATTTAGTAATAATTGAATGTAATAAGGAGATCATCTCCATTTTCTACTTATTAACGTAATAACCATACCCAGAACCGCAATTACAAATTCAAAACCAGGCAAACTGTTCGTGCTGGATACCACGTCTGTTGTACCGTTTGCAGGTTGTTTTATGGTATTATTGAGCGATGCTTTTTCCTCTTGTAGCTCGTAGATCTTTATTTTCTTGTTGTGTTTATCACAGATCAACAGCTCGTTAACTCCATTGTTATCCGAGTCTCCAATGAATAGATTTGAAGGAGTTATCTTTATGGTCTGAAGTTGTTTGAATTGTCCGTCTACCTGACCGTAGATGTAAACTGTTTTGTGAGTTTTATTTGTGTTCATGGGAAAGACGAACTCATTGGTTTCACTGCCTATGAGGTCACCTATTACAGGAAAACAGCCACCCTGCCCGAAGCCTTCACCTCTCTTGAAGCTCTCGTTCCACATTTCATGGTATCTGCTGTGTCCCTGGAAATTGCTGCTGCAGTTGAATATGTAAACTCGTGGTTGAGGAATGTCCGCATTTCCGCAATGTGTACCACTTATAGCCAGTATCTCTGGTTTGGTGTCGTTATTGAGGTTACCCGTGGTGGCAAGAGTATATCCCAAGTTCTTCTTCCATGAATTCTCGTAGGTATCTCTTTGCTCCAATATCCTTACATCGTAACCATCCCAGCAGGAAGTCCCGACCACAACTTCGTTCTCTCCGTCGTAGTCTACGTCAGCTATGTTAATTGATTTGATATCGCTCCCTGTGTTCTGGACTGTGCTCACCTGATAGTTGTCGGCGGAGGCATTGTACTTGAATTGTAATATTTTGCCGGAGTACCAGCTCAGACCTACCACAACTTCGTTCTCTCCATCATTATTTGCATCACCTACTTTGATAGATCCAGGGCTCGTTCTCTGGTTCAGATCGTAGGAGTATACCTGTTCGAACGCACCCAGAACTTTCCCGTCATCCTTATCGAATATCCTCAGTTTACTGACTCCTCGTGAACCGCTTTGCTGGCCAGTTGACACGATTATCTCTTTTTGACCGTCGTTGTCTGCATCTCCGGCAGTAATGCTCATTACCCCGCTATATTTGCTTTCATCTGGTATGGTATAGCTCCACACCTTCTTATACCCATTCTTATCGTACCTGTAGAGTTGCAAAAAGTCGGAATGCTCTTTATTGGTAGTACCAACCAGAATTTCATTTTTACCATCCTGATTGAGGTCTGCAACGTGAACTACATTTGCAGGCAGGTCTAATTCCTCCTTGAGGGTCAGAGTTTGTGAAGAAGATACGTTTAAGGTAAGAACGAGAACAATGATAAGCGAAATAATCAATTTCCACAGCTTTATAGGCTTTTTTCTACCGGAATCAACCCGTATTCTCATACAGCATCTCACAACTCAGAAACTGTTTCAGCCTGAAAAGGTGTTAAACTTCTTATTAAACCGGTCTCCCTGTTCAGTTCACCCTCTTTAATCTCACATACGATCGGTCTGGGGTCTCTGCCCCTAAAGAATTTCTTTACTTCTGCAATCACTTCACAGAATTGGGGGCAATCGTCGAGATCCAACTTAAAACGATTGCAAAAAATGCTGTTGGTGCATTGAACAGCATTAACTGTTTTTTTATAAGGATCAAAGGTTATGATCGCCTTTTTTCTGGGAAAAGTAACTGTATAGTACCTAATCCTTTTCATTATAATGAACTCTTAATAAGGTGACATCAACCTTTCGAATAACATAGTAATGATGAGAAGTTTGTTATGTTGCTAGCCAAGCATCGGTTAGTGCCAAGGAAGAATGCTACTACAATAAGGAGCATCCACTTGCGAACACGTATCAGGCAGGCAGGAATACTAAAGCAGAAAAAAGGAGTGAAGGGGATACCGAAGGCTATAAGGTAAGGCATGCTTGCCAGGCCTATCAACAGGTCAACCAGGATTTCAGGTGATCTATGCTAACTTTAGCTAGCCAAATATAGGGCTAGTATGGCTACTACAATGATCAATCCTATAGCTGCTAATACAATCTTTATTATTCTTTCCACATTTCTTCTCTGTTTCTCGGTAATGACACTCAAAGAGCTTGAAGCTCCTGTTTGGGCAAAATTCCTGGATCCCCCGTATTTCACCTCAACAGTATGCTCCCCCAGGGTTTTGAAGGCGTTTTCAAAAGAGAAGTATCCTGTGTGATCGGTTTTAACATCTCCCGCTCTCTGTCTGTCTATGTATATCTCCACATTCGCCTTCTCTATGGGGTCCCACTTTTTTTCTTTCTGGTTATATGAGTGAAGATAACCGGCGATTATGATCTCTTCATCCCTAACCGGTCTTTTATCACTGAAATTTAATCCTGAGATACGGGTCTTATTGAGAGAATCGCCAGGGATAGGTTCATTTTTCATATTCCACATCATGACCCTCATCTATTAAAATCCTTTCTCTGAATACTAAGATGATCAAGGTAGAAAAGAAACCTCTATAATGGTCATTCTGACAAAATAGATGTGCTCAACCAAGGTTTTTCTTATCTAGGTTTAACCCCGGATTCACTTATTGGTAAGGAAAAAATTTACATATAATTGTATATATTACGGAAGTTGAATTGATATTTTCTTGAGCTATAATAATCCTTCCAAATCATTAATTGACACATAATCATTATTTTTAGCATCTAGTTATAAAAAGCGAATCTTTAAGTAAGAGAATTATTATCTCACGTCGGGTGGTATGATTGGTAAAACTTGTCCATGCCCAAACTACCTTAAGCGAAGAAGCGCTTAGCGAATTAAAGAGAAAGGCCGGTAAAAACGCTACGAAGGACGCCATAGCAGTAGCTGTAGAACATTATCTGAATTGTCAGCATACATACCAAGAGTCTTTGGAGAAAAAGCTAGAACGGACCATTAAGAAGAGGAGAGTCGAAAAAGAAAGATATATTTAATTCCTCAGTTAATAATAACTTATTTCTCCAGGGGGTGAAGCTGTGGAGGCCAGTAGCTACATAAGATCATCCAAAGAAAAAGAAAATATGTGTCTTTTTTGCGGTGAGCCAGTAGAATACGGTTGGGTGAGCGATTATAAAGGGACCAGAGTATGGATATGTAGAAATTGTGTTTTAGAGGGAGAGATAGGCTCTTTAATGGCTTCTGCTATCCTGGACAAGGAAGAACAGGATAACGAAATCCTGGAAGAAATCAATCGTTGTCTAGAAACCATTCAAATGAAGTTTTACAGGAACGTGCTCTATAAAACTTTCAAAAAACCTTCAAAGTTACATAAAATAGAAGAAGGGGCTAAAGAGAAATTAGGGGCTGCAGAAACCAAAGGTCATCGATCAGAAGAAAGTAAAGGGCCCCAAACAGAAGAAACCCCTGGGACCAAAAATAAAAAAATGGAGAAAAGACTCGAATCCAGATTAAAGGATAAAGACAAGCTGGATGAGGATCAGCTCCTTAGGTATCTGGAAGACTGGAAATCCCTCAGAGATATACAGCAACAGCTAAAGATCGGCTATAAACCCTTACTGGAGAAGCTGGATGCCATGTACCGAAAAGGTACGGTGGACAAAAAGAAAGTAAGGCTCGAAACTGGTGGACACAAATACAAGTACAAGAAGATCTCGGAAGAAGAGAAGAACCCCATAAATGGAGGCGAACCCTTTAAAGACCAGGAAGCTGGTGAATCGTACAGGAACAACAGCAAGGCTAATATTGGTGAGACGGAACCAGGGTCCGAGACCGGATCAACTTCCCAAAACAAAATAAGGGCAACCGATGAAGGCGAAGTACTAAACGAGGATCAGCTCCTTAGGTATCTGGAAGACTGGAAATCCGTCAGTGATATCCAGCAAAAGTTCGGTATTGGATATAAGCCCTTGGTCGAATCGCTTAACAGACTGTTCTTCCGGGGCTATCTGTTAAAAAAGACAGTTCCAGACAATCCCATGTTCAAGCGAGCTGTTAACATTAAAGGAGCTTGATCAATTTGAACAAAAAGCTAAATAACCGATCTATTTTATGTCCTTTTAAAAATTGAAAACCGTTTATGAAGTTGCTCTTTTTTTGCAAATGCCACTGTTAGAAGATTATTTAGTCTGAAATCGTCAATTAAGCATGAATTCAAAGAATCCATAGCTAAGGCCATACGTTTACTATTTCTCAAATACAGTGAATGAGCTAAAGAAAACGGTTAATGGACCTCAGCACAAGAAATGATTGCTGATTCATGGACTCCAATAATGACCGATATAAGCACCTCGACATAATCTTAGATTATATAAAAGTGCAGAACACTTCATAGATTCAATAGGAGAGATCGGATATTGCTGTTACAACTCTAGAGAATTTCTCTGGAAGTATCTATACGTATTCCCTCTTCTATATCGAACTTGAAAGTCTCTTTTACAGGGGACCTGCTCCTGATTTTCGGAACGGAAAGGATATTTTTTACCTCAGGTCCGACTTCTTCGGTGCGGATATTGAAAACAACGTCACTGATCTCTATTACCATATTGGTTATTTTTATGGGATGTACACCTTTCATCAAGTACATGTAAAACAAGTTTCTGCTCTCTTTAGACAGCAGGTAAATTTTATTAAGCAGCCAATCTTTCAATCCTCTGCTGACATCGAGTCTCATGAAAAAAGATATGGAGTCAAACACCACATTAAAATCCTCTCCCGGCAAATTGTTTAACTGGTGTTCAATAAAATCAAAAATCTCTTTATCTCTGTATTTATTCTCCAGAACGAATTGACCGTATTCGTTTAAGTAGTATTGGGAAAATACGTCAATAAACCCCATATCTTTCACCGAGAAACCCATATTGGAGATGTTCCGCTGAATATACTGGAGAGGACGTGAAGTATTAACATAATAGGCCTTTCTTTCAGAGGATAATTGATACAGAAAAACCTCTGGCATACTGATGGGATCAGCATAAATGCATACCAGACTATCTTCAGGTAGACCCCCCTCAATTCTCTTATCAAGTAAGTCAATACCTGTAGATTTGATGCCTGCTTTTTCGCTGGTCTCATCTGTGTTATCGTGGTTTTTTAGTCTGGAAGCTACCATATCTTTCATATCATATGAAACTAAGTATAAGAAGGTTTAATGATAATTCAAGCATAGTAATTATAATGATTTATTAATTTTTCTTAAATTATAATCATAGTTATCCCGATACTATCCACAAGGCTATAATATAGCCAAAAACAAACTATTGAGCGAAAATGAGGGGTGTGTGAACAATGAAAGCTGCTTTAGTCTTGTACAGCTTCCTAGCAACAGGAATAATCGCAACAATAGCTGGAGTCCAAGCTATCATCCAAAAATATAGTGTGAACTTAGACACCATAGTTTCTCTAAACCCTTCTTCCCTCATTGATTCTGTTGGAATCCCAACTCTTGGTCCCGTAAGTAGCTTAACTCTTCTTGGTGCTATCCTTCTGTCAGCACTTCTGCTGGTATATGGCTTAGGACTTTTTATTTTCCACTCAATAAGCAAAAGACGATCTTAAGAACTCTCAAAACCAGATAATTTGAAACTAAAAATTATTACGATCAGGTAACCTTGGAGAGACACTCCTCACTTTATGACTTCAGGTATGGATAATAAAGCGATTGAGGGGCGCTGTTACTTCCGAAAACTGCTAGTAGCCATTCAAGTTGGTTGTGCTAAACCCTGCCCTTATCTTGAGCTTCTAAGTTAATTCACTGTTTTGTATTTAAATTACTTATTTTGTCTCAACCCATCTCGGGATGGGGTCGGTGGGATTTGAACCCACGACCTACGGGTCTCTTCGGGTCAGTGCTCCAACGGGTCATCACCGCTCAGCAGACCCGTTTATCATCATTACCGCTGGAGCCCGTTGCGCTTCCTAACTACGCCACGACCCCTTCGAGTCTAATAAATAACAGATAACATCAGTAATATATTTCTTGCGATAGGTCGCTCATAAGTGAAATATGGGTTTCTGTTCAGAATCCATTTTTAGTTAAACTCCATTGACCCACCTGCTTACTGACCACCCCACAAAGAAATGTGAAGTAAAAACTTCCTTTTCTGGATGATAACGGAACTGCAGTATAACAAAATATTTTAATTTTTCAATTCAATTGTTTTTATGGACCCTGATGATTTCAGAGAGGAGCTGAGGGATTTTGTCGCTGAGTTATGCAAGAAGGAGTTTGCCAGCCTTAAAGAAGAGCAGAAGGATGAGTTCTTATCCTATCTGGAAAAGACCAGTTTTAAGTTAGAAAATCTGGAAAGTGATGTCAATCAATTAAGCCAGAGGATGGAGGAGCTAAATAGGCATCTTGATCAGCTTACGGATAAGTTAGAACGCGTTGATACTAATTCCTCGGATAAAGCGGACTCCGTAAAGGATGAGCTGAATAACAGAATAGAAGAAATGGACCGTAAAATAGACAGTGTAAAGGACAACCTGGACACTAAAATAGAGGATTCATCTTACAAGACCGAAATGTTGAAGGAGGAGGCTCTCTCCAAGAACGAGTTCCTTCGGGATGAGCTCCGAGAATCGATTACCTCTATCAGAGAAGAGGTCAAAGTTGATGTAGAACGCTTAAATGATAAAATAGAAGACCTCTCCTACCGGCTGGAAGAAATGTCAAGAATGTGAAGACCATTGGAAAATGCAGTATTGGTCAATCACTGATGGATCATAGTTTAAATTAACAAATTTTTTTAACTTCAATGCTCTTCTCCCTTTATGCCTTTTGAAGATCTCAGACAATTCATAAGTAAACTTGAAGAGGATAATGACCTGACCAGAATAACTCATCAGGTTTCTCCTGAACTGGAGATGACCGAAATAGCTGACCGGATAATAAAGTCCGATGGAAAAGCTGTTTTATTTGAAGATCCTGCAGGATATGATACCCCCGTTCTGATGAATGTTTTCGGCACTGAGAGGAGGATGAAAGTTGCTCTGGGGGTCAATAACTTGGAAGAAGTAGGGCAGAGAGTAGTAGGACTCACCAAGTTAAGGCCCTCATCAATTATGGAAGGGCTGAAGAGCATGGGCACCCTCAAAGAATTGACCAATTTTATGCCCAAGCAGGTCAAGGGAGGTCCCTGCAAGGAAGTGGTCATGGATGAGCCTGACCTGAATAAATTTCCCATACTGAAGTGTTGGCCTCAGGACGCTGGCAGGTTCATCACTCTCCCGGTGGTTATCACTCGCGACCCTCAGAGCGGGGATCTCAACGCGGGAATGTACCGGATGCAGGTGTTCGACGGGAAGACCACGGGGATGCACTGGCAGATCCACAAGCATGGAGCTATGCATCTCCAGAAGCTGGCAGAGAAAGGAGAAGATAAGCTGGAGGTTGCCGTGGCGATAGGTGTGGACCCTGCAACCCTTTACGCTGCCACCGCTCCTCTGCCTGAAGGAATCGGGGAGTTCATGCTCTCCGGGTTCATCAGAAAAGAGAGGATGAAGATGTCCAAGTGCGAGTCCATTGACCTGGAGGTTCCCGCTAACTCAGAGATAGTGCTGGAGGGCTATGTGAAGGTTGACGAGCTCCGTACTGAAGGACCATTCGGGGACCACACCGGATACTACACGCCTCCCGAACCGTACCCCGTTTTCCATATCAACACCATAACCCACAGAGAAAACCCCATTTATCATGCTACAGTGGTGGGCAAACCACCCATGGAAGATAAATGGCTGGGGAAAGCTACGGAGAGGTTGTTCCTCCCCATTATCCGGATGATCCATCCCGAGATAGTGGATATGAACCTCCCCACCGAAGCTGCATTCCACAACCTGGCAATAGTGTCCATCAAAAAGCGTTTCCCGGGGCATGCCAGAAAAGCCATGTTCGCCCTATGGGGGATGGGCATGCTCAGTCTGACCAAAGTAGTGGTGGTGGTTGATGGTGACGTGGATGTCCAGAACATGAACGAAGTTATATGGGCAGTAACCAGCCGCTTCGACCCCGCAAAGGACCTGGTCCTCATTTCCGACTCGCCTATTGACAGCCTGGACCACTCCACATATCTACCCAATCTGGGGGGCAAGATGGGTATTGATGCCACCGTAAAGTGGAAAGAAGAAGGATTCCACAGAGAATGGCCTGACGTAGTGGAAATGGATGAAAAGACCCGGAAAAAAGTTGATGAGATGTGGAACGAATTAAAACATCAGGTGTTCTAAAACCTCAAAATATATTTACTTTAACCAATAGTTTGGTTTTATGGCTGAGTATATCTCCCACCCTCTGATAAAAGATAAGTCCATTGAACGAAGGTCTTATCAGGTTTCTGTCGCTGCCACGGCCTTGATGCGCAACACCCTTGTTGTGCTTCCCACAGGACTGGGGAAGACCATTGTGGCAGCATTCGTCATTGGCTCTCGTTTGCATAATGCTGGTGGGAGAGCTGTTTTCCTGGCGCCGACAAAACCACTTGTCGAGCAGCACGCAGTATTCCTTAGAAGGGTTTTGAATCTTGATGAGGAGGATATAATCTCTTTGAGTGGGGAAAACCCTCCTGAGAAGAGGGTTGAGATGTGGAGTTCAGCTTCTATCATAGTTTCCACTCCTCAGGTCGTTGAAAACGATATCATTGCTGGAAGGATAGATCTTCGGGATGTGACCCACCTTACCATTGATGAGGCTCACAGGGCAGTGGGTAATTATGCCTATGTCTTCATAACCAGACAATACTTCGAGCAGAGCAAAAGCCCCCTCGTTCTTGCCATAACTGCATCACCGGGGAGTGACATGGAGAGAATACAGGAGGTAATGGAGAATCTGGGGATCGAGGACATTGAGATCCGCACAGAGTTCGACGAGGATGTGAAGGCATACATCCACCAGAAGGAGATACAGTGGATAAAGGTGGACATGCCTTCGGAATTAAAGAAGGTCCGCCAGCTGTTCCAGGACGTGCTGAAGAGCAGGTACAAAAGATTGAGGGATCTTGACATCGACCTCGACGTCGAGAACGCATCAAAAAAGGAATTGCTGGCTATACAGGAAACATTGCAGGCTGAAGCGGTAGAATCCGGGGACAGCAGGTACTACGAGGCAGTATCTATTGTGGCAGAAGTGATGAAGGTAATGCATGCTGTTGAGCTCATCGAGACCCAGGGATTGGAATCTCTCAAACGCTACCTCAAGAAGTTGATGTCGGAGGCCAGATCGAAGGGCAGCAGTAAAGCCGCCAGGAAGATCGCTCAGGACACTACCTTTAAAACTGCTATTATGAAGGCAAGCAGCTGCAAAGTTAATCACCCCAAGCTGCAGAAACTCAAGGAGTTCGTCAGTGAAGAGCTAAAAGAGAATCCTGACTCCAGGATCATAGTTTTCTCCAATTTCAGGGATACCGCCGAACTGTTATCAAAAGAGCTGGAGAAGATGGAAGAAGTCTCTGTCTCCAAGTTCATTGGACAGGCGAGAAGGACGAATGAAAAAGGCATGGGACAAAAACAACAGATCGAGATCCTGGACAGGTTCCGTGAGGGAGAGATCAATGTTCTGGTATCCACTTCAGTGGGTGAGGAGGGACTGGATATCCCCGCGACTGACCTGGTGATATTCTTTGAAGCCATACCCTCAGAAATAAGAGCCATACAGCGCAGGGGGAGGACAGGAAGGTCCAGAAAGGGGAAGATAATTGTGCTTATGACCAAGGGGACCAGAGATGAAGGATACTACTGGTCCAGTTTCAGGAAAGAGAGAGCCATGTTCTCCCAGTTATACCAGATCCGTGATGCTCTGGTGAGAAGAGTCCAATCAGATCGAGCTCAATCCCTACCACCTCACCAGAGAAACCTTCAGGACTTTTCTACAGCTCAAAAGGGTCAGGTGGATCCCGAGGGGGAATTCTCCAGATCTCCATCGATACAGGTCTACGCCGACTCCAGAGAAGCGAAATCGGGGGTGGTGAAAAAGCTGTTCGATATGGGAATAGGCATTAACACCGGCAATCTTGATATAGCGGATTATGTGCTCAGTGATAGGGTCGCAGTGGAGAGAAAGTCTGTGGATGACTTTATTGAGAGCCTGATAAAGAAGGAGAAGCTTTTCAACCAGCTCTTCAGGCTGAAGAGGTCGTATTATAAGCCCGTCCTGTTGATCGAAGGGGATAATATATACAAGAGAGCCGTAAACCCCAATGCCGTCAGGGGGGCTCTGGCAGCGATAACCATCGACATGGGAATACCCATGCTATTCACCAGGTCGCCTGACGAAACTGCGGATATGTTAGCGTCCATTGCTTCCAGAGAACAGAAATTAAAGCATAGAGAAGCCTCACCTCACGCAGACAAATCCAAAAGATCTCTTCAGGAGCAGCAAGAGTATGTGGTGGCAGCCATATCTAACATAGGCCCGGTTATAGCCAGAAATCTTCTGGATCACTTCGGAACGGTAGAGAAGATCATCAACGCCAGCGAAGAAGAGCTGGTAAAAGTGCCCAACGTAGGTAAAAAGACGGCAGAAAAGATCAAAGAGTTATTGACCACACCATACCACGAAAGTGAAGGAGAATACAATCACAACGAAGAATACTCTGGATACGAGAACCAACCTGGCCAGCCTCAGAACCAGCCTCAGAACCAGCCTGAAACCTAACTGTGAACGAATTTAGAGCTTTTACAAGTCCTTTCTTTGCTATTCTATGGCTTTGAACTTTTTAACTGCCTCGCTTACGTTGCTCAGCAGCTGGGCAGCTATTTCCTGGCTGGGAAAACTGAAGAGACCGCAATCCGGTCCTGTATAAGCTATTCTATCACCAAATATGCTGTATGCATGTTGTAGTCTTTTAAGGATCACATCTGGGCTTTCTATCTCATTTATGGCGTCGGTCATCAGGCCGCTGTCCTGCCAGGCGTTGACCCCGTGACGCTGATTGTATTCGGCGAAAATGTTGTCGATATCGCTTCTGGCCACACCTATCCTCAACTTCTTATCGAACGCGTCCAAATCCTCAATATTTATGGCATCCATTATTTCAGGCTCTTTGGCTGCCTCAACTCCCAGAACATCTGCTTCTTCCAGCTCCAGAAATGAGGTGTAGAATAAAGAAGAATGAAGATGTATTTGAATATCGCAGTCGAGATTGAAATGCCTCAGGGCTCTCTCCATTTGCTCTTGGGTAGGCTGGATCTCCGGATTTGTTCCCAGACTGGGCTCATCGATGCTGACGGCTTTCACGTCAAGTCCGGAATTTACTGCGTTCTTGGCAAACCTGAAAAGTGAGAGAGAAATATTCTCTATTATGTCATCGTAAATAACCCCACCGAACTCCTTGTAATACAGCTCGAAAGGACCCGTTATGCACACCCTGATCGGTCCGTCGTATTTCATATCCACCAGCGGCTTCAACTCCGGTATTATAGCAGCCCGAGCAGAGACCAGATAAACGTCTTCCTGAACTTCGGGTTCCTTTATGATATCCGCGAACTGTTTGACCATTTCCTGGAACTGAGGATAGGTAGGACTCTCTACACCGGCATTCGTTTTCATTAAAAACGCTCTCTGAACCATTTCTTCATACTCTTTGGTGTTCAAATTGTTCTCAACCCACTCTCTATCGATTCTTTTGGGAAGAGGAAAACTACCGATGTCATCGTACAACATATCATTCACCACTCTTTAAATCCATTATCTGTGCCCAGGAGATCTTGGGGTCAATAGTTTTTTCATCCAGTTCCAGAGTCTCTTTGGCGTTCCACACGATCTCAAAGAACTCTTTTGCCTGCTTGGCGAGTTCTTCATTCTCAGCCCAGTACCCAGACTCATAGTTTTCCCAAAGACCTGTCTGAGTGAAATTGGCTGTGGTGACCAGAACCTTACTCTCATCAACCACCACCAACTTGGCGTGAATATTATCGTTTATCCTCACGGTCCCGGGTTCGAACATCTCCAGAAACCTTCTCAGAGTGAACAGCTGCTTCCTGTCGTCAACAACATCCTCTACATGCCTGAAGTTCCTCCTCTCATAACTGGGCCAGGTAACGATCCTAACCTTAACCCCTTCGGCGATAAGAGGCTTCAGCTCGGCAGTGAGCCAGTCCGTATAATAAATGTGTGGAGAAGCGATAAGCACTTCACTTTTGGCGTTCCTCAGAACCTCTCTTAGCTTGGCAACGATATCTCCTCCCCACGGTGTACCCATGAGGATCTTCATCTTTTTGTATCTTTCCTCTGACTTATGGGACATGACGAACAGGACGATAAACGCCCCCACAATAAGGAAACCCCCCAGTATGTTGAGGGTCATGAAATTAAGCATTTTCTCGAACTCCACTACTGCCACCACTTGATTTGTGGGGTTGATAAAGTGCCAGGAGATATCTTCTACACTGTTATAGGGGGTATAGGATATCTGGGAGTTGGAGCTAACAGAGGTGACCTTATAAGCAGTAAAGAAATCCTGAGGAAAATCGATCGACATCTCAATAGAATCCACAGGGAGGTCCAAAGAACTGAAATACTCAGGGTACTCCACTGCATAGAACCGATAGCTGTTCCCACCTATATTATCGGTCACACCCTCGACTTCTCCCTCAATGGTAACTGTGTACTCCTCATAAGGAGAAAGAACCTTATCAATATTCAGAAAAAGCACTTTAGTTCCATTCATGTCCCTGAAAGTGGAATTTACATAACCTGCAGGCTTATCGCTAACCTTAGGATCCTCCACGAAGGTCCTCATGGGAACACTCAAGGCAAGTCTGGTGGAGTTACCGGCAGTATTCTTGAACATTAAAGTAAAAGTATCTTTAACCTCATCAGTGGATACGAGCTTATAATTCGCCTGAATGCTCACCGTTGTATCCTGGGCACTGCAAGAGCCAGCCAGACCAAATATTATTATCAGGGAAATTAGTATCAACCAGATTTTTTTCACATAATGAAAACCTTATATGATGTTTAAAGGTTTTCCGCATATTTTTCAGCAAAACTTAAATTTGAGACCATTAAGGGATAAGAAGGTGATTACTATGGCAGATGAGCAGACAATCTTTATAGGAAACAAACCGGTAATGAGCTACGTTTTGGCTGCAATGGCTCAGTTGAACGAAGGCGAAGGAGAAATCGTAATTAAAGCAAGAGGTAGAGCAATCGGAAGAGCAGTGGATGTCGCAGAAGTGATAAGAAATAGATTCATGCCCAACGTTGGTGTCAGAAATATCAAGGTGGATACAGAAGAGCTACCATCAGAGCAGGGTAGCACGGTAAACGTCTCTACTATCGAAATAGCACTAGAAAAACAGGCCAGTTAGAACCTAGAACTTAGAACCTGCAACATTCAGTACATTCAGTAGTTGCCAGTAAACATCTGGCAACTTTTATTCATTATTTAAAACATTCATTATTAGTAGCTTTTGTTGGGTCTTGTTTTTCTTACGCCTTCTTCTATTTCTTCTATTTCGCGGGAGTATCTTCTGCATACTTCCAGGGCTAGCTGCTTTGGGTCTGGATATCCTATCTCTTGTAGAGATGAGTGGGTGTCGCTTTCTACGTTCACTCCAAAGTGGATTTTTGCCGAAACCGGAGAGATTGTTGCCATGCTTATGGTCAGTTTCTTTCCGTTCCAGAAGAGGTTATCTCCTTTTCTGGATACTTTTCTCTCCTCGTTGATAATTTCCTGGATCAAGTAGGCAAGGAAACGTTGTCTGGTACGTATTAGTCGGAGGCTGACTTCATCGAAGTGTTCTATAATGAAGTGGAGCATTTTTGGGGAGTATATTTTCTCCTGTAAAACCATGTCTTCTAGATCTACTTGAGCATCACCATCAATCTCGCATGAGCCGACGAATGAGATAATACTGTCTTCCTTTACACCTGCCTCACAGTATGCCCATAAAGATTTTATCTGAGAACCATCATATCCCAACTCAGAATCGATAAACACCCAATCCATGCTACTCTACGCCCTGAATAATAATATTTAAGCATTCTGATTTTTAATATTTATTCAATGTAAATATAAAGCTTATTATTATTTTTATTGTTCAACCGCAACCTCACTAATATGGCTATAACAGTTTATTGACTATATAAATTACTCAATACCGCCACTTTCTCTGGTATGTATATTTTTCAGGTCATGAAGTTTTTTGAAAGGCCATTTCAGCTTACACGTAGTGTGATGGAATAAAGGTTCAGTCGTTAACTATTTAAATTGAGATTGTTTTTATTGGGTTACATCGGTTGACTTGAGCCGTTCGGCTCCGGCAGATCAAAATATCCTTATAAAAAAGGTTGAAAACATATCAAGGTGATATTCATGCTGTGGCAGGGAAGAAGTAATAGATCACATACTGGAAAGCTCCTCAGGACTGCAAGAAGGAAAAGGAAATTCGAGATGGGTGGAAAACAGGTTGAAACCCTCATAGGCGAAAGAAAGGTAAGACAGAGGAGGACAAAAGGCGGTAGGGATAAGCTCAAGCTTTTCAGAGAAAGCCAGGCGAACGTATTCCTTCCTACGGAAAATAAAATGGTCAAATCTGAAATAAAGAATGTGGTGGAGAATCCGGCTCACGTTCACTACTCCAGAAGAAATGTAGTGACCAAAGGAGCCATAATAGAGACCGAAGCTGGAAAGGCAAGGGTGACCAGCAGACCCAGCCGGGATGGAGTGGTCAACGCGGTTCTAGAACAATAATACGCTCAGATCTCTTCTTTTTAATTCCACTAAAGAATTAGGAATAAATTTTAAAAAATTTTAATATGCTAGGTAATCAGGTAATTACCTCTTTCAATCTTTCTTCTTTTATTGCTTTTTCTATCTCCATCATGGATAGGTCCAGAGGATCTTCAATGTTCTTGCTGTGTTTAAGGCTCAGGCTCCTCATCTCAGGGGAAGTGGGTCCGATTGCCGGGTCGCCGGGGACTCTGGGGGAGACATCGAAGACAACGAACTCCAGCTTGCCCTGGGGAGAATAGGCCATAGCACCCTGCAGCCCGAACATACCTATCATACCCGGGAAGTAATCCTTCTGGGTAGCTTTAATGAATTTTTCAGCGGAGTCGTATGCCATGTCCTGCTTGCTTTCTCTCATAGTAACTCCAAAATGTCCTATCTCCTCGTTCTTTACCCCCACATCGATCTTGAGCTGGTCTCTGGCGGGCAGATTCAAGAATCCCTGCAGGTTAACCTGTCTCCTGTCCGAAAAGCCCACGAAGTCAAAGTCGCCGAAGGCATCCTTGAGAGCGTAGCTATGGAAGTTGGCGTTGAACCTTGATCCCAATACGTACTCTTCAATTCTGGCATTCTTCAGACCTTCCTGGTTTATTATGCCCTGTGAGAGCAGTGCCTCAGCCTGCTGATGGTAGTCTTCAGGGGAGGATGCGTAAAAGAATGCTCTCTCCAGTGGATTGTCTGCCTGCTGGACTTTGACCACCACGAGTCTGTCTATCTCTTCAGGGGAGTTGAACTCCTGGGGGATCCTTATTCCCGCTTCCTTCATCAAATAGTATTGCCCTTTCTCGTAGCTGCGCTCTTCAGCTCTGAGCATGAACCTGTTACCGTATACTGGGACTTTGAAATCGTTCTCTATCCCGTCGTATCCTACGTAGACCGCAAAGCTCCTGTTGGGAATGAACACTGTGTTCAGATCTATTAACTGCTCCTGAACTTCTTTATTGAGTAACTCTTTAAACGAGTCAAGCTCAATTACGTTATCGTATAGATGAGAGTTATATTTGGTGTAGAGCTTGTCCCTTCCCTTCTGAACGATTATGGCAGTTTTGAAGCCCCATGCCCTGGCGGCAATACCGGTCTCTTTTCCCGAATGAGAGCCGAATATACCGATAGTTACGTCGTTATAATCATTTACCACTTCCCTCACTTCTTGAGTAGTTTTATTCATAAACAACCCTCCAAACCATCTGGACATACAGTTGTTAGATATTTTTTGCCCTTTACGGTATCGATTTGAGCTAACTAGCTTGACCTTCAACAAATGCAACTCATTCTTCGAATATGGGATGACCAAGTTTATCCTTGATGACCAGGTAGGCCATTTCAGGAGGAATATTACCTATTTCGGTTATAATGACATCTATGTAGTCACGAGGAGTTATGTCGAAGGCAGGATTCTTGACCTTTAGCCCCGGGAGGTTCATGATCTCCGGTGGAGCTACTTCTTCCTTATCCCTTTCTTCTATCTCTACCGGCTCACCAAGTAGTGTTCTGGGACTGAATTTATACGTCTCTGCGGCTACCATGAACGGCACCCTTGCCTCCTTGGCGGACAGAGCGATTTGGGAAGTACCTATCTTGTTGATTAGGGCTCCATTAGCGGCGATAGTGTCCGCGCCCACGATAACGTAATCCATGCTCTCTATGTAGTGTCTGACTGCAGAGTCAACTATCAATGTGGTGGGTATCCCCGCTTCCGTCAGCTCTTTGACCGTTATATGCCCTTGGAGACGGGGTCTGGACTCCGTAGCCATCACTTCTATATTCTTTCCGGACTGATGAGCTGATTTGATGACCGAGAGAGCCGCTGAAGAATTGCAGTGGGTCATGATGAGAGAGTTATCTTTTATTCTCCTGGAACCAATATTGCCTATTCTCCCATGGGCTATATCCACCCACTCGATGAACTTTTCAGCCCTTGAGACCAGGCTCTGCTTCTTCTCATCCACCTGTCTGCCGTTGTAGTTCATGACGTAATTTACTGCATTGTACAGGCTGACGGCAGTCGGTCTGGTATTTATCAGCGTTTCGGCAGCTTTTTTCATATCGGAGTCGAAATCGTCTCCCGCTCTATTTGCGAAATCCATCAGTGTTTTGGCGGCGAATTTGGCAATTTTTGCTGCTCCCCTAACTTCCATATTTTTGATCTTTGCCGCTGCTTCTTCTACTTCCTTCATTGTTATCTCTCTTTGCTGCCTCCATACTTATTATATCTTTTCCGGGTTAATTGGATCGAAGTCAAATACAATATTGATCCTACAAGAAAAATCTTTTATAATAAACTAATTGCTTTACGAAGGATGAAAGCTGTTACGAATGATGGCGATGAGATTGAAGGTATGGAAGACCGGCAGGAAGCTATCGACTTTCTGGTGGAGAACAGAGCATACCCCGTATACAGGAATGGGAACATCTTCTTCACCAGGAAAAGAAAGAATCCTCTATTCAATCAGTATAAGGAACGTATAATCCAGAAGCTTGAACTCAATACAGAAGAGGATTGTAGAGAGGTAAGAGAGATCATTAAACAGGAAGTAAAGAAATCGAGGATCACTAAGCCCATAAAGGATTGGGTGGAGGACGAAAGGCCCAGAGAAATGCTGATCAAATATGGACCCCAACAACTATCTTCTTCCAAGCTGCTGGCGGTGATCCTCAGGGTAGGTAATGAGGGGGTGAGTGCAGAAGACCTTGGGAGGAATCTGTTGAATCATTTTGGCAGTCTGAGGGCAGTGGATGACGCCTCAATTAATCAGCTGTGTCAGATACAGGGTATCGGCATGGCCAAAGCGGCACAGATAAAGGCGGCAATAGAAACAGGGAAAAGAATGATGAGAGAAGGAGCAGAGAAAAGGAACAAGGTCAGAAATGTGAGCGATGTAGTCGATTACGTGTTCGATTACTACTCACCCTATCTCAAGGACGCCAAAAAAGAGTTCTTCAACATAATACTGCTTGACAGCGGTAATAAACCTGTAAAGAATCTGGAGTTGAGCAAAGGCGGTTTAGAGACCAATGTTGTTGACGTGAGAGAAGTTGTAAGAGAAACCTCGAAAGAAGGAGCTGCATCAATAATCCTGGTGCACAACCATCCCAGCGGAGAGCCAGAACCATCCGGTGAAGACATAAACGTCACCAAAAGGATCGTGGAAGCGTGCAATCTGGTGGGGGTCCGGGTCCTGGACCACATTATACTGGGAAAGGATAGAGAGAATTACACTAGCTTTCTGGAGAAAGGATTACTGGGAAATTGAACTACTGCTGTTGAGCTGAACTATTAGTATCTAGTTCACTTTAAGGCTTTGGCAATGAGATCGGCAACGCTGATCTCGCTCACATTTCTTTCGATCGTATCGGTAGCGATTATCTCGCTTACACCTGCTGTATAAAGTCTGTTCAGGGCATAACTGGCGAAAACCGGGTGTACGCATCCCACCTTTATCTCCTGTGCTCCCTGCTCCAGAAGGATTTTGGTAGCCTCCACGATAGTTCCTCCTGTAGAGATGATGTCATCGATGAGCACCGCTCTCTTTCCCTTTACGTCCATGTTCTTGGTCTCCATTAACACGTGCTCTGCATCGATCCTCTTCTTTTCAAGGTAATCGAAGTCACAGACAGCGGCTTGAGCGGCCACTTTGACGCAATCGTATGCACCAACGTCGGGAGAGATCATACAGACGCCCTCTCCCATAAAATGCTTGCCCAGAACCGGCATGGCGTCAACCTCTTCAATATTCTTGAACTGCTTCTTTGACTCTTCACTGTGGACGTTCACGGACAATACCCTGTCAGTATAGTCCTCTATCATTCTGGCTATCACTCTAATGCTCAGAGCCTCGCCCTCCAAAAATCTCCTGTCCTGTCGAGCGTAGCCAAGGTAGGGGACAACTGTAGTCACATTCTTGCCCTCAAGGGCTTCTAAGGTCAGCATAAGAAAGACCAGATCGTCGTTGGAGTTTATACTCTGAACCACCACAGCATCCTGGCTATTACACTCCACCCGGGCGTAAAGCTCTCCATCAGGGAATTTCTTGTATCTCGACTGAGCAACCTTTGAATTTAATCTATCTGCAACCCTGCTAGCCAGTAAAGGAGATGCAGGACCGGCAACAACCTCCATACTTTCTCCCAAGTGTCGAGGTAATTAAAACTTATCTTTTGGACAGAGTAATATCCAATTGATTATATCCGACTATGGTCCAATCAATTGATTCTCCCTCTCCGCACAACTTCAGGGTCGATACTCCCCTCGTGGAAGGCGCTGGCAATTAGAGCACCCTCAAAACCCAACTCTTTTAGCTCCACAATGTCTTCCTGGCTCTTTATACCACCGCCAGCGTACAGGGGGTTGTCAGATAGTTCGGCTGATTTACTGAAAATACTCTGGTCCAGCGACAGGGTACCCACTCTAGAGAGGGTCAATATTACGACCCCCTTCAGGTCGAAAGAGTTCAACCACCCAAGAGCTTCCTCCCACCTGCGGAAGCTGTTAGAAGCATCCAGAAATCCATCCTTTATGTCCAGACTAACGTAACGGACATTGGAGCTCTCTTCGAGCTGCCGGAGGTTGAACGTCTCACTCCCCACTACACCATCAAACCCCAGATTATCCAGCTCTGAAACCCACTTAAATCCGCAATCTGCAATAAGGTGCTCAACTTTACCGGATATGCAATTGATAACTTCTGTGTTGTCTCCCTCACCCATTATCCTGTCCAGATCTGCTGCATAGACATACCTGGGATTGATCAGTTCTATGGCCCTTTGAGGGTCACTGGTATCCAATAATCTGCTGGATAGGTGTATTGGACGATATTTTTCCCTTTCTCCTTTAACAGCTCTAACAACCTCTTTGTGTAATAGATCTATTACAAAGTATAGCTTCATAAATCCAACCATCTATCATTTAACTCAAATTTTTTGTTATAATTTAATGAGGAGAGTAGAAGTGCTATCTTCTAAACAGAATGGCCGTAATGAGACTTCCCACTAGACACACAACGACTGTGAAACCCGAAATAACCGGGATAAATCTGGGTATCTCTGAGTAGGATACTCCTGCAAAGTTGCTGGTGTATTCGAGCACTGCTTCGATCTCTTCATCTGTTAACTTGTTTTCATATGCGGGCATTATTTGAACTCCATTTTTAACACTGTTCTCCAGACCCCTTTTAGTTGTGGACCTCCAGAAAGAAGGGTCAGTGAAATTAGCATCTCTTACACCCTTTCCATCTTCAGCATGGCACCGTTCACAATTCTCCTCATAGATCTGAGCACCATCCTGGGCTGTGACGGGTGCTGCCAGAGCCAGAACAAGCAGAGCAAGCATAACCAGCGATAGGAGTAGCCCCACAGTAAATAGTTTACCAATTCTGGTCAACATCTTCTTTTTTGTCTATGTGATTTTATTTGAAATTTTCCTAAGGTTTTTTGCTGTAAATTGAAAAGTACCACTTACTTTCTGGGAACAGGAAATACCTTAATAACCTACATCTCTACCTCACCTCACATGATCGTTAGCCAGGGCAGATCAGATTCAAAACAAAAGTTGGTGGGAAAGATCCTGGAGGCGAACGATAAAGCCTCTTCACGATTCGGGAATATAATAAAGTCCAGGACCGCTTTTATAGTGGTAGAGGAACCGGATGAGGTAGTTGGAGTGGAGTACAACTTCTGGAATTTTTGTGGAGAAACATACATCACCAGAATTAAGGATTTGATAGGTATTGCGGCTGAGAGACTGGAAAGATCCCCATTTACCAGAAGGGTCTCCATACCTGTATGGAAGTCGGAGGACCACCTGTGTGGTAATCCTCCGGCTTTGACGGAGGTTAGTTTTCTCCAGATGGAGGGAAATCTGCATGTGACAGCTTATATCAGAAGTCTGGATGCCCTCAACTACTACGATTTCAATTTCGACCTCGTCAACTACATTTTACAGGAGGTGGTCAACGCCACTGAATTTGAAAAGGGAACTATGGCCATGATTATTGCAATACCTCACATATACTCCAGAGACTACGACAGAGCACTGGAGATGAGCAGGGATGCTGAAGAGGTCTTCGGTGTTACTGAGTACGGTGCTCACCTGGTAGAGGACTATTTCTCTACGGCCTGGCACTCTTCCCTGGAAGCCATTTATCATCAGGGAAAAAAGAAGCAAACGGAGTGGGGAGAGATATTTGAGGGGCAGGCGGAGAGCAGGTTTATCCACAGATTGTTGGTGGAAGTGGAAAATCCTTATGAGATGCAGATACACGATAAGGCTCCCTTCTCCAGAAAGTACGGTATTGGCTACGCCCATGACTACGTCATTTGTGCCAAATACATCGATTCAGAGGTGAAGGAGGACATCCTCAAAGAAGAGGAGGCCTACACTTATGCAGAGCGAGCTCGTTACTGTCAATATGATGAACAGCATATTGACCAGCTTTACACGGTAATAAACAAGCTGAAGCAGGATAGGAACAGAAGGGACTGTTATGTAGGGATCTCAAGGCAGTGGGACATTGAGTCGGATGAGCCGCCCTGCCTTAGGGGGTACCAATTCTGCAGTGAAAATAGTGATGAGCTAAGCGGGTTGTTCTATATGCGGTCCAACGATGCCTACGGGGCCATGCACGCCAACATGTTCGCGTTCTCCACCCTTACCCAGTACGTGACCGAGCTGATCGGATCCAAAAGACACAGATACTACCATTTTGCATTGGACGCTCATATATACTCTGAGTTCCTGGAAGCGGTAGAAGATCTCCTCAAACCCCAAACACCCACCTACAGCAGCGGTTAGTCAAAGTTGGTCCAACAAATCAATATTGACGTCCGTTTTGTGTCAATCTTGTATTTTTAGAATCTTTTCACCGAAGGCAGTAGCGCCAGTACCAGTATCAACAAACCTATCGTGCCGTAAATGAGTAGGGCGGCTGAGAATGATAATCAATGATCGAATTCCACTCCAACCCATAAGATGAGCACAGCCTAAGATCAAGGCACCAAGCCACGACCACCTGAATTGCTTCCAGAGCCCATACCCTAAGACGAACCTGAATTGGTTCCAGAGTCCATACCCTACGACCAGCGGAAAGAACCCCAGTACGATGAGGAGGACCCAGGGATAAGGTAAGGTAATCACTAAAACGGAGAGCCATCGAGTTCAGATTGTTTTATGTAAAAAATTTTTACATTGAACAAGTGGATGAAAGGGTTTCTTATGAGGGTCACAGAATAATAAACGCAACCTACAATTTTGTAGATTTGTTCAGGTATTTCTCTATTATCGTGATAATCTTTCAACAATTAAGTTTAAAAAGTCAGAGTCTTTGTTTTCTGTTGGAATGTGTGGAATTGTTGGGCTTCTTTATAGGAAGAGGAACCCCCGTTTCGGAGAGACCATTATTGATATGATGCAGCAGCTTCAGCATCGGGGTAAGGATGGTGCTGGAGTGGCTATTTATGGCGATACTCAGTTCCGTGAAAATGACTACGTAATGAAACTGGAGTTAACCAGATCCGGGAAAAGAAAAGAGGTTGAAGAGGTACTGCACTCCAGTTGCGAAGTCGAAGAGACCAAAGTGGTCAGAGAAGGTAAGAATTTCATTATACTTGATCTGCACATAAAGGTCACGGAGTTCAAAGAGTTGAGGAATCTTCTGGAGGAGCTTCAGACCATAGACGGCGTTTCGGTTTTGAGCGCCGGTAAGTTCGAGATGATGAAGGATTTGGGGACCGTCTCTCTGGTTGACAGTATATACGGGATCTCCAGCAAGGGGGGAACCCACGGTATTGGGCACATCCGCTTTTCTACGGAAAGTGTAGTGGACCGGTATCATGTTCACCCTTTCCAGAGCTTCGTGTATCCTGATGTTACGGTTGTTCATAACGGGCAGATAACCAACTACTGGAAAACAAGGAACTCCCTGGAAGCAAAAGGGCATACATTCACTACCGACAATGATACGGAATGTATTGTGCATTTTGTAGCGGATATGCTCCTTGAAGGCAGCAATCTGGAAGAAGCACTGGACAATTCTGTTAAGAAGCTGGACGGACCTTTCTCCTTCCTGATATCCACAGCGAACTCCATTGGGATTGCCAAGGATAAGCTGGGATTGAGACCTGCTCTGGTCGTTGAAGACTCTGATGTCTTTGCGGTAGCGAGTGAAGAGGTGGCTCTGGAGCCGTTAGGTCTGGATACAGAGTATCTTTCACCGGGAGAAATAAGGGTATGCGAGAGATGATGGAGCGAGAATATGGAGCTTGATTGTCAAGGTTTAACGGTTCGAGAAATTAACAGGAGTGTCCGAAAAGCAGTTGCGGATGGAGATAAAGAATTGACCCTTATCAACTCGGGAGCGAAGCACTACTTGTGTGCAGGGCTTGAGGAAGAAGTTGATGTTAGGGTGAAGGGAAGTGTGGGTTATTTCGCTGCTACCATGGTCCACGGACCTCGTGTGATAATCGAGAAGAATGCTGGCTGGTTTGCAGCTGACAACATGACCCGGGGATACGTAGAGGTCAGGGGAAACTCCGGTGATGGTACCGGGCAGGGAATATATGGTGGCACCATCGTAGTGAGAGGAAATGTCGGTGCCAGAACGGGGGAGATTATGAAAGAAGGTACCATAATAATTGGTGGGAACTCCGAGTTCATGACAGGTCTTTACATGATGGGCGGCTCCATTATAGTCCTGGGCGATCTGGGAGAAATGGGTGGAGAGTCGATTGTGAGAGGCACTATCTACGTTGGAGGAGATGTAAAGACACTTGGAAAGAACGCCAGAATAACTGAAGTGGACCAGGATGATGAGCAGTGGCTGGAAGAAGTGCTTGCACAGAACGATTTCCCCTCAGACACCTCAAAGTTCAGAAAAATAACTCCTGTAAGCAAGAGATTTTACTACGCCCCCACGGAGGAAGGATAGATGTTCCAGATCGGTATAGACAGGGACCAGTGTGAGAAATGCCTCAGATGTGTCCGCTATTGCCCCACCGGAGCACTTGACAGGGAAGGAAAGAGACCGGTGGTGAAAAACCAATCTGAATGTGTGGGTTGCGGCAATTGTGTTGACGTTTGCCCTGCAGAAGCCATTCAGGTCTCTGGAACATCCGACTTTGAAGAAAGGGGTCTGTGGGGCAGGTCTGTAGTCAGGGACATTCGGAAGAAAGCTGAAATAGGGACCTACCTCGTGAGGGGTACAGGAGCGACCCGACCACTCCCTCATTTTGATGAGCTGGTGATCCTACCGGCACAAACCTCCAGACCTTCTATAGATAAGTACCGGGAGCCCTGCAACACCCAGGTAGTTCTGGGAGACCGGTTCGCCCAAAATCCTCTTGTTATCGATACACCCATAATGGGAGCTGCCATGAGCTTTGGCGCTGTCAGCCTGGAGACCAAGGTGGCGATCGCCAAAGGCACTTCCATGTCGGGAACGGCCACCAACACCGGCGAAGGAGGTATGCATCCGGAGGAGAGAAAACACTCCAAAATCCTCATCGCTCAATATGCCAGCGGCAGGTTCGGAATATCTGCAAGATCTCTCAACACTGCGGATGCAGTAGAGATAAAGATCGGTCAGGGAGCCAAAGCAGGAATGGGAGGACACCTGCTGGGAGAAAAAGTGTCAGAAGAGATAGCCAGGATAAGGGGTATCCCACCCGGAACTGACGCCCTCTCACCCTCACGGCATATGGACATTATTGGTCCGGAAGACCTCGCCATGAAAATAGAGCAGTTGAGAGAGATCACCGACTGGATGGTACCCATTGCTGTAAAGTATTCTGCAGGGAGGGTCACTGATGACGTGAAAATTGCTGCCAAAGCAGGTGCGGATATTGTAGTGGTTGACGGCATGCAGGGTGGAACGGGAGCAACTCCAGATGTGGTCGCCGAGCATGCGGGAATTCCCACTGTTGCTGCCATCGTCCAGGCAGATGAGGCCTTAAGAGAATTGAAGCTGAGGAGTAAGGTCAGTCTGGTCGCAGCTGGAGGGATTAGGAGCGGTGCTGATGTGGCAAAAGCCCTTGCCTTGGGCGCTGACGCGGTTCAGATGGGGACGGGAATGCTCATTGCCCTGGGATGTACAGTTTGCAGGCAGTGCTACCGGGGTAAGTGCCCCAAGGGAATCGCCACACAAGATGAGAAGCTCCGCAGGAGATTGAAACCCGATAAAGGAAGCATTAACGTACACAACTACATCAAAGCCATGACTGAAGAGCTCAAGATTTTGACCCAGCAGGCGGGCAAGACCGACGTGAGAAATCTGGAGCTGGAGGACCTGAGATCATTGAACATGAACATATCTGCAGCAACCGGAACCGACCTCATGGGATGGGATAAACCCTTCAGGTTCTGATCATGTTCAGAGGAAAACAATCACATCGGTTTTAAGAACCTAAAACTTTTTTACCCAATAAATTAAATTCATCTTATGGAAAACATGACCTCGATAACCGGTAAAGAAATGATGGTTGTGGACACCAATTGCGAGTATTACGGACTCTCCAGACTCCAGTTGATGGAGAATGCAGGAAGAGGGCTGGCAGAAGAAATAGTCGAACGCTTTGATAGCGGTAAGGTCATCATTTATGCGGGTTTGGGTAACAATGGAGGAGACGCGTTTGTTGCCGCCCGATTTCTTCAGAATTTTGACGTTAAAGTATTGCTTATGGGAAAAGTATCTGACATAAAATCGGATATCGCCAGAAGAAATGCGGATATATTGAAGAGATGTGGAGTCCCCATTATAGAGATCAGGGATTCCACTATGATGCAGCAGGATGATTCGGATATTATTATCGATGCCATGCTGGGGACCGGAGTAAGAGGAAAGCTTAGGGAGCCCTATGCAACTGCAGTGGATCTGATAAATTCCAGCAACAGTTACGTGTTATCAGTTGACGTCCCCACCGGTCTTGACCCGGACTCAGGCGATTATTACACCTTTGTGAAGTCCAACCTCACCGTCACGTTTCATAAAATGAAGCCCGGTCTCAAGAAGGCCGGAGAAGTTATTGTGAAAAGCATTGGAATACCCTCACTCATAGAGAAATTAACAGGTCCGGGAGATGTGAAAAGAACTTATCACAGATTTTCTGGTGGGCATAAAGGTACCCACGGCAAAGTCCTGGTTATCGGGGGCGGTCCTTATAGTGGGGCTCCTGCCTTGACAGCTATGGCGGCGTATGCAGCTGGAGCTGATCTGGTGAATGTGGTCGTGCCGGAAACGGTTTATGATATAGTGGCTTCATTCTCTCCCAATCTGATAGTTCGGAAGGTGAAAGGTGAACAAATCGGTGTAGAGCATGTTGAGCATCTCAGGGAAGTGGTGAAGAAGTTCCATGTAGTGGTCATGGGTATGGGCAGTGAAAATGCAGGAGAATTTTCACAAGAATTCCTGAAGTATACTGATAAAGCGGTATTGGACGCTGGAGCCCTGATCCCCCAGGTTCCAGAGGGCTGTGAGTGTATTATGACCCCTCACTCCACGGAGTTCCTGAATACATTTGGATATAAATTCGAAAGTGAGAAGGAAGTTAAAAAAGCTGCCAAAAGCTCTGGAGCCACGATCTTGCTTAAATCCGTGGAGGACGTCATCTCAGATGGGGAGAAGATCAAGATAAACAGAGCGGGGAATGCGGGCATGACCGTTGGAGGCACCGGCGACCTGCTGGCTGGGATTGCTGGAACGTTTCTATCGCTCGATGAACCATTCTGGAGCGCCTCAAGTGCTGTTTATATAAACGGACGAGCTGGAGATATGCTAATGGAGAGAATGGGATATAATTACACTGCAATGGACATGTTATCCGGCATACCGTTGGCCATTAAGGAGTCGATAGACTTTGAATAGTTTATTCAAACCTTATTCTAATCCTAATCTAAGACCAAATTTGAATCTCATTTTAAGCTGGAAGACCATTTTTCTGGCAGTAATTCTTCTCACAACTGTTCAATCGGCCAGTGCTGCCACCATTCACGGGACCATTTACTCCTGGGAGACTCTAGAGCCATTATCCAAGACGGAGCTCATTATAAATACCACACCTGAACAGCATATGATCTCTGAAGACGGAAAATATCAGATAAATCTCTCCACAGGCACATACAATCTGGAAGCGGTATACTATAGACAGGGGAGTGTGGAGATGTATGCTCAGAAGAATATAACCATTGAACAGGAAGGAGACTACAAGATCGATCTAATTCTATTTCCACCGCTCTCAGATATCGGTCCTGAAGTGCCGGAAGACCTCAATTTCTCTGTAGATGATGAGGAGGAAAATGAGACCAAAGAGGCTGTTGGAGGTGTAGAGGAGGAAAGTAATTTCAATCTTCTCATACCTATTGTCCTGGTCGTCATTCTGGCTGCAGCTTCTTCTGCATTTTTTATAATTAAGAAAAAGCGATTTGCCGGAGAAGAGATGTCGGGTGAGAGTTCAAGTGAAAGTTGGAATAAAAGTGAGCCATATGCCGTTAAAGAACCAGAAACACTTGAGAAAGCGGAAGAAGGATCAGTAAAGGTTGACGAGCTTTCAGAGCTTCCAGAAGACCTCCAGAAAGCTTTATCCATTATCAAGAAAGAAGGTGGACGGGTAACCCAGAAGGACCTCAGGAAGCAGATGGGTTATTCGGAAGCCAAGATGAGTCTAGTTATAGCCGACCTGGAGAGAAGAAGTATCGTAGAGAAAGTGAAGAAAGGAAGGGGCAACATTATCTTCCTCAAAGACGGGGATATCCATTGATCAGGATATTTAAGTTAGGCAGGATATTTTAAATCAGGTTCTTCACAATTTATATATTTGATTATTTGATAATGACCTAAGACCATTATTTGAGAGATCTATATTTATATTTATGTAATATTGTTATAGCGAGTCCTAAATAGGAGTTTTAAAAAATTACAAAAACTTAATATACTCTTATGATGATTGTTATTGTAAGGATGTGTTAACATGGTAGTCAAAATACTTGTAGTTGACGACTCTCAGTTCATGAGAAAGCTATTGAGGCGTATCTTAGAGTCAAACTCAGGCTACACAATCATTGGAGAGGCTGAAAATGGTGTCGAGGCAGTACAGAAAGCTTCTGAACTCAAACCCGATGTCGTAATGATGGACATCGTCATGCCGGTGAAAGACGGAATCGCAGCCACAGCCGAGATAAAAGGCACAAATAACAGTTTTAAAGTCGTTATGTGCACTTCTGTAGGACAGGAGGAAAAGATGAAGCAGGCGATCAAAGCCGGGGCTGATGGTTATATTACTAAACCCTTCCAGGGTCCTAAGGTTGTAGAAGCGATTCAAGGCGTTTTGGGCTGATTCATACATGTTAAGGGGGCTTTATCATCATCAAAACTCTAGTGGTTGATGACTCCAAGTTCATGCGGACCATTATAGCGGACATCCTTAATTCTGACCCTGAACTTGAAGTTATTGGGGAAGCCGAGGATGGTGAAAAAGCAATTGAATTAATAAAATTATTGAAGCCTGACATAGTTACAATGGACGTGGAAATGCCCAAAATGGATGGTATAGCTGCTCTTAAAGAAATAAGAAAATCTGTGAACCCCCCTGCCGTCTTGATGCTCAGTGCGAAAACCCAGGACGGTGCGGATGCTACTCTGGAAGCACTTGAATTGGGCGCGGTTGATTTTATCCCCAAACCTTCTGGCACGGTATCCCCTGATTTGAGGAGGAACGGAGTGGACATAATTGAAAAGGTAAAGACTGCTGCAAAAGTCAAGATACCTCATTCGGCGGAAGTTGAACCTATAAAAGAAAGTGTTAAGCCTTTGGAGAAACTTCTTGTGATAGGAGCGTCTACAGGTGGTCCCCCTATTATTGAAAAAATATTATCTAAACTCCCTCTTTCTGCAAGATTCAGGATCGTTGTTGTACAGCATATGCCCAGGGATTTTACCTTTAGATTTTCCAACAGATTGAACTCGATCTCCGAATACTTTGTTAAAGAGGCAGAAGACGGGGATATGGTCAAGCCCGGTTATGCTCTGGTTGCGCCCGGAGATTACCACGTGGTCCTGGAAAAGAGAGATAACGGGATCTTTGTCAAACTCAACAGAGACACTCCTATAAACAATGTACGCCCTTCATTGGAGCCGACCTTAATTTCTGCCTCCAGAGCTGATGGAGACAAAACTATTGCGATCATACTAACCGGCATGGGTAAAGACGGCCAGGTTGGAGTGCAATTCATCAAAAAGTCAGGAGGTAAAGTAATCGCACAGAACAAGGAAACCTCAATAGTTTTTGGTATGCCTAAAAGAGCTATAGAGACAGGGTGTGTGGATATTGTAGCTGATATCTCTGGCATTGTTTATAATATTCTTAAACTTGCAGGTGATAAAAATGGACCATGAATACACTGAGGTATTTGTAGAAGAAAGCAAGAGCCTTCTCACCGATCTCAATAATTTGCTTCTGGAACTGGAAGAAGAACCCCATAATGTTGACGTAATGACATCCATCTTTCGCAATGCCCACACACTGAAAGGCAATAGCGCGGCAATGGGATTTGATAACTTATCTGAAACTGCTCATGCTATCGAAGATCTTTTAGATGCTCTCAGGCAGGGTAAGACTGAAATGGACAATCATATAATGAATCTCATTTTTGAAGGAGCCGATATGATAGAGTTGCTTCTAGGGGAGATCGTGGAAGCGGGGAGGACCACCACTCAACCTGATGAGCTAATAAACAGGATAAGGATTGGTTTAGAGGATCAATGTGGAGAAGGATCTGACTCTCAAGACCCACAAATTTCTCAAAACCCACAAACTCAAGAGGATTCTCAGACTTCACAAGACCATCCAAAAGCCTCTACTGGCCAGCAAGAATTTCAAGAAGTCTCTAATGAGGAAACCGATAGTATTTCGGCGGACAGGGTCAATTTGAAGGTAAAGGTTAACCCGGATTCCCAGATGAAGGGAATAGATGCCATGCTCATAATTAAAAATATTGAAGAAATTGCGGAGATGGTCAGCACAACACCTTCAGTCGATCAGATCGAGGATGGTAGTTTTGAAGACTGGTTTGAAGTTGTTCTGGGAGGAAGTGTGGAGAAAGTCCAGGAGTTGATGGGCAAGCTTCCTCAGATCAAGGAATACAAACTGGATGTAGAGCAAAGTTCTGAAGAAGATCAGGGTGAAGTACAAAGTTCAGAGGAAGGGTCAGAGGAAAGTAAAGATGTGGACAAAGAAGCACAAAAACGGCAAGCCCAAGAACAACGACCACAACCTAATAATACCAACAACTCCAGGGCAAAGGTAAAACACCAGGATATCCAGTCCATCCGGATCGGTATTCACAAACTGGACGAACTGATGAATATGGTTGAAGAGCTGGTGGTAAGAAAATTGAAATTGGAGAACTCTTTGCCTCCGGAAGTAAAGAAGACCATTGGCGATGAATTCTCGAATTTCGAGAGGATCCTCAGCAGGCTTCAAGACACTGTAATGGATCTGCGGTTGATACCTCTCAAGTATGTGGTCGATCGCTTACCCAGGATAGTGAGGGATCTATCCAAATCTTTAGGGAAAGAGGTCAATTTTGTGGTCGAGGGAAAGGAAGTCACTGTAGATAGAACTGTTCTGGATAAAATACAGGACCCCTTGGTACACATAGTAAGAAATTCTGTTGACCACGGTATAGAGACACCGGAGGTTAGAGAAAACGCCGGAAAAGATAGAGTAGGTAATTTGACTTTAACAGCTTCCAAGCTTAAGGATCACGTCCTTATAGAAATAACGGATGATGGAAAGGGTTTAGATTCTGATAAAATAAAAGGAATAGCCCTGGAAAAAGGATTGGTCTCCGAGGAAGAAGTTGAGGGCTTATCTCAAGAAGAAATTTATAATCTTATTCTTATGCCCGGTTTCAGTACGAGTGAACAGGTCACTGACGTATCCGGAAGAGGTGTCGGAACCGATATAATTCAGAACACTGTCAAATCGCTGGGAGGCTCAGTAGAAGTGATCTCCCAAAAAGGGAAAGGAACTACCTTTAAGCTTCGGCTGCCACTATCAATGGCGATTAGTCAAATACTGCTTGTAACGGTCAAGGATGAGAAATATGGGATCCCTCTTAAAGATATTCTAAAAGTAGAGCCTGTTTCCAATTGTGAGATCAGATATGCTGGTGGTACAGACCAGCTGGTAATGGAAGAAAGCATAATACCTGTTATACATCTTAAAAGGACTTTGGGAGTTGACCACGAAGCCAACAGCGAAAAAATGATCGTTATTGCATCATCTGTTGACAAGAGGGTTGCACTTGCTTGTGACTCGGTTTTAGATCAGAAAGAAGTAGTGGTTAAGTCTCTGGGTATGCTGAAAAGTGTGGAAGGCATTTCAGGCATTTCCATTTTGGGTGAAGGAGAAGTTGTACCCATACTTGACATAAACACTTTAGGAGGTGATTAGGTGAGAGTTGATCTCAACAAATTAAATGAACTGAATCGACTTGCAAAGAAAGGAGCTACAAATGTGGCCAACAATTTAACTCAGATGCTGGGTATTGATGTGGAGATGAGCGTTACCAGGATAGAGTTCGTCAGTCTTCCCGATATCCCCGAGACTATCGGTGACCAGGAAGTGGTGGGAGTGTACCTCACTTTCAACGGAACTCCATCCGGATACCTGCTTGCCTTATTTCCCACTTCAAGCGCAAAGAATGTGTCCAATCTTCTGTTAGAGGGAATTGAAGAAAGCGACTCTGATAGTTTTACGGATATGGATATTTCTGCCATTAGTGAAGTGGGGAACATAATAACCAGCTCTTTCATAGACGGATGGGCTGACTACCTTAAAACTGAAATCAATATATCTACTCCCCAAACGGTACACGACATAGGCTCAGCAGTGATCGATCCGTTGCTTATTCAGGTCGCCCAGGACTACGACAACGCATTTCTATTCAACAGTCTAATCCATGCAAAAAACAACGATATAAGCTGCGAACTATTTGTAATTCCAGAGATATCCAAACTCATGGAAGCTGTTGAAAGCTCATGAACTCGATCAGAGTTAGAATGGGGGATTATCTGGTATCCAATGGTCAGAAAGTACTGGTTACTACTGTTGGCTCATGTGTAGCTGTAGGCCTCTCGAATGGAAATGATATTGGAGGTCTGGCTCACATAATGTTGCCAGAGGTTGACGGTAAGACCGACCTTATTGGTAAGTACGCGGACACAGCGATCCCTGCTATGATAGAAGAGATCAGCGGCTATATCGATATCAATGAGCTGGAAGCCAAAATAGCTGGGGGCGCTCAAATGTTCAGTTTCCCCTCTTCGAGTATGTCCATAGGTAAAAGAAACGTTCAGAAGGTAGAAGAAGTGCTGAAAGAGATGGGCATAAAGATCAAAGGTGAAGATGTGGGCAAAAATCATGGGAGAACCGTAGAATTCCATACTGCAGAGGGAAAAATGCTGATAAAACAATCCAATACTGTGGTTTTGGAGTTATGACCCTCTTGAGTTACGTCAAGTCCGATCTAGGGCTCAGCGCCTATAAGGACAGCTATCTGATGCGCAGATTACGTGCCAGAATGGTGAGAAAGGGTATAGAATCTGAAAAAGAGTACCTGAAAGTTCTTAGAGAGGACACATTGGAATTAAAGGCCCTGAAAGACTCATTGAGTATCAATGTCACCAGTTTTTTCCGGAATCCAGAAGTCTGGGAAAGTCTTAAAGGTCTGTTGAGAAATAAAGGGGAGATCAAGGTCTGGAGTGCTGCGTGTGCTGACGGAAGGGAGCCTTATTCGCTAGCAATAATTTCGGACCAGATCGGGGTCGATATGGAAATCACTGCTACAGATATAAATAAAGATGCCCTCCAAAAAGGCAGAGAAGGAACCTTTTTTAACATTGAAGAAGACCTGTCCTATCTAAAGGATGCTCACACTCACAGGTACTTCATAAGTTCAGATGGCAAATATGTTGTAAAGCCATTCTTAAAGAAAAAAGTGAATTTCGTTCATCACGACATAATCAATGACCCTCCTCCCGCCAGTGACTTTGACCTGGTTCTATGTAGAAATTTTTTGATCTATATAGAACCCGAAAATAAACCTATCGTCTCTGAACATCTTGCGGAGTCAATGAAAAGAGGAGGATTACTTGTACTGGGGAAAACGGAGACCTTACCTATAGAAAAGAAATTCGATGTGGTCGATAGAATAAATAAGATCTTCAGGAGGATATAATGGAATTCGACCAGCAGTATCGTATATTCATAGTCTCTTTCATATTGGGAATGGGCTTTTTCGTATTTGGGGAAGCAATAACAGGGTACTTGCTGGCATCAAGAGGCATCCAGGACCTTTTCTGGGGACTGGGAGTCAATACTGCATGGTATATGGGGTTCTTTTTCCTTTCTCTCTTTTTACTGGGCGGTTTGAAGTCCATAGATGTCCACCTCATCCAGTCCCATCTGGCTTTACTGGTAATGGTAGCCGTTTATGGGGTATTCCTCACCCTGGACAACCTATCTTTCTATCTCAGCTCCCAGTGTCTATTCTGCCTCCTACCATTTCACATACCCTATTATGTTGGATTTTTAAAGATCAGACATCTTGCGGTGGTGATCCCGGTCATTGTGTTCTTGGTAAGGGACTTGATGCTGGAGAAAGAAAAGCTCATACAGCTCGAGCTGGTAGACAAAATAGCTTCACTCCGATAATGCTTCGCTGGCCAGATTCTTTCCTCTGGTAGTTAAAATAACTTCTTTTCGCTTTCTAACCTCTTTAAGAACTCCCAGCTCAATTAAGCGGTCGTAAACCTCTTCCACTTTGTCCACGTCCATACCGATGAATCCCGCTATCTCAAAGGGAGACACTCCAGTATAAAGTGACATTATTATCTGTTTCTCCGATTCGGAGAGGTTTATATCCGCTGTAACCTTATCAAAGCTCCCGAAAATAAAGTTGTTAAGGATATTGAGTACACCTTCTTTGCCGTGGACGTAACATTCTACGGAGAATTCTTGTTCATTTTCCATTTCAGAGAATTGGATGTCCAGCACCTTTTTCGTCTCCTGATCTATTTCTCTATCCTCCTTTTTCACCAGCTGTATTTTGTCCAGATCAACTCTGATGAATTTCTTGCTCTCAGTCACCATCCTGAGCTTGTTTTTCTTTATAGCTATCTGCGCCTTCTCCCATTTGATGTTTTGCTGGATAACTCCCCCTTTTTTAACAGGATATTTGACCAAAACGACTTTTTTGTTTAAAAGGATCTCCAGGAGTTTTTCTTTCAGGTTCTCGAACTCGTTCTTATTCTTAAGGGTTACAAGACTGGAGTTCATCTCCTTTTCGGAGCCATAGTGCTTTATCAAAATGTAAAAGGGCATGGATCTGACTTCGTTACTTATGTCAAAACGCCCACCAACGTCATAAATGGATTTGAGAGGTATCTTCTTTTTTCTATCTTTGCCGATCATCCAGATATTCTTGGTGGAGAGGATGATCCGCCCTGGGACCCATTTAGCGTCCCGATATCTTTTATCATTGGATGAGATGGGTGATATGAATTTACCGATATTATCGGTAATTTTTGATTCAGTCATTACAATTATTATGAAAATTTTATTTCTTAAACCTTTCGATTTTCTTAATAGCCTGAAATGCCATACTACGGACTCTATCACTTGGATCTTCCTGAGCTTGCTCCAGGACGTGCTTGACCGATCTATCCCCCGCTTCACCCAGAATCCAGCAGATCAATAGCCTGACCTCATCGTCTTCATGATTGATCTTATCGGCAAGCTCGCCAACCGACCCTATCTTGACTAAGGAAGTCGCAGCGAGCCTTCTCTCTTCAGAAGATCCGGTCTGCAGAATTTTTGTAAGTATACTGGCTCCTCTGGAATCTTCAAGATATCCCAGAAGCCACATGGCGTTCCTTTTAATCGATTTGTTGTCGGTCTTTTCCAGTACCTCAATAACAACGTATGCAGTTTCTGAATAATGCTCCAGACCCTCACTAACCTTTTTCCTTACATCTTCACTTTTCTCTGGAGGTGTTCGGGACATTATCTCCAGAAGAGAGTGGACGGAGGCAACTCTCACCTGAGTTTTTTTATCCTTTAAACCCTTCAATAGGGGAGTCAGTGCCTTTTCACCATCTTTTCCCAGTAGAATAGCTGTAAGCTCCCTGATACGGGTGTCCTGGTCCCTGAGACAGACTTTGATCTCATCCACGTGTTTTTTGGTAATATTAAGGTCATTTAAGGACTCGAGTGCTGCTCTCCTCACCTTAATGTTACCATCATTGAGGAGGGTCAGGAGTGGTTCGATAGCCCTATCATCTCCGATCATACCCAGAGCAGTTGCTGCAGCGCTACGGACCTTGGGGGAAGTATCATCCAGGGTTTCAATTAAGGCATCAACACTCCTTGCCTCGCCTATTCTGCCCAGAGCTATAGCGGCGTTCATCCTGAGGCTTTTATCTTCACTCTTCATCATCTTCAGCAGGTAGTCCACAATTACCCAAGAAGCGCCTTCTATCTTTTCTCCCTCGATCTTTTCCAGGAGATTTCTTAGGGCTACCTCGTCAGACCATGCGATGGCCTTGGCAGCCGAACTTTTCAGAGTTTCATTCTTTCCATTGATAACTACGTCAACTAGTATCTTTAAAGCCTCTTTTCCTCCGAGCTCGCCCATTAGCTCCAGGGCTCTGGCCTTTACTTTCTCGTTATTTGATTTATGGAATACTTTGATTACGGAAGATACATCTCCTCGCTTCTCTAGCTCGTAAAGACTGGTCATTATGATGATAATCTTATTCTTATACTATTTATAATTTAAGCAATTTCACACCATCAAATATTAATGAATGAACCCATGCCCACTTCGACAGCATACGCGCACATGGCGGATATCCACATCATGTTCACGAAATGGAAATAGGCGTTCACCTGATGACCGCCATCAACTATCTTTATCATTACAGAGGATAGCAATGCGTGGATCAAAAGTATGAGAACCATCAGAAAGCTTACTTCCCCTATATTATACTGGGTCAGAGTTACTACGGAGGACACTGACAGATCCGTCTCCAGAGAGATAGAACTCATAGACTCGGCCATCATGTTGACGACCATGATCCCCACATAGAGGGAAAAGGATAAGCTGGCAGTGATACCGTAAAGGACACCAACGAGCGTAGTTGAGGTCTGGTTCCGATGAGTTCTAAGAGAGTGGATCTTCTCCACGTTCTTGGCGATTATCTTCCCCAGCTTATCAGGGACTCCTCCCTTAAGTCTAGAATCGTAATACATGGTGGAGAACTTATGGATCAAGAACGATTCGGCTTCTTTGATGAACATCTCCCAGGACCTCTCTTGACTAATCCTCAAGTTGAGCCTCTTGTAGAGGTTCCTGACCAGGTTTGTTAGCTCTCCGAAATCCTTATGCTGGAGTGTCCTCAATGCGTGCGTTGTCGTGGTCTGCTTGGCCGACTCCGCAGCACCAAGCGACCTGATGAAACTGGGGAATTGTTTGTCTCTTCCTTTGATTTCGGACTCTACTTTTCTGGAGATAATACCCGGTAAAAGAAGTGGCGTGAGAGGAATGGTGAACCTCATAATAAGCGGAAGCTGGTTTATGAACGCGAAAGCTATTTTAAAATAAGATAACAGGATTATTGCGGATAAGACCAGAATGGCCCCAATGGAGATGTAGATCCATTTATCAATCCTTTTCTCCGAACTCGTTTTGGCATCAAATTTTCCCCACAGAGGGTCGTTGGGGATACGGGAGTACATGGCATAAAGAAAAGCAACCTCTACTATAGCGAAAAGGAATACTGTCGATATCACCAGTATTGTAGGCGACATCCCGGTGATAGCAGGAAGAATAATGGCGAACACTACAGCGAAAGCAATAGACAGGATCATGGACAGGAACAGCTCTTTAAATATGTCCACATCCTTTAGAGCGTTAACATACATGGTCTCGAATTCCGACATTATGACCGCCTGTTCTCCCACCAGGAAATCTTCAACTTCCTGACCAGCGTCAACATTGTATGCAAACCTCTCCAGGAAATCACTGAATATTTTACTGGGACATCTTGCAGCCTGGAATTTGCAGGCTTCTGGCAAGCTCATTCTCCAGTCTTGTACCAGTTTGGTGATCAATTTGGCCTGCCTGCTTAACTCTTGATATTCTTCTTTCTCTCCAATAATCCTGAATAGGCCCTTTCTCTCCATATCGGCAGTTGAAAGGGTACCGGCATGAGTTATGAACAGGTGAAGATTCTGATTTATCTCCACCCTTTTTTTATCCACAATAACTTTAGGATAGATCAACGCTACCAGTAAACCGAATAAAGGCAGCGTGAGGAATATGAATGAGAAGCCACCCAATAATCTTCCCACGAAAATATAGAGTATTAATCCAGCTACTACAAAAGCCAGAGTCAATGGCAGAGCAAATTTGACAAAATATTCCTGGGGTTCCAAGCCCAGCATCTTGAATGCTTGATCATACTGATTCGAACTCATTTTTTGCTAATTCTAATGAACGCTGAAAGGCAATCCATCTATCCCGTTCAACCTATAGGCTTTCAACAACTCGTTCACTTCGTGATAATCGAAGATCTTCTCCTGCACCATTCTCTCAATGATCTTGCTCCTCATCTCCAGGTCATTGTAGATCTGCTTCCTGTCGGAATAACCCAATTTGATGGCTATCTTGTCCTCCAGGATGTAGGAGTTGGCAAAACCTCTGAAACTGATCTCGTCGTTGGCAAAATCGTACTCAAAGGTCTCTCTGGTGATAATACCGTCAGCTTGTTTAGAATAACCCTCAACCTCCTGAACGCTGGTAACTCTTCTGAATCCTTTTCCTTTGATGAAGTTCTGGAAAAGAGCTATGTCCAGGTTCCCTACGAATGGAGTGGGCACGTTTATGGGGTCACTGGTTATCCTCTGGACCAGTGATTCCATGGTACCCGCGTGGAAAGTGAATATGACCGGGTGGCCGGTCTGCATGGCCTGGAAGGCGATTCTACCTTCTTCACCTCTAACCTCACCAACTATGATGTAATTGGGCCTGCTCCTCAATGCAGCCTTCAATAACCCGAACATATCTACTCCACCCCTTCCACCTTCGCCTTCTCTGGTACACATCTGCTGCCATGCGTTGTGAGGGGGTAGAACTTCAGGAGTGTCTTCTACTGTGTAGATCTTCGCATCGTGATGGATGAAGCTGAGAGCAGCATTCAATGTGGTGGTTTTACCACTGGCTGTTTCACCGCTGACAATGAAGCTGACGTCATTCTCCAGACATAACCATAGGTAAGCGGCAAGAGTGGATGACATGGAGCCGAACTTGACCAGTTGAGTAAAGGACAAAGGCACTTCCTTGAACTTCCTGATGGTAAGCGAAGAACCCCGATTGGATACGTCATCACTATAGACCAGATTAAGCCTTGAACCATCGGGAAGTTTGGCGTCAACAATGGGGTGAGCATCGGTCACCGGCTTACCGATCCTCTCTCCCAAAGCCTTGAGGTATCTCTCGTACTCTTGTTCATTATCCCATTTTACGTTGGTCCTGACCATATCGAAGATCTTATGCGTTCCGTAGGTGATCTCCCGGTTTATGACATGAATATCCTCAAAGTATTTATCCCTGATCATAGGTTCCAGAGGACCTAATCCAATAATATCTCTATTCAGCCTGTATCTGAGCTTATTGTAAGTATCTTCCGTGACCTCTATCTTTCTACCACCAAATCTACTTAATAACCCCTTCTTTTCATTATAGGGGTTCCTTCTTACTGCTACTACTTTGGAGAGTATTTCTTCGATTATATCTGTAAAACCCTCGTCATTCTCGGGAGTCTCTTCCTCTATGGACCTCTCCAGGACAATCTCTCTTATGGTCCTGTATTTAGTGTACTCTTCTTCATTAAGAGCGGGTTCGATGCCGTAATATTTGGTCTCTTGAGCCATACCCCCCCATATATGAGCAAACAGCATCTCTCCGATAGGGTAAATCAAGTTGGGTCTTTCAGACTTATCATCACTACTTGGTTCTTCCTTGAACTCAGGATATTTTCCGGTTATCCTTTTAAAGCTCACAAGGTGGTCTTTAAGGTGCGGGTACCTGTAAGCAAGGTTCTTTAGCTCAGGATCAAGTTTGGTTGCCATAAATCACCCCCTGATCAGACCACCGATCTGGATTCAATAACAATACCAACGCCAGGCCTCACAGAAAATCCTATTTTGTCGCCTAATTTATCTCCTCCTCCAGCGTGTCTGTTAACGTTGATAGAACGCCTAATTTCACTACCAACTTCCATCATCTCTATATAGAAATAGACATCTGCGACTGATCTGAAGGGGTTTATGACCTCCTCGGACACGTTGGAGGGATCAACTGTAATTATAATGGTTTTACCTCTTCCGATCATGTCCCTGAAAAATGATATAATTGATAGAGCCGCACCTCTACCCTCATCTTTGGTGATCATCTCTTCGAAAGTGGCATCATTCCTCAATATGGCATCAAAGGTATCGATTATGATCACATCTGCCTTCCAGATGGCTTTGGATTCTTTCATCCTATTCAACAGCTCTCGTTTACCTTTGAACTTTCCAAGGTCAGCGTGTAAGAACAACATCTTCTCCTGGAGTAGCATAGACTCTATTTTGGTGTAGCCCAGTGCATGCATTTGGCCCAAAAACCTGTTCACCCTGAGCTCGGTGGAGATGGATGTGACGGTATGTCCTGCCATACAAAGCCCGTAGGAGAACCTCTGAGTGAGTGCACTCTTTCCGCCTCCGTAGTTGCTTTCCAGAAGGACTATGCAACCTTCGGGCAGTCCTCCTCCCAGCTTTTCTTTAACCCTGTCAGTATTTTCTAAATCAATGGAATACATATCATCACCTGGTGTTACTTACATTAACATAAGGGTACCTGTATCATAATAATAGTTATAATTTAAAAAAGGTTTTCTAATTTGTCCTCATGGCAAAGAAGCCTTATGTGAATTTATTTGATACTTTAATATATAGTGAAAAATGTTATATCCGGAACTTCATTTCGTCCCACTCATTACCTTTTATGTAGATCCTGATGGTGTGTGAGCCCGAGGGAAGTGAGGTGTTTATGGTTAATTTGGCAACATCAGAGGGCAACAACTTATTATCCCCATCAAGTGAAGATACAGAGTAATTCGTGTGGTATGTTCCATTGATTAGAACGTCAAACAACTTCTTGTCCGGAGCCAGAGAGCTATCCCCGGTGTTCTTAATGTAAATTATCAGAGGGTCATTGGCGACGTTATCTGGATCATTTATTATGGAAATGTCATCCTTGATATTCTCTACCAGCGATTTGCTTCTCTGATTGAAGACGTCAGAGGTCTCCTGCATGGAGGTAATCATTACTCCAGCGATCATGGAAGAGATCATGAGTGCAGCAATGAAAAATATTATCTCTGATACGGGTGTGGACGCCATTTAACCACTCCAGTAGTCTGATGCACCATTATCGGCCACTAATTTTATCCTGGATGGGTCGAGGGATGAATTCACTTCAATGGTCAGTGTTTCCTCTGGAATCCAGATGCTGCCTTCCTTATCGCCTACTGTGGTGGAAGTAATATTATCTGTGTACAGGTTGCCGTCAAACAACACTTCTATCTTATCCGTCTGGATGACTGTACTTCCCTCGTTGGTAGCGTTGATAGTCACAGTTCCTGAATTAAAACTGGCATTATCCACATTCAAAAAGGTGTGGAGCTGATTATACTCTATCTGTTCTTTCTTGATATCGGCTTTCCGCAACAACTCATAGTTCGAGCTAAGGGTGCTGAAAACCATTGACGCAGTTACAGCCATTGCGATTAGTAGGATTGCGCTAGCAATTGCTCCCGAAGGCATGTTCAGTGATCACATCGTTAACGTCTTTTTCTAGCTCTTCTACATCCTTAACAAGTTTCTCAACTTCTTCAAGGTCAAGATCGTGGCCACTGAGTTTGGAGATAAAGATGAGCGATTTGAAGTGGTCTCTAAGTGTAGGGGTTTCCGGTTCCTCGATCATATGTCCTTCTCTTAAAACATAACCTCGGGAATAGTTGATAAGCAGATCTTTAACGTTCTTGCTAATCCAACCGATATCCACGTAGAAATCCAGTATATCGGCCATCCTCTTTATCCCGAAAGTGTTGACCAGGTAATCCATCCACTTCAACGCGATGACATCGGAGATGAGGTCTTTAGGAATATCTTTCAGATAGGGAGAGGAAGAAGATTTGGGAAGTTTTCCGGCATGAGCCCTGGTCTGATAAACGGCGTCCTGCACGTTCTCGCTGGTCTCCGATGGATGTACGTGACCTTCAACTTCTACCGTGGACCCGTCTTCGGACTCGTGTTCAGACCATTCATCGACCAGTTCGGGCTCCTCAAAATCGATCTCTTCAGGTCCCGCTCCTTTACCTTCATTGCTGCTAATCTGCTCTCCTTCATTCTCCTCCTTCAGCCTCTCGAACATGTCCTCTGGTGATTCTCCTGATGCGGATCCAGAGCCCTCTGTTTTCTTACCAGAGGTTAAATCGCCCTCGAGGGACTCTGGTTCGCTCTCCATCTCTGGTTCTTCTTCGTCGTCAACATCTTCAAAGAAACTCTCGGCGTCCTTAGAAGTGAGGTCTTCCGGAACATCCTCCTGTTTGCTTTCTTTACTTGCTGAAGAGAATATCCCTAAACCCTCGCTTCCACCATATCCGGTTTCCGTAGCGAAGGGGTTTATTCCTTCGGTGACCATCTCGTAGATCCCCAGAAGTTTTCTGATATTTTCTTCCATTTCGTTGATCTTGTTCCCTATCTCTTCATTCTCTGCTCTTATAGTGTTAAGCTTTGAAGAGACTTGGCCTACTTCATTCTCCACATCCTTGACCCTCGTCTCCATTTCCGCTATTTTACCTGAAGAACTCTCATCGTCATCTAACTCGTCATCAAGTGCATCTTCCAGTTCATCACCAAATTCTTCGTCCTCTTCGAACTTTTCATCATCGTCAAATTCTTCGTCCTCAAAATTTGACTCGTCTTCCATATCGAACTCTTCCTCTTCTCCTTTTTTCGGCTTGGTCTTCTTTTTACTCTTCTTGGTGCTCTTGCTATCTTTATTGGAAGGGTTCCGATTAACTTTAGCCTGATCAGAACTTGACAATTTTTTCAGAGTATTCTTTAACATTCTCTTCACTCTCCCCTAATAATGAGATGACCGATTATAACTTTTAACCATTTTCTTATTATAATGATAATAATAATGAAATGTATTTAACTTTTATGAAATAACAACTATTAGAATCAGTAAAATTTAAAAATTTTATAGTATATATTAACAGTTAATTATGGAAAAAGTTATCGCCGATTTTATAGCTAAATCGACCACACCCGATGGTCAGACCCAAGGAAAAAAGATGGAGGATTTTGAAAAATCACGGGTAATATTAGGGAAAAAAACCCTGGTGATAGCCACTAAAAATGAAAAGAACGTCATCAGCATTCCTCAAATATTTGATGTAAAAAAAACTGATGTCTCGGAAGAGCTTAAAGAATTGATGGAAGACTCACTTAAGATCGGATTTATAAAAGATGAGAAGCCCAGCATAACTGTAGTTAAGGCTAACAGCGAGAAATTGAATAAATTCGCTTTTCTCTTAATGAGAATATTATTAAAGGGTAAACAGGTTATTTACAAGCACCCGGCAATAAAGGGTGGTGTTCTGCTTAGAAAAGAATGGAATAACGGCATATTAAATATCGCGAAAGGGGCGGTTATGCTGGACAAAAAAACGATAAATTTGGGATCTGTTAGGGATATAAGAGTTGATTACAGGACTGTTGGGTCAAAACAGGTGGATGTACTTAACATTAAATCAATAGAAGAAGACGAGTCTGTAGCTTCATACATCCATGTTCCTGATAAGAGAACTATGAATCTCCTGAAAAGGTATATCGCATTTGAATACGGCGGAATACTCAGAGCTTTGAACAAGATAAAGCTGTCCCAATCCGAAAAGCAGGTTATTCAAGCAGTCTACACAGGCTTACCTGTAGACGATCTCCCCGCAGTTATGAACATGGAAGCTTCAGATGTACAGAGAATGATGAACAACCTGGAATCAAAAAAGTTGTTGAAAAATGGGGAATTGACTTCACTGGGTGAAGTAGCTGTAAACAGATATATGGAGGAGGCTAACGTATGAGCAACTTCTCTCCCTGTTCAATATTCTTTGGAGTGGTCTCCAGGACCCACTCTCCTTTTGCTTTTTTAACCTGGAATGGTCTCATGATGAACTCTTCCTCGACCCTAAAATCCTTATCCAAAAAGACGGCGTGGAAGCTGAAGAATACAAAAAAAGAGTGCAAATATTGCGAATTTGAATCCAGCTTCAATAAAAGCCCCTCGTTACTGGGGATACCTTTTTTGAACATCAAGCCTATATATCGTTTAAAATCTTCAAGTTTCTCCACATCACAAAGAAAGGTACCATCTTCTTTAAAGGCCTGCATACTCTGCACTCCTCTTCTTTCATTAAAAACCTTTGGGGGATGATATGGTATCCGAAGACGGTCTCCAGTCTCTCTTTGATTTTTACAGTGTAAAGATCATTTCTATGGCAATGCAGCGACCAATAACTGTCCAGGAAGTCAGTGAAGAGCTGGAGATACCCTCCGCAACCTGTTATCGGAAGGTGAATGAGCTGGTGGAAAAAGGTGTTCTTACTGAAGTGCAGAAAAAACTGGTAGAAAAACAGAAGAGGCGTTCTGCTTACATCTCTCTGATCAAGGAAGTTAAAATGGAGATCACTTCCGAAGGTATAAAGCTGGACTGGAAGTACTACGATAAGCCAGTGGAGATGTGGGAAAGCATTAAAAAATATAATCTTTAATATAAAAATATATCGATTCTGAATTGGGAACTGTTTCCACTCCAATTATCAGTATCACTTTTGATAAATGCAAGAAAAAATTTATTAATGATTATGAGCATGAGTGTGATGGTGAGTGAAATATGGTAAAAAAACCAATAAGTAAAGACGAAAAAGGTCAGGTGGGTATAGGCACATTGATCGTATTCATCGCTATGGTGCTAGTAGCTGCCATTGCAGCGGCTGTGCTGATCAACACCGCCGGACTATTGCAGGAGAGAGCATCCACTACTGGTGAAGAAGCAACATCCCAGACGTCAACTGGACTGCAGGTGATTGCAGCGAGTGGAAATGTCACCGATAAAACAGTAGACGAAGTTAACCTTACAGTAAAACTCCGCTCAGGAAGTAATGATGTCAACATGAACAATACGGTTTTATCCTATTTTGATGACGATACTTCGAAAGATCTCTTGAGAGACCCCTCCAATACGAGCAGTACTGACTATACTACTACGGACATTCAGGATGACGACGAGTCACACCCAATATTCAATGCCAGGGGCGACACATTCAAAGTAACCATCGATGTTAGTGCTGTCCGTGGCGATTCCGGATTGCCTGAAGGTGAGGACGCCACATTTAAGCTGGTGCCTGCTACAGGATCAAGTACAATGTATACCGTTAATGTACCAGAGTCTCTGAGCGGTATGACCAAAGTGGACCTGACCTGATGAGGAAAAGGAGGGATCAAAATCCCTAATCTTTATTTTTTAATTTTATATTTTCTTTTTGGATTTGCCTTTATAGGGGCGAGCATGCTGGTAATAGGTGTAGTATTGAAGGCCCAGGTAGTGAGTCTTAGAAAGGACATGCTGTTCCTGCTTGCTGGATTTATCTTGGCTTCCCTGGCAGGGGTTGCTGTTCTCATGGCCTCTGCGTTCGACCTAATTATATCTCCCATGGTGGTTATGCCCTTGGTAATGAGTATATTAACTATGGGCTTTCTGTTCATAGCCCACTCATTTAGCGTGAAAGCTTAGAATGATAGCTTATTATTATCTTTTCAAAATAATCGTAGCTCTTCCTTTTCTAATTTATGCGTGCAAGGTCGATTTAAAGGAGAGGAGAGTTCCCAATAAATTATGGAAGTACATGCTTGTCGTATTTGTTCCCATTGTGTTAATTGAGTTCTTCTTAACTCAGTTTAACGTCTTTATAGCATTGATCCAGTTCTCAGTGATTTTTGTGCTTGCTTACGCCTTACACTACACCGGTTTGTGGGGCGGGGCAGATGCGAAGGCATTGACCCTGCTTGCAGTGGCTTTCCCAGTATATCCTCAGCTGTGGTTTATGCCAGCGCTAAATCAGGGGTTCGGGATACTGGCTTTCTCCACCCTATCAAACGCGGTCGTATTCTCTCCCGCGGTCGTTCTATACGTTTTTCTGAAGAATTTGCGGCATGGCGTAAGAGAAGGCAAACTATTGCACTACTTCACAGGATATAGAGTCGATGCCGACCGCATCCCACCATTCCACAATCTGCTGGAGTACTTTAATGACGGGAAATTAAAGAGAGTGAATAGAGGTATCGAGCCCTACGATAAAATACTGGCAGACCTAAAGAAAGCAAAGGAAAAAGGTAAAATTGATAAAATTTGGGTCACACCCGGCCTACCCTTTCTGGTGTTCATAACTGCAGGATTCATGATCTCTATTCTAGTAGGCGATATCCTTCTGGAAATAATAATGAAACTGCTGGTCTAGAATAAAATTCACATATACTGACTCAAGTAAGATGCGAACTTTAACCATTTATAGTTATAAGTACTATTGGAACAACTATTGTTATTGTATTGCTTCACTCTGTATTGGTTCACTCGGCTACGGTATCTTCTATTCCTTCTATAATGTCCTTTTCTTTGTACGGTTTTGTTATGTATTTATCGGCTCCCGCTCTCATAACGCTTTCTTTGTATTTTTCCTGAGCAGCCGCAGTTAGAATAATTATTTTTACTTCGGGATTCAACTTTTTGATCTCTTCTGTAGCGGAAATACCGCTTATGGCAACTTCGGCCATGTTTCCCTCTTCGGGCATTCTGAGGTCCATCAGAATAACTTCGGGATCCAGTTTTTTGAACTGGTTGATGGCATCTACTTTATCTCCTGCTTCTCCTACCACCTGGTAACCATTCTTTTCCAGCATGGACCTGAGCAGCATTCTAACATACTTATTATCATCTACAACGAGGATCTTCACCATTTAAATCCCTTATCTCACCCTTTTGTTCCGATCTTTACATTTCTTGACCTGAAATGCAGTCTAATAAAACCACCATCCAACTTAACCCCATAGATACTTTTGTGGTAGATAATTACAGCTTTAGTTATACAATATGTTGAGATGTAGTGGAGCATGCTGCTGTATTACGTAAGTATTATTATCTGATGCGATAATAAGCCCGATAGTATAAAAACGTAATGGAATTTGAGCTTATTTGATAATTCAGAAGAAAGGTGGAAAGGCTATGGCAACGATAGTAACTGCGACAGTAAACATATAGGTAAAAATATTTAAGATAATCTCAGTAACTGATTTGTGGTGAAATAATGAACACCAGAAGACTGATCGCTGGAATGTTATTCCTGGCATTAGCAGTTATAGTTTTTTATTTTGTGCCAGCGTTCTCTGTAATTTCAAATGGAGTTAGAGAAGTGTATTATGTGAATATAGCTGCTGGAGTGGCCCTCCTGGTTGTGGGATTAGCTTTCTTGGTGACAGGGATAACAAGTAGAAAAGTTACCATAGAGTTTGATGAAGAATAGTAGAACTCAAGCATTTGAAAGTCCATGTTTTGCCTATCTCATTAAACCTTTAGGACTACTCTGGAAGTATATAAACCTGGAAACTACTCTGGAAGTATATAAACTTGGAAACCTTTAATTAAAATAAGAACAAAAATTGAATGTTGGGGTGAAGGGGGTGTAATCTTATCCCAGGGTATAAAACCCTTGTTCCCAGCCCCCTGGACCCAACACATCGTCATGTGCTACCTTACCGAATTATGAGTTCTCAATGCTTCTCTTATCCTGCACTGACGTTCCATTCTATTTTAAATACCCCGAATTGTGTTTGAAAACGTGATCTCGATTTGGATAAGCCTGTACAATCTTTAGCTTTGTCAGTTGTATGGAAAGCGTGAAATTTATAATGGAGTAATTGCTATTATTTATAGCATGGGCAAAAACAATAAACTTTCTATTAAAGAGGCGGAAAGGCTTGCGATGAAGTATGTGAACAAAGAAAGGGTTAAACAGGGAAAAATAAACTCAAGTTCAATAGAGCCCTGTATAAAGCTTCTAAGGAGTGTGCAAAAGTTCACGCAGACCAAAAGAAAGTAACGGGCAGTGATCTCAGGGATAGGGTTAAACGATTGGGTTATAGTTCTTCGTATGTTGAAGAGAACTGCACTTCGGCCCCCATTGACATTGATGGTGGCCCGGAAGAGCTGGCCAGGAAGTTGGTGGAACAGTGGATGAAAGGTCGCGGTTATAGAGCTAACATACTGAACAACTCTTTTAAGGACACTGGTACCGGTATCTGGATAAGTGGAGACACAGCATACGCCTCACAGGTATTTGGGAAGGGACCAGCCAAAAAGGACAAATGGTTCAGCTTATCCAGCTTGAAAGCAAAGCTCGGCTTTCACTGAACCTCTGGAATACCGATATGTTTCCATAACTGATTTAAGTGATGTGTTTTATGTCCCGAAATGTGCATGTGATGGATTCAGGGGCGATATTCAGGAATAAGAGGTATGAGCAAATGGTTACGGTTCCAGAGGTAGTGGAGGAAGTCAAGGATGAAGATTCCATGCTTTTTTTATCGCTTATGGATATTGAGGTTGAAGGACCGTCTGAAGTATCTGTATCAAAGGTGAGGGAAGTTGCTGCTGAGAGCGGGGATGTCCACAAGCTTTCTAAAACCGACATCAAGTTGATCGCCAAGGCTCTTGATCTGGATGAGAGCATACTGGTCACGGACGATTATGCCATTCAGAATGTGGCCAGACTTTTGAACATAAAAGTGGACAATGTGTTGCAGCCTGTGATCTCCAGAACATTCAAGTGGGTTAGAGTGTGTAAGGGATGCAAGAGGACTACCGAGCGCGAGATATGTCCCGTTTGCGGGAGCGAAACTTCTGTAAAGAAACAAAAATAAAAATAAAAGTTTTGATGGTGTTGTGTTTATTCGTTCTTGGTTGATTTGGCTTTCCCTCTTCTCTCCGACACTTTTTTGATAGGGGCGGTCATAATCGGTTTTTCTTTTAAAAGTCCTTCTGGTCTGTATATGAGTATCAGGATCAGTAGAAGCCCGAAGATCATGTATTCCACCCATTGTAATCCTACAGGTAACCATCCGAACACATCGTACTTGTAGGTCTCCAGCATGAACCTTATGATTACGAAGATGGATACACCAGCAACGACACCCTTTGTGTTACCTTTTCCTCCCAGCAGTATCATAAAGATGGGGAAAAAGGTCCACTCGATCTTGTTGAATGACTTGCCCATTATGGTTGATAGCTGTAGGGAAAGAAGTACACCGGCTACTGCAGCGATCGCTGAACCGAGAGCGACAGTTTTAATTCTTATCTTCATTATGTTTTTTCCATAAGAAGATACCACATTCTCATTCTCTCTCATCGCTTTAAGCAATCTTCCGTAGGGCGATTGGAGCATTCTGTTGACGATGTAGTAAATGATAATCGCAACTATGGAGATCAATATGGCGTAACCAAGTATATTGTACTCACCGGGAAGGAATTTGAGAACATTGGGGGTTGAAGCACCGTAATAACCGCCTACTATATCGGGATGATTATAACTTGCTATCCACACCACTTCACTGATAGCCAGAAGCGTCAGAGCCAAATAAAGCTCTGAGAGCCTGGCACTGGGGAGGATAGATATAGCCCCTACTGCAGCACCCAGCACTAAAGCTAAGGCGATGGCTAACAGAAAAATAGCCAGACCCACCCAGGGGTTCTGGGCCACCATAGCATTCACGATGCCCTTTACCTCGCCACTGCCAGTTGCGATATTACCGCTCACCCCGAAGTATGCCATCAGTAATCTGTTCATTACTCCCCCTACAGCTATAGCCCCCGTCAGCACGGCGAGATTTCTGCCGAACTGGGGAATACCGCCGTAGCCGAATTCGATGTTCAGGCTGAGGCCCACTATGAGATATATCCCTATCCAGATCAGAATGCTCAGGACGAAGATGAACTCCATTTGAATAACCTCCTCCATTTAATGGATAGAATACCTTTGGGAGCTAAGAACAACATCAATATTAGTACGATCAAGGAAACAACTCTGCTGTAAACCAGGACTTCTGGCCCAACTATTTTGGAGAGCTGGAAGGTTACGAAGGACTCGGAAATTCCAATGATGTATCCTCCGATCACTGCTCCAAAGATCGTTCCTAGCCCACCAACTATGCTTGCGGCGATCACTGAAACTATTATCACGTCACCTACAAAAGGGTATATCTGCTGCTTGAAGGGCAGCAAGGCCCCGGCAACACAGGCAAAGCCTCCCGAAAGTGCCCATGAAACCAATCTGGTGGTCTCCACGTTCACCCCCATCACCTGAGCGAGAGACGGGTTCTCCATGGAGGCCCTCATGGCGACCCCAAATTTGGTCTTGAAAAGAAGAACGTAAAGAGCAGAAAGCATTAAAACTATAACGATAACGGAGATTACAAAGACCCCCTGAAAACCCCAAATAGGGAAATCATGAGGGGTGAAGATGAAGTTCTTGGCCGATTTCCTGGTTATGTTCTCCAGTATATCAGAAAATGCTCCTGCACCACCGTACAGAACAAGGTCTATACCAAGAGTGGAGATCATTAAGGTTATGATTCCTGCACCTCTGGAGATCAGGGGCTTTATAATTGCCAGATAAACCGCTAACCCCAGTATTCCCCCCAAGACAAAGACTAATGGAAGTGACATGTACGGATGGATATCTAAAACCCTGAAAAACGCAAGCGTCATGTAACTGCCTACAACAGCGAAGGTACCTTGTGCCAGGTTGGGTACTCCGGTAGTGATGTAGGTCATGGTCAGTCCAATGCTTATCAGTACTATCAAGTTCGAGTATATTATCGCACCCTCTAATACAGCCATGGTACCATCTCAAACCAAAAGTTTTTAAAAAGTTTAGGTTACGTTTTGACACATGGTAGGTAAAAAATTATTGTTGTTGGTAACTGTTGTACTGGCAGCATCCCTAATGGCCTGTGCAGAGGGCCCGAGTGAGGAAGAGGGTACAACAGAGATCCCAATAGGCGCTCTGGTGGATCTATCTGGACCTTTAACCACGTATGGTAAGGATATTGAGACCACTACAACAATAGCTAAAGAAGAGATCAATGAATACTTTGAATCCCAGGACATGCCTTACAGGGTTGAAACATATACCGAAGATACCAAAGTAGATCCCACTGTATGCCTGCAAAAAATCCAGGCCCTCTACGGTAGGGACGTAAGGATGATCGTTGGTCCTATGGGCAGTGGAGAACTGAGTAATGTAGCCAGTTACGTAGATGACAACAAGATACTGTTGGTCTCTCCGTCTTCGACTGCTGCACCGGAGATGATCGGTCTGAATCAGCCTGAAGATAAGAAGTACATTTTCAGGTTTGTAGCTACAGATGCTTTCCAGACCAGAGCCATTGCAGAGGTTGCCAAGGACCAGGGTGTGAAAGCGGTTGTGATCACCCACATCGGAAACGACTGGGGTAAGGGACTTGACGAGTTCGGGACCCAAAGGTTTGAGGATGCCGGGATCGAAGTTGCTGGACATGTGGAGTACCCTGATCCTCCGCCTTCCGACTTCACCCCATACGTATCTACTATAGAAGATGATGTCGATGAGTTGCTGGATGAATACGAGCCAAACGAGATCGCTGTAGTGACATTCAGTTACGAAGAAGTGGGTACAATGCTTGCTCAGACCGACAGCGACTCTATATTGATGGACCTCGTTTGGATAGGTTGTGATGGTACAGCGAAGAGTTCTAAGGTAACAGAAGACGTTCCAGACAAGGCCAACAAGGTAGGGCTCTTCAGCACCGTTTCTGAGATGAAAGGAAGGGCTTATGATGACCTTAACCAGACATATTACGAGAGGACCGGGGACTCACCAAAGGCATACGGTCTAAATGCCTACGATGGAGAATGGGTTCTGGCTCTGGCAGCCGCCCAGGTCCACCAGGAAACAGGTAGTTTCGACATCGACGCAATATCCGAGACCATACCTGAAGTAGCTGAGAAGTACAGTGAAGGAGAATACGGAGTATATCCTGTCAGTGGTGCAGTAGAGCTGAACGAGTGGAATGATAGAGTCGTACCTCAGTTCGAGGTTTACAAAGTACAGGATGGCAAATGGACGGACACTGGAACATGGTTCTATGAAAACGGAACAGTTGTCTGGGAGTGAAATCCTAAGAGTTCAAAATCTCTTTAAATTTTTTGATGAGTTAAAGGCACTGGATGGAGTAGATATTGGAGTTAAAGAAGGAGATATAACTCTTGTAATTGGGCCCAATGGAAGCGGTAAGACCACACTGATCAACTGCATCTGTGGGTTTTATCCTTCCAATGGGGGCCATGTTTATTTTAATGGTGAAGATATCACCAACAAGCCACCTCACTCCATTTTTGACAGTGGTATAGTTAGAACTTTTCAGATACCACAACCTCTTAAGCTCCTTACAGTCCTGGAGAATCTCCTCATAACCGATTACAATCCGGGAGAAGGTATATTCAAGAGTATGGGTAGGTCATGGGAGTCTGTGGAGGAAGAAACGGTAGAAAAAGCTTTCGAGGTGCTGGAGTTTCTGGAGATAGCCCACCTTTGGGATACTTTAGCTTCCCAGCTCAGTGGTGGACAGCTCAAACTGGTAGAAGTGGGAAGGGCAATGATGACCGATGCCAAGCTGGTGGTCATGGATGAGCCTGTAGCCGGAGTAAACCCCATACTGGCAAAAACAATCCTGAATCGTATAAGGGATCTTAAAAAGAGAGGGTACTCATTCCTCATTGTTGAGCACAGGCTCGACCTGGTGCTTCCTTATGTGGATTACATTTATGTAATGGCCAAGGGCAAGGTTTTTGCCCAGGGCGTGGAAGAGGAAATAATGCAGAACAAAGAAGTAATCGAGGTGTATCTTGGTGATATACACGAAGGGCCTTAATGCCGGATATGGAGAAGTTAACGTCCTGTTCGATATAGACTCCCGAATAGAGGAGAAAAAGATAACTGCTATAGTGGGACCCAACGGTAGCGGTAAGAGCACTTATCTAAAATCGTTATTCGGTCTCACCACGATCTATTCTGGCAGGGTGTTCTACAAGGATGAGGACATTACTCGCATGCCTGCACATGACCGGACCAAAATGGGGATCGCTTACCTCCCTCAAGTGGACAACATATTCAACAATCTGACGGTCAAGGAGAATTTGACTATCGCCGGCTACACACTGCCAGAAGACGAGTTCGAGGAGAGGAAAGAGGTCTCGTTGAACACCTTCCCCGAGTTGAAGGATTTTATGGAACGGAAAGCTGGAACTCTTAGCGGAGGAGAAAGACAGTTCCTGGCAACGGCCACAGCCCTCATAAGAAAGGCAGAAGTGGTTATGATGGATGAGCCTTCAGCAGCCCTCTCTCCCAAATTCGCAGAAATAATGTTCGATAAGGTAGTCGAGTTGAGGGATGAGTTCAAACTGACCATTGTACTTGTAGAGCAGAACGTGGAAAAGGCTTTAGGAATAAGTGAGAATGCATACCTCCTTATCAGCGGTAGGGTGGCTTTTGAAGGTAGATCCCAGGACTTATTAGAGCACGAGAAGTTTGAGAAGCTCTGCATGGGTCTCTTACAGTAAACAATTATTTTTGGTTTCTGCAAGTTTATTTTTTCTGTGGTTCAGCTTGTTTTTATTACTTTTAAGTGGTTGTTTTTACTAAATTGCTTTCAGTTTTCAGTTTTCAGTTTTCAGTTCGGTGTCCCCAAGTTTATTCTTGCATATATTTTCATTTTTGTAAGCTCTAAGAAAACATTTTAATATTTTGAGCATTACCATTATAATCATGAAATCGGTTGGATTGGATATCGGAACGAACTATACCAAAGCTACTATGGATGGTAAAGAAGTGATCTCATTTCCCAGCATAGTGGTTTACGGTGAAGAGAAGGACTGGAGTCTCACGGGTGAGAACAAGGATATATACGTCGGTGAAGAGGCCCTGGCAATGGTCCAGAGCCTGGAGAACGTAGAAGCGATGAGGCCGTTGCATGAAGGCCGTATAATGAACCAGTCATACATGGAACTGGCAAAACATGCTTTGAAGATGATGGATATTCAGCCTGACGTAATTGCAACTGGAATGCCCGTTAAATCCTCCAAAAGTGAAAGAGAAGAGCTCGCTAAAGACATAAAGAAGGAATTGAACGCGGATGCCCTGATCTATCCCGAGCCTGCAGGAACTCTGGCTCAGATGAACACTCAGACTGGCGTATGTGTGGATATTGGATTTGGAACAACTGACATTGCAGTGCTCAGCCAGATGGAATACGTCAGGGGAGATACACTTCTTCTGGGAGTTGACTGGTTGTACAATAATCTGGAAGTCCTTATAAGGAAGAATTACGGGATAAACATCACTCCTGAGGAGATAACCAAGCTCTTGACCACACCCAATTATGAACTGGGAAGGATCAGAAGCGGTAAGACCATCAAAATATCCCACAAAGACGTTTCAGCTGAATACAACAAACTGCTCAAAAACTGGCTGGACAGGATCGTAAGTAGAACCAAATTAATAGTTGAAGGTCTCTCTACTGACATTGTTGACCAGATCGTTCTTACCGGTGGCGGCTCACTGCTTCCCGGTGTTTATGAAGAATTCAAGAGCAATTTTGAGAGTATAGCCAATGTGGTCAAACCCGACGACCCCATTTCCAGCAATGCCAGAGGCTACTACCAGCTCACAGAAAAACTCTACAAGGCGAAAGCGGACTCCCAAAAATTGAAGGAGTCGGTAGAGGAAACTAAACAAAAAGGCAAAGAATCAGCAGCAGAAGAAACCAAACAGAAGGGCAAGGGCAAAAAGAAAGAACCGAAAGAATCAAAGAAGAAGGAAGTAGAAGTCAAATCTTGAGTAGAAGGCAAAAAACGATCAAATGAGAGTCACAGTTGACGTCCCTCCAGAAATTGAGCAACTTTTGGTCAAGAAATGTGAGAAGACCAAAACTGAACCATCTGAGCTGATAAAGCTAATGCTGGAGTGGTATTTTCTCAAATTCAGGAAATCGAAAAACGGGGGAGGCAGTAGTAGTGGGTTCCTTAAAGTCGCTAATGAGTGCTCTATGGAAAGAGTGAAGAATTGCCGTTACAGTGATGGCGAGAATTGTGCTAGAGAAGTATTTAATGACATAATGGCCGAAAAGGATCCGGAGCCCATCGTGCCCTACAAGTGTTTATTCTGCAATCACTTCATAGACCGGAGGGAGTCTAAAACAAAGCCAAAGACAAGAAGAAAAGAATTATTGAGTCAAAAAGAAGATGATGCAGTCGACCAGACCTACGAGGTAGCCAGAATAGCTGCCAAAATGGTGGTCCAGATGTACAGCGACAAGCTGAGCAATAACAGCAATAGTAACAGTAACCCCAAATACGATTCAAATGAAATGGACGAGGTCGATCAAGAACCAATAACCAAAAACAAAGTCGAAAAGCTTTTGGAAAAATGGTAAAGGTTTTAAAGAAGCTAATAGAGAGTTAACTATTATTAACCTATTTATTTACCTGCTTTCCTGGGGGTCGGTTATCTCTCCGTAGATGGCTGTTGCTGCAGCTGTTGCAGGGGACACCAGATATATTTCGCCCTGTGGGCTTCCCTGTCTGCCCACGAAGTTCCTGTTAGAAGTGGATACGCTGACTTCATTGGCAGCGATCAAACCGAAACTACCTCCCATACATGGACCGCAGGAGGGGTACTCCACTACAGCACCCAGCTCCACAAGTGAATCAACGATCCCCTCTTTTAACAATTTCCTGTACTCGGTTTTGGAGGCAGGGATCACTATCAACCTGACATTACTGGCGATCCTTTCGCCCTGGAGAATGTCAGCGGCAATTTTTATGTCCTCGTATCTTCCGTTTGTGCAGGAGCCGATGAACACTTGATCGACCCTGGTCCCTTCTACTTCCTGAACATCTACTACGTTATCCACGCTGTGGGGTTTTGCCACCTGAGGAGGCATGTGGGTAACATCCAGGTCGACTCTTCTATAGCCGGCATCTTCGTCTGTTTTGAGGTCGAATGGCTCCATGCCCAGATAATCGAATGTTGTCTTATCTGGCTCAACAATCCCAGCTTTTCCACCCATCTCTATGGCCATGTTGGACATCGTCAACCTCTGGCTCATGCTCATGTCCCTCACCGCTTTACCCGCATACTCGCAGGCAGCATAATTGGCTCCATTACTTCCCACCATACCGATCAATTTCAGAATGACGTCTTTACTGTAAACATGCCTGTCGAGCTTTCCTTCAACCTCAAATCTGATGGTGTGAGGAACTTTGAACCATAGTTTACCGGTGGCGAAAACAAAGCCCATATCTGTGGAGCCTATACCGGTTGCAAAAGCTCCCAGAGCCCCATACATGCATGTGTGACTGTCAGCACCCACTACAAGATCTCCGGGCTTTACATGACCTTTTTCCACCATGATTTGATGGGCGATACCCTCATGTATGTCGTAGTTCAGTATATTCTGCTCTCTGGCGAATTCTCTAAGCTGTTTTTGATTTTCTGCCGAATTGATACTGTCAGCAGGTGCCTGATGGTCGAATGCCATGATTATCCTTGAAGAGTCCCACACTTCTCCATCTCCGGCAATTTCTCTGAAAGCTTTGATAGCTAGAGGTGCTGTGATGTCGTGCACCATGGCCTTATCGATGTTCGCCAGTACATAATCACCTGTTTTGACGTCTTCTCCAGTAGCTGAGGAGAAGATCTTCTCCGAGATGGTTTTTGGATTAGAGGTCATGCAATACCTCCACATAATATTACATTATTTATCTTTTGCTGGAGTGGCATGTGCGGAGTAGTAGGTGCTGGAGTGGTGATTGTCAGCAAATTATTTATCGGTCCAAGATTTGGTTCCTATAATGGATACTTTAATGGAAATGACCAGGAAAGGTGTACCTCCTGAATGGTTAAGAAAAGTCTGTGAGTATGAAGGAATAGGTTTAGGGACACTAACTGATCTCATTTCCAGAGGAGAGGTTGTAGTATTTAGAAATAATCTCAGAAATGATGATCCTGAGTTTGAGCCCAGAGCTGTGGGTAAAATGGTATCTACCAAGGTTAATGCCAATATAGGCACTTCTGCTGATTATGTTGAAGTTGAAGAAGAAATAGAGAAAGCTAAAGTCGCCGAAAAATACGGCGCTGACGCTGTCATGGATCTATCCACGGGTGGGGACATAGATTCTATTAGAAAGGAGATAATCAAGTCGGTCAATATACCAGTAGGTACGGTCCCTATTTATCAGGCTGCCAGAGAGGCGGACGTTGTGGTGGATATGGAAGAAGACGATTTCTTCAAGGTGGTGGAGAAGCACGCCAGAGATGGAGTCGACTTTATGACCATCCACTCCGGGGTCAACTGGACCAGCATCGAACGCCTCAAGAAGAGTGAAAGACTGCTGGGGGTTGTAAGCAGAGGTGGGGCGATCACTGTGGGCTGGATGCTCCACAATGAAAAGGAGAACCCATATTATAAAGATTTTGATTACCTCCTGGAGCTGTTGAAGGAGTATGATGTAGCTATCAGTCTAGGGGATGCTTTCAGACCGGGTTGTATTCACGATGCCGGGGATAGGGTCAAGTTCACCGAATTTATACTACTGGGTGAGTTGGCTCAGAAGTGCAGAAGTGAAGGTGTGCAGTGTATTATTGAAGGTCCAGGTCATGTTCCTCTTGACGAGATCGAAACCTCAGTAAGGGCCATGAAATCACTCTCAGGGAATGCTCCCATATACCTACTCGGTCCCATTGTAACCGACATCGCACCGGGATATGATCACATCACATCGGCGATCGGGGCGGCTATCGCAGGTATGCACGGCGCCGATTTCATTTGCTACGTAACCCCCTCAGAGCACCTGGCTCTCCCCACCGTAGAGGACGTGAAGGAGGGTGTTATCACATCCAAAATAGCCGCACATGCAACCGATCTTGTCAAGCATGGTCAAAAAGAAAGGGCCAGAAAAGCAGATTACTCTATATCCGTAGCAAGAAAGAATCTTGACTGGGAATCTCAGTTCAAACAGGCACTGGACCCCGAAAGAGCGAAAAGTATATGGGAAAAAAGAAGATCTGGAAGTGAGACCTGCTCCATATGCGGTGATCTGTGCGCCATAAAGCTGGTGAAAGAAGCCTTTGGAGACAAAGACAAAGATAAAAGTAAAGGTAAAGATAAGGACCATAGTGAAACGATTTGTCATTAACGCGGTGATCCAATGCCTGATCCGACTAAACCTGCTTCATCACTCAGAAAGAAAACAGGAAAATGGAGAAATTACAGGCCAGTTTTTGATAACACCAGATGCAAACGGAATTTCGAGTCAGTGGCGATAGGCAGGCTGGAACGATTTGTGGCTGACTGGGAGCTGGAAAAAGGTGCAGAAATACCCGAAGTCGAGGAAAGAACGGGCAAGAAAGTGGCGATTGTGGGTTCAGGTCCTTCGGGACTCACGTGTGCGGCTGACCTGCTGAAGAAGGGGCATGACGTGACCATTTTTGAGACATATCACGTTCCGGGCGGTGTTCTGGTCTATGGGATACCGGAGTTCCGTTTACCCAAGGATATTGTTCAGAAAGAAGTGGATTACGTCAGGAAGCTGGGAGCGAGGATCGAAACGAACGTAATAATAGGCAAGACCATGAGCGTGGACGAATTGCTTGCAGAATATGACGCGGTCTTCCTGGGAACAGGGGCCGGGCTTCCTGCTTTCCTGAACATTGAAGGCGAAAACTTAGCCGGCATTTATTCTGCAAATGAATATCTTATCAGGGTCAATCTGATGAAGGCCTACAGATTTCCGGAATATGATACGCCCATAAAGGTGGGTAAGAGAGTGGCTGTGGTCGGTGGAGGTAATGTGGCCATGGATGCTGCTCGTTGTGCTCTTCGTTTGGGTGCTGACGATGTTTACATTATCTACAGGAGAAGCGAGAAGGAGATGCCTGCTCGTTTAGAAGAAATAGAAAGAGCTAAGGAGGAAGGCATTCATTTCCTCAATCTCAATAACCCTATCAGGTTCATTGGTGATGATAAGGTGGAGCAAATAGAACTAATGGAGATGCAGCTGGGAGAGCCCGACTCTTCTGGTAGGAGAAGGCCTGAACCCATCGAGGGCAGCAACTACTTCATGGATATTGACCAGGTGGTGGTCGCCATCGGCCAGAAGCCTCATCCTGTGGTTATGCAGACCACGCCTGGTTTAGAGGTTAATGAGCTTAAGGGGACCATTATAGTTAATCAAGAGGGTAGGACTTCTCGTGAGGGTGTTTATGCTGGTGGTGATGTTGCTACGGGAGCAGCTACCGTTATCTCCGCCATGGGAGCAGGCAGAAAAGCTGCAGAAGCAATAAATAGTTTGTTGAGATCATGAAGGAAGATATCGATTACCAGAAGAATAAGACCAGGATGTCTCAAAGGGACCCCAAAGAGAGAGTTAAGGACTTTGAAGAAGTTCCCTTAGGGTATTCCAAGGAAGAGGCTAAAAAAGAGGCCGAACGCTGCTTGCAGTGCATTGAGCCCAGTTGCGTAAAGGGATGTCCCGTAGAAGTCAATATCCCGGAGTTCATAAGATGCGTCAGGGAAGACGATATGGAGGAAGCGTGCAAGGTCCTTAAAGAGAATAACTCTCTTCCTGCTATGTGCGGTAGAGTATGTCCTCAGGAAGAGCAGTGTGAGCTGACGTGCATGGAGTGCGGGCTCTGCTGGCTCTATTGTCCTGATGGATGTTTAGTCCTGAATGAGGACGGATTTTTCGAGCCTGATTACGATTACTGTAAGGGATGCGGCATTTGTGCTGAAGTATGTCCTCTAGGTATCATTAAGATGGAGGTCGAAGTTTAATGAGCTATGATGTTCGGGAAGGCGCTCACTCGGTAGCAGAAGGAGTTGCGTTGTGCAGGCCGGAGATAATTCCCTCTAACCCCATCATACCTCAGACTCACATAATGGAGAAGCTTGCTTCTCTGGTCACTGAAGGGAAACTGGATGCAGACTACGTAAATGTGGAGTCCCAACCCTCTGCACTATCTCTAATGGCCGGTTCAACGGCCTGCGGGGTCAGATCATTCACTGCCACTTCTTCTCAGGGTCTGGCAGTTATGCATGAATCTTTACACTCGGTAGCCGGAATGCGCTTACCCACTACCATGGTAGTAACAAATAGAGCTTTAAGCTCTCCCACTAATATTTGGAACGATCATTCTGACTCCATGTCCCAGAGAGATACTTCCTGGATGCAGTTCTACGCTGAAACCGTTCAGGAAGCCATAGATCTGACCATTCAAAGCTACAGGATCGCAGAGAGTAGGGATGTCATGCTTCCCGCCATGGTGTGCATG
>JAWODI010000046.1:0-15443 GCA_046483365.1 Archaeoglobaceae archaeon | reverse complement strand
TCCGGTAGCTTCGGCTACCTTTTTTATATCTCAAATATTTTATTACCCGTTCCATGAAATTACATCCAAACGGTTGGGTTTCGTAAAATATAGTCATCTTTCTTTTGCACTTTTAGGGGAAACTGACTGTCAATTAATTTTTCCCTTCCAATGGTAATTGATTTCGGCGCCGGTTTAAAACGGTACCACTTTCCGGTTTAAGATGATACCATCCCATTCGACCAAAAAAAAGTTAATGGCCTCCTACTCCTACTCCTACTCCTACGCCTACTCCTACTCCTGATGTTACGCCTACTCCTACGCCTACTCCTACTCCTACTCCTACGCCTACTCCTGATGTTACGCCTACTCCTACTCCTACGCCCACTCCTACTCCTACTCCTGATGTTACCCCTACTCCTACGCCCACTCCTGATACTACTTCTCCATCTGCGCCTGCTGTTTCGTCCTCAAGCCATCCTGATGATGAATGGTATAGCGATAGTGATCCATCGTTCAACTGGACAACACCTTTAGACGAGTCGGGGGTGGGGGGCTATAGTTATACTCTAGACCACTCGGCATCCACGACACCAGATCGTTCGGTTGATTCAAATAGCACTTCGACGTCATTCTCCAGTATTGAGGATGGTATCTGGTATTTTCATGTAAGAGCGAAGGATGGTGCTGGTAATTGGGGGCCAGCAGGCCATTATAAGTTAAAAATAGATACCGTTCCCCCACCTATTAGTAATTTACAGAGCGTTACTGGCGAGAACTGGATTAAATGGAGTTGGGACAATCCTGAGGATGATTTTTCTCAAGTACTGATCTATGTTGACGGTCAATTTACTTTTAACACCAACAGAGAATATTACAACTCGAGCTTTTCACCGGGAACCCAGCACACTATATCTGTTCTTACTGTCGACCCTAGGGGGAATATTAATCAAGAATGGGTTAATCACACTGCAACTGCAGGTAATACCGTCGAACCCGAGATCACATCTTACTATCCTTCAACTCCATTGGAAGATACTGAGGGTTCGGTAAGAAAGTTCAACATAACTGCTAGCCAGATGGGACACGTTTACTGGCTCTTAAATGGTACTCTGATCCGTGTCGATGAGAACACAAACTCAGCATCCTACACTAAGAAGAGCACGGTAAAAGGCAACTGGAATATCTCAGCTCTCATAATCAATAAGAACGGCTCAGACATGCAAACGTGGACGTGGAACGTACAATCTGAATCTACAACCTCTTCAGGTAGCAGTGGAGGTGGTGGAGGAGGTGGCGGTGGAGGTAGTTCTCCTCTTAGCACAGAGATTTCTTGCCCGACTAACGTTGACTCGGGCTCAGATTTTAATTTAGATGTTGTTGTTGACTATCAATGGAGCACTGAAGTGAATATTAATGCTCCAGAAGGATGGGAAGTCTCAAGAGAAGGAGGAACTAACAACTTTACCTTGGTTCCTCCAGAAAACGCTGAAGGCAATTACACCGTTTGGGTGAATACAACCTCTCCCTTTGAGACAAAAAGAGAGGAGAAATTTGTGAAAGTCGAATCTAATGATCAACAGGTCTCTTATCCTGCTATGATCACTCAGGAAGATACGGACCTACCATCCACTACCAATACTACTTCTAGCCCCGCACCAACTTCCACCCAGACTCCAGCTGTGCAGCAAGTAGAGTCACGTATGGCTGGCGATATTATTGACAAAATTATTTCAGGATTACAGGCTTTTGCAGGATCCATATTCAAGGTATTAGTGTCATACATCTAAGATAGCAGGGGAAAATACAATAAAGTTGATATAAGACTTAAAGCCCTACCGTAATGAATTATGAAGAAAATTTTGGTTCTGGTAATTGCCCTTGCATTTATGGGTTGCTTTTCAGAAACGGCGGAAGATGAGGATAATGGGACACCTGTTACCACAGCCTCTCTACAGGGAAAACCGGATACCCCGGAAAAAATAAAATTACTGGTGTTTCGGGCTCAAGTACAGGTCGTTGGTACAGGCCAACCTCCCCATATCGTCACCTCCAAAGATAAGCTCGACTTTGGCAAATTGCCTCAGGGGATGACAGAGAAAAAAGAGGTTCTTTTGACCAACAATAAGGACCACAACATTGTAGTTCGTTCAACGTCCAATGGTACCATTGCTCAGTTTATCTCCTTTGAAGAAGATAATATCTCCATATCACCCAAAAGCAACCATAAACAGGTAGTTTACCTCAAAGCGCCTGCTAATGCCCAAACAGGTAACTATACAGGCTTTGTAACCTTCTACGTCACAAAATGATCTTATTAACTGGTCAATCATTGTTCCCTTGCTTTGGAAAAAAGTAATATCAGCAGATATCAATTTGATAATAACTATTATCATTCATAGGGAAAAAATAAGATTAATAAATTTATAAAAAGTGGTCCCCTATGTGTGGGTGTTAATCAGATCATTGTTCGAGCTGGATAAGATGTGTGGACTGGTCTTCACATTAAAAATATCAGAATTCTTGTTGAATATTTGGGAATATTTCCATATTTGCTAGAGACTCGTTTTATATAAAAAATAAAGTTTGTGCTAAAGCTCCAAAGGTTAGATGTGTGAAAAGTTGGAAAAGGAAGTGTGTTAGGTAAAGTCATGTTTTTTTTTGACAATTAAGACAACACCTATGACCAACTGCGCTAAAACCAGTCCAACGACATCAGCACCTAAATCCCATAAGCTAGCAGTTCTCCCCGGAACAAAAGACTGGTGAAATTCATCAGAAACACTATAAAGGAAACCGACCAGAAGCGCAAGAAAGGAATTCACCGGGTAATTATACCTGAAATTATACCTGAATGATGCATTGAGCAATATCCCCAGTATAAGAAAGATGATCATATGAATGAACTTGTCTGGATACTTTACTAGGGGGTAGAATGGGTAAGCAAAGAAAGCAAATTCGGAGTTCTTCATAGCCATATACAATTGCATGATAAATTCATTTTTTTCCAGAGCCGCTGATGGGTCTGATTGAGATGAAAGGTAGAATATGAATCCAGCATAGATCACTGTTAAGGCAACGGCGAGTTTGCCTGTATTCATTACTAATGGAACAAGGGACAGTATTATAAATATCTTCTTAACTATCAAAAACCAGGATTTAAATATAATATTTATATCCTATGATACAAATTGGTTTACCAAAGGTGTAAATGTGAACTATCTAGAGGCCATGATCCTATCAATTGTTCAGGGGATTGTCGAGTGGTTGCCAGTGAGCAGCGAAGGGCTTTCAGTCCTGCTAATGCTAAATTTGTTTGGTCAAGATGTATCTTATTCTATCACTTATGCCTTTTTCTTGCACCTGGGAACGGCACTGGCAGTGCTGATACGCTTTAGGAAAGAGTTCATCCAGATGTTCTACGGGTCACAAATGTTGAGAGTGGTAGTAGTGTCTACAATATCTACTGGGCTTGTCGCTATACCATTGCTGACTCTCATCGAGCTGCAAAGCGCCAGAATTATGAACTTTCTCATTGGCATCTTGTTGATAATGACCGGGATCGTGTTGAGACTTCCCCAGAGCAGTTATAGGGAGATAGAGAATTTAAGTATCTCTGATATGATATTCCTTGGTTTTGCACAGGGTATTGCAGTATTGCCCGGAGTATCTAGGTCTGGAATGACCGTCAGCTTTCTCTTATTGAGAAAATTAAATGAAAGAGCGGCTTTAACCCTTTCCTTCATTATAAGTGTTCCCGCTGTGCTGGGAGCGATTTTTATAAGAGGAATGCCTTCCGAAATGGATTTCTCCATTGGATTATCGATTCTAGTTGTAACCTGTATATTCGGCTACCTTACCATGGAAGCACTGCTTAAATTTGCCAGAAAAGTGGACTTCTCCAAGTTCTGTATAACTTTTGGAATAATTGCTATTGTATTGACCGCACTGACTTTCTGAGCCATAACCATTAGATCTAGGCGAAAACTATTTTAATGTTCAGATTACAACTATAATTATGAGTATAAAACTCCCACAGGGTTTAGAAGAACTAGAACTTCCTGAAGATGAATTGGAAATTCTGGAAAGAATCTGGCTTGAAGAGTATGAAGAAGATTATCTGGACCTTTAATTAAATTCTATTATTTCGAAAAAACCAATTTTCTGATGGCTATAATAATTATTGAAATTCAATTAACAAGTTTTATATTGCCGCAGGGTATCCTTTTCTTAGGTTAAAAATACGAAAAGAAGGAGGGGGAATAAATCATCATTAAAAATAATAACGGGTCGGTGGGACCATGTTGAGAACAGGCGTGATCGGCATTGGAGTAATGGGCAAGCATCATGCCCGAGTTTACAGTGAACATCCTGATTTGGAGCTTGTAGGCGTTTCTGATGTTAATAGAGATGAAGGTAAAAGAGTTGCGTCTAATTATGGGACTACTTATTTTCCGGATTATATGGACTTGTTGGAAGCCGATCTGGATTTATTGAGCATTGCTGTACCAACCTCATTGCATGCGGATATTGCCCTGAATGCTGCAGATTATGGAATTAATATGCTCATAGAGAAACCCATTTCAAAGTCGATTGAAGAAGCAGAAAGTATAATCAATGCTGCCAGAGAGAACAATGTTAAGGTGATGGTAGGTCATATTGAAAGGTTTAATCCGGCAGTTGTAAAATTAAAAGAAATGGTTGATAAAGGTGAGTTCGGGAAAATTATAACCATATCGGGAAGAAGGATCGGACCATTCAACCCCAGAATAAGGGACGTTGGCATTATTATTGATCTGGCAGTCCATGAAATTGATGTATTCTCATATATCTTTGGAAAAGTAGCGCAAGAAGTTTATACCGTAGCAGGTAACAATTTCCATACTATGGAAGATTACGCTTCTATTCTTCTTCGCTTTCCCGACAATGCTTCGGGGAATGTGGATACCAACTGGCTATCCCCCAAGAAAGTGAGGAGAATGACTGTTGTAGGTACTGAATGCGTTGCTGAAGTTGACTTCATTCAACAAGAGCTTGAGCTGTGGAAGAATGATAAAGATATTGAAAAAGTTAAGACAGACAAAGAAGAACCATTGAAATTGGAGATCCAGCACTTTATAGACTCTATTAATAACAACCATGAACCCGAACCCAACGGTGAAGACGGAGCATATGTCCTGGGAGTTGCACTCTCTGCTATAAAATCTTATAGAGAGAGAAAACCGATTAGCCTTGACTGGTTCACCTCCAAAAAATTGATCTGATCCTATTTTTAGTCATTAACTTTTTTTAGTAATATTTATTTTCTATTACTATTACCATAAAACCAGTATTCTACTAAGGTGGAAATGTGAATAAAATACCAATTGCGCAGCCCATAATCGGTCAGGAAGAGATCTCAGAAGTTAATAAGGTATTAAAATCAGGAATGCTGGCCATGGGAAGCAAAGTTAAAGAATTTGAAGATAATTTCTCCCAGTACTTGAATGCAAACCATTCTGTTGCAGTATCTAATGGAACAGTCGCCCTGTGGTTGTCTTTAAAAGCTATTGGAATTAAAAAGGGAGATGAAGTCATAACAACTCCTTTAAGCTTTGTTGCCACTGCGAACTCCATCCTTTTCTGTGGGGCAACACCTGTATTTGTCGACGTAGATCCCCTAACCTACAACATCGATCCCCACAAAGTTCAGGAAAAGGTTAGCTCAAGGACCAGGGCCATCCTGGGTGTTCACCTTTTTGGTCAACCCTTCGATTTGAAGACCTTGGTGGAGATATGTAACGATAACGATTTAGCTCTTATAGAGGATGCTGCTCAAGCCCACGGAGCACAGTTCAACGGAAGAAAAGTGGGCACTACTGGCATAGGATGCTTCTCTTTCTATCCCACAAAAAATATGGTCACGGGGGAGGGTGGAATGGTTACTGTTAAAGATGAAGCACTGGATTATGAGCTCAGGCTTATGAGAAACCATGGGGATGAGGGGAAATACAACCATACCATGCTCGGCTATAATTCCAGAATGACAGATATGCAAGCGGCATTAGGATTGGTCCAGTTGAAAAAGTTGGACAAAATGAACTCCGCTAGAATAAAAAACGCTGAGTACTACAATGAATACATTGACGTCGAAGGGATGACCAAACCCTATGCGGGCAAGAACTTGAAGCATGTTTATCACCAGTACGTCCTGAGACTTGAAGACGAATTCCCCATGACACGGGAAGAATTCATACAGTATCTATCATCAAAAGGTGTGGGTTCAGCAATACATTATCCTAAAACCATCTACGAACAGCCCTTGTATCAACAAATGGGTTATAAACAGGGAATCTGTCCTGTAGCGGAGAAAATGGCTCACAAAATGGTCAGTATCCCGGTCCACCCCAAATTATCGGAAGAAGAAACGGAATATGTGGTGAATGTTATAAATGACTCACAATGATTTTTACGCGCATCCAACAGCGGTAGTGGAAAGCGAAGACATAGGTGAAGGCACTAAGATCTGGCATTTCGTCCACGTAAGAGAGGGAGCCAGGATAGGTAAGGATTGCGTCATAGGTAAAAGTTCTTACATTGATACAGATGTAATTATAGGCGACAATGTAAAGATCCAGAACTTTGTATCGGTCTATAAGGGCGTGAGCATCGAGGATAACGTTTTCATAGGCCCCTCAGTCACCTTCACCAACGACGACTATCCCCGAGCATACTCCTGGAGCGATGATCAAATAGTGGCTACCAGCGTGAAGAAGGGAGCCAGTATAGGCGCCGGATCCGTCATCATATGCGGAAATAAGATCGGTGAATACAGCATGGTAGGTGCGGGAAGCGTGGTTACCCGAGACGTTGACCCATATACTCTGGTCTATGGAAATCCTGCCAGTTACAGGAGTGTAGTGTGTAAATGTGGTCGTAAACCAGTAGAAGTGAAGGCTGAGAACGAGCACGCCATCTATTATGCTTGTGAATGCGGTGAGACAACTGAGGTGTTGAAAGAATGGATAAAATAGCAGTAGTGGGCCTGGGTAAAGCCGGCTTGCCCATAGCTGCAGTTATTGCTGATTCGGGACTTGAGGTTACAGGCGTCGACATTGATGAAAAAAGATGTCGTATGATCAACTCTGGCCAAAACCCCATTCCTGAAGAAAGAGGGCTTGGAAAGCTCATATCCATTTACGGGGGTAATAAGCTTACTGCAGTATCCGACTTCAAGCTGGCTGGAAACTGCAAGGCTTTCATAATTATTGTACCACTGTTCATAGATAAGAACAATCAGCCTGACTTCAGTATCCTGCTGGATGCGGTGGGGAGGGTAGGTCAAATCCTGAAAGAGGATGACGTTGTCATCCTGGAAACTACCGTACCACCGCTCACCACAGAGACCATGATCAGAGACGCTCTGGAAAAAGAAAGCAATCTCGAGATAGGAGATTTCTATCTTGCCAACTCTCCAGAGAGGATAATGACGGGCTACAGCATCTCCAGACTAACGGAATTCCCTAAAATAATTGGTGGGGTCAATAAAGAAAGCGGTGAGAAAGCTTACGAGGTCTACAGCAAATTCATTCCCAATCTCTACAAAGTCTCGTCTGCCAGATTGGCAGAATTCGTAAAAGTAATAGAAGGATGCTACCGCGATGTAAACATAGCTCTCTCAAACGAACTGCTAAAAATTGCGGAAGAAATTGGAGTGAACATCCAAGAAGCTATCGACACGGCGAAGCATGAATACTGCCATCTTCATCAACCCTCTACAGGAGTCGGAGGACATTGTATTCCGGTATATCCCTGGTTTCTTATAAAGGAGATGGAGAGACGGGAAAAATCAGAAAAAGCGAAGTTGCTTAGAACAGCGAGGGAAATGAACGATGAAATGGCTGATTACTGGGTCAATAAAATCGTCTCAGAGTGCACCAAAATAGACAAACCCCTCAGGAACATAAAAATATGTGTGAAAGGCATAACGTTCAGAGAAGGAGTTAAGGAGCTTTACCACAGCAGAAATCTGGAGATTGTACGGAGATTGATGGCTAAAGATCTGGATGTCTCTGTTTATGATGAAATGTTCACTCCCGATGAAATTGAACAGATGGGCTTCAAATATTGCAGTGAGGAAGTGGAAGTGGACATTATTCTAGATGGATTCAAACCAGACATCATAAAAAGATGAATTAATGGTTTGTCTGAAAGTTGTTCCACATTAGTGAAAAAGTTAAAAAAGCAACAACATACTTCTCTCATTATGTGTGGATCAACGTTAATCGAATGTGAGAGCATAATCGGTCAGAGGATAAAAGAGTTTGAGACCCTGGGCAACAAAGGGAGAACGCTTTTCGATTTTTCACCTTTTATGGAGCTAGAGGTTGAGGCTACTGTCCGTTCGGAACTGGCATTCTGCATATCCACTGCCAATTCATCGGCAGCTGCTGGCTTGAAATTTCAGAAGTCATTAGAGGGTAGAGAATTGGATACAATGACTGCGGATCAGTTTCAAAGACTCTTAAAGGATTCGGGCGTTAGATTTCATAACAGAAAAGCTGGCTATATCAGAGAAGCCATGGATAGTTTCCCATCAATTTATGAAGCACTTGAAGGCGAAGCTCCCCGGAATTTTTTGGTCAAGAACGTTAAAGGGCTGGGGCTTAAAGAGGCAAGTCACTTCCTGAGGAATATGGGATTCAGGGATGTGGCCATAGTTGACCGCCATATAATCAAGTGTCTTATTGAAGAGGACCATTTAGAAAACTCTAACATAAACTCTCGAAAGTATGTTGAGTGTGAAGCGGCCCTCAAGTCGATGGCAGATCAGAGAAGCGTTTGTATGGCAGAGCTGGACCTTCAGCTGTGGTATGACAAAACAGGAAAAATATTGAAGTAGTTTAATTAAATGCTTTCGGCTGGAGTTATGAGAGAGCTAAAGGACCTGCTGACTAATAGGGACTACGAACCCCTAGTCCACTCTGAAGACCTCAAAAAGGTGTGTAAAGAGCTTATCACTTTCCTCTACGGTGAAGACCTGTTCATCTACAGGGCGAGTGAAGCCCTGGGACTGGTGTGTAAAAAGCAGGAACAGGAGCAGGATGGGGAAGAGGGGGGAGAGCACGTAAAGAATATCTTGAGAAGGCTTTTCTGGCATTTGAACGATGAGAGCGGGGCTTATTGTAGAGGGGCTTCCGTAGCCATTGGAGAGATAGGAAGGAATACTGAACAGTTTGAGGGTTTTAAGAACATGACAGTTTCCCTGCTGGACAATGAAGAGGTCGAGCTCGAATTTGTGATCTACGCTGTGGGAAGAGCAGCTAAAAGTGTGAAGAATGCCTACCCCGACCCATTTGAAAAACTCCTCCCCCTGCTCGATCATCAGGAGCCGGAGATAAGGGGTTATGCGGCCTGGGCATTAGGTGAGCTTGGTGCTGAAGGAGCCATAGAAGGTTTGAACGAGCTGTTAGAGGATGAGAATATAATCCGTATCTATCAGGGCGAGTTCAAGGATATGGCTGTAAAGGATATAGCACAGGAATCGCTGCACAAAATAGTTAGAGGTGAGGCATAGTATTCTATTCTCTATCGAAAGACTGTTGAGCAGGGAGCTTGAGGACTGTAATACTGTTCTGGATTTGGGTTGCGGGAATGACTCACCGGTCCAGCACTTTGATACGGTTTATTCTGTGGGTGTGGATGCATTCGAGCCCTATCTAAAAGAAAGCAAAGATAAGAGTATCCACAACGATTATGTCCCGGCACTCTTAAGTCAGGTGGATTTCAAACCCGATTCATTTGATGCAGTTCTCCTGTTTTTCGCTTTAGAGCACATGGAAAAGGATTCTGGTAGGGAATTGCTGGTGAAGATGAACAGATGGGCTACAAAGAAGATCATTCTGGCCACTCCCAACGGTTACATCAGGCAGGACGCTATTGACAACAACCCGTTTATGGTGCACAAATCGGGGTGGACGGTAAAAGAGCTTGAAAAATTGGGCTTAAAAGTGAAAGGCTTATACGGATGGAAACGAGTGGGTGATAAGCTGGTTAATAATGAGTACAGCCTTTTATGGCGAGGAATGGCTGAGCTGACCCAACTAATGGCATACTTTTATCCTGAAAAAGCTTTTCAGCTGTTCGCTGTTCACGACGTTAAGTAAAGAACCTGCTAAAGCTAACTCAGCATGGGGTAAATGGGATAAAAGCAACCCAAAATTATTAAGTATTTGCCGACTTTTTAAATTATACGGAGTAGAGGAGTTATGAAGACCATATTCAAGAGCCTTATAGCTTTGCTGGCAATTACTGTCCTTGTGGGTCAGGTGTCGGCAGCGGAGTGGTCAACTGAAGTCGTGGATCAGGGAGAGTGGGTCGGCTGGTCAACATCTATAGCTGTCGACTCTGACAGTGTCCACATCAGCTACTACGATATCACCAATGAGGACCTTAAATATGCCAGGTGGTCCGGCTCTGAGTGGAGCATTCGAACTGTTGATTCTCAGGCTAATGTGGGTGCTGACACTTCTATAGCCATAGACTCTTCGGATAACCCTCACATCAGCTACTACAACGCTTCCTCTCAGAACTTGAAATATGCCAGGTGGTCCGGCTCCGAGTGGGACACTCAGACCATCGATTCAGGAGGAGAGGTGGGCAGCTCCAGCTCGATAGCCATAGACTCTGAGGATCACCCTCACATTTGCTATAGGGATATAGCGAATAAAGACCTCAAATACGCTAAGTGGTCCGGCTCTCAGTGGACGGTACAAACTGTGGATTCCCAGGGAGATGTAGGAAAATATATCACGTCCATCGCCACCGATCCTGAGGGCAACCCCCATATCAGCTATTATGATGCCACCAACAAGAACCTGAAATATGCTTCACTTTCGGACAACGAGTGGGACACTCAGACCGTCGATTCTTCGGGAAATGTGGGGGTAGGCAACTCCATGGATCTGGACCAATCTGGCAACCCCCATATCAGCTATTATGATGCCACCAACGAGAACCTGAAATATGCTTCACTTTCGGGTGGTGGTTGGAGCACTCAGACCGTAGATTCTAAGGGTAATGTGGGAGTGGGCACTTCAATGGCTATTGATCCATCGGATAATGCTCACATCGGTTACTTTGATGGTAGCAACAAGAACTTGAAGTACGCCGTCCAGTCCGGCTCCCAGTGGTCAACAGAAACTGTAGATTCAGGAGAATCTGTGGGCCAATTCCCCTCACTCGCCCTGAGCTCCGAATACGTCCACATGAGCTACCACGACACCACCAAAGAGGCCTTAAAATACGCCAGAGCACCGATCTCAGTCAATGAAACCCCACAACCAACCGCGACCGCAACGGCGACCGCGACCGCAACTCCCGAAAGCACGGCAGAACCCGGAACTACCACCTCACCCTCTGGAACTGGAACTGAAACCAAAACAACCACAGCAGAACCTTCAGGAACAGAGGAGCAGGAGCCTGAAGAGACTCCTACTCGGATAACAACTACAATGCCCATTAAACATGTAAATACCCCTTCAGTCATAGACAAAACAAAAACACCAGCTCCCGAAACAACAGAGACCGAACCCGCCACGTCGATCCCAGGATTTGAGACCCTTCTGGTGGTGACGAGCTTAATAGTGGGGACCTACCTAGTGAGGCGGAACCAACTCTAATTTTTACGTCAAATAGAATAGTCTCAGGATGGCTGAAGAATGGCTGAAGAATATTCCAACTTTTAATCAAAGAGAGTTCCAGCGGACTTGATAACAATAAGAGGTTTTTAGGACTTGAATAAAGTATGGGGGCATTAGAAAAGGTTAAAACTATTTTTGAATTGGATTATGTCAGAGGGATCATGTCAGAGAATTGGGGGGAGAAGAGGTAACCTTAGGGCAGGCAGCAAAGGTAGGAAAATTAATAGAATTTCTCCCCCCAAAATCTAATTGGTTTGAATATATTTATAGCATGATGAAATTTTGATTCGGAACCCAATTCAGTAATTTAATTCAGTGACCAGGTTCTGTTCATGGATAAACTAAAGATAGTGAAGGACAGATAAACTAAAGATAGTGAAGGACAGTGAATTTAAAGGATAGACTATCATCCCGTCTTTTCTCTTTCCTCACATAGTGTATTCGATGTTCATGGATTCTTGGAGTATTTAGGGTCTGCCGTAGACCTTATCCACCAGATCTCTGGTGCTTATGAGGTTCTTGTCCAGAGCTACATCGTCGGGGCTCAAACCGATTGCTAGCCCCACCAGCTGGGTCACATGCACTACAGGTATCTTTTCCTGTTTTAAAGAGAATTGAGTGGTCTCCAGAGCGTAGTGGCACAGGGGACAGATGGTAGAGATACAATCAGCATCGCTTTCTCTTACTTCCTGAATTATTTTCTCCACCATCGACTTCACTATCCCTCCCTCTGTCAGGGTGAGGGGAGCTCCGCAGCAGTCTATTTTGCGGGTATAATCAGCAACTTCGCAACCGATAGTTTCTAGCAGTCTTTCAAATGACTTCGGATTTTCCGGATCATCGAATCTGGTTATTTCAGGCGGTCTTAAGAGCTGGCAGCCGTAGTATGGGGCCACCTTGATACCCAGCTCTTTCTCCACGAATTTGCTCAGTTTATCCAGTCCAAAGTCCTCTACAAGAACACCCAGAATGTGTTTCACTTTCGAACTCCCTGAATACTCCCGGTTTATCTCATGGAGTATTTTGTTGACCTTCTCTTTTTCTTTTTGACCGATCTCCAGGGCCTTCTGGGCCTTCTTCGTGGTCAGGAAACAGCCGGAGCATATGGTGACCAGATCAGCACCCAGTCCTTCAGCGAGAGCCAGGTTTCTGGCGTTGAGTGCCAGCCAAACATCTTCATTATAATCTTCTACGTTATGGGTTCCGCAGCAGTTCTCCTGTTCCATGTCCACCAGCTCTATTCCCAGTTTCTCAGCTACTTTTAAAGTGGATATGTGATACTCGATGGATGTTGATTTAGAAGAGCATCCGGGGAAATAAGCGTATCTGAGCTGGGAATTGGATTCACTCATTTCACTCATCTTTATCACCCGGTTCACTCCCTATTTCACCAGCGATTTCGAATATTTTCTTTACTTCGTCTGAGCCGGGGGATTTTTGGGGAATGAACTTTAATTTGCCTTTCTTGAGCATCTCCAGGACAACCGGCAGTGGAGTAGTGTTTATGGCTCTTATGCCCTTTACTTCCAGAACCAGCATTATCTCTGGCAGCTCCCCGTATTTTTTGACCAGCTTGGCGAAGGATTTAACGGCTTTGGGTGCACCCCTATTCTTCACGGAGATCTTTCGGGCAACATCCAGAACTTCAGCAGGATTAACATTCCGTGGACATCTGTAGCATTTATAACAGGTTGCGCATAACCATATAGGAAGTGAATCAACTGATTCACCGTTTTGAGTGGTAGCGAGGACGATTTTTCTGGGATTGAATCTGGAGTCGATCTGGGCCACCGGACAGTCACCAGTACATGTTCCGCACTGGTAGCATTTGTCCGATTCCAGTCCAAATTTTTTAAGTTGCTCTGATAGACTTTCCATTTATATTCCTCCTGTGGGGTAAACGGGCGGAGATTATAACCTTTCTGTGTTGAATATAAACCCCAAACACTTTTAAATACTATGGGAGTTTTCAAACACTTATTAAACACTCTCGCTCCTCTGACTCTGACCAAAACTTTTTAAAGTCATATTAAACCTTCATGATTTATGGTGATGGATAAACTAATATTTAAATCTAAAGTCGAAGAGGGTAATATACACTTTGAACGAAAGTCGCATCTCACCACAAGGACTTTAAAGTATTGGAAAGAACTTTGTACTGGATGCGGATTGTGTAGGGATGTATGCCCTCAAGAATGTATCAAACTCAATCCACCATCTTCTAAAGGTAAAGATCCGCTTATAGTTATTGATCTGGATGAATGCCTCCTGTGCGGAATATGCAGTGAGGTATGCCTTTTCAACGCCATAGAGGTGCTGGAAAACGATAAATCGTTAAAACACTTTGAAGGCACACCTCATTACTCCTTAATCTACGAAGTTGACGTAAATAAGTGCCCTCCTGACTGCAATGAATGTGAGCAGGCATGCCCCAGAGAAGCCATAGACTGCCAGAACGGCTTTAAAAGAGATAGCAGAAGGTGCATTTATTGTACCAGCTGTGCTAATGCCTGTCCTGAAGATGCCATAATTGTAGAGAAAGTGTTCTCCGGAGAGATCAGTGTGGATTCAGATGAGTGTCAAGCCTGTGGTGTTTGTGTGGATATATGTCCTACGAATGCCATCCATTTCCCCAAACTGGAAGTGGGACAGGATGTAGAAAGAATCAAGGTCGATGAGAAAAAATGTATATATTGCGGTGCCTGTGAGCAGGCATGTCCAGTGGATGTGATAACCGTCTTACGGAAAAATGCCAGTTATTCCGTCAAAGAAAAGAATCCCTGGACCAAAACTCATGAAGAAGCTTTTAAGAAGCTTATCACGAGGTGACATATGGAGTTAATAGTTGACGAAAACCTGTGCACGGGTTGCGGTAACTGCGCAATCGTGTGTCCGGTTAATTTCCCCATGCATCATAATGGAAAAAAGGAGATAAGGATAGAAGGCGGTAAGATCAAGGTAATTGGGGAAATGTGTAATGGCTGCGGATTATGTGTGGAATCATGTCCCTTTAAAGCCATTTCATTGAATATTCTGGAATCAGAGGACCGCGAATGGTCTCAGAGCATATTTGAGTCAGTTGAAAGCGTTGAAGCTGTTGCCAAAGAGACCAAACTCGACCTCAACCCCAGAATAAATGAGATATACGGTAATGCCAGCAGGCCCTTCTCTACTGGCTTGTTGAGGTGGATATTTGAAGGTGAAGACGTGGAAATCGGTCTGATAAGGAACTTCATCCTGGATTATGACGAGAAGGGTAATGTATTCGAAATACTTAATGATCTGATCATCCAGAAGGACCTCTGCTCGCTCTGTGGTGCTTGTGTTGCCGTTTGTGATGAGAATGCCATAGATATCGTTGATTATTCACCCCAGTTGGTGGGAGAGTGTGTGAACTGCGCTTCATGTTACTTCATCTGTCCCAAGACCAGGATATTCAAAGAATATAAATCCATGAAACCCATGGAAGAAGAGCAGATACTCTCCATCAGAAGCCTCAAGAAGAACATTCTGGCAGCAACAACCCACGGTGGAGGTACCAGCACTTTACTTATTTATGCCCTGGAAAAGGGAATTATCGATTGTGCCATAGTTATGGAGGACAACACTCCTACTCTGGCTACAAAACCCGAAGACATAATAGGAGCTGCGGGAATAAAATTCGGTATCTCTCCCAACGTTTCTAAGCTCCACGAAGCTGTAGATTTAGGATATAAGAAGATCGCTCTGGTTCTTCAGCGGCGCCGGGAAGGCGAAAATGGCGGCAAACAGGATGATCAGCGC
>JAWODI010000087.1:0-9045 GCA_046483365.1 Archaeoglobaceae archaeon | reverse complement strand
CTATTGTAATCCCTTCGATAGGAGCCGTCCCTCACGAGGTCCACAGATAGCTCCCTGCTGTCCTGACTCCTATCTGCCACCAGATCCATCACCGAAGTTTCTTTCCGCTGGGTAACTATTCCAGAGTGAATGTCCTCCCTGATGCCAGGGAAATCAGATTCAAAGCTCCAGTGATACCTTCTGGCCATCCTGTCATTGTCGTTCAGCCCCTGCTGTACCACAGTCCAGTATTTGGGAGAGAAAATGAGTATGTGGTGGTAGATGTTGTATCCGTCCTGCAATGCAGCGTTATCGATCTTAGCGGACAGCTTGCTTATAGTGGTCAGCTCTTCGCACTTGTTGTTCATTTCCAGCTCGTCGCAGAACCGGGCGATATGCTGGGGGGTCTTCCTGCCCTCACCGCCTTTGCCACCTGCCACCCGGATATCAAAGTCCGATGTGTTGAGCACGGACTTCAGCACTCCAGTTAGGACTGTAGTGGTTCCTGAAGAATTCCAGTCGAATCCCAGGACATTGGAAAACGACTGAAAGAAAATGGGGTCGCTCAACCTCCTGAACAGTTCTGCCTCCCCGAATTCATCGATTATTAAGGTTATAATAGGTTTGGCCAGCTTCTTCATCCTGCCCAGCAGCCAGTAAGGAGCCTTACCGTGATGAAGTGGGAGATAAATTGACTTGCTCACAAAATCTAGTGTTCAACTAATAATTTCACTTTTTTGTGTGGTCCGAATGTATCATTTAGATATTAAATTTTGGATTATGAATGGGTAATTTAGTTTAGTAATCTACATTGTGTTATTCACTTATCTTTCGGCTGTAGATAGTCTTTGGGAGCTGCCTCATTGGGTTCCAGGAACTTATTCAATATTTCAGGGATCTCTACTCTCCCATCTTCCATCTGAAAGTTCTCCACGATGGCCGTGATGGCTCTGGAGGTGGCCATGGCGGTGGAGTTCAGGGTGTGAACGAATCCCTTGGATGGTTTACCCTTTTCCTCACTGTATCTGATGTCCAGACGGTAGCTCTGCCAGTCGGTGCAGTTGGAGCAGGAAATAACCTCCCTGTACTTGCCCTGAGAAGGCATCCACATCTCTATATCGTATTTTTTCGCAGCGACGATCCCTAAATCGCCGGTGCAGATGTTGACCACCCTATAGGGTATCCCCAGCTCCTGCACTATGGTCTCCGCATTCTCCAGGAGTTTTTCATGCCAGTCCCAGCTGTTCTCCGGCAGACAATAAACGAACTGCTCTACTTTATTGAACTGATGGACCCGGAATATTCCTTTGGTATCCTTTCCGTGGGCTCCTGCCTCTCTTCTGAAACAGGGGCTCACGCCCGCATACTTCAGGGGGAGCTGGTCTTCTTCCAGAACTTCGTTCATATGCAGAGCAGCCAATGGATGCTCAGAGGTAGCGATAAGGTAGAGGTTTTCGTCATCCAGCTTGTAAATAACTTCTTCAAAATCATCAAAGGAAGTGACCCCTCCATAGGGCTCCCTCTTCATCATGAAGGGAGGAGAAGTAAGTTTAAACCCTTTTTTGCCCAGATTATTCATGGAGTGGAGCATTATAGCATAGTCTAACCACACCAGATCATCGAACATGTAATAAAATCTGGAGCCAGCAACCTTTCCGGCTCTGTGCGTGTCCACCCAGCCTGCACCCTCTACTGCATCCGCATGACCCACTGGCCTTTTATTCACAACCTCGTGCTCTACATCATCCTCAAACTGGTCTATGTGCTCAGAATAGACTTTGGGCTTTCCCCAGTACTTTATGGGGACATTCTCGTCATCATCTTCTCCCACGGGGACGCTGGAATGAAGTATATTGGGAATGGACAGCAGAACCTTATTCCTCTCCTCTTCGATCTCCTTGAGCCTTTTTTCGTCTTCCTTGACCTTATCTGATAGTTCCTTGGCTTTAGAGATAAGATCTTGCCTATCATCCTTTTCAGCGGATTTGATCTTCTTGGATACCTCATTTCTCTGGTGTCTCAGCTCATTAACTTCTTTTAAAGTTTCCCGCCACTTTTTATCCAATTCGATGGCTTTTTCAACTTTTTCCGTTCCCTCGCCTCTTCTCTGTTGAGACTCCATGAGGTTGTCTGGATTTTCACGGAGAGCCTGAAGTATGCTCCACATAATACCCAATTAATTTGCCTGAGGTTAATATAATTTATTAATAAGTTGACCGGCGTTACCAGATCAGAGAACAAATCAATCCCTTAAAGAGAAATTTTACAGAGTTTTGGGCATGAGAACTAATATTTTAATAGTATATGACCAACTCGATAAAAAAGAATAAAATAAAAGAGAATGGTTTTAGAGGTATTCCCATACTCCGTATCCTTTGTAGTTGTATACGATGGTTTTGGTGGTGGTGAGTTCGGCTATGGAGTACCCTATTCCTTCTCTGCCTATTCCGCTGTCTTTCATTCCTCCGAATGGATAGTATCCGATCCCGTGTCTGGGATACTCGTTGACGAACACTGAGCCCACTTCCAGCTTTCTGGCAATCTTTCTGACCTTTGTTTCGTCATTGCCGAATACTGCGGCATCCAAGCCAAATCTGGGGGAGTTAGCGACTTCAATCGCCTCGTCCTCATCTTTAACTTTCACCAGGATGGCGAACGGGGCGAAAACATCCTCATTAAAACCGTTCATCCTGTTCAAGTTTTCCTTATCGGCTTCTACTATCATGGGCCATATATACCTCCCGGAACGCCTGAATTCCAGCAGAGAATTTGCTCCATTGTTTAAGGCATCGTTGTAGATCTCTTCCACATAGTCTGCGGTCTTCTCGTCGATGAGAGGACCCATTATGGCTTCCTCATCCTCTTCAGGATTCTTGGGCTCGATCTCCTTCAGTGATTCCACCAACCTCTGTTTCACTTCATCATAAGCAGGCTCCTCCACTATGATCAGTCTGACCGCATCACATCTCTGACCGGAGTAACCTGTAAATCCTTTAAGTATCTTGGGGACCGCATTTTCCAGATCAGCATCCTCCAGGACAACTACGGGGTCTTTTCCGCCCAGCTCCATGTGGAAGTGTTTTATACCCGCATTCCTCAAAATATCTGCACCTGTTTCGGTGCTCCCGGTGAACGTGATGGTCCTGATCCTTCTGTCACCTACAAGGGCTCCAGTTTCTCTGCCTTTCAACCCCATAGTGGAGAAGCTTTCTTTGGGGAATCCAGAAAGCTCCAAAAGTCGAGTAAAAAGTAATGCTGCCAGAGGATCTGCTGAAGCTGGTTTGAGAACAATAGAGTTACCTGAAAGCAGCGAAGGTATCACTTTTGATGAGGTTATGAACAACGGGTAGTTGAAGGGACTTATGGCCAGTATCAAACCGTAAGGCTCCCTTTTCACTATTGCCTCGCTTTCCAAGGTTTCTTCGCTCCAATCCCCAGGGATGTAGTCTCCCATTATTATCCTTGACTCCATGGTGGTCTTCTCCAGTCTCTCTATGGTGGCATTCACCTCGCCCTGTGCATTCTTTTTCGGTTTGCCCGCGTCTATTACCAGCGTATTAACAAAATCGTCAAAAGACTCTTTCATCATGTTCGCCGCTCTCAAAAAACTCTCCACTCTACTTTCACCAGGATAATTCCTTATATTCCTCCTGCCCTGCTCATATACCATTCGAATGGCACTTTCGATTTGTTCACTATCCGGTTTAGAGACTCTGGCGATAATTTCTCCAGTATTGGGACTTTCAACCTCATAAGATTGATCACCAAATATCCAGTCACCACCTACAAACATCCCGAACTCGGGTATTCCATCTTCTCCAATTCTAAATATATCGTGGAAATACTTACTTTTTAGCAGCGTGCTCATCTCTAATTTTTGACCCATAAATCTCACCCCCCAAGGTGTCTGAACTGATCGATACCGGCCTTGCATGCTTGATTGTAGCACTGCATCTAATAGAGCCGGTATTAAACGTGCTCCGAATACTTTTCCCGGAACAACTTAAAAAGTAGTAGTTTTTCAAGAATTAAAACATTATGAAAAGAATAGTGAAAAACCAGAAATGCGTTCTGAAGGGGGGAATCATAATTTCTAGTGTACCTCATGATTCCCCCTCTACCCCCTTCTGCCAGTAGTTCTTTGGGATTTATACTAGAAGATATGCTAGAGAGGTGTTGAGCGTAGCGACACCTCAGTGTGAAGGTCGAGGTTTCTGAAGGTCGTGGGCCAGCTTTCTGTACCAAAGCTTGGTATCGCTTCGCGATACCACTATTGAGAACAACAAGTCTTAGTCTTCCCTTGTTGACCACGTTACCAAGAAGTACAGGCGAAATAGAACAGCGAGCAGATATAAGGTGCCGACGTAGTAAATTGATGCTCCCCACCAGAAAAAGGGGCTGGATTTGAAGTCAAAAACTCCTATGTACCAGGGATACGTCCATATTATGATACCCACATGCATTATAATGAACGGAATCAACAGATGCTTCCAAGCAAGTGACCCAAAAACCTTTCTACTCGTCTGGAGTTCTTCTGCCAGTATATAGGAGAAGAATGGTATTGCATATAGAATATAGTGGGGATAGTTTATCCTGTTGAGGGTCATAAAACCCAGGAAGAGGATGAAATACAGTATCATGTGAGAACGTGGGTGAAACCTCACATTGTATGAAACCCAACCCAGCAGAGCCAACTGAAGAATGACGGGTATGACGGTATCTCCTAATCCGGGCAGAAAGTAGTAGTAGATGCTCATGCTGGCAGAAGTCCTCTCGAAATTGTAGAGAAAAGCGTAATGCAGAAAATCATTGAAAGCGTGCAAAAGGAATGGTGAAGCAATCAATGTGGTGATAACCATGAAGGAGAGCAAGAACCGTCCCAAGAAGTATTTATTTTTTAGGTAACGGGCAATAAGAACGGGGATAAGTATGATCGGGAACAACTTGCTCATAAAACCTGCCGATAGGGCAGCACCCCCCAGTAGAGGCTTATACCGATTCAGGAAATACATGGTGAGGAGGATGAAAAACACCACGAAGTTATCAAAATAGCCCGCATACACAGCAGTGAAAGTAAAGGGGTTCAACAGGAAGATAAGCAGACAAATCATAGAATATTTTTCGTTCAGGCGCTCTCTGGCAAGAAGATAGATTAGGGTTCCGGTAAGCACATTGAATACCGCCAGAAACGCCTTGGCAGTAAAGGGGCTGCTGTTGAATACCCAAAAAATGGCTCCCAGGCTATACAGGAAGAAGGGGGGATAATGATAAACGTTCAGGTATTTTATGTGGTCCCCATAAAGCAATTCCCCGTGAGCAATACGTTCTGCCGCCTTGTTAAAGTTCTGAAAATCGGGTAGAGAATAGTTCAAACTACCCACAATAAGGTAGAGCACAAGGAAGACGAACAGCAGCAAAATTATTCTTCTGGTCTGTTTATTAAAGCATGATTCCCCCTGAGCGGATCCTTCCAATTCAGTAGAAAAAATTTGTCATAAGTTGTAAGTAAGGTCGCCGTCCAAGCCTGTCTTCACATCAGCGTTTTCAAGCTGGTCAATCCAGCCCGCATGAGGTTTATACAGCCACCCAGCATTAAAAACGCGATTATCCATCTAACTATCGGAACTCAAACCCTGAGCAGCAATAAGGAGCCCATAATGATGCTAACAGTAAAACCAACTTCACTGGAGAGCGCCGCAAGGGTGGGCGAATAAACAACAAACTATCTTTAATCTTTTTAAATAATAAAATATAAAAAAATGGTTTAAACTGTTATAAAGCAATTGAGCAATGAAAAGAATCCTGTAGAATGGCTTTCATTTACTTTACTTGAATTGTCTTACTACACTTTCTTGACATTTACTGCTTTAGGGCCTCTATCGCCCGCTTCGGTTTCAAACTCAACGACATCGCCTTCGTTGATGGTTCCCGACTCAACTCCACTCCTGTGGACGAAGATGTCCTCGCCACCTTCATCGGGCTCGATGAAACCGAAATTCTTCTTTTCGTCGAAGAACTTTACGGTACCTCTCATAAGTTCACCTCACGAACATTTGTTTTAGGTTATGCTTCAAGTATTTAAGTTTTGGCTTTAAAATCAGAAAATTTTACAATTTGAGTTTTGGTGATGGACAGGTTTTAATGATTAATGAGTTTTACCAACTGGATTGGTTTAATCCCACAAGTCAGATGGTTTTCCCCAGTTCTTACCTTCAAGTACGACTACGCTGCCGTTCAGAACGATTTCGATCTCCTGGTCGAGATAACCTTCACTTATGACCCACTTACCATTCTCAAAAGTGCCCAGTTCATCAAGCATGTCCCTGGAAGTATTGTAAAATTGTCTCGCGTCACTTTTACTATCCCAGGCTAGTTTCCACTGCCAGTTAAAGGAGTCGTTATCTCTATAGAGAACATAAGAGTCTCCATTCCATCCCTCTGCAGCCTGTTTGGCGGTAGTGTCGTTGAGATGACGGGCCAGGAAAGTGAACGCCATCAGCTCCCCTAACCTATCTTCCTTGACCAATTCACCCTCGAATTCGTCATTTTCCAGTTCTTTGAAAACGTTCCTGGTGTAATTGTAATGTATTATTTGTTCGGTGGTGATGGGATAATCCCTCAGAACCCTGTTAACTCCCTCGTAGCCCTCTTCCTGGTAGATTTTTGCTAGATAGGGATAGCCGAAATTGTAGGAGAACATATACAAGAAATTAAGACTGTTATCCTCATTAACTTCAAAGCTTCTGGAGGGAGATACATTCTTTCCAGCGTATTTTTTCCCTGCCAGAGTAGCATCCCCCTCTATTATTGATCCTACAGCCCTTTCCCCATCGTATGTGCCGTCATTTTCCAGTTCGAACTGCCTGGCCTGAACCAGGTGCTCCAGCTCATGAGCCAGAGTTTCTCCGGCGCCAGGCGAATTGGGATCAAAATTCTCTTTTACCACATATACGTCCCCTTCCCAGGAAAATGCCATAAAACCCGCAACTTCCTGATCCTTTCTCTGATAATAGCTGAAATTCTCATCCACCAACATCAAAGACTTAAAGAACAGCTCCTGATTCTTCAAATACTGGGGTACCTGCTCCTGAACTGTTTGTGAGCCCCATCTGTCCTTAACCCACTGAGTATTTACAACCTTAATGGACACATTATCCAATTCATAGCCTCTCAATTGAGTGAAATTGGTTTTAACCTCTTCATAGAGATCCTTTACCTCTAGATCATAACTGATCTGCTGATAACCATACGCTGCCACGAAAATGAGTGCCAGAGTTGCGATGAGCAGTATTTTCTTTTTCATGTCATCCCTCAGGTAAAATTTTTCAATTGATAAAAATTAAGTTTGCCATGGACTATCTTATCTACTTTATCCCTCCCATACTGGGATGCTTTATCGGATATACGACCAACGTGTTGGCGGTCAAGCTATTGTTCCATCCTAAAAAGCCTATCAATGTCTTAGGATTCAAGATCCAGGGTCTGGTCCCTGCCAGAAGCAAGGAGTTGTCGGAGAGGATAATGGAGACACTCTCCGAATTGCTCACCAAAGAAGACCTGGAGTACATTATAGATAGAGCCATCGCCAGAAGCTATATCGAGAACAGGATAAGGAAGAAAGTGGACCAGGTGCTGGAGAACACTGTACTCTCCGTCTTCTCCAAAACCATAAAAAAGGGATATGTAGTGGACAGAATATCTTCTTCCATAGCAAAATACGTAGAGAACTTTACCAAAGATGCCGTCTCCAAAAACCTTGTAGAAAATATTGACATCAAAGAGCTCGTAGCCAAAAAAGCTGCAGAGATCAGTGATGAGGAAATAGAAGGTATCTTCATGAGCTTTGCCAAAAAAGAGCTTAGATTTATAGAGATCTCAGGAGCAGTACTGGGACTGATGATAGGTATCGTCCAATCACTCATATTTTTACTTCTGGGCTAAACATCCCTAAACGTCCGGTAAAATACAACTGAAAAACTATTTTAATTGCCATTGTCAATTACTGGTGTGGCTATTGAAAGACCGTTTCTGATTGGTATTGCGGGGGATAGTGCTTCTGGAAAAACTACTTTCGCAAAGAGTATAATCAGTCTTTTCGGACGAGATAATGTTTTGTCCATCAGTCTGGACGATTATCATCTCTACGATAGGGATGAACGGAAGGAGCTGGGAATAACTCCCCTTAATCCCAAAGCTAACGACCTAAAACGTATTTATAAAGACGTAAAATCCCTCAAAGAGGGAAAGAGTATCCGTAAACCTGTTTATGATCACAGCTCGGGAAAGTTCGCAGAACCCGTGTGGGTGGAGCCCAAAGAGATCGTTATTATTGAGGGGCTGCATACTCTCTACAGAAAGAAGACCAGAGAGCTTTTCGACATCACCATCTATATGGACCCTGACTACGAGATAAGGAAGGACTGGAAGATGGACCGGGATGTGAAGAAAAGAGGGCATAAGGAAGAGGGTGTCATCGATCAGATGAACTCCAGGTTGCCCGACTATAAAAAATATATCGGTCCTCAGAGGAATTTGGCTGATATGTTGATACAGATTAGGAAGGATATAACCAGCAAGGGCTACGATAAGGGTTCTCCTTACTGGATAAGGATTTTCCAGCGCATCACCGGCGAAAAGCTGAGCAAGGTCTATTTCCCCCTCGACCTGTCATCTATGTGCGAGCAGGAAGCAGAAGAGCTCTACTTCGAGTACACCAGAGCGATCAGGAGGAAGAAGGAGTACAGCCTGATAGAATTCAACGGGAGAGTAAAGAGAAGAACTCTGATGGATATCGAGGAGAAAATAAAGAATATAGCCGGCAAGACAGGAGATATTCTGGAGAACGATGTTGTAAGCGAGATCGAACTGGGCCAATTGATCATAACCTGGAGAGTAGCCGAAAGATACCACAACCTCCTCTCCAGCTAAATTCTATGGCTAATAATAGTTATAGCGGTGGATATAATTTGTTAGCCATCTAACTAGGAATTGAATCTATTTTCTTGCGAAACTGGTTCTCTGGCTGATTTAAGTCCCATAAAAAACCAGCTAATTTTTATATCAATC
>JAWODI010000077.1:0-12041 GCA_046483365.1 Archaeoglobaceae archaeon | reverse complement strand
CACAGCCTTAACCTTACCCCTGACCACTCTATGCAACTTGATGGGGATCTCACCAATCTTGGATAGCTTGAGCTTCCCCCTATTCTTGTCGATAGAGAAGCCAGTCTGATTGAAGTTCATGGTCCTGAAACTCTTCTTAAACCTCAGCTTACCTACCCTCCTCCCCCTCTCCTTCAACCTGCCAAGAGCCTTTAAGTTGCACCATAACTGATAATTAACCATCTGAAGAGGCTTAGAATGAACAATCCTGAGCTCCGGCTCCTCACACTTGAGCCTAGTGATCAGAGACTGAGTATCAATCATTGCCAATTTTTGACCGCTCTCCCTAGCCTTGTTCAGCTCCTCCAGCAAACGATTATAAAGCCACCTACACAACTCAAGCTGCCTAACCAAGTTAAGAGCAGTAACCTTCGAAGGATAAACCCTGAACCTATAAGAAAGCATTAACCTTACACCCATCCAAGAATTAAAAACTATTTAGAGTGAGGCGAAAGTATCACGCATTCAACTCACAGATTAAAAATCTGGAGAATTCTGCTAAACAGCGTTAAGAGGGTCAATATTTCAATTTAAGATAAAATTATGGTGTTTCTCCCTTTCAAATTATCATGATGTTTTCCGTGAGTTTTTAAAGTTGCACCCAAACTTTACTATGGAGGTTGAGAAGCATGAAAGAAAAAAGCAAGAAGCGAATGGCCAGTATTGCCACATTGTACCTCACTTTGATAATTTTGATCTCCACTTTCGTTATGCAGGTAGGGATAGTTCATAAAGGTTCAGATAACGATGTAGAAAGCATTGAGAGCTCCACAAGCTTAGGGGTTAAAGAACAGGAGATGGAAGAGATATCGGCAGATATTGAAGTGAGCCCTAAAAACCTGGAATTAGAAGAAGAATGTGAGTTCACGGTTTTCATCCAGCTACCAGAACCACGTCAGGTTTCAGATATCGAAACTGATTCAGTACGCTGTGACGGAGCAACGCCTAGTGAAGTAACTATTACCGACTACAATGACGGTTACTTAATGGCACAGTTCAACACCCAGGAACTGGAAGAAGAAGCCAAGAACCAGGGAGTTCTTACTGTAAAGGGAGAGTTAACGGACGGAGAAACCTATTTTGAGGCAGAAAAAGTATTGAGCTGACGCAAATAAATCTAATCCTTTCTAACTTTTTTCTTATCCTATATTCTTAATTAAAATAATTAGTTAAAATACACATCTGAATTAAGGATTGAAGATACTGATCAATTTTACTGATTAGAAACTGACCTTATAATTTAGTGGTTTGGTTAGAAGTCATGGTTTGGTTAGAAGTCATGGTTTGGTTAGAAGTCATCTTATCCAGACAGAAATACAAAAACAAAATTCATTCACACGATAATAAATCGGTCATATAAATGGTGGCTGGGACTGAAAGTGATAGTGGGTTTAAGTTTGGGGGTGTGGGGTTAAGATATGGGGGGATTGGAACAGGTTCAATTTTACCCAGCCACCTGCCACCTGTTACCAATTGAAGGATTCTAACCATATAAAATTTTTCATTTTTTAAGTAATTAGGTTCATTAAACTGGTAGACCTCCCCACCATAAATGAAACTTTATCGTTCTAAGCTATCCTTTATTCTTCAAGGGAAGAATGAAAAGAATGGACCGATGGGGATTTGAACCCCAGGCCTCTGCCATGCCAAGGCAGCGCTCTTCCAACTGAGCTATCGGCCCTCGTATTTAGAAGTCAATTAACTACTTCTTTAAATGAGTTTATGAAGTTTACGGTAAAAGTTACATGAATTGACGAAAGTAAATTTTACTGACCACTAGTTCCAAAGTGACTTTATGAATGGTTGAAGGTTGATGTAGATGGTATTGAAGTTGAAGGTTGAAAGCAAAATTTTAAAAATACGTGGTAAAGGGATAGCTTTATGAGCAAACTCAAAGTTGCCGTACTGGGAGCTACAGGTATGGTGGGTCAGAAGTTCATTCAGCTCCTCTCAGGTCATCCCTGGTTTGAGTTAGAGTCGTTAGCAGCTTCAGAGCGTAGAGTAGGTAAGACCTATGGGGAGGAAGTTGACTGGATCGTTTCTTCAGATATGCCTCAGGAAGCAAGGGATAAGGAGATGGTCTCTCTGGATCCTAAAGAGGTGGATGCGGATATCGCTTTTTCTGCCCTTCCTTCCAGTGTGGCAAAAGAGGTTGAGGAAGAATTCGCTAAAGAGGGTTTTATTGTTGCCAGCAATGCTTCATCTTTCAGGATGGGGAAGGATATTCCTTTGATCATTCCGGAAGTGAATCCCGATCATCTGGGGATGGTTGATGTGCAGAAGATGAATAGAGGCTGGGATGGTTTCATTGTCACCAACCCTAATTGCACCACTATCGTGTTCGTTGTCACTCTTAAACCTCTGCTCAATCTCGGTCTACGGGACGTTAAGATGGCTTCTATGCAGGCTTTAAGCGGAGCAGGTTATCCAGGTGTTCCTTCTCTGGGTATAACCGAGAACGTGTTGCCCTACATCAAAGGAGAAGAAGAGAAGGTAGAGAGTGAACCCCTTAAGCTGTTGGGAATGTTCAATGGATCGGAGATCGACTTTGCTCCCATAAACGTTTCAGTGTCCTGTCATCGTGTTCCGGTCATCGATGGGCATCTGGAGGCTTTATGGACCCGATTTGACAGGGAAGTAAGTGTAGATGATGTGGTCCAGGCTTTTGAATCTCTCAAGCCCCTTGATCTGCCAACTTCACCGGAAGAAGTCATAAAGGTGAGGTACGAGCCCGACAGGCCTCAACCCCGACTGGATAGGGACAAAGGCAATGGCATGAGCATAACTGTAGGCAGAATACGTAAAGATATGGATCTTACGGTAAAGTACATGGCCATGGGACATAATACAGTGAGAGGTGCCGCAGGAGCCAGTATATTGAATGCAGAGTTAATGGTTAAACAAAAACTGATATAATATCAACAATTTACAGTGAGAAAAATTAATATAACTTCAGGATTTGTGAGCAATCACAAAAAGCAAGACTAACAGGGAGGTAAAAAAATGGCTGAAAACGCAGTGTTTGTTGGAAATAAGCCAGTTATGAACTACGTTCTGGCAGTGTTGACCCAGTTCAACAGTGGAATTGGAGAAGTGTCAGTTAAAGCGAGAGGAAGAGCAATAAGCAGAGCAGTTGATGTTGCAGAGATCGTCAGAAAAAGGTTTTTGCCGGACGTAGACGTAAAAGAGATTAGTATTTCCACAGAAAAAGTAGAAAGTGAACAGGGAGAAGCAAACGTCTCAGCAATAGAGATCGCCCTCGCTAAGAAGTAGGATATATTAAATTAGTAAAAAATAAACAATATTATTTTGGATTTTTTATTATTTTTCTCAAGGTCAATCTTTGGCCATCTTATATGATCTATCTACTGATTTATTTATTTATAGAATCAAAAACGTTAATTAACCCTATTAAATAGAAAAATGTAATGATTAAAGGTTTGCCCACACTTGATGACGTGGAGTGCGAGGGTAAAAACGTTCTTGTTAGGCTGGATATTAACTCCCCTATTGTTAACTCTACTATTCTTGATACAAGCAGGTTTGAAGGGCATCTGCCAACCTTAGACGAGCTAGCAGATGCTAAAGTTGTAGTGACCTCTCATCAGAGCAGGCCGGGGAAAAAGGATTTTACTACCCTGGAGAGCCACGCTAAAGTTTTTTCCAGAATATTGGGGAAAAATATAACCTATGTTGACGAGATGTTCAGTAAAAGGTCCATAGAAGAGATAGATAAAATGGAAAATGGTGATGTCCTACTTTTGGAGAACGTGAGACTCTATTCTGAGGAAAGAATAGATAGAAGCCCTGAGAGTCATTCGGATTCGATCATGGTAAACAAATTGAAGGGGCACTTCGATATTTTTGTGAATGATGCCTTTGCAGCCTGCCACAGAAATAACGCATCCATGGTGGGTTTTGTTCCAGTTGTACCCTCTGTTGGTGGCAGATTGATCGAGAAGGAGGTCGAGGCTTTATCCACCGCCCTTCACTCCAAAGATCGTAAAGTGTTCATTTTGGGCGGAGCCAAGATAAAGGACTCGGTAAAGGTTATGGAGAACGTATTGACCAAGAACATTGCTGAAAAAGTTGTTCTCACTGGTGTTACTGCCATTTATTTCCATATGCTGGATGGGCAGGATATAGGAGATAATAAAGAAGTGGTCCAGGAGAACAAAGAGGACATCGACAACAGTAAGATGAAGGAACTGTTAGAGGAGTATAGGGATAGAGTAGTACTTCCCGTAGATTACGGAGTTGAAGTAGGTGGCGTAAGGAACGACGTCCCCATCGAAGAGCTCCAGGGGAAGATTATGGACATCGGTATAAACACCATCTCCACTTTGAGTGAAATTATTCCTCAATACGATATCGCAGTCATCAACGGACCTTCGGGTGTTTTTGAGGATGAGAGGTTCGCTTTAGGCACTACTGAAGTTCTAAGATCTGTTTCTAATGCCGGATTTTCCATCGTTGGTGGAGGTCATATCTCTTCTGCCGCCAGAATAACCGGTATGGACAAAAAGATGGACCACATATCCACCGGAGGTAGCTCCTGTATAAGATTTTTGTCTGGAGAGGACTTGATAGCTCTGGAAGTCATCAAGGATTACTGGGAAAAGAAATGGGGCATTAACCAGTAAAATTAGTTCCTGGTCTTTTGGTTTATAGGCCTTCCCATCTCCTGAGATCTGTTTTGAGACCAAATTTTTCCAGAACTCTGGAGACTGTCTGAAAGACCATATCATCAATGTTTGTCGGTCTGGTGTAGAATGCAGGCAAGGGGGGCATGATGATGGCGCCAAGCTCGGATAGGGTCAACAAAGTTCTCAGATGCCCCGAGTGCAGAGGTGTTTCCCTCACCAGCAGAACCAGTTTTCTCTTTTCTTTGAGGGACACGTCTGCAGCCCTGGTGATGAGGTTGTCCGTAATGCCGTGAGCTATACTGGAAGCTGTCTTCATGGTGCAGGGGGCGATGACCATTCCGTCATGGTTGAAGCTCCCACTCGCCATGGGAGCTGCAATATCTTCATTGTCATAGAACTTGGTCGCTTTTGACCTGAGATAATCGAGGTCGTAATCCGTTTCTACTTTCAGTGTTATCTCCGCTGGCCTGGATACTATGAGATAAGTTTCTATTCCTTTCTCAATCAGCTGTTCCAGTATTTTTACTCCGTATAGCTGTCCTGATGCCCCCGTCAGTGCCAGAATGATTTTCATAACGGTTTGCGTAATATAACATATTATTTATTTTTCACGTTTCTTGTGCTATCCTGGTCCTGGCTTTATTACCATAACAATTAATACAATAGTTAGGTTAATGTAAAATAATAAATTTTATATATTGCCTCAATTTCTTCCAGATCATGGACAGGTTATATGTAATAGTGATGCTCGCTGCTGTTGCCGGACTTGGTGTTACGGGTGTTGTGTTCGCTTCCATTTCCGAAGGGGATGTCAATGTCTCTGAGGAAGAGATATCGATCAGTCCTGGCAGTTATACTATAAATATGGAGAACCACAGGGTTTACCCTCGGAAAATAACTGTCAGTACTGATGAAGAAGAGAACAATATTCACTTAAAAGTTCTGCCGGCAAATTATGACACCGCTGAGGAATGGGGAATAAATTTTGTAGCTTTTGCAGAGAGAACAACGATAGACACAGGTCCAGATGGAGAAAAGGTCAATATAATACATTATGCTGAAGAACCAGGTAACTATAAAGTGAAGATAATTGCGGCAAAAGATTAGTGGTTTGTGGGTTCTAGCAATCGCATTCTACGGAATCGGAGACACTGCAACAACCTACCTGAACCTGCTCACCGGTTTCCAGGAGCTGAATCCATTGATCAACCTCTACACCCTTATCCCTCTCAAAATCCTGATCTTCATTTTTTTAATTATCATTTCTGGAAAAGTTCGGGACCACGCTACGGTTCCCTTGATATTGATAATATTGGGTTTGGTGGGAATAACTCGAAATTTATTTCTGCTAATGAGTTCTGGCGGTCTGATTTGAATTGGAGGATAGGTATAGAAGAAGTCCTTGATGCTCTTTTAAATCCAGAAGAAGTTATTAAAGGCCACTAAAAGACACATAGCATACAAGAGGATTGTGAATCACATTATTAGAGCTGTTTATGAATATGACGGAAAAACACCTGTAGTGATAACCGTATATTTTCCTTATGCTGACAGGTATTATATGGGAGGTGGTTGTTTTGAGGATAAAATCTCTGCTGATTCTGATATTTTACTGATAAAATTTGGAGAGGGAGTACATGTTGACTCATTGGATACTACAGAGGGTTTAATAGCACATTTCAGAGAAGACGGTAAATTACTGGAGATAGAAGTACTGGATGCATCAAAGTTTGTGGATATCAACGAGTTAAATTTCTCTTTCGAGGATATATCGGCTCTAAGACATAGAATAAAGGAAGCCAGAGTGTAAGCTCCTTTTAAAAGAGAGTTATCTTCCAAGTTTAGGCATTTTTGCGCATCCTCCTTCTCATAAGATTTCGGCTGGAGCATCAACACCTTGCCATCTTATTTGATCTAAAGAGAGTATTTCCAAGTCGGGTTAGATAATCGAGAGTTATTTGTTAGCAAAAAGTGTTATAAGAATTTCACGAGATGCCGTTTATCATAGTTACGAGGATGTCAGGAAGGACTGAAGTTGAGTTTAAACCTCATGATGAGAGAAGAGAACAATTTATTAAATGATTATCGTCAACAACAGAGAGTAGAGTAAAAAACGATAGATATCTATGACCAAGCAGAATGAATGCGAGAACACTAGTAGTATCAGTGGAGAGCACTGGTTGAAGAGAGGTATTTTCACCGTCATCAACAGGGTTGGTGAGGGTGGTAGGAATGCGGCGAAGCTGGATTTCTGGATCGTGCTCGCCAAGCTGTTTATTCCCTTAGCTCTTGGTGCGTTGCTGGTGGGTGTGCACGCCATTAGAGGTGAGGAGTACTACAGGATAATTTATCCTCTTATGGTGCTCTACTTCATTCCTCCCATGGGCAAGGAATCCATTATCCCTACTGCGGTGGCCTTTGGCATTCAACCCTCCGTTGCAGGCCTTACTTTCGCTACAATGGATATTCTGAGCTCTCTTTTTATCATATGGAACTTCGACCTCCTCTACAGGGCGCCATTGGTTGGTGACTTTGTGGATAACGCCACAACGAGGACCGAGTCCATACTTACTAGATATCCCAAGGCTCGAAAGGCCAGCTACTTTTTCCTATTCATCCTGGCCTTTATACCGTTTCAGGGCTCTGGAGGAGTGACTGCCTCCATCGCTGGAAGACTGCTCAGCCTCAAACCTTATCAGATATGGGTGGTGGTAGCAGTTGCCGTTACTGTTAGCGCTCTTGCCATCGCTCACTCTATGGAGTTCATAATATTCTCCTTGGGTTAAGCTAAATTTTCCTTCAAAAAAGGCTAAAAAGGTTAATCCCTTACTAATAGGAGAATAGGAGAGATGCGGACATCATAGGTATCGGCATGATACCTAGAGAGAAATAGGGCTGGTGGCTGCTCAAATAGAGCTGATATCAGGATCCTGTCAGCCCAGTCTCTTTTCTGCGGTGGTAGTTATGGCCATTCTTACTTCTATAATCCCTCCACTGTTCCTGAACAGAGACATCTTCCCTCACTCAGAAGGATATTAAAATACATGTATCTTCAAGTATGTTTATGACCATGCTTGTTACAATTTCAGTAATAATAATTCTAATTGGTTTATCGGCATTTTTTGCTGCCTCTGAGATGGCTTTCGTATCTACGGACAGGATCAAATTGAGGGATAGGGTAGTTAAGGGAGATAAAAACGCTGATCTGCTGGAAAAACTTCTGGACGATTCAGATGAAGTGGTGAGCGCCGTAGTGATCTGCAACAATCTGGTGAACGTCTCAGCCTCCATAATCGCTGGAACGATAGCCGTTTATCTTCTGGGGAATCTGGGGGCCGGGATAGCTGCAGCAGTGATGACCTTGCTTATTGTCGTTTTTGGGGAGGCTATGCCCAAAGCGTTTGGCATAAATAACCAGAAATTTGCTCTCCAGATATCCAGACCCCTCCACATTATTAGAATGACATTTTATCCTGTAGTAAAATCCTTCACAATGATTTCAGACGCATTCTTAAAGGTAATGGGGAAAGTAGAGAGAGGTAAGTTGGTAATTACCGAAGAAGAGATCAAGACCATGCTCGACCTGGGGGTGGAGGTTGGAACCATCAAAAGTGATGAGAGAAAGCTGGTGAGAGATGTTTTCGATTTCGATGAGACGAGGGTAAAGGAAATAGTTGTTCCTCGAGGAAGAATAGTGGGTCTGCAGGAGAATGGTAACATAGGAAAGCTCATGAAGAAGTCAGTGGAGACCGGATACTCACGCTTCCCTGTATTCGGGAAAAATAAGGACGACATAGTGGGGATAGTTCATGTGAAGGATGCCCTGCTCAAAAAGGAGAAAACACCCGTAAAAGAAATAATGAGGGATGTGTTGAAGATCTCTCCCGGAATGAAAATAGACAACGTTTTAAGAGAAATGCAGAAAAAAAGAAATCACATAGCAATAATCCAATCAAAAGAGGGAAGAACGCTGGGGCTGGTCACCATGGAAAACCTCATAGAAGAAATATTTGGGGAGATAAGGGATGAACACGATGTATAATTCATTTAGACAGAAATTATATAAATTAAATCAGATTAATTTTTGAAGACGTACACCGGAACTTCGGAGTGCCTGACAACTGAATCTGTAGTGCTTCCCAACACTGCTCCCATGAAGCCCAGACCCCTGGAGTTCATCATTATCATGCTTGCATTCTCTTCTTTTGCAGTTTTGATTATCTCCTTATGCGGTTTTCCTTTTTTCATCACCGTTTTAACCCTTATGTCCTGTGATTCCAGTTCCTTTCTGGCTGAAGCCATAAGCTCCTCCCTGTCTTTATCTTCATGTTCCGCATCTTCCTTAACGTTCACTACAACGACCTCTTTACCGCCGGAGATAGCTGCATGCTTTACATATTCAATAATGCTCCTGGAGTATTCTGAGAAATCGTAGGCAAAAAGTATTTTGTCGAAAGGTTTCCTATTCATATCGCAATCGAGTGACCCGTTCTCTTTTTTGAAGTATTTTGGCTTTACCAGCATAACCGGAACCTTTGACCTTCTGACTACTCCCTCTGACACACTACCCAAGAGAGTCTCCTTGAGGATACCTTTCCCTTTGGAGCCTATTACTATAAAGGAGGCGTTTTCGTCCTCTGCAGTTTTTACTATCTCCCACACGGGGTCACCTCTGGGAATGGGGGTCACAAACCCTGCATTGATTCCCTGTTCTTTTAACCAGTTTACCCATTCAACAAGCTTCTTTCTGCCCTCTTCTTCCTCACTCTTTATCCATGTGTCCACATTAAAACCCGAAGCTACGCCCACCACCTTGTTCAGATTGATCACTCTCACCAGAACCAGTTCCTCGATACCCAGACAATTCAGACTGGGAAGCCATTCAAGGATGCTTTCTGAAACCTCTGAGAAGTCAGTGGGGAACAATACTTTATCCAGCATATAATCACCTTTTTTAATGCTTTTTAGAATTCTCCCTCACTTTTACTAAACTTTTCCACATATCACTTATAGATTCTGGATGGGGCCGATGCCGATGATCTCATTCACGTTTCCAGCTCACAATACCCTATAGGATGGATACCTCTCCAATATCATACTGGAAACGACCACTGGTGGATCCGATATCGCCAATTCGATTGCCTGTTCCAGTTTCCATTCCTTATCAGCATGTATGGTGAACAAAGGGCTGTCAGCTTTTGCGTGCTGCCCACCTTTTTTGTGGATGACTATACCAGCTCCCTTGTCTTTGGGAGCACCGGCAGCCCTGGCAACTTTCACCAGTTTGGAGTTCTTTACTGCAGCAACTGCCCCATCAACTTGTGCCTTGACCACGTATTTATGCTCTCCAATAGAGAGATCGTCAGACTTTACCTCCGGGTCCCCTCCCTGAATCTCGATGATCTCTTTAAATTTCTCCAGCGCCTTACCAGAATCTATGAGGTTTTTGGCGTCCTCAACTCCGTTTCTGCTCTTTCCCGACATCTCCAGAAGTACGCCTGCTACTCCTGTAGCTTTTTCTATTAAACTTCGAGCTCCTTTACCGGTTTCAAGTACCTCAAGAGCTTCTTTTGCTTCCAGAGCAGGTCCGATCGTTCTGCCAACAGGTTGACTGCCGTAGGTCATCACACAAGAGGTGTCAAGGCCCAGCCTCCTTCCCAGCTCGGAGAAGTCTGATGCCAGCTTTCTACCCTCATCGACGTCAGCAACCTTCGAGCCCTCCCCCATAGGGATGTCTATGACCACGTGTTTAGCCCCTATGGAGCCCTTCTTGGCCATAACACTTGCCAGTAGCTGGGGTCGAGGGTCTATCGATAAGGGATTCTCCACCCTTATCAACTTGTCATCAGCAGGGGCGATGTTGGTGGTCCCGCCCCAGGCGATAACTCCCCCCACCTTCTCTGTCATCTCTTTTATCTCATCTATACCCAGATGCACATCAGCAAGGACCTCCATGGTATCAGCAGTACCGCTGGCAGAGGTAATGGCCCTGGACGCTGTCTTGGGGATGAGTAAGCCGCTGGCAGCTATGATGGGGACAATGAGTAGAGTTATCTTATTCCCCGGGACTCCACCAATGCTGTGCTTGTCCACCACGATTCCCCTCTCGAAGTTTAAGGTCTCGCCGGTGTCGATCATGGCCCTGGTCAACCACTCGATCTCATCAAGGTCGACAGGTTGAAGATAATCAGCCATCACGAAAGCGGTCAGCTCTACTTCAGTGAGCATGTTGGACACAATATCCCTGACTATAGCATAGATCTCGTCTTTAGTTAACTTGTGACCATCCATCTTCTTCTTGATGAACTCGATCGACTTGGGTTTGGACACGGGGTGGACCTCAACTTCGGCTCCATCGGGCATCTCGATCTCACAAGGGCCCACCGTGCTGGCCACCCCTATCTCACCCTGATCCACTATCTCGGTGGTTATATGGACATCAGAAATGCAAAACTTCTTTCCATAAGCCACTTTAACTCTATCCCCCACGATAAGACCCAGCTCAGCAGCGTCATCAGGACTCAACATAGCTGAAGCATGTTCAAGTTGGAGAGGGATGTTCTTGACCTTAAATTTCATGAGACCTCCTCCATCTTCAAGATTTAAATCGTTTTACGTGTGTAATTTTCAAGTAGCTTTAAACAAGTACCCTAAAAACTTAACTGAAGAAATATTTTGAGAGGGATTGAGGATGCACAATGTTTAATTAAGATGGAGAGCGATCAGGAGTCTTTATGTTTGAAATACGTCAATAGGCTCCAGATGGTTTATTGCTGGTTCGCCGCCCTAGCAGGTTACCTGGTCGCCTCCAGAATAAACCAGTCCGCAATCATAGGAGAAATACTTGTCGGTCTCGGTGGGGCTGAGTTTATTGAGCCTCAAAACTCGCAACCCTGCGGAACTAAGAGAAAAGTGGGGGGCACTCCCACCAAAGTCCTAAAGAGGAGAGCATATTTTCAGTCTTCGACCTTCTTAGAGATATATTTTCGGCTATTTTGACAGATTTATTTTCCTGAGGCAAATCAATTCGGAAAATTCATAAATGACTGATAAATTACTGATAGCATGATCATATCACACAAATACAAATTCATCTTCATCAAGACAAAAAAGACGGCAGGGACCAGTATTGAGAGTTATCTGGTGTCCGCCTCCCATCATGATAGCTACGAAGGCCGCCTCGAGTATCTCCTCTCTTGTAGCACCAGCCTGTAATGCTTTTTGAGTATGGATATCTATGCAGTATTTACACCTTGCAGTTATTCCATTTGTTAGTGCGATCAATTCTTTAGTTTTTAAGTCTAGATGTCCTTCTTCTAAAACTTTATCCATAAACTCTGAGAATTCACCCATAGC
>JAWODI010000040.1:0-9767 GCA_046483365.1 Archaeoglobaceae archaeon | reverse complement strand
GTCAGTTGTCATAATTCTTTGATTATATGAACCTTATTAGGTTATTTTTCTTGTTTTGAGTTCTTCCACTATTTCCCTCTCTTCTTGCAATATTGCCGCTACGATGTTCTTGTGCATGAAGGACGAGATCGGTACTCTGCTGACGATCGCTGTCCTTCTCCCGTTCTCTCTATGGATCTTTATGTTTACCTTCTCATCTACCGTTATGTTACCTTCAGGCTCGTATCTGACTCCTTCACTCTGTATGCCTTCGGTCATAAACTTGATCAAACCATTAAATAGTGGTCGTCCCCCCAAATTCTCTATGTTCACAAAATTGACATCAATATCGGCTGGTAAACCATCTTGCTGCTCTGCTGTGCCTAGAAATACGCACTTCACTTTGTTTTTACTTCTGCAAGGTGAGGTGAGAGTTCGTTCAAGAAATCCTTGCTGAAGACCTCTACCAGTACCTCCTTCTGGACTGACCCTATAATCTCCTGGACTTTGGCTGTTACAGCCCAGTCTCCTCTAACTACCCAGACCGAAGGGAATTTATCATGTTTTCCAGCCTAAAATTCTCTAAATCATGGATACATTCCTCTGCAGCCCTTAAGGTGTCTGCCTCCAGCTTTCTTATCACTTTTCGGGGGTCCATCGGCCTGAAACGGGCAGGATTTCCTTTCTGGACTTCCACAAAGCCTTTTTCTTCCAGACTCTTGATGGTATCGTAAACCTTTGGCCGGGGAACATTGCTGTTCTCCGAGATCTCTCTGGCAGTAGCTTCACCCAGACCAACTAGAGCAACATAAACGTTGGCCTCATAACCATTAAGCCCCAGTTTCTTGAGATTCTCGATTATGGCTCCTTTACAACATTTTTAAATATCTACTGACACTTCATAAAAGTAAAAAGGTGAAGATAACTCAATTTCATAAAACAAAGGAGAAGTTGAACACATGAATGTCATAGAGCTGAATGGATTGACCAAAAAGTTCAATGGCTTCACCGTAATGATTATGACCTGCATTCTGTTCGTTTCGGCTGGAACCTACCTGTTCCAGAGGATCCAGATGTAGCGAGGGATTGATTATGGGTGCAGAGGAGTCAAGATTCCTGGATTTGACGTTAGCCCTTATTCTTGCTGTAGCTGTATTCGGTATGATGGGCGGGGCTTTAATTGGTCCTGCACTACCTGCCATAGATGATCCGTTCAATGTTTCCGAGGGTACTGTTGCTCTGGTGCTATCAGTATATCTGCTATCAACTTCTGTGGCGATGCCTTTTATCGGCTTCTTAATCGATAAATACGGAAGGAAGACGGTGTTGATTCCCTGCCTTTTGATCAATGGTGTGTTCGGTGGTTTGTGCTCTATCGCCCCCACCTTTGAAGTATTGCTGGTGTTCAGAGCGATCCAGGGAATAGGTATTGCGGGAATGTCCCCGGTGGCCATGACCTTGATAGGAGATCTCTACCACGGGTTATCCAGAACCAAGGCAATGGGTTACCTATCAGCGGTCATGTCCATTGGAGGGGTCACCTCCCCCATCATTGGAGGCGGTCTGGCAGCTCTGGCGTGGAACTATCCATTCTATTTCTACCTGCTCAACCTCCCCCTCGCATTATTTGTGTGGCTGTGGCTCCCATCACCGAAAGTGGAGGCTAAAGGACTGAAAGAATACTTGAAGCCTTTCGTGGAATCCTTCAAGGACCTCAGAGTTGTAGCCGTATTGCTCTCGGGGTATCTCACCTTCTTCCTCCTCTACGCAGTCGTAACCTACCTGCCCTTCATATTGACCGAGGAGCCCTACGGTTTCTCCACATTCGTTGCAGGCATATTCCTTGGAGTGCAAGGGATCTCCATAGCCATCATATCCATAAACGCAGACAAACTGGAAAAAATAATATCCCCCAAAAAGCTGATATTGTTGGGATTCTTTCTGCACGGATTAGCCATAATCTGGCTCCCCTACGAGTACCCATTAGCCTCCATGTTCTTCTTCCTGTTCATATTCGGTGTGGGGAGGGGTTTTGTGATGCCCCAGATAAACACCCTCATAACCAAACTCGCCCCAGAAAAAGGGATCGGTGGTCTTGTTGCTGTCTTCAACACACTAAGGTTCATCGGAATGGGGACCTCCCCAGTAGTTCTGGGAATCATCCGCGATTTCGCTGACCTCAAAGCAGTCTTCCTATTCTCAGCCGCCCTGGCATTTATAGCCGTGCTCATCGGGCTAATGGCAGGTACCCTACACAAAGGTAACATACACAGAGAACAGAGTAACCCAAAATAAATTTCAAATAAAGTTCACAATCCCATTTTTTCTCTTGCTCCCCAGCTATTCAATAAAAGCTTTATCCTGTTGCCCAGAGCGAATAAAGTGTCCATCTCCTCACCCCCCACCTCCTGGAGGCGGATCAAGTCCTCCTGACCAACCTTTTGGTGGATGGGGACACAAAGATAGTTGATGCAGATCACCTCTCTTGCCAGGAGCTTGCAACCATTCGGTCCCTGGAAAAAGCAGCCATCCTCCAATTCTCTTTCGTTGGGGAGCTCTACACCCATCAAGAGATTTATCAACAATGTAACTTTATCGCATTTATCCTCAATCCCTTTGCCGCAGCAGCTACCCGTCCTCTGAGCACACAATGCACATTCTTCAGAAACCCCAGTTTCATCCATACACAGGTAAGTTGCTTCAATATTTTCTTCAAGCCTTTTAAGCAAGTCCTGTACCTGCTTGTCTTCCAAAAGTTTATGCCCGAATCTGGCGTAGATGTCCTCTGCCCACTCTATCTTTTGTTCTATGGTTGACATGTCTGTTGACTGGTTTGATGCGTTGAGAGTGATTTAGAATTTCAGGCCGGATAACTCCTCCAGCTCTCTTCTTATCTCATTAGCCCTTTCTCTTGTCCTCCAGGTGAACCATGCCTTCTCTTTGTCCTGTTCTTCCAGCTCATCAAGTCTTTTCAGGAACTGGTCGAATTTAGCCCTCTTATCTCCGAAAACGATATTGTCGGCGAGAGATACTGTCTTCTCTTCCAGGGTGTGGGGCATATAATCCCCTGGCGGTAGATCAAAGGTTTTTGCTTCTTCTGCTGTCATTCCGGAGGAAAAATGCCTTTCCGCTATCCTCACTATCCTCTCGTCATAACCCTCTTCTCTCAAGATCTCGCCGCTGGCTATAAAATGGTAAAAAGGGTCGTGGGTTACCGCTCTGCCGATATCATGTAGAAGTGCTCCTTCTCTAACTATTTCTATATTGGCTCCGGTTTTCCATGCTATTTCCTCCGCCACTTCCGAGACTTTTCTGCAGTGCCTCCTGACTTTCTCCGGCAGCCCGTATTTGTCCCAAACCTTTTTGTGGTTGCTTGTGCTCATTGTTGAAAACATTTCCAGTATCTGGAGTGGAATCTTTTAACATTTTCAATGTTTTGTCTCACGGTCTCAATTGCTTCCTCATCCTTTTCTTCAGCCAGTTCACCCATATACTCTTCAGGTTCTATTACTGTGGAGGGGTCCGTTCCGGCCATGACTGATATCACTCCCAGCATGGTGTGAGGTAGTCCCTTCTTGACGCTGTATCCTCCTTCCAGCACCCCGAAGATCCTTCCCTGACACAGTTCCTGGGAGAGCTTTACCGCCCTGCTCATCATCTCCGCGTAACCTCTGGCAGTTATCGCCAGGTCGGTCAAGGGGTCTGTAAAGTGGTTGTCCATTCCAACTGAGACCGCAACAAATTCCGGTTCGAACTCCCGGGCCATGGGCTCGATTACCTCTTCAAGGACCAGCATGTAGCTGTCATCGCTCGATCCGGGGGGCAAGGGAACGTTCACCGTGTAGCCCTGTCCCTTGCCTTTACCCACTTCTTCGGGGTATCCCGTGCCGGGGAACAGAGGGACCTGGTGAAGAGATATGAACAATACGCTGTCATCCTCGTAGAACGTCTCCTGCGTCCCGTCTCCGTGATGGGCATCCAAGTCAATAATGAGGACCTTGCCAATCCCGTTCCTCTGCAACCACTTTACGGCTACAGCGATGTTGTTGAGATAGCAAAAGCCTGCGCCAATGTAGGGTTTGGCATGATGGCCAGGTGGGCGGACTATGGCGAAGGCATTGTCAACCTCTCCCTCCAGAGTGGATTTCGCCGCCTTTATAGCCCCTCCAGCAGCAAGCAGAGCAATGTCGAAAAGACCTACGGGAACGGTGGTATCTAGATCGATCATTCCACCTGTCTTGCTCTTCTCTTTCAAGAATTGAACATAATTTGACTGGTGAACACCTTCAAGGTCATCTTCATCAGCTTTTAAGGGGTCCAGAAGCTTAAAATCAGGATTCTCGAACACGCCTCTTTGTTTGAAAAAGTCGATTGTGTACAACAGCCGCTCTTTTCCCTCTGGATGAGACGGGTCCTGCTCATGCTCCAGATAATCCTTATGGTAAACTATTCCGGTCACCACAACCACCTACCATTACTACCCATATATAAGAGTGTTGAATGTTAACTGTTAACCCAATCTATATAATGCGGAAAGATAAAAAGAAAAGAATCAGTTAAAGTTAGAGTTTCTCCTTTACATCTTCAGGTAGAAGCTCTTTCCATGAGACTGGATAAACTCTTTTCTTGATCCTGCCGTTCTCCTCTGATTTTTGTGTTGTGATTAACCCAGAATCTTCCAGAGTTTTAACAATATCGTAAACTTTTCCTGTGCTCCAATCCAGCTTTTTAGCTATTTCATAGATGCTGAGGCCGCTATGAGTGTTAATAAACTCATAAAGATAATCTTCTGCAGCTTCCCTTTTAATTACAGTCTTGCTTCTCATTAAAGGTAACTGGGTTAGCAATATATTTATAGGTTTTGTTGCGCCTTTATTTAGAGACAACTATTTAAATACGGGGTAATGAAATATTTTGTAATGGATTTAACAGAGTTAGAGAAAGCGGTTATTATCACCATTTACATCAGAGGGGACAAAAGTAAAAAAGCTCATCTCCCTATTGAATTTATCTGTAAAGGTTTTCCTACTCACCAACATGGTAAAATTAAAAAAAATGTTGACAAGCTTAAGAGGAAAGGCTACCTTTATGTTAAGCCACACCCCTCAGGAAGTAGTTACGGGCTTACCGACGAGGGATGGAAAATAGCCAAGAAGTTGAAGGACGATTATTAAGTTTATAAAAAAGCAATATTTATTCTTATAGTTATTCATTAGCCATCCTAACGCGGAAAATAGCTTCTCACCTATAAAATCCGATTAGATCACCTTAGTTCTCTTTAATCCTTCTTTCATATTCTTCTCCCAAAGAAATCTATACTGATACCGTGGTATCACTGATAACAGTAACCTATCTAAAAAACCTATGCGAAAAAAATAAAAACTAAACTACAAAGGGAGAAAAAGGATGAGAACAAGCGAAAAGAGCAGAGTTGGCTTTTATTTCTTCTGGGCTCTGGGATTGGCCATATCAATCTACCTGATGTACGTAAACTATTTCAGTGAAGCCTGCCCCATTGGAATGGAGTGCACTACATATCCACCAGCCCTGGGATTCGCCTGGTTTATAATAGCTCCCATCGCCCTAAAATGGAGAATAACCAAAATGGGGTGGCAAATAGCTGGAGTGGGAGGAATAATCGCTTTAGAACTGATACAGTTCATAACCGGTTATTACTGTGCCTATTGCACCACCGCCCACATATGTGGATTGATAATGATATTCCTCACTGTGAAATATCCTTTCTAAATCTATTCTATTATTATATTACTCTGTTTTGTTTTGCACTAATCCGGGTTAAACTTGAAGTTGAACGAGTTATGGGTTTATCCCTAGGTTATCCCTGGGCTTTGACCATTTCTTCCTGGGAGCCTTCAACGTGGCTCTCTTCTCTTCCTTCGGCTTCTTTCTTCTTCTTGTGCCTGAAGATATCCTTTACCAAGACTATGTCTCCCACGGATTTTACCAGCCTGTAGGGTATAATGACGCCGGTAGATCTGGAGTCAATAAGGACTTTGTTATAATCATTTACTGCCAAACCCCTCACCTGTCTTCTTTCCAGATCAATCACTACGTCTTCTACTCTTCCTACGTATCTCCCCTCGTCTGTGTAAATGTTTAACCCGAAAAGTGTTGATATTTCGCTAATCATCACACTCACCAACTTTTGTTATATGGACCAATTATATTAACTTTTTTCTTATTGCTCCTTCCCACCACCAAAATTCATCCATATTTTTATATAATCATTTCCAAAGGGAGGCTTATGCAGTCATCTTTCAAGATATTCACCATTGCGGGTATCGAGATCAGGATTCACTTTACCCTGTTCATCATCTTGATAATTCTAAGTTATTTGCTTTACTTTAATCCCTTTCCCTTTGGATTTGCCGATGTAGGTTTTTCGGAATCGGTGAAGATAGGTCTTTCCATAGCTTCCGCTATCGGTTTGTTCGCTGCGGTCCTGGTTCACGAGCTCTCTCACTCTCTGGTGAGCAAGCGGAATGGTGTGGAGGTCAAGGGAATCCTGTTGTTCATTTTTGGTGGTGTTTCTCTTCTGCAGAAGTTTCCCAAAGAACCGGAGAAAGAGATCGCTATAGCTTTTGTGGGGCCTTTGACCAGTTTTGGTATTGCAGCGGTTTCTTACCTCATTTTTCTGACCAGCATTCCTGTGATAGCCGAGTATTTCATGGTGTTCTTCTACTTTAATGCGGTTCTGGGGGCTTTCAATCTCATTCCAGCCTTCCCTCTGGATGGCGGGAGGATCCTCCGGGGTTTTATGGCTCGGAGAACGAATTTTATTAACGCTACTCAGGTGGCGTCTGGAGTAGGGAAGAGTTTGGCTATCTTCATGGGGATATTGGGTATCTTTACCAATCCCTGGCTTATCCTTATAGCACTTTTTATATATCTGGGGGCTAATGAAGAAGAGAGAACTGCTACGGTAGAGAACGTGCTTTCAGATTCCGGAGTTAGCGATGTCATGAGCTCTCCTGCTGTCACTGTAACCCCTGATTCGACAGCAGAAGATGTTATAAACCTGATGTTCAAGTACAGACACCTCGGATACCCGGTGATCGAGGACAGCAAGCTGGTGGGTATTATCACTCTTCAGGATGTGGCCAACGTTCCCCGCGAATCGTCAGTCAAAGAATTAATGAAGACCGATGTCACTACTATAACACCAGATAGGACAAGTCTGGAAGCCTTTAGGATAATAAACGAGAATAATATTGGCAGGTTACCGGTTGTGAGTGCCGCCGGAAAATTAGAGGGCATCGTGTCCAGGACGGATCTAATGAGAATGCTTGAAGTTGTAGAGGCGATAAGAAGTGGAAAATAAAAGACTGGTTATAGTTGGAACTGCTCACATCTCTCCCAAGAGCATAAAGGATGTGGAGGAGACTATCGATAATGAGCTTCCAGAAGCAGTGGCTATCGAGCTTGACAGCAGGCGTTTCGTTGCTCTTACCAAAGGTGTTCAGCGGGACATACCCATAATGGAAGTGATCAAGAAAGGAGAGACCCACCTTCTCCTGTTTCAACTGCTGTTATCCTATTTCCAGAAGAAAATGGGTGACACTTATGGAGTGAAACCGGGTGATGAGATGCTGGCGGCGGTCAACAAGGCCAAAGAAATAAATGCGGATATCATACTCATAGATAGGGACATTAACATCACCCTCAAGAGGTTCTGGACCTCACTCTCCCTCAAGGAGAAACTGAAGATCTTAGGTCATTTAATAAAGGATTTCATTAGAAAAGAAGAAGTTGAGATCGACGAGATGCTGGAAGAAGATGTCCTGGAGCTGTTGGTAAAGGAGTTCAGAGGTGTTGCCCCCTCTGCCGCCAGAGTGCTTATCGATGAGAGGGACTCTTATATGGCTTCTAACCTGTTCAAATCTCTACCCAACTACAACAAGATCGTGGCGGTCGTAGGAGCCGGGCACAAGAAGGGGGTAGAGAACCATTTGATGGATCCTCAGAATATTCCTAACCCTGGAGCTCTGGAGGAAGTGAAGAAGAGCCGGTTCAACTTTTTCAAATTGTTCAGCTACCTCATCTTTGGTGTTGTCGTTCTGGTATTCGGGTTGTTGCTCACCACTCTTAACTCGGCACTGATCATCAAGGCGTTCATTTACTGGTTCCTCATCAACGGGGCTTTTTCGGCAGTGTTTGCTACAATAGCAGGAGCTCACCCGTTCTCCATAATGGCCGCTTTCTTCTTCGCGTGGTTCACTTCACTGAATCCCGCTATAGCTGCCGGATGGGTCACAGGTGCGGTCGAGGTGTGGGTGAGAAAACCTACTTCCAGCGACCTGAAGAATATAACCGGAGCCGGCAGCTTAAAAGAAGTGTTCAGCAACAAGTTCTTCAGGGTGCTGCTGGTCGCAGCTCTTACCAACGTTGGGAGCTTGATAGGAACTATTATAGGTGCATATTACGTTCTGCTGATAACTGACGTTGACATAGTCACTACGCTGAAAGCAGGCTTCGGTAACGTGATAGAAAGCATAATGAGACTAATCTAGCTTTGGCATTTTGGTTTTGCCAGAAATACGTCTAATAAAGGGGGAACCTGTAATGGATCTAGAGGGTTATGCCAGGAAATTGCTCACCTCTGAAGGCATAGGTGTTGTCAAGGAGAGGTTATCTCAGAGGATCGTGGAGGTCAAAGGGTGGGATGAACATGAAGCCCAAAAATGGGCTGAAGCCATCATAATGGAAGTGGACAATGCTTACTCCCAGTCCTCTCCCCTTCTGGATTACTACCATTCCCGTGTCACCATGGGTGAGTTTGGAGTGGGCAGTAGAGGTAGAGGAGATTTTTACCTTCACCGCAAGCTGGCGGACGTCATTGGTGATAGCTCGGCCATCATATCCTCCAAAGACCTCGACGATGCGGGCGTGGTCAAAAAGGATGGTTTATATTTCTCTGTTGCTATCGACGGCATACACTCCCGCCTCAGTGAGTTCCCGTTTATCTCAGGTTTTCATGTGGCAAGAGCGGCTATGAGAGACGTTTACGTTATGGGGACCAAGCCGATCGCCCTGTTCTCCGACATTCACGTGGGAGATGACGGCGATGTTTCCAAGATCTTCGATCATGTGGCCGGTATTTCAGCGGTTAGCGAGCTGACGAAAGTCCCTCTTGTGGCGGGAAGCACCCTGCGCATCGGAGGAGATATGGTTATCGGAGAGAGAATGACCGGTGGAGTGGGATGTGCCGGAATTGGGGAGCACATAACTGCCAGAAAGAACGCAGAAGAGGGTGACGTCATCCTGCTCACCGAGGGTGCAGGAGGAGGGACCATTGTTACCACCGCAATCTACTACGGGAGGCACGACGTGATAGAAGATACCCTCAACATTGATTTTCTCACCGCATGTGATTCCCTCCTCAACTCCAGTCTGGTTCCCCGGATCCATTCCATGAGCGACGTGACCAATGGAGGTATCAGGGGAGATGCCGAAGAGATCTCTGGAGTGTCAAACACCTCCCTGGTCTTCGATATAGAGAAAGTGAAGAAAATGGTCAATCCCCGGGTCCTGGAAATGCTGGAGGAGCTGGAGATCGATTTCATGGGACTGTCCATCGACTCCCTGATGGTCATCTGCCCCCCTAATGTGGCTGAAGAGGTCAAAAGGATAGTTAGGGATTCGGACACAAGAATAGAGGAAGTGGGATGGGTGGAGAAAGGACAGGGGTGCTACACAATAGAAAATGGAGAAAGAAAACCCTTGAAACCCATGTTCAGGGAGTCGGCATACACTCCACTCAAGAAGGT
>JAWODI010000034.1:0-23504 GCA_046483365.1 Archaeoglobaceae archaeon | reverse complement strand
AAAACTTTTGCACTTATATTCGCCCCAATTACACATACAGGAACTCCCTGCTCAACCTGATCTTCGTCAAAAAAGTTCCCTTTCGATAATTGAATATTATATACATCGAAATAATCATTATTTGAGTCTTTTTTCATCACCAACGAGGCTTTCAAGTTTAGTCCATTTCTTCTTCAATTTCTGTTTGAATTCAAGTTCTTCCAGCTCAGTCAATTCCTCAAATCTTTCGTCCAAGAACTCTTGTGAATAGTCAGGAAGGTCAAGCTTTACCAGTCTACTTTCGTAGTATATAGGTACTGTAGCATTGTCCATTATAGAACTCTGAATGTCATAAACACTTATCGTGTCTCCAAAAACTTGAGTTGTTGATTTGTCTCCAAGCTCAATTGGTGTGCCAGTAAAACCTATAAATGCTGCATTGGGTAACCCGGTTCTTATATGTCTGGCGTAACCTGATAAGAAATTATAGTGAGAGCGATGAGCCTCATCTGCTATGACGATTATATTATCGCGATTAGAAAGAGTAGGAAATTCTTTTTGGTTTCCTGCGTTATCTTTTCCAGGGTTAAATTTTTGAACTGTAGAAAAGATTATTCCACCTGCAGGAATCTTTAATTTCTCTTTTAGGTCTTCGATGCTTTCAACCTGAACAGGTTCGGGAAGTACGTCTTTAGCCTCAGCAAATCTTTCATAGATCTGGCTATCAAGATCGTTTCTATCTGTCAACACCAATATAGTGGGGTTTCCCAGCTCCGGTTGACTTAATAGTTTTAATGAGTAAAATACCATTGTCAAGGATTTTCCAGAACCCTGAGTATGCCATATAACACCGATTCCTTTCTCTCTGGAATTGACTACTTCCACAGCTCTGTCAAGTGCAATTTTGACTGCATGATATTGATGATACATAGCCATAACCTTGTTCCAGCCCTTACCGGTGTGGATAAATAGAACAAAGTCTTTGATAATTTCCAAAAACCTGGAGTGGTCAAGAATCCCCCGGAGCAAAACTTCCAAATCGTTCATGTGGAGAGGTATGTCTGAGGTATCTATTGTTCTCCAAGGACTGAATCTCTCCCAAGGACTGGTTACAGTTCCGTGTTTCGCCTCAATACCATCGGTTACCACTAAAACTTCATTAAAATAAAATATAGATGGAATCTCTTTCTTGTAGGTTTGTAGCTGGTTGTAGGCTTTGACCAAGGTAGCATTTTTATCCAGAGGATTTTTTAGCTCTATAATGCCAAGTGGGATGCCATTAACAAAAAGAACAATATCAGGAATCCTGTTGTGCTCTCCCTCGATAACTCTAAATTGATTTACTGCCAGCCAGTCATTGTTGGAGGGGTCTTCAAAATCGAAAAGACGAACAATTTCTCCCCTTCTTTCGCCATCTTTCTCCAGCTCTACTTGAATTCCGTTTCTTAATAACAAGTGGAATTCCCTGTTTGCTTCATCTATGTTGGGCGAAGATATACTTAGAATTCTCTGAACTGCCTCCTCTATCGCCTCCACAGGGGCTTGGGGATTGATTCTCGTCAGTGAGTTTTTCAGTCTTTCAACGAGAATTACATCAGAATGATGCTTTCTCTCCGGTGTCTCCCCTCCAGGGCTTATTTCAGGGCCAAATGCTTTGTCATATCCCAGTTCTTCTAACCATTGGAGGGTAGCTTGTTCTAGAGTTTGCTCGTCAATCATGAACTTGTATTTTTATTGTTATAAAAATAAATAAAACTTTCTTTTATTAAATGCGTTATACTTCGGGAATGATCTAAAATAATCCAAATCGTAAAGATTTTAAATCTTTAGAAAAAGTCCAAACATAAGGGAGGGTCAAAAACTGACAATTGCTGTAATTGTGAAAGTAAACGACGGAATAGTCCTCGCATCAGATAGTGCGTCAACTCTTCTCGGAGAAGGTGGAGTTATTAATGTTTACAATTATGCACACAAGATTTTCAATCTTCATAAAGGAAAACCTATTGGTGGAATGACTTGGGGCCATGGTAGTATCGGGAATATATCAATCTCTACCCTTACTAAAGATTTAAGAGACCGATTCATGGGTAAAATCCCCGAATACAGAGATTGGAGAATTGACGACGATTATACCATCGAGGAGATCGCACAATTGACTCGAGAGTTCTTGTATGAAGAAAAATATCTTTCAGTTTTTGGGGAAGCAGAGTTTAAACCCGGTATAGGTTTTAATGTGGCAGGCTACTCCTCAAGAGCCGATTCACCAGAAGTTTGGGATATTTCAATCGATGAAGGTGGTGATTGCCCACAACCAAGCCTTCGTAATTCAAGGGATGATATGGGCGTTTCTTGGGCCGGGGAAATCGACATACTATGTAGAATCATTCATGGATACAGTTCTGATTTGCCCTACCTACTAATGGAATTAGGGGTGGAAGAGGATCAATTGAGTTCGCTGGTTCAAGTATTACAAGAACAGTTGGCGGCAGATATAGCCTTCGGACCTATGCCAATTCAAGATGCAATCGATCTCGGAAATTTTTTGGTTGATACAGCCGTAAAATTCCATAGGTTTAAAGCAGGTGCACCTACGGTTGGTGGACCAATTGATGTTGCCGCCATAACAAAACACGAAGGATTTAAATGGGTTAAGCGGAAACTTTATTATGATAGAGAATTAAACCCGGAGGAGAAATATGAAAGTTAAAATCAAAATTGACAACAAAAAATTAGAAGAGATTAAGAACAGGAAGAGAGATGTAAGGGCTCTTAGTAAAGATGATGAATACTTCTACCAGCCCGTCTCATTAAATAGCTGTGCTTTTCCAAGAAGAAAATAGATTATTTTAAATATTATTCTTAATTCGAGAATTTACTCTTTGTTTACTGGCTCGTCAAGCGTTTTTTGGTTTTTGTGATTAATTTTTGAGTTATTTTCTTTCTTTCCTAGTTCTTCTTCATTGTTAACTCTGATTTCACCGGAGAGAAGTTTTGGGAGAAGGGTGTCTCGGATTTGAGCGAGTTTCATTGACTCATAGAAGTTAGTGGAAATTTGATGGAAGAAAGGTTCCAGCATTATGTGGAAAAGTTCCAAGATATCTTCAGGAGGAACTACAAACTTATATTTCTCTAAGGCTTCTCTTGGAACTCTTTGTCTTCCACTACTACCTGTCATACTTTTTATAGCATGATCTCTGAAGTTTTTCTCTCTTGCAAGTAAATAAACAAACTCATGCAGAAATGTTCTTTTAGGATGCATAACTATAAATTCAGTACTCCCAAAGCCAAATCGATCCTCTTCTAAAAATCCAACAAAAGCCGTTTTTCCATGCTCCAAAGAAGGAGTTATACGAGCAAGTAACGTATCTCCAAATGTAAATCTCGCCCCAGAACCAGTGTACTCTTTAAAATTGTGATTACATGCCATACAATTCGGTTCAACATCACTCATAGAAACAAAGAGATATTTTTTATTTTTTTCAAGTCTTATGGTTGGGTCAAATTCAATCAGGCGAGTGATATAATCTACTTCCCAACCCCCAGGAATCTCTTTACCCATCTCTTCATTATAAACAAGATTATCTTTAAACGGCTTAAAATCAACAAACCAGTTCTTGAAAATCGCCTGAGCTATTTCCTCAAGTGTTTTATTCATTTTGTAATTCAGCTCGATTTTATCGTCTAAAGCTCCCAAGATTTCAGCTATTTTTTGTTGTTCTTGTAGTGGTGGGATCTTTACTGTTAAGTGATCAAAAGCGTCTATAGGGACTCTTTGTCTGCCAGAAGATCCCGTCATGCTTTTTATTGCGAAATCCCTCACTTCATGAGATCTAGCTAAATAATAAACGAATAAATTGTCTGTAATTCCGTCCTTGCCAGATAGAACAATAAATTCCGTGGACCCAAAACCAATTTCTTCGCTTATTCGAGGAACAAGTGCAATTTTACCATTTTCAAGGCAGGGGGTAATACGAGCCAGTAAAGTGTCTTCACTTTTAAATTTTGCACCCCCATAAGAATATTCCTTCATTTTTATTTCACTAGGCTTTCTCTTATCAGGTAGAACTGATGACATTTCAATATAAGGTGCCACTGTCCCCTTTGCTAAATTGCGTTTTGGGTTAATGTTCACAGCCTGGGAAAATACATATTCACTCCAATTAGAGCCCATATCCAAGCTCACCTATGTTGTTCCTTATTCTCTCTTTCAGCTCGTCAGATGTTTCAAACTGTTCGGCAAGCTCACTGGTCAACCTCTCCATTTTCTCTTCAAAAGGCTCACCATCGTCTTCTTCTTCAGGAATACCTACGTATCTTCCAGGAGTTAACACATAGTTGTGCTTCTTCACCTCATCAACAGTTACAGATTTACAAAAACCATCAATGTCTTCGTACTCTCCAGCCTCTTCGACACCTCTCCATGCCCTATAGGTATCCGCTATCTTCCTAATCTGCTCTTCAGTTAATTCATTTAAATTTCTGGATACTTTACTGTACATCTCTCTGGCATCGATGAACAGTATCTCTCTACTTCTATTCCTATATCCATTATTTTCTTCGTTTTTGTTTCTGGTCAAGAACCACAGACAGGCAGGAATTTGGGTTGTCAGAAAGAGTTTTGGCGGTAAGGCGACAATGCAGTCAACCAAATCTTCTTCAATTATACTCTGTCTTATCTCACCGTATCTACCACCTATGGATAAGGACCCATTGGCCATAACAAATCCAGCTCTACCCTGAGGTGAAAGATGGTGAATATAGTGCTGAATCCACGCGAAGTTCGCTCCGTTCTTATTTGAATCATCTGGAGCCCCATACTTCCATCTTGCATCATTTTGCACTCTATTGGCTCCCCACTTAGTCATGTTAAACGGAGGATTGGTTATTATAAAATCAGCTTTTAAGTTAGAGAATTTATCATCCAAAAGAGTATCTCCAAGAGAAATATTTTCACTGGGAATTCCTCTTATGGCAAGATTCATTTTACAGATACGCCATGTAGTCTCATTTTTCTCTTGACCGTAAACTGAGATATTATATGGGCTACTATTGTGATGTTCCACAAATTTCCAGCTCTGAACAAACATTCCTCCCGAACCACATGCAGGATCGTAAACTCTCCCCTTATATGGCTCTAGAATATCTACAAGAAGGTTTACCACAGACCAGGGAGTGTAAAACTCTCCTCCTTTCCTTCCCTCAGCGTGAGCAAACTGTCCTATAAAGTATTCATAAACCCTACCAAGTATATCCTTTCCTGCGTCCTCTTGAAAGAAGCCAATTCTGGAGAACAGGTTTATCAGCTCACCAAGCGTTACCGGGCTAAGTCTTGTACTGGTGTAGACCTTTGGTAGAACGCCTCTGAGCTGTTTGGGGTTTTCTCGCTCGATAGCCATCATTGCTTCGTCGACCATTTTACCTATTTCTTGGTTCATGGCATTTTTCATTAGATAGTTCCATCTCGCGTTTGGTGGGATATAAAACACGCCAGCCTGAAGATACTCATCTTTGTCTTCTACAACATCGCTGACATAATCATCTGTAGGTTCCTCAACATAATACTCCGTTCTCTTATCTCTTATCGCATCTTTAAGGTATTTCTTTCTCCTCTCAAACAGGTCAGAAACGTATTTCAGGAAAATTAAACCCAACACAACATTTTTGTATTCGGCAGCATCCAGCGAACCTCTCAATCTATTCGCTGACTCCCAAAGCTTATCTGCAAAATTAAGATCGCTATTTGAATTAGCATTTCTGGATGCCATTAAATCACCCTAATAAAATATCACTGTTTTTTGGGGTTAAAACAAGAGTTATAAATTTTCCTTTTTTCTTTAATTTCAAAAAAATTCGTCATTGAGATCTTATACTAACTATTTCAACCCCCCGCAACTTGTTGACAGCTTCCAGATTTAACTCGCTAATTACTCTTTTGTCTTATTCTTGCCCATGATAAGCTATATGCCAACATCTCTGGGTGTAGAGTATCTGCTTCAAGACTACCTGACGTACAAACAAGAGTATTTCGACTAATAATCATTATATTAATACTAAGAGTTATAAAAAACATTTTCCCATTATAAAATAATGCATTCATCATTAATGGAAGAGCTAGAAACCATTCTCAGTGACCAAAAGAGGCTAGAGGAACTCCTTATTCTCGAAAAAGAAACTAGAGGTTTTAGCAGAGAAAAGTTAATTTTTATAGGGATGGCGAATGTTGCCAATTACTATTGGTGTGCAATTAAATCTAATATTAAAAGCAAGAAAAATGAGTTACAGTTTTTTCAGAGTTATTTAGCTGATAGGTTAGCGTACTCTCTTAAACTTGGTTATATAGACGAGCTGCCTAGGAGTAATGAAAAGCTTCTAGAAATTGGAGATCAGATATCACTTGGGGATGTTGAGAAACTTCTGAAGGAGAAAGAGAAGAATGTTGACGGTTTATCAAAAGAAAATGGGGAGATCGCTAGTCCGGCCAATGTTGGTTTAGAAATAAACGGAGAAAAGGTTGCTGTAATAGACCCAAATACATCTAAAGAAGAAAGAAGCCATTTGGAAGAACTTTATAAGTCTAATGGCTATCGGATTGTGGATCTAGAAGAGGAGCCCATGCTTCGAGGATATCTTCATGAAGAGACAAAGGGTGAGAAGTATCCCTCAATAAGGTGGAATTTCAACTGGAGCGACTACGTAATAGTTGGTATCCCAGATGGTATAACAGACAGTTTTGTTTATGAGTTCAAAACAACAAGAAGTAAATTCCTTTTTTACTATCTTAAACCGGTGGCACTAACCCAAGCAGACATATATGGTTACTTCTTTGAAAGAGATAATAAACGAGTTCAACTATATCTAGTAAATGAGGAAGAAGTTAAGACCTTTGAGGATAAAACTGATAAAACAAAGGCTATAGATACATTAAGAAAATTCAAAGAACTCGATAATGGATCAACGCCTTTTCGACCCAAAGAGTGGAAATGTAAAAGTTGTGAATTTAAAGAAGAATGTAAGCTTTTTTAATGAATATTCAGCAACTGCCCTTTTTGAGTTATCCATAATTTCTTTATATAAAAGAACATAGTTCTCCCTATTGTATTTAGCGAAGAATTTATCGCTGATCTCAGAAAGATAATATAGCACATCACTTAACTCATCCAACTCTTTCATCGCCTTGTTGACAGCCTCCACATTCACTATCACATATCATCGTTTATAAGTCTCAAAGTCTATTCCTTCCACAAACCTCTCAATTGCTGACATCGCCTCTAAATACCTATTAAATATAATATGTTCTCATAAATAAATAGCCCCTTCAAAAACCTGATCCTTGATTTCTTTCCTTATTGTGTCGTAAGGAACGACATCAACCTTGATGCCAAGTTTCTCCTCAAGAAAGAGGGAAAGTCCCACAAAATGGAACAGGTCAGCACCCTCCTCAAATTCCACTAGGACATCAACATCACTTTCCGGGTGTTCTTCACTCCTAACATAAGATCCAAAGATCCCCTTAATTCGGGCTTTATACTTCTGCTGAACTTCGCTGTTCACCTGTCTCAGGACCTTCAAAATCTCCTCTTTCCTCATATACACTCCCTTTCGCCATGGCATTATTCAAACTTATTATTTACGAATACTCCCTTCTGTCTTGTGGTTACTCGGCAACTTCTTTTACTCATGTTATCAGAAATTGCTTACGATCAAACACATAAACCTAAAGAGGTTGAAAATATGGGAGTGAAGGAATTATATAATCTTTAAGAAGTATTCGAAATTTTGTCATTCCCTAACCTCTCCAGAACCAGCTTAATAGAATATTCAGGCAAGCCCCCAATAACTACCCTCTTAGGTAAATATTTTAGGGGCTCTTTTCTTCAATGCTTTCTACCAACTCAATAAATATCTTAATCATCTCTTTGATCTTTTCTTCCTCCACCTTCTGGTCAATAGGGAATTTCATCTCTTTAGTATAGGGGATAAAGCCTATATCGACAAGTTTATACCTGAATTCATCTACTATCTCTTCCCCGTTTCTCACCCTCTGCTCAATATAGCCTAACTTTGTGACCAACGATTGTCCGAACTTTGAGTCAGGAGGGAATCCCCAGCAAACCGGCAGATACCTAGAGTTGTGGTAAACTCCGAGTGAGAACCCCACTGTCCCCCATTTAACAGTTAATTTACTGGAACTTGGGAGTCTTAGGAACTCATCAAAAAATGAGCGGCCTGCTTCATCGCATGAGTCCAAGAACTCCTCCAGACTTATCTTTGCTTTTTTAAATCCTACTGGTTCCGTGTTACCAATGAATTCCCAATCATAAGCTTTATTCACTTTCACAAACCCAGGGCCAACAGTATGATCCAAATTGAAGAACGAGTCAACATAATCCTCGTAATCCCCTCCTTCATAATAGAAATGCTTGATGCAGGCCCATCTCTTCTCCAGCACACAGAAACAAAAAAGAACGGAAAGAGTGGAGCTTCTTTCACCTTCAAATTCTTTAAACGATTGTTTGAATTTGTTGAACAGGGAATCAAGTGTTTTACTGTTTACGTTCTTCAGAGTATGAAACCAGTTTCCTGGTATCTCCTCTTTTACTATTTTCTCCACATCTTTCCTTATGTGCTTTTTGGGAGGGTTATGCGCCTTGAACTCCACATTCGCCACCTTTTCGAATTTATCATCAATAGTGTAAAGACTTAAGTCGGATAAAGCACTCAAAGGAACTTTCCCACTTATCTGGTAGCTCTTGACTGTGGGAGTTTCTATGGAGTAATAGTATTCAGTGTCTTCCAGCAAACTACAGAATAGTATTCTTGACTCCTGCTCACTTATACGGATCTCTTTATCTCTTTTCTTGGGGAATATCAGCTTTGGAGATTGAGGATCAGGTTGACAGTTAACATCAACAAGGTGCCAAAGAGAGTAGCAGAGTTCCTTATTGATCTTATAAAGGTCATTTATTGGCATGATAATTATTTAGTGTTCTTTTATAATAAATCTTTAGGTTTTAAATAAATAGGATGTGATGAACTTTCCAAAAACAAATTTAAATATTACTTATTTACAATGTAAATACATGGGTACTTTAACCATTGTCTTGGATGATGAAGTAGAAAAGGAGCTTAGAAGAGCTGTGAGTGAACTATATGGTTCCAGTAAGGGTTCTCTCTCCAGGGTTATTGAGGATGCTCTCAGAAATCATTTACACTCTTATAAGGAAGAGAAGAAGTGTTACCGGGCATACAAAGATAATGAGTTGGTGGCTGAAGCCGGGTCCGTAGATGAGCTGGCCAAAACATTGAGCCAAAATAATTTAGACCCAAGAGGTCTAAGGATCACGTCCTGTGAAGGGGTTAAGCGGGTGGCTCGGACTGGATACAGGTTGAGGAAGACGGGTTTATGAACTTCTTTTTGCAGGGAGTGCCTTTCCTGGAAGTCACCGTAGAGAATCCTCTCATGGGATCGATCTACCCTGAGGACGGTGAATTGTTGGCCGTCTTTGATACTGGCTACGAGGGATTCGCATTGCTTCCGGAGGACATCTTTAAGGAACTGAAATTCAATGAACTCCAACTGGAGAGCAGAGAGCTAATGCTTCCAGACGGGTCTCTGATCAACTCCCGGGGAACCTTCGGTAACATACGGATAGGGAAAACCTCATGCGACGGATTCATAGAGACCTCACACACTGAAGAAACAGTTCTGGGAATAGAGTTCGCCACAAAATTTAGATTCGTCCTCGACTACTGCTCCCACAGACTTGAAATCCAGGAATGCTAATTGCCTCTTCAAGAACTCATCCGGAGTATAGACCTCACCGACCCAATCAAAATTTCTCTTATTAGAGGTCACCACAGGACAATTGAACTTAACCGAAACACACCCAATCATATAATCCCTCTTCTTAAAATCCCCTTGTATAGCAGCTTCGCTCGCAATTCTGGCGTATTCCTCGTCATAGGATATCACCTGAACTTTCAGGGTGCCGAGGAAAACATCCAAAAAACGTGTTCTTACCTTTTTTCTTCATTCAAGACATTGGCCATGTTTGAATATGAAGACATTTTTCAGATAGATAGAATCAATTTCTAAAACTATTTATCAAACCCATGGGTTTAAGTGCGCAATGGACTACTGGGGGAGAATAGAACTCGATTACGACGATGATACCTTAAATCACATTGCTAAACATGGTGTTTTTATAGAGGAGGTTTTACATATACTCAAACACAGCAAAAAGGTTGCAACTAAGTTGAAGGGAAATTACTACTTGATAATTGGAGAATACTACGGAAGGTGTTTGACTATAATTATTGAGAAAGAAAAAGGAAACAAGTTTATCCTTAAAACTGCCAGAGACTGCTCCAATAGTGAGAAAAAAAGATATAGGAGAAAGCATAAAAAATAAAATAAGATGGTAGAAGAAGAGAAATTTATGAATGAGATAGAGGAATTAGAGAAAATTCTTTCCGAAAAAATTGAGAATGACGAGGAATGGGATACTTTAGACATAGAAGATGTTAAACCCAGATATGTAGGTAAGCTCAAAGAGCACCTTCAGGATCTACCACCTCAGGCAGTTGTGCTTGCTATTCTAGTTAAATACTTCGAAAGATTCAAGGAACCTGTAAAGATCACTAAGTTCACAAAGATAACTTTTGAGGTTGATAAGAAAGTATTAGAGCCTATATTATCAAAACCACTGCTTAGCTTCAAAGCTGATAATTTTGGTCCGTTCACAGAAGAAATTTACGACAATATGGGTTTTCTTCAGAACCTGGATTTAATTGAAATTGAACAGGAAGGAGAAGGAGATAAAACCGAGTTCATTCTTACAGAAAAAGGGAGCGAGGTATTTAGAGAACGAGTAAGCAAGCAGATCCCGGAAACAGTAATTAAAATGATCGAAACCATTGTCGATAGATACGGCTCCTTAAGTCACGATGAATTACTCCAGCAGGTATACAATGAGTACCCTGATTTTGCAGATAAATCGTTAGTAAGAGACAAGTATCTCTGATGGGGTTTTGCATTGAGGGAGAAAGAGCTATACCCTAAAATATCCGAATTATTCCAGGATAGCCACCACGTCTTTACCCAATACAGAATTCCCGACAACTCTTGGAGAGAAATCGATGTTCTATGCCTGACATCCTCTCACGCTACTCTCTCAACTACGTTGAGGAGGTTGTCAACTGAGTTGACTAACAAGCATGTGAGGTTCCTGCTTCGGAAAGCAGGGGGCATGCCACTGCCCTGTTAATGACCTCCCCACCGTTGCGGTGAGCAAGCCCTATACTTATGTTCACACTTCCTACAGCGTCTCTATGAGCTTCCAGGCCACAGTCTTTGCACTTGAGTAGTCTGCCTCTCTTAACCACTTTCTTTGAGCCGCATTTTGGACACTGTGAAGAAGTCCCTCGCTCATCCACCTGGACTACCTTGATACCATACTCTTCAGCCTTCTCTTCAATCCTCTGGATTAAGTAGCTGTGCGACCAGAAGTTGTGTACCATGGAGTTAGACTTCTTCCCCATGTTGCCGTTATCCCTGATCCCTGTGAGGTCTCCCATCACGATCTCGGAAACACTTCTGCTGTAGCAGGTTGCGACAAACCTACTAACTATAGTGTTAACCTGGTGCCTGAACCTCTTCCTCCTCTTACGATAGAGCTTACTTAGCCTCTTAGACTTGCTCTTACCACTTACCTTCTTTAGCTCTGACTGACATTGAGCTATCCTGTTCGTCCAGTACCACCAATCCGAAAGCAAAGAATTAGCTCTATAACCAAATGTTTCTGTATCGCCTTCTACGTGTGCCATAACAGGTACTCTGACTCCAAGGTCAACGTATGCCCTCTTATCTCCAATTGGTTGATGCAACGGTTCTACCGTTACTGGTTGATAGGCATACCAGTGACCTGAGAGCCTGTCATACACTATCTCTAATCTGCCCTGCTTACCTTTCCATTTGTTCTGCCCGCTCCACTTAATCTTCATCTTACCGAACTTTAACACATCACCTCTCAGGTTATAGGAGTCACATCTGACCAGCACCTTCTTACAGCGTTCTCCTGTGTCCCTGTCCTTCCAGTAGCCAGGTGGAGACACTTTATCAATGTGAGGTGGTAGCTTACCTTCCCTCTTCTGTTTAAGCAGAGCAAAAAACGATTTCCAAGCCTCATTATTCTTTCTTATTACCTGTTGAGCGGTAGCAGAACCCACCAAACCCTTATACTTGTGATACTGCTCGCCAGTACCCCAATCCATCTCACCGTTGAAGAAGGTCTGCCTTCTCCTATAAGTAACCTCATTCCACAACCTGCTACAACCATCAGCTAACCTTAACAACCTCTTCTCCTAGTGCTTTGTGGGCTTCAGTTTGAAGGTGTTGGTTCTCCTCATTTATTACACCATAGTCAAGAAGTCTTTAATCATTTTCTTGTGTGATGAAAGTGGAACCCAATTCATCTCAACCCTGAAGGGTAAGAGCTTTCTTGCTCACTACCGTAAGAAAACGTAAAAGAGAATTAATTGCAATCGAAGCGAAGGTCAGGGACTGGAAGAAAGCCGTAAATCAGGCGTTTACCAGGTTATTTTATGTGGATGAGAGTTACATCGCAATTCCCCATGAACATATCCCCAAGGTTGACCGCAAGATCTTGAGAACGGATGGAATAGGACTGATCTCCATCAATAGCAATGCTGAAATTGTGATTGAGCCAACAAAATCCCGAATAACTTTGGATTAGAGAAAAGAAATGCTTTTAGATGACATAAAAGGTAAGATTATATGAGAGGGCCTAAGCTTTACTACAGAGTATTACAAACAGACGGAGATGTTATTAAGAAATCAAAAAACTATCTTGATGGTATTGTTATAGAAGCGCATACAATTGAACAATACACGGGTTTTACAGTTTCTCTCGCATCTACTCTCGAAAAAACATTCTTCATCGATCCAACTCACAAACTTGTGCTTCGGAATCTTTCAGACGTCACTGAGAAAGATTGGTTATTGAAGATTATGGAGACCTACCAAATCTCGGAATGTCTCCAGGAAGGTGAGATAAGTTTTGAGTTACTATGGGAAAAACTGGATTCCTTCGTAAACGCTGTCCTAAGTTACCAAAAAAAGAGATTAAGTAAATCAACAGGGGGTTTGGAGCTATTTGGAGTTGTTCCCAAGTTAGAGCCACAAATAATTTTGATGCCATACTTCCTCATTGATGGTGTCAATACTGAGTCATACAAGATCAACCTTGAAATGGCCAGGAAATCAATAGATTTGAAGGAAAAAGAGGAGCTTTACGCTGTTTTAGCTCTTGAAAGATATCTCATTTCCGAAGACTTGGATAAAATCATCTCTGATTTTGCATTAGATGGAGTTGATGGTTTCTGTGTCTGGATTTCTGAATTTAGAGAATACGATGAAGATGTAAAAACACTTGAAAAATACGTTGAGTTCTTCAGAAAGTTATCAGAAGTGGGCAAACCAGTAATAAACCTTTACGGAGGTACCTTCTCCATTTTGATGGGGAAACTCGGTTTTATCGATGGTATCGTACAAGGAATCGGGTATGGTGAACACAGAAGCCCTTTTGTCAGCGCATCCGGTGGCCATTCTAAAAAGTATTACATTCCCAGACTTCACCGAACATTACCTGTTTTCCTCGCCCAAGAATTGCTTGCAACCTCTCCAGAGCTGAAATGTGATTGCGACTTTTGCAGAGAAACAGATATACTGGAAACCTATGAAAAAGGAATACAAACCAATAACCTAAAAAAACATTATATCTTAGGCAGATGGAAAGAGAAACAAGCTGATTTTAACCAGATTTATGGAGATTTACAGGCTACCGAACAAATTTTAAGCGATAATGGTATATTAGATAAATACTGGGATCAGCTAAGACACCTGAAGAACTGGAGCGAGGCCCTAAATAAATACAGACCAGGTAATTAAAAGTATTACCAGGTGAGGTATCAAAAATGGCTAAATTACGTTTGCCCATAATCGTTGAAGTGGATGAGGACGGATACATAGTAAGTTGTCCAGTGTTCAGGGGCTGCCACTCCTACGGCGAAACTGTAGATGAGGCACTCGAAAACATAAAGGAAGTAGTAGATATGTGCCTCGAGGAGACAAAGGAAAAGGGTGAAGAGCTTAACAAGTTCGTAGGATTCAGAGAACTGGAAACAGCTTAAGTATATACAATATATAAATTTCTGAGCTTTCCAACCCATGATAACCAATCTTTTTATAATGATTTGCTTGGTGATGTGGGGAAAGATTCCTGATTCTTCGAAAAAAATTTATTCTTTAAAACTAATTAAATCATAATATTAAACTGGGGAGATTCGTTTGACGGATATAAGTCTCAATGATCTCAATATATTACGAATTATGAGCAGGGCTTTTGAGGGACTGGACAATATTAGGATTCAAACAGGTGATGAGTTCAGGGTTTTTGGCATCAATCCAGCGAGTACGGTCTATTACAACTTGTTCATTCAAACTCACAAGACAGAAGAAAAAGGGGTTAGTGTCTCCAACAAGTCTTTCAATAGTTTGCTTAAACTATCTCTATCCGAATATTTAACAGGATTTAAAGAACTGGGTATAACCATTTCAAATGAAGATTATGCTACTTTTTTCATATCCGGTAAATACAGTACAATAGATGAGACCCTTATCAATATTCCATCCGGCATAAAATCAGAACCCCCCCAGATTAAAACTCTCGACTTCTCCAAGGCAGCAATGGCCAAAATTCAATCTCCTAAAGACTACAGACTTGTACATGAGCATTTTGAGGGCATCAAAGAATTTGTAGAAGTGGAACCAATTGAGATCGAGATAAAGGATGGGGGGATCGAATTTAACCCATACAAAAAAAAGAGGCACTTGCACAAATTAAAGGGTGAAGGCAAAGGTAACACGAGATCATTGATATCCCTCAACAACTTAAGACTTACATCTTGGGTAGCAGAACTAAAAGGGATAAGCGGGTTAGAGATTTATGTGATCAATAACGCTGCTATGAAATTCAAGTACAACTTTAGCTCAGGATTTCTGGAATACATTGTCGCAAAAGCATTAGAACGTGAGATCTAAATTTCAGGGCTTATAGTAGCCCTATTTTCGTCTAACCAGACCTCTATCTCTTCACCATCGCTTACTCTCGCCACCTTCCAGCCAAATAGGACATCTAACCTAAGACTATTATCATCTGGGAGGTATCCCAGGTTCTCCAGATAATTATAGGGCTCTATTTCTCCATAAGCTTTTATCGAGGTATCTGACTCCAGTTTACTTACACCATATGGTAAAGCGAGTAGAACTGGCTTTATGTTTGAGTTAACCACATAAATGTTGAAGAATGGGCCGCTCAACTCTGGTGTCCTGAACTTATCAGATACAGGCTCTTCCGTAGCGCCTTCAATTCCAAAGCATCTCCCATAATAAAAAGACTTGTCTTCAATTATATTAGGATGAGGGAAACAATACCTAAATTTCCCCTGGGGTCCACCAATGGTGATAATCTTTTTCTCCTCTTTAAGCTCGTTGATATAGTTGCGGACCGCAGAGTAGGATATCTCACCGTATTTCCTGCTCAAATAAGTGTGTATGCTTTTTATATAGTGGCCAGGAGAATTATATACTAATTTAAAAGCTTCGCCTTTTCTCTTCTCTTTGTCAACCTGTATTTCCCCTAAAACGTGGTTTTTGAGTTCATCAACATAATGCGAGAACTTCTCTCTTTCTATTTCAACAAATCTTTCAGTGGTTTGTTCTCTAATATAACTCCTTAACTCTGCCTTACACGAATTGATGATCTCATATGTATTGTTCAGATCGACAGACCTTACTTTCGCAGGGTTCTCCATCAATTCTTTGGTTACTGCTTCAACCAGCTCTTCGTCCCCTTTATCAACTTCACAGAAAGACAGTATTTGTGGTAAATTGCTAACTAATTCTTCCAGCTCTCTTCTATCTATGTCTCTTCGCATTATAACTTCGAATATGATCTGCCCTAATCTGTTAATTTGGCTGTGATAAATTCTTGCCTTTGAAATTTTTTCTATAGAAGAAGCAGGAGCTAACTCATACATTTACAACCAACTCCCTAATTTTCTTTGGAATTTCTTCCAACGTGTCAACTTCATCATGGTCCAAGTATTCCAACCTCTCTAATAAATCTTCGTCGGTCTTATATTTAAGCCATTCGCTCACCCAATTCTTTCCTTCCCTCAACACCTCCTGAATAAGGAGTTCTTCTGTGGTGCTAAGCGAGGGTAGCAGATTTAACAGATTAATTATAAGGTCGATATTTCTTTGAGCTATGTGTGGGTTACTCCATATATCATCCATCACCCCCCTCAAAACACTTATTCTTGCAAGCCAGGACGGATGTAATTCTCTTAACTCAAAGGCCCCCTGTAGCCCAATTGTATTTCTTATCAGATAAACAGAAGAATACGTGAGCATATACTCAACAATAATATGAGCAAGAATATCAGCAAGAGATTCACCAATCTTCCTTTTCTCTTTCTTTATAGATTGAACCTTAGAGTCTATGAGGGTGTGGACGTGTGCCATTTCGTGAGTTAGTAAACCAAGTAAGTTGTTATTAAGGTAATCCGGCTCCGATGGAATTTGTAGTATAAAGCATATACCCTCTTCAATTTGAAATCTGCATCTTGGGATCCTGTAAGGCATTCTGATCACAAATAAATCGATCTCATTAAAACTTCCAAGTCTTTGAATAACCTCATTAAAAAATTCTCTATGTTCTTTAATGTCTGCCTCTCCCTCAATAGTCGATAAAACATAGTTGAACTCTTCAATCTGGTTGACTATACTCTCTAAATCAGAGTGTTCGCACCACTCCGGGTTGCTTGAAAAATACTCAATTTCTTTTGATAATGAGTGATGGACCCGAACAAAGTAATTCTTTGCGGGCTCCCCAACCAAACCTGCATCATATAGCTCTTGGGCCGTAGTCTTTATATTTTCAAGCCTCTGAAACACAGTCATTTTACGCAATTGATTTGGCTTAATTTAAGAAGTATTCGAAATTTTGTCATTCCCTAACCTCTCCAGAACCAGCTTAATAGAATATTCAGGCTTACAAGCTACCAAAAAACTATCCTCTCAAGAACTCATCCGGAGAGTAGACCTCGCCAACCCACTCAAAATCTCTTTTATTGGAGGTCACCACAGGACACTCCATCTTAACCGAAACGCTCCCGATCATATAGTCCCTTGCTTTCTGTCTGAAATCCCACCTGCCTATAGCAGCTTCACTCGCGATTCTGGCGCACTCCTCGTCATAAGGTATCACCTGGACGTTCAGGGTGTCAAGGAAAACCTCCACAAAATCCGTGTTCTTACCTTTTTTCTTCAGGTAATGATATAAGAGCTCAGTATAACCAATAGTGGAGATACAGGCGTTGTGGTCACTGTCTTTCAGCCACTCACAGAACTTTTTGTGAGAGAAAACGTTGGTATCCAACACAATTTTTGTCATTGATCAATTCCCTCTCCCAGACCGGATTTCATCTCCTCTACTGTTTCCTCTATATCCTTGAACAGTTCCAGACCCTCTTCGATCACGTCTGCTGCCTTTACAAGCTTGTAACCATCTCTGGTCTTCAAAAAGATTACTTCCTCTCCAGCCCTAATGTTGAGGTCTTCCCTAACCTTCCGGGGTATAGTGATCTGGTATTTCTTTGTAACAAGAGCCATTACATATCACCACTTAGTATTACGTTATCGTGAAAGTAATACATAAATATTTCTGATATATCAGCCTAATAATGAACAATAACTTTTTTATAATTAATGTAACAGAGGTAACTAAAATGGTTACTAATAATGAAAAGATTAGAAAAGGATTATCTCCCAGAGAGAGCCTCCTGCTCTCAAAGCTCTCGGGCAGGGGTAAAAGTATTATTGAGATAAAGGATATAGAATCCACCCTCAATATTAATTATAAGAACGCAAAGAAGACAGCCAGCGAGCTGGAAAGAAAAGGGTGGCTGGATAGGTTGAGCAGAGGGAAATATCTAATAGTACCTCTGGAAGCAGGTGAAAGGAGTTATTATACCGAGCACGAGTTCTTGATAGCCTCAAGACTGGTATCGCCCTATTACATAGGTTTTCTCTCCGCCCTGAACTTCCACGGGATGACCGAGCAGACGCCCATGTCGGTGTTTATAGCAACTACCAGGAGAGTCAGGAACAAAACGGTTCATGGCATCCCCTACAACTTTGTGACCCTCAAAAGATCCAGATTTTTCGGCTACAGAGAGTACGCAGTTGCCAACAAAACCATCAACATATCCGACCCCGAGAAAACAATAATAGACTGTCTGAACCATTTGGAGTACTCTGGAGGGATAGAGGAAGTGGTTAAGGGGTTAAAAAACTCCCTGGACCTAGAGAGGCTGGTAGATTATGCCGTTAGAATGGGGAACGGGGCGGCTATAAAGAGACTGCATTACCTCCTCCATACTCTTGAATACACCATCCCTGAGGATTTGGAAAAACATTTAAAGGATAGTTATTCCACATCCTATTCCCTCCTGGACTCCACAAGACCTGAAAGAGGAAAGTACAGCTCCAGATGGATGCTCAGATTGAACTGCCGGAATTAAACTCCACCAATGCTAATTAAGACCCTGCATAAGATTACTCTTTAACTTCAATCGTCACCTTCAACTTCTCAGGGAAATCTCCACCGGTCAACTCCTTCAACGCCCACTTCTGGACGTACAAGCTCCCTATCTTCGCGGGTTCATCTCCCTGCAGCTCACCATACATGACCGTGTTCTTTGTTTCCTTCGATTTTTCAAACTCTATTTCCATTCATATCACCTTCTAAAATGCTGAACCTCCCATAATTAATTCTTTGTCTTTTATTGTATTATAAACTCAGATCATCTTTTATTGTATTATAAAATCAAATCAAACCCCCCAAAACAGCCCTCTGAATTCCTCAGGCTTTAATTTTAATTTCGTTCTCCACCTTTAAAAGGTCGAGCAGCCCCTCAAACTCTCTTAAAACGAAATCGGCCCCATTTCCCCCATTAAATCTCCTGTCACCATAAGCAGCATAAATCGTCATCATCCCCAACCTATTTCCAGCCTCAATATCCCTATTCAAACTATCTCCAACCATCAAACAATCCTCAACACCAACCCCCAACCTCTCCAGAGCAGTTTTTATCCCTATCATACAGTCCCTTGCCTTCTGTCTAAAATCCCCGTTTATAGCGGCTTCGCTCGCGATTTTGGCGCACTCCTGCCAGATTGAACGTAGGAAGAGAGTGACTGCAGGACTCATGGAGAAAGACTACGTCAATTCGTGTATGGTGAAAGTGACCTGGATGTTCTTGTGGATTTTGAGGAGCCTGTAAGTCTTCTTGAGTTTGTGGAGCTGGAGAGATACTTGAGTGAACTCTTGGGTGTAAAAGTTGATCTGGTTATGAGGAATGCATTGAAACCACGGATAGGTTAGCGCATACTGGAGGAGGTCGTGTACGTTTGAAGAAAGAGTACGGTGATTATGTTGAAGACATTCTTGACTGAAGATTTAATAAATAAATTAGACTCCAATTAGTTTCTCTATAACTTTGATCACTTCTTCAAAACCCACCTCTTGGGATTCTTCGACACTTGGAGTGTGTTTATGGTGAGGGAAAGTCTTGATGTTTTTGTGATGCGGAGCGTTGTCCCATCTTATTCTAAGTTCGCCATTTTCGTCCTGCCAATGGTAGGAATAGATATACTCGTTTTCAGATATGTACTCTCTAACGTATAGATTGCTGTTATCGATTAATTCGGCTTTTATCTTCAAAAAATAAAAGTTCTCACCATGCTTAAAATCCAGAACGACGTAGTTATTTAGAACTGGACTCTTCCTAAGTAATTCTAATGTCTTTGGCATTCTCGACCTCTTTAAGTCGTCTTTCGAGGTCTTTAAGGCTCTCAGAGTAAGCTTTCCACTCTATATAGTCGTCCCATTGCTCAAAATCTTCTTTGCTGTCTTGAAACTTTTTCTTCATGTCCTCAAGTGGACAACCATATTTTCTTTCGAAGTATCTGATCTTCTCTTTTATGGGTGTGATCTGAGAGATTATCTTGAGTTTCTCGTACTCCTTAACGTCATCTCCTGGTACGCTTATGTCCAATTCAACCACCTAAAGGATATATGGATTCTACCTTAAATAAATGTTGGGAATTACATGTTACAATGGCAATAGTAAGGGCCTTCTTAATTCCATCATAGGAAGCCACAGAGAATTCCTAACTTCATAAGAGATAGATACAACAATTCTGAGCTATTTAATTTCGTTCTCCACCTTTAAAAGGTCGAGCAGCCCCTCAAACTCTCTTAAAACGAAATCGGCCCCATTTTCCCCCTTAAATCTCCTATCACCATAAGCAGCATAAATCGTCATCATCCCCAACCTATTCCCAGCCTCAATATCCCTATTCAAACTATCACCAACCATCAAACAATCCTCAACACCAACCCCCAACCTCTCCAGCACCAACTCTATGGAATCGGGTTCAGGCTTCCTCCTACCGGTCATATCAGCCGAGACCACCTCATCAAAGAACTGGTCCAACCCAACCTTCCTCAACCTACTGACCGCATGCCCATTAAAAGCGTCCGTGACCACCGCCAACCTCAACCCCATCTTCTTCAGCTCGCCAAGAGTCTCCCTCACCCCAGGATAAGGCCAGATATTCTTTAACTTGACCTCCTCATAGATCCGGCAGCACTCTCCATGTTCCCCATTAAGCCCCAGTTCTTGGAGATAATCCCTAATATTCTGGTGATCCTCAAATCCGTGCTCTCCTCTAAAAAAGTAACTCACCAGCTCCTCTCCATCCCCCTCACCCAAATACTCTATAACAGCTTCACAAGCCTTAAACTTCGCTTCAAAGAACTCTAACAGAGTATTATCCATATCAAAGATTATGGCCTTTATCTCTCTATCTCCAGCTTCATTAGCTTCCTGCATATCCTTAGATCCCTCTCAAAATCCTCCAGCATCTGCTCATCCAGAAACCTTAACTTCAAGTCCTCATGCCTCTTCTTACCCTTGAACTCCCCAAAGATCACCACAGAGTTCAGCTTGACCACTCCAAACACCATAGCCAGATTATAAACCAGCTCCAGCATCTGCTCGTCCGTACAGTGATCTGCACTGATCACGTGGGGGTACTCGAACAAGAAGTACTCCATACCCTCCAGCTCACACATATCCACCATCGACATATCAGCGGTCAGCAGCACAGGTAGACAACTCCTCTCCTTTTCGAACCTCTTGACTGTCTTAACGATTATCCGGTCGTTCTCCGCACTATCCCTAGCGGACTCCTCAACACCTTCAACCTCAAGCGCCTTATCCCTGACCCTCTTGCACTCTCTCAAGGCGATCCGTGCTTTTCGGGATCTCTTCATCCGCTTGTTGACCCACTCATCCAGCAAGAAGTTCTGGTACTTAACAACCTTCTTGAGTCCAGAGACCTGGTTGGGAGTGTACTTGTAGTTGAGAGCGCCCTCTACCTCCTCCTTCACCGTATCCACCAGCAACAGATCATCCTCAAGAGCAAAATTGGATATGAACTGGTGGTAGAGGATGTTGGTGTCCGGACAGAAATAGACCTTCTTCTTCAAGCTCCTGTACCTCTTGACCCTCTCCCTGAAGTCGTCTTCGTTCTCATACCTGATAACCCCAGAGCTGAGCATGCACTCCAATAGATCCGCGTACTCTGGCATCTCCTTGCCCAGCTCGCCCAGCTTCTCGACCTGCTTATCAAAGTCGTATTCACCGATCAACACCTTCAACCTGAAACCATCTGAGTGCACAGCAGTTAAGAGCTGGAAATGCGGATAGAATGGATACATCAAGCTGAGGTCATCCAGCATATTCACCAGGATCTGGAGCTCGTTTCTGGAGACAATAATATCCGTATAATTCAACCAGTATCACCTCTTTTGCACTTCAGCAATGAAATCCCTCAGAACCTGGCCCTTCAAGGGCTTCATCTTGTAAGGCTTTGATTCCAAATTCTTCACCGCCAGATAGAAGACGTGATCAACCCCCAGCTTCTCAGCCGGTAATAAGGCACCAGCAACAAGCGCCTTCCTGCCAGGAGTTATATCTACAGCCACCGTGTAACCCTCCCTCTTCAAACCCTTGATAACGGAGTTCAACTTCATCCCGGCTTCAATGAACTCCGCTTCCTTAACCACCTCAGTCTTAATCTGGGGCTCAAAACCGAATTCGTCCGAAAGTATCTTTAAACCATCCACTGCCTTCTCCAACTCATCCGAATAGATATCCTCAACAAAGATCTGAATAAAGTCAGGATGATACTCCTTTTCGAGGATCGCGTAGTATGCATTAACTAATGCCCATGTAGAGCGTCCCAGGATCGTAATTAGAGCTTTCATTTTTTCATAGTAGTGCTTTTATTTAGTTTCTTCTGGAGCTTATTAATCCGTCCTTCAAACCCACCTTTTCTAGAGCTCTTTAATCCTAATTTTAGGGCCATTTGGCAGATCTCAATTGCCTCTTCGAACTTTCCTTGTTTTTCATAGATTATCGCAAGTCTCTCAAATGAGGGAATTCTGGGTAGCTCGTCACCGAACTCTCTTTCCCAAGCCTTTTTGAAATCTTCAAAGTATTTGATGTCTTCAAGACAATATTTGATGCACTTTTCAATGGCATCTGAAGAATCTCTTTTTTTGTAATATAGGTCGATTAAGCTGTTATACACAAAATGCCGGTCCATTGGGTTATCATCTTTGGATTGCAAAGCTTCTAATAAGATAGTTTCTGCAAAAGAGAAATCTTTTTGAGATAAAGCATTTTGACCTATTGTCCCCAAGAATTTTTGTTGGTTTGAAGTGCTAAAGGTGATTTCCTCAGATTCCAAACTTTTAGAGTCAGAAAGTCCCATTGAGTAATACTTTCTTACTTTATCTTTCTCTACTTTACTTAGACCATTAAACCACTCTTTGAGTCTCAGGTAACCTATTTCACCTTTTCTATCAGATTTTTCTTTTTCTTGTTTCCCCTTCAGAAAATCGAAAAAACCCATAGTTCTCTACCTTACAATTCTACAAATTCCCCATTCCTAAATATCACAGCGTTATCAAAGTTATCAGCGAACCACCCCGGATTCTCAGTATGCACTGGTATCAGCACATCAGGGTCGACCTCCTCAATGATCTGCCTTAACTCATCGGCGGAGACGTGGCCGGATGCATGATATCCTTTCTCGAAGTACGGTTTACCGTCAGCGATCCCGAAACCGCAAGTGCTAAAATTAAATCTGGATAACCAGTTATGCAACCGTAGAAAGTCGAACTCCTGCTCCTCAGTAAATGCCTCCGACGAAGAATAAACGTAGGTCCCCTTCTGTGGTTTGATGTCCAGCAAGTGCTTCAGGTTATATAGGGAAAAACACAGTATATATTGCTGGGGATTCTTGG
>JAWODI010000086.1:0-16208 GCA_046483365.1 Archaeoglobaceae archaeon | reverse complement strand
GAGCTGACGTGCATGGAGTGCGGGCTCTGCTGGCTCTATTGTCCTGATGGATGTTTAGTCCTGAATGAGGACGGATTTTTCGAGCCTGATTACGATTACTGTAAGGGTTGCGGTATTTGTGCTGAAGTATGTCCCTTGGGAGCAATAAAAATGGAGGTCGAAGTTTAATGAGCTATGATGTTCGGGAAGGTGCTCACTCGGTGGCTGAAGGAGTTGCATTATGTAGACCGGAGATAATACCATCCAACCCGATTATACCTCAAACCCACATTATGGAGAAGCTTTCTTCTCTGGTCTCCGAGGGGAAACTGGATGCAGACTACATAAATGTAGAATCACAACCGTCAGCTCTATCTTTAATGGCGGGCGCTACAGCCTGCGGCGTTAGATCATTCACTGCCACTTCATCTCAAGGGCTGGCAGTAATGCACGAATCTTTACACTCGGTAGCCGGAATGCGCTTACCCACTACCATGGTAGTAACAAATAGAGCTTTAAGCTCTCCCACTAATATTTGGAACGATCATTCTGACTCCATGTCCCAGAGAGATACTTCCTGGATGCAGTTTTATGCTGAAACCGTTCAGGAAGCCATAGATTTGACCATTCAAAGCTACAGGATTACCGAGAGTAAGGATGTCATGCTTCCCGCAATGGTGTGCATGGATGGTTATTTGCTCACCCACTCTTATGAGCCCGTAGATATCCCTAAACAATCAGAGGTTGATGACTTCCTTCCCCCACTTGATGTGGAACACAAGCTGGATACGGAGAATCCCTTAACCCTTGGTCCGTTTGCTACTCCAGATGAGTATATGGAGTTCAAATACGAGCAAAAAGAGGCTATGGATAAGGCAAAGGGAAACATCAAGAGTGTGAATAAAGAATTTGGGGATAAGTTCGGTAGAAGTTACGGGGATGGGTTGATCGAGTGTTACGGTGAGAATTACGACTACGCGCTCATCGCTGCAGGCTCGGTATGCGGGACCATTAGAGATGTGGTCGAGGACAGATGCGGTCTAATCAGGATACGCTCCTACAGACCCTTCCCTGCCCGGGAATTGATGGAAGCGGTGAAGAACTTCAATGCTGTAGGAGTTCTGGACAGGTCTTTCAGTTACGGATTCAACGGACCGCTTTACTCTGAAGTCAAATCAACAGTGAATGTCCCTGTTAAGGGTTTCGTAGCTGGGCTCGGCGGCAGAGATATTAGAGTAGAGGATATCGAGCAAATTATCTCCGGGCTGGAAAATTTCCAGGACAGTGATGAAGATGATACTGAGGGAGAGTGGATAAACCTCAGGAGTGAGGAGTGATGAAATGACATCCGGTTTACCCTCAGAAGAGTTATTTGTTTCAGGGCATCCAGCTTGTGCTGGCTGCGGTGAAGCTCTGGCTGTCAGAATAGCCATGAAGGCTTTGGGGAAGGATACTATTGTGTGTCTGCCCACAGGATGCCTGGAACTCTTCTCTACCCGGTTTAATAGCTCTGCATGGAAGGTCCCTGTAATAAACCTCTCGGATAATGCTCCAGCAGTAGCCAGTGGGATAGAAATGGCCCTCAAAAGACTTCGTAAGGACAGTAAAGTAGTGGTTTTTGCTGGAGACGGGATAACTGCCGATCTGGAGTTGAGCTCATTATCCGGAATGCTGGAAAGAGGCCATAAGATCACATACATTTGTGTGGATAACGAGGCTTATATGGGTACCGGCGCTCACAAAAGCGGTGGAACACCCTTCGCTGCTCATACAGCAACTTCTCCATCCGGGAAGTCGAGCAGCGGAAATCGATTTTATAAGAAGGACTTGCCCTCGATCGTTGGTGCTCATAACATCCCTTATATAGCTACAGCATCTATAGCTTACCCCAGCGACCTGTACAACAAGGTGTTGAAAGCATCCCAGCACCAGCCATCGTATGTTCAGGTGCACACCCCCTGTCCCACCGGATGGGGCTTCGACAGCTCCAAAACAGTTGACGTAGCAAAACTTGCTCTAGAAACCTGTCTGTGGGTCAATTTCGAGGTCTTCCATGGTGAGTTAAAGGCAACTCCGGTTAGAAAAAGGCCGGTTGAAGATTATCTAAAGTTGCAGGGGAGGTTTAAACACCTTTTCAAGGGGGACGAGGGAAAAGAACTCATAGAACATCTGCAATCGATAGCGGATGAAAACGCACGTAGATATAGTTTGACGGACTAATAAAGGCCAAAATCGAAAATAGCCAAAAATACCGTCAAAAAGTAAAAATACTACTGATTGCCATCAGAATAGTTGAAGAGACCGATACAGAAATTATGATATACGATCATCATCTCACCAGAGAATCAAAGTTCAGGGAGAGGACCCGGGAAGTATGGGAGACTGCCAAAAAGCTGGGAAAAGGTTTGTATACTTCTGCAGAGTTCAAGGGGAAAGAACCGGTTGTTCTATCAATGGTCAATGATAATTGATTAAAAGTTCTGAATAGTTTATAGAGATCATTTGGTAACATGGGGAATCGTGTATCTTGTACCTGACACTGGTTAACTCTTTTCAATATCAGTACAGACATAGTTGTGAGCAAATCTTTAATATAGGATGTTGTTTGACTGTTGACAATGAAAATATCACCCAGGTGTCCAGCGTGTCTGTTACATAGAACATACACTGAATCCAGGATGGTCACTGATGACGAGAGTAAAATAAGAAAAGCGGTCGAAGATTCGTTGGACGTTTTGAACAGAAGGTATCCTGAGGGTGGGATCAATGCTGTTATTGCTACTGAAATGCACCGAAGGGTTTACGATATTCTGGGTGTGGCTGATCCCTACAAAAAGGTCAAGGACAAGTCCAATGAGATCGTCATGGATTTTCTGTCAGGTATAAGGGACTATATCGAGAGCCAGAACGATGGGTTCATGGCTGCTGCCATAGCTTCTATTATCGGAAATACTTTTGACTATGGGGTTATGGGACATGATGTTGCCGAAGACGATTTTATGGGCTTTTTCCAGGAACAGTATGCGAAAGGCTTGACTATTGATGACATGGATAAAATTAAAGAGTTCTGTAGCGGTAATGTGGTTTACCTTACAGATAATTGCGGAGAGATCATTGTGGACTCACTTTTCCTGGAGAAAATAAAGGAGATATCCCACGACCTGACCGTAGTGGTGAGAGGGAAGCCCATATTGAGTGACGCTACAATAGAGGATGCCAGAATGGCGGGCATAGATAAATTAGCCGATAATCTGCTCACCAATGGTGGGGGGGCTATAGGTATAATTGAGGGTGAGTTGCCTCCTGATACGATGGGAAAAATAAATAATGCAGACATCATAATAGCTAAAGGTATGGCAAATTATGAATGTTTATCTGAATCCCCACTTCCCGTTGCATTTTTATTGACTGCAAAGTGTAAGCCTGTTGCCGATTCTTTAGGCGTTTCGGTTGGTGATATGGTTGCAAAATTTGAGAATTGATAATGTAGAGGATTTGAGGGAAAGAACCCTCGTAGAGACTTTCGGTGCGCTGGATGGAAGCTACGGTCCTAACTATGAGTGCAAGTATTACCCCTGCCATTTCGAGGGCCAGGACTGCTCTTTCTGTTGCTGTCCCTTCTACCCCTGTTTGAATTACGAGCTGGGAGGAGAGCTAAAACAGTCGGATGGCAAATACATATGGGACTGCACCAATTGCTGGTGGATCCATGAGGCGGACAACGTGGAGGAGATCATCGTTTCCTTGAGCAGGTTCTCCAGACAAAAGCTGATCGAAGAGGACTGGAAATTTTACAGCGCTACCATTCAAGAGCTTTATTACGGAGAAGAGATGGGTGAAGAGATGGGTCAGGTATACAACTTGGTCCCAGCTATGTTCAACCATAAAGAGAGGGAAGACGTTGACGGTACGGAATTTCTATGTGTTGAACTTGGTGACTTTATAATAGAGGACGTAACGAAGATCGGAACTATTGACGAAGTTTCATCCGGGATCATAATCCCGTTAAAAGAAGGGAACAAGCTTTACGGGCTTATCGATGGTCAGCCCACAACCTGCGACCTCTAACCATACCATTTAACTTACTTATTCCTGTTCTATTGAGGACTCAAGTCTCAAGAGCTCTTTTTTAATGTCAACACCTGAGCTGAAACCTCCCAGTCCTTTGGCACTAACAACTCGGTGACAGGGTATGACCAGGGGGATTGGGTTCCTTTTCATTGCCTGACCTATGGCTCTTGGCGCAGTTTCCAGTCTGGATGCCAGTTCTCCATAGGTTACAGTTTCTCCATATGGAATGTTCCTGACCTCATCCAGCACCCTCTCTACAAAATCGGTGGTATCCAGTTCGACGGAATGACCTTTAAAATCGGTCTTATATCCCTCAAAATAATTGCTCAGATCCTCCATCAATTTCCCTGCTTCTTTACTCTCTACCTTACTCTGGCAGGGTGAGCTACTGAACTCTACTCCAGTAATAACTCCATCTTCTATAGAGACATTAACGAACAATTTATCCTTGAAGGGAAAGTTGAGGCAAAAACTATCAGATGTCACTACCCGAAACTTCCTTGATCCTTTCTACTCCACCGATTTCTACTATGATCCTGGCCACCGATTCAGGAACAAGGTCTTCCCAGTGGTCCCCCTTCAGAACCTTTTTTCGGATCTCTGTGCCCTGGTACTCTTCTCTGTTCCGTAGATCCGTTCTTCTCACTTCGTATCCCGCCTCATTGAACAATCTTCTCACCAGAGGATTGTTGGAATAGACCATATCAATTGGAGGTACCATGGAACGAACATGGGGCACCCACAAACTGTTACGGTAAATATCTTCCAGAGGGGTTACGTAAGCCTTTTTAGAGGTATCTATCTCTTCTAAAGCTTTAGAGACCATCAACATCCTTTCTCCCGCTGTAAAAGGATTGCTGACTGAGTGGCTTTCCTGAGAGCTTCCTATACCTATAACCAATTCATCTACTTCTTCCAGTATCTCCAATATCACATCGTGGTGTCCCAAGTGATAGGGCTGAAATCTACCGATGAAAAAACCCCTCATTTTCTCCTGTCATTCTATTTGATTAGGTCAGTGTCTTGGTGCTTTCTTTTCCAACCACTCTGTAAAGCTCATCCCGTAATTTCTTGCCATTCTTCTTTTCCCACTCTTCTATGGGAACTCCGTATTCTGCCTGTATCTTATCCCTGTAGATCTCCGGGATGACGTTGAAAGCACAGAAGGGAATTATCTTGCCATCGGGTGTGGCGTAATGTATTTCGCAGCGCTTGACTCTCTCCAGGTCGTAGTTATACAGGTCCTGGAAGTGCATCATGCCAATGAACAGAGACCTCATATGGAACTTACCCAGGGTGGTGTAATCGTGTCGGACCAGAACATCGAACAGTATTTTGCTGATATCGAATTCACCCGGCGCCTTATCAAAGTAAACGAATCTCCTGAGGTCGATAATATCCTTAAAGGCTCTGAACCTCTTCAGCCTGCTCCTATGTATGGCATCAGATTTCTCTTCCAGGTGCTCGAATAAACCTTCAACGTCAAGGAATCTAGTAATAGGTAGCAATCTATTATCCTCTTTAAACGCATAAGTAGCCATACCGCAGGCAAAGTGAGTTGTAAGCTCGTACTGGTGGAGTCCTGTCTGCGCCTCCACGAAATGGGATATGGGCGTTACACTGGGAACCGGATAGAAGTCGCTTTTGGCCAACTCTCCTTCTGTTTGCTCTTCTATTCTCTTTATAGCTCCCGGTATAGTGATCCTGTATTTCTCTCTTTCTCTCTTTGAAAGCCTCCCCACCAGGCTGACCGGCTGAAAATTAACACCTCTTACGATGTCTATATTTTGGGATGCGTAGTCTATTATGTCCCCCAGTTGATGGTCATTTATGGATTTCAGGATGGTAGGAACGAATACTACACCTAAATTAGCTTTCCTACAGTTATCCAGAATTTGAGGGACCTCACTGTAATTTTTGGCATTGGTTTTCTCATCCACACCGTCAAAGGAAAGGTAAACTGTGTTGACACCGGCTTCTCTCACTTTCAGGGCCAAATCAGGCTCTCTCGCCAGTCTGATGCCATTGGTATTGAGCTGTATGTGCTCTATTCCTTCCTCTCTGATGGCTTTTACAATATCTACGAGGTCCTCTCTCAGAGTAGGCTCCCCACCTGTGAGCTGAACAGCGTTAGTTCCAATAGGTTTAGTGTCTCTGGCAGTTCTTACCATCTCTCTTATCTGCTCAATGGAAGGCTCGTAGACGTATCCTCTTGCCTGAGCATAAAAGAAGCAGTACCAGCACGCTAGATCGCATCTATTGGTAAGGACAATATTTAGCAGGGCGGTTTGACTTTTGTGTCTTCCGCACAAACCGCAGGAGAATGGACAGTCTGTGCCCTCCACGTGGGGAGTAGAGATGCCGGGTCCATCGTGCGAAAAACTGGCTGCTCTTTTGAACATGTCAGCATCTCCCCAATAGACGTCTGTGAATTCTCCATGCTCTTTGCAAATTTTTTTCATCATTATCTTGCCGTTTTCTTCGTACACCTCAGCAGTAACTTTATTGAGGCATTCGGGACAAAGTGATGGAGTTTTATATGGCAATTTCATTATCAACCCTCCAACACGAGTGTTCTATGATTACAGTCGCAAAATTCCATGCCATTAATTTAATTAAAAATTATAAGGGTATATCAAAATTTCGCATCAAGCACTTAATTCGTGACGATATAACTGGAAGGCGAAGACAATATAAGAACAATGGGCATAACTCTTTTAATTCGAAAGAGATATATTACACTCAAAAATCTCACAAATAATGCCCATTGAATTTCATAACATTGATTATATGACAATCCCTTATATTATACTTATAACTATCTGGCTCCTCCTTCCTTCATACGCTCCCAACAATTTCGCGGTGGTCTTCGGCGGTGGCAGGCCCATCGATCTGGGCAGAAATTTTATCGACGGAGCAAGGTTACTGGGCGATGGTAAGACCATAAGAGGTTTTATCGCCGGAGGGGTTGGAGGGGTGCTGGTTGCCCACGTTCAGCTGTTCATAGAGAATTTGCTTGACCTCAGCATCTACTCGTCCATTGCTTATGCGTCTTTTCTGGGAATAATTATGGGACTTGCTTTCGGTGCGCTGATAGGTGATATGGCAGGCAGTTTTATCAAAAGAAGACTTAAAGTGGAGCGGGGAGGCATACTACCACTTCTGGACCAGCTTGACTTTCTGATAATTGCCCTGCTTGCGGCAAGCCTTAGCACGGATTTTTTTGTTCTGTTCACTATTCCGGTGATTATCGCAGCCTTTATTATGACCCCGTTCCTCCATACCCTAACCAACCTAATTGCCTATAAACTGGGTCTAAAAAAGGTTCCGTGGTGAGTGAAATGCTAAAAGATATGCTGGAAAGGACAGGGGCAGTCAAATTCGGGGACTTCACTCTTTCCTCAGGCAAAGAGAGCAACATCTACATCGATATCAAGATCGCCTGCACTTATCCAGAGGTTCTGTCAAAAATAAGTGAGCTGGTAATAAACAAGCTGGGGGAAAAAGGCATTGAATACCATAAAATCGCCTGCGTTGAGCTGGGAGGGGTCCCTCTCGCAGTGTCTCTATCAATAGTTACAGGAAAACCTTACGCTATATTCAGGAAAGAGGAAAAGGGGTATGGTACGGGTGGAGATGTCATAGGTAGCATCGAGGAATGTGAAAAGGTTATTATCATCGAAGACGTGACCACTACTGGCGGCTCGGCCCGATCGGCCGTAAAGAGAGTGGAGAAATTGAAAGGAAATGTGGAAGCCGTGATCAGTGTGGTGGATAGAGGAGAGGGAGCTGAAGAGTTATTCGCAAACCAGAACGTTGAATTTATTCCGTTACTGACGAAGAAGGAGTTACTCGAGTAGATGTGAATTATCCATGGAAAGGAGATATGAATGGTAAAAATATATGTTGTTTATAATTACGGGCAGTACAACCACCTGATACACAGGACTTTGAGGGATCTGGGAGTAGAGACCAAGCTGGTAGAGAACTCTACATCGGTTGAAGAGCTTAAGGATCTAGATGGGCTGGTTTTGGGAGGAGGACCCACCCTTGAGAGGATGGGTAACTGCGATCAATACCTTAAGGAGCTGGAGATGCCCATGCTTGGCGTTTGCCTGGGTCATCAGCTTATGGCAAAAGTTTTTGGTGGTGAAGTTGGTGAAGGCGGCCTGGGAGGTTATGCAGAAGTTAAAGTGAGGATCGTGGAAGATGATCCCATCTTTGAGGAGCTTCCCAAAGAAATAAAGGTGTGGGCCAGTCATGGAGATGAGGTAAGAAAAATACCTCCGGACTTCAAGCTGCTCGCGGAGTCAGATCTATGTAAGATAGAAGCAATGCGGCATATCAGTAAGGACATCTATGGTATTCAGTGGCACCCCGAGGTTTTCCACACCGAAAAAGGAGTGGAGTTTTACCATAACTTTGTAGAAATATGTAAAAAATAATGACTTAGCTTTGCTACCAAATCTTGCGATATACGCATACGCGGAAATTTTTTTATGGTTTCGTGACAAATAAAAATCATGAAGACTGTTATACTCGCAGGTGGTACAGGTACCAGACTATGGCCTCTCAGCAGGGAAGCGTATCCTAAACAGTTCATAAAACTTTTTAACGGGCAATCTCTTTTTGAAAAAACGGTTCAAAGGGCATCGATTTTCTCCAAGCCGGAGGACATCTATATTGTAACCAACGAGAGTCACAAATTCAGTGTTGTGGACGCGTTATCCGATGTAAATGTTAAAGTTCCTGATGAGAACATAATTCTGGAACCCGCTTCCAGAAATACGCTGCCGGCGATCTATCTGGCCGTCAAAAAGATTGGGGATGAAGATGAGGATGTTGCAGTATTGCCTTCTGACCATCATCTGGTCCTTGATGAGAAGTATATAAACGGTTTCGAGGCTGCTCAGTCTCTCTCCGGGAATTATCTGGTAACCTTTGGAATAAAGCCCACCAGACCCCACACCGGTTATGGGTACATAAAACCAGGAAAAGAGCTGAAAGGAGGATATGAGGTCGAACAATTCGTGGAGAAACCGGATGAGAAGACCGCTGAAGAATATTTGGGTAAGGGATACCTGTGGAACAGTGGCATGTTCCTGTTCAAAGCCGGTCTATTCATGAAGGAATGTGAGAAACACCAGCCTGACTTTGTAAAGGCTTTTGAAACTGAAAGACCTTATGACCTGGTCCCTGATATCTCCATTGATTACGGACTAATGGAGAAGACGGATAAAGTAGCAGTTGTTCCTCTGAGTATCCACTGGAATGACGTGGGGAGCTTCGATGCCTTCCACGAAGTCATGGATAAGGATGAAGGTAATAACGCTGTCAAGGGAGAATACATCCCAATAGATTCTCAGAACAATTTCGTGATTGGAGATAGACTTATCGCTACTATAGGCATTAAAGATACGATCGTGGTGGATACTGGCGATGCCATTTTAGTTTGCTCCAGAAATGATGCTCAAAGGGTTAAAGAGCTGGTAGAGATCTTAAAATCAAAGAATGATGAAAGAGCTTCTGTCCATCGCACTGTTTACCGTCCGTGGGGGTCATACACCGTGTTGGACGAAGGAAGTCTTTACAAGATGAAGAACCTTACAGTACTGCCTGGAAAGAGGTTGAGCCTTCAAAAGCACTACCACAGGAACGAGCACTGGATAGTTGCGAAGGGTGTAGCCAACGTTACTGTAGGGGGTGAAACGTTCCTTCTGGAAAGAGGAGAAAACACTTTCATCCCTCTGGGGAGCTTTCATAGATTGGAAAATCCGGGAAAGATACCTTTAGAAGTGATAGAGGTTCAGATAGGGGAATACCTGGGTGAAGACGACATAGAAAGATTTGAAGATGACTTCGGCAGAAGCGAGTAAGATGAGTAGTTACAGAGGGAGGAAAAGTTAATCTCATTTTATTTTTTGGCAGTTCTAATTTAGTTCTCTCTTTAGACATTGGATATTTTCTTTGTTATTATGCTTTTTAGGCTACCCGAAAAATTTAACTGTAGTTAATACACAAGTTATAGTGCTGAGATTGAATGAGCTTTCAGTCAGGTGGATAGCCAGATGGAGGTGAAATATGCCATCTACAATCGACCGGGAGCTGTGTGATGGGTGTGCAGAATGCATTAATGTGTGCCCTCAGGAAATAATCGACCTTGATGAAGAAGGGATAGCCTGCGTTACTGACCCTGATGAATGTGACGACTGCTGCTCATGCGTAGAAATCTGTCCTCAAGAAGCAATAAGCAATCCAGAATGTTAACTAATTCCTTTTTTTGATTAAGGAAAAATGGGAGATCAGATGATCTTGACTTATATAGTGGCTTAACTTTCTCATCTTTTCTTTTCTTTGGGAATGCAGATTATCTCTTTGATCTGGAGGTCGAAGAAGGTGTTCATGTGGGCAGGTCTCAAAACCACGGCGGTATCGGCTCCACCACCTCTACCTCCAATTGCAACCACTTCTTCCAGGGGAACTGCGCTACTATCGGCGGCCATTATGGCTATCTCTACGCAGACTTTCAGCCCGTGACCGAAGAGAGAGCGAAGAGCTTCAGCTACCGCTTCTACCCTCGAAGTTCCGCCAAGCCTCTTTGAAAAACTTCTTTCCACGCCTGAGAGCATGTGGCTCTGCCTGACAAATTTCACTCCCTGTTCTCTGAGGTAATTCTCTATCTCAGGAGGCATGGAATCCTCTCCTTCCATAAGGAAACCTGTGTGATAAGTAACGACCACAAGCTGAACATCCAGTCCTTTCTGGTCAATAATTTCTAAAGCTCTAGTAGCGGTCTCCCCACTTGAAGAAGCAACTATCACATGCTTAATATCTGATTCCCTGGCCCTCTCCAAAGCCAGGTCAAGGGCAGCCTCTGTGTTATCCTTACCCGGGGTATTGAAGTAAGTGATCTTCTTCTCTTCCATCATATCCTCCATCATAACACACGCCCTTTGCCAGTTTAATATATTATTTGTTTTCTTTATGGCTCAGTACCTCAGTAATGGTTCTACAGCGGGTGATTATACGACATTTTACAACATTTTTTATCTATTTCGATAGGCTCTTTATATGCAAGGATATAACAACCTCATGTACTCTTAAGGTTGGAGTGATTTATATTTTCACTTTGGTGATGTACTGGGATGGATGATTGCCCTGGATCAGCATTTATGAGACTTGACGGAAATTGCTGCGAAGGCTATTGTGGAATTCATCAGGTTTTACCGCCCGAACATGAAGAAGAATGAGAGCAGCATGAGCACTATGGCGAGAATAAGGGCCACAACAGCATAACGGGACTCTCCAAAGACAATAGGTATGGGCCCTATCAGGATCACTCCACCCCCCTTGACCCTTTTTTCCCTATTCCTGAACTCACCATATCCCTTTTCATTCTTATCCTCGCTTTCGTCTCTATACTTCTCTCTATCCTCAAATCTGTCGTGGAGGATGTAAGAGTCCCGGGATGCAGAGCTCTCGGTAAAACCTTTGATAATGAAGTAGATCCCTGCGATCATGATGGCTAAGGCGATCAGCTGGATCATGTTATCACCGCAGGAACAGGTAGAAGATAAAGAGCATTACTGCACCAATTATCACGCCAGTAACAGCCATTTGGGGGGAAGAGCCAAAGACGATGGGTATGGGCCCTATGAGCAGAACCCCACCGTAATCACCTCCACTGGATATGGTGAGGAGAGCCAAACCCAGGAAGAGGAGTGCGAAACCGATGAATACCTTGTCAGGACGCATAATTGAACTATTGAGTATAGGATTAAAATATTTGGCTTCCGTATTCAGTGCTACATTCCAATATCGTTACATTTTTCAATAACGAAATAAAATTACGTTTATGTGTCTCTCTACCAGAGAAAGAGAATTCATTGAAGACTGGCTGCAATACATCGAAGGAAAAATCACGCTCAACAAATTCGTGGAAAAATGGGGGAGCGAAGGAAAGGACTGGAAGGTCTATATGAGGGTCTTGAGGCACCGCATATCCAAAAAATACGATTCCATGCTCAAAGACCTCCTGTTGATGAGAAAGTTCATTGATCTGGAAGCACACCCCTAAGGACCCCTAAGGACCCCTAAGGATTTGGGATAGATCAAATTATTGGTTCTATTCCTTCTTCTCTTCTTTCTGTTCTTTCTCTTTCTTTTTCTCCTCTTCTAATCTATCGAAAAATACGTTTTTGCCTGAGGAGGAGAGGGGGATGCCGATGACTACGTCTCCTTCGATCAGTCCCATTTCTCTGGCTGTTGACCCTACGGTGTACATAACTCTATTGTCCACGTTGAAGATGCTGGATAGCTTTGCTACTGAACCAATGGCTATCCCTAAGTCCAGAAGTTTGAAGGCACAGTTGGGTCCTCTGTAGTCTCTTCCTTCTGCTCTATCCTCTTCTGGGGGGAAGTTATTGCAGTCATAGTATCCGCAGGCACCGCAGTTGAGGTCAATCGCCTTCCCACCATTAACTCCCAGAAGGATAACTCCGGATGCAGCCTTTAGATTCTCTCCATCTCTCTTGAAGATCTTTCTTCTCCCCTCTTCGATCATCTTGTTGGCCAAATTATCTTTATCCTCGCCATCAGCGTAAACTATCTTTATATCATCTTCTCCCTTCGATTTGGGAGCAGTTCTGGCAGAAATGGACATCAAATAAGCGGCGCACTTGACGGATTCGTCTCTGAACTCCTCGTCGTTCAATATCATGTTATCTGGAGTTTAATCTCTGCTAATAAGTTTAATTATAGAACTTAAATTGAGTCACCAGAGCGAAGATCTCAGAATGACTATTTCGATCCTTTTTTGGAACAGCGCTAAACATAAAAGGTTTAATCTAGAATATGCCGGCGAAGAATCCCACCAGCCCCAGTGCCATGGCTCCCAGCGTTCTTTTCCGGTATTTCTTGATCAAGTGTTTTTCCCATTTGCCGGCCAGCAATTCCTTAGAAGTAAGAATGAGTAGGGCGTCGGTCCCGGCTACGGGTATGATATATTTGAGGTCCAGGAAGTATTTATCCACGAACAGAGGAGGTAAGACGCTCAATATAATGCTCACCACGAATAACAGAGAAGCCAGCTGGGCAGCTCTGTTCTCTCCTTTTAGTCTGGCGATTGTCTTAACATCTCTTAGCGCATCCCCTTCAACGTCCTCAATCCCCTTCATGATCTCCCTTCCGATCCCTGAGAAGAATGCCAGTAGAGCAAGTAGACCAGCAGAGGGAACTATGGTGTTGGTGGCTACTACACTCCCGAAGATGAAGGGGGCAGCCATGGAGAAGGCAATATAGATGTTGCCAGAGAAACCGAACTCTTTGAGCTTGATGTCGTAGAGGAATCCGGCAACAGTTATAATCAGTGCCAGAACGAATGCCTCTATGGATATCAAGTAAGCGAAGAGGAATCCGAATACGCCCAGAGCCACGAAAAGGATGAAAGCCGTCTTCTTGTCCACATCACCTCTCACAAGAGGTCTGTCGGTTCTTTCGTTGGCAACATCAACTTCATAATCAAAAAAGTCGTTGAGTGCGAAGGCGGAAGCCTGCAAGAATAGGGCCGTCAAAGCTCCCAGCAGCATGTCCAGAGGAGAGAACTGCAGACCAGCAGAAATGATAACTCCTATCAGAACAGCAAGAGCGTACATCAGGCCGTGCTCCAGCCTGAGCAGCTCCCAGATCGCTTTAATTCTCATTCAATCACGGTACAGTATCTTTAAATGTATCGATACCCTGCTCATAGATCACGTTCCCCACAATAACTATATCCGCATGCTCCAGCATGGTCATGGACCTTTCTCTGCTATCAATTCCCCCTCCATAGACCAGCGTCGATTTATCAAGAACGCTCTTTATTTCTTTCACGACTTCTGGGTCTCCGAACATACCGGAGTATTCGATGTAGATGATGGGCAGGTTGTAGATGCTCTCTCCCACCACGGCGTAGCTTGCAGCCTGCGCGGCTGTAAGATCGCACCTGGATCTGGTCAATTTCCCCACGGCCGAGTCCGGATTGAGCACTATATATCCCTCAAAGATGGACTCATGAAGCTTTTTCTTGAATTTCTCTATGTTCTGGTAATTCATCTCAATCCATTTAGCGTGTTTACCGGTTATCCATTCCCCATCCAGAGCATTGAGGACTGCAGGAACGAATAAGTAATCCGGGTCATAAAAGACTGCTGAAGGATCAGATGGCTCCAGAACGGTGGGAATACCATACTCTTTTACTGATTTGAATAGAGAGCTAGCCTTATCAAAAGTGACATCCTGAGTACCCGAGATCATTACCGCATCCGTGCCACTGTCCGCCACAGCTTTGATAACCTCAGGAGGATTCTCTTTATCGGGATCGAGTTTAGTGATATGCCTCCATTTTTTCCACTGCATGACAGCACCCTTATAGTAAATAACTTAATTTTTGCGGTCCAGCTGCAGTCAGCTGGACCAACAAACTGATGTATTTCACTTCGTTCAATACATCTCTAACGTACCTACTAGTGTAAACCTGAAAAATCTACTGGCAGAAGGGGTTGGAAGGGAGGTCATGAGGTGCACTAGTTATATGATTCCCCTCCTAGGGTTGGAAGGGAGGTCATGAGGTGCATTAGATGTTAGGATCTCCCTCCTCATCTTCAGAAAGATGGATCATCAAACCGAGGTGTCTCGCTTCGCTCAACATTTAGTTAGCGGAGCTAACAAAGTTGTCAACGAAGTTGACTAACCCTCCCTGATGTATCTACTAGTGTAAGCTCCGAAATAATCTACCTGCAAAAGGGGTTGGAAGGGGAATCATGAGGTGCACTAGTTATATGATTCCCCTCCTAGGGTTGGAAGGGAGATCAGAAAGTACGCTAAAGTATATGATCTCCCTCCAGGAAAATATTTAATACGACTATCGTTATGGCTGCCTTAATGGAGCTGTACTTCTTTTTGGCAACTGTGGTCTTGGTCTCCCTGAGTGGAGTGATGGCACCTGGACCATTATTTGCCGCTGCAATAGCCGAGGGGAGGAAAAGCTCTTTTTCCGGGTTAAGCGTCTCGGCGGGTCATGCAGCCCTGGAGATCCCCATAATTTTGGCTTTAGTCGTTTTTGGGGTAGCCATAGCTACTCAAAGCATCAAGATGGTTATTGGAGTTCTTGGAGGGAGTTTTTTGTTGTATATGGCTGTCATGGAGTTGAGGAATTTTGGACAAAAGGTTGAGGCCAAGAAGAGGAGGAGCTTTTTCTCCGGTATAGCCATGACAGGAGTGAACCCATACTTCCTTATCTGGTGGCTGACTGTTGGCTTCCATTTGGTCAATCAGGCCATATTATTTGGTGTATTGGGTATTGTGTTGTTCATAATAGTTCATGAAATGTGTGATGTAGCGTTTCTGGGATTCGTCTCCGCAACATCCAATAAAACCGCTTCCATGTGGGGGGACAGGTCTTATAAAATACTTTCAGGAATATCTATTACAATATTCGTGGTGTTTGGAATTTATTTCCTGGCGACAGGCGTTTACTCCTTAAGCCAGCTAATGAACATAAGCTGAGGTGTTAGTAATACTTGTGCGAAAGACGTTGTTAAGGAAATGGCTGGAAAAAAAGATAAGTATGGAATGTCACTGATTGAAAACGGAAATGGAATTGGAAATGATGCGAAAAGTTTGGCATCAAATAGTGTGGTATTCATGGTCTGTGTTGCCGCTTTTTTAGTTGCTGGTTGCAGTAGTGATAGCGGTCAAGGGTCTGAGATTTTGGACGAGCCCCCTTTGGGCCTGCCATTGCCTGAAACTGTAACCAGTAACGCCGACGAGTTTGAAAAAGGGTTCAGGATCTCGGTTTCGGATTCATGGAACGTCGAAGCCTACATTGTTGACGACGACGTGAATAGTACCCTTGATTATTATAGAGACAACATGGGAGGATGGGGAGACCCCGAATACTCTAAAGACCAGATCAAGAGCTTTACTTTCCATCGCCTCAAGTTCTCTGGAGATAAAGGTGAAGTAACTATTGGGGCTACGGAGTTGAACAGTAAAACTTACTTGACCATAATAGGTAACTCAAGTTCAACTCAATGAGATGGTGCTCCCTCGAAGCCAACGAGTACGTTTATCTTTTCCGGTTCGGCTGCATCGGCAAAAAGCGGTGTGGCAGACAGTAG
>JAWODI010000001.1:0-125381 GCA_046483365.1 Archaeoglobaceae archaeon | reverse complement strand
CTCTTTTGGTCTCTTATGTAGAGGATTTTTATCTTTTCTTGAGAATTTTTGGCCAGTGCTTTGTTTGAGGTTATTAATAGTATGTTAGTTTCTTCATATTTGTTCAACAATTTATTAAAGAAGGATACGTATCTTTGGATAAAATCAGTGTCTTCTGATTCATCGTCTTTAATTGGCTCTATTATCCCTTCTTCTATAAGCTTTTTTAGTAGTGATACAGCTTCTTCAGCTTTTTGGTTACCTGAATCTTTCAATTTCTCTAAGTTATTATAGGAGGATAGGGTCACTTTCAACGTATTTCCAGAGTTTTCAATGTTTTTCTTTAGTTCTTTTTGGACTCTAAAGGAGTTAAGTGGATTTGAACCCAAAAGAGAGTAGGGATCCAAGAAAACCAAAGAACCACTATCCAACGAGTTTAAAAGTGATCTCAAGTTAAATGTAGTGAATTCAGATCCTTGATCGGTAACAGAGTCAGATTTTTTATTGTAATCTATTAACTCACCTGTTGTTGGCTTCAGGTAGTATGACCTGATGTCTCTTTTGATTTCAACAGATCTTGGGTTCATATCTGAAACATCATAAGCAAGATCTCTATCTGAAGTAATGAGAGCTATATCAAACTTATCAGAGAACTCTAAAAATCTTGAAAGAAAAGTTTTATCAGCGAAAGATGAATCCATATCAGTGCCAACAAATTGTATGATTCCTTCTTTCTTAAGTTTTTCAATTAGTGACTTACCCATTTCTGCCTTTTCCCGCGTATCAGTATCTTTATCGTTCGATAATTTCTCTAATTCTTCACGGACAGACTTAACCACTATTATCTTATTATTGGAAGACTTTGTAGTCCTCTTTAACTGTTGTAACGTGTCTTCAGAAGCAAAAAAATGATTCGTTATCACGTTGGTGTTCATTATCACATTAGTATCGATAAACACCCTATATCCTTTGGTAAGCAAATCCTGAATAGTTTTAACGCTATCTACATTAGGGCACATCAATAACTCACTTTCAACAAATTTTTATAAAACTGTTCTGCTGACACTTCAAATTCCTTTAAGAGGTCATAGACCTTGAGGTAACCATCCTTGAAGTTCTTTCTGCATACAGTAGCTAAGTAATCCCATTTAACGTCTTTCAAGTTGCACAAATCGTAATGAACGTATGCGCCACGAGATTGCCACAGGAAAACATTTAGCCATTTTTCTCGCTGAATGACTTTTTTGAGGTCGATTAACATGTTGAATGCCTGTTTAATTTCATATTCTGTAGTTTTATTCATAACTCCAACTCCTGCTCTATTGACTTATATTCACTCTCCAAATTCCTCATTCCACTCTTCATACTTCTGCAACTCCTTCTTGTTAAGTGGAGATTTTATTTTATTAAATGCTTTATTAAAATCCTCCATGGTCAATGGTCGGGTCTTCAAGCTATGTTTCTTTATTTCCTCATATGGGAGTTCTGCCATTTTGTAAATTCCTTTATTTTCATCTCTCACCATACTCCATTTTGCTTCTTGGCACAAAGTGGATACATCCCTTCCAGAGTATAATTTCTCAACACATTTCTTAGCAATTTCGTCCAGCTCAAGTTTTGATGTGTCCAAATCTTCTGTTTCGATTTTAACGATTTTTTTGCAAGTTTTAGAGTCAGGCAAGGGGACAAAAATTCTTTTAGGAAATCTTGAAAGTGCTGCTTGGTCTAAATCCCAAGGAGTGTTGGTTGCTGCTAAAGTTAGCACTAATCTCTCACTTTTCTTGTCCTGAAAACCATCCAACTCTGATAAGAGGGTGGAGAGCATTCTTCTTGATGCCTCATTTATATCTCCACTCCTTGAAAGACTTAGAGCATCAAACTCGTCAACAAATACGATTGAGGGGGAATGTTTTCTGGCTGTTGAGTATAAAGAAGAGACAATTTTTGAGGATTCGCCAAAATACTTTGATAATACTTTATCCGCTTTAACCTCAAAGAAAGTGGCGTTAAGGCTTCCTGCTGATGCTGCAGCAAGTAAAGTTTTACCTGTCCCTGGTGGGCCGAAGAGCAGAACACCTTTCCATGGCTTTATGGATTCTGGTTTTTGCAGGCCAGCTATGACAATAGTTTCCATCATTAATTGCTTTACTTCAGAAAGACCACCAATACATTCCCACCTGATCTTTGAATCAGAGATTAAATTCTCAGCATAACTCTGGAGTTCGTCTTCTTCAGATTCTCCCTTTTCAACAATTTTCTTGCTTCCAGTTTCCTCAACTATTTCTGCAGTATTCTCCCATTTTTTTGCCTTCTCCAGATAAGAATTCTTCTGCTCCGGAACCTTACTTGAGAGTTGTCTAAGGATTCTCGCACACTCTAAAGCCCTCTTTTCAGCAGTTTTATAATCTTCTCTCGTTTTAGCTTGATTATATTCTCTCTTAGCTTTATCAAAAGCAGACATCAAAGGACCTGTAAGATCAATCCCCACAACAATACCCCCTAACCTAATCTAATTATAATTGAGCCATTAGGTAACAATTTGACTAAATTTGAAGTTAAAAATAACTCAGTTATACATATAATCATTAAATGAGAGACCATCACAAAAACCCTCTAATAAACAAATACTACTCTATTTTTTATTCCTCTTGTTCCTTACTAACTTTTTCCCTGGCCTCGTCAGGTTCCATGTCGCCTTTTTTAACAGATCTTATTGTGTCTAATATATCTTCAAGATCATCATCTGGCTCTTCTCCTGTATTCATGGCTGAAGAAGTCATTTCTACAACAGAAGAGACCAGGTCATGCCTGTCTCTAGCTTCTAGGTTCTTTGATATCAGCCAGTTCTCCAGTTCTTCGGGTTTTAGTTTACTTATTTTGTCCCACACTCCGGCCGATTTTAGGTCAGATTTATGGTCCTTGAGAATTAATACATTAGATACAGCCCTGAGTTCTTTCTCAAGTTGACCCTGTGCAGATAATTTCATGTCCTTCTTCTGTGACAGTGTCTTGATTTTTCTGGCGAAGCTTTGTTCCTCTGATTTTGTTTTGGCTTCTCTGGCTTTCTCGAATAAAACTTGTATTTCGTTCTCAATTTCATTGACTTCCTTCTGTAAATTATCTGATTTATTGTTCAGCTTTATCTCCATCTCTTTTAATTCTTCAATGTTCATTGACTCTACTGGATTCTTTGAGCCAAAAAGTTTGGAGAGGAATTCCATCTTCATTCCTCCTCCTCTTCTTCTAGATTTCTGTCAACTGAAAAGGTTTTATGTGCATCCTCAACGTCTATCTCCCCTGATTCAACACTGCTCCAGGCATCAAATAATTGCTTGTCAGATTCGTCTTCAATGCCCTCGGATTCGGCTACATCCATCTCGAAAACTCGGTTAAGATTGTTCAACACATCGTCAAACTCCCTGCCTGATAGGTTTACTTTGATTAAAGCACTCTCCAACTGTTCGGGGGAGACGTTAGTGAGCTTGTCCCATATAGCGCTTTTCTTAAGCTGGTCTTCATACTTTTTAACTGTTAGTAAGTTTGAGACAAGCATATATTGCTTGTGAGCAGCTGTAAAATTCTTCATGTTCATTTTCGCTTCCATATCCAATTGTTTTAGTTCCTGCGCCAGCATCTTCTTCTTTATCGTATCTGCACCTACTCCTTCTTCGAACTTTTTCTTCTTGTCTTTCTCAAGTTTGTTTATGTCCTTTCTAATCCTTTCTACCTGGTTCTTTATCCTCATCTCTTCTTCTCTAAGCTCAGATATTTTCATCTTATCTACGGGGTTTTTTCTTAACTTTTCCCTTAAATCCATCATTCAAATCACCTTACCATATATTGTACATTTATCCTATATAACTTTTTCTCCAAATTGGATATTTTTACTTACCTCCAAAATTTGTTATATTTCCAACACCTATATTTCTTGACCGTCGTTACAGTCACAAAAAAGTTAATCCAAATTTTTTGTTTACCTCTAAAATACCTTCTATAATCTCTAACACCCTAATCACCTTTCATTGGTATCTTAAGAGTAAGATAAGGTTCTAAACTAAACTTGAACATATCCAGTTATAACATCCATTTTCTCAACAAGAGTACACCAAACTCTTTATTATTGGAATATCGATCTTACCTCCTAAAATGTCACCTCCCACCTTTAATCTATGTTTATTAGCTTGTAATAAATGTGGTCACAAAATGGAACTCTTTCTTATTTTGTTCAAATTATTTTGCATTCCTCATCAATACTAATCCTACTGTTTCAATAAACTTAACTTCCCAACCTTTCTTCTCTGCAAGCATGTAAAAAACAGCTTTAACAATAGATTCATCTCCACATGACGAAGCATCTCTAAGCGTTATCCAGTCCAAACCTTTCATCATATCGATAACACAATTCTCTACCTTAGCCTTTTTTTCTTCATCTATTTCAATTTCGCATATATAGCTGGATTCTCTTGCTAGTTCATCGTAAGGATTATAGATAAGCTCTCCAGTTTCCAGATCAAGCAAACAAACAGATAGATACTTGGATAAGAAGTTCCTATGGAAGTCTTCACTATTAACACGCTCCTTTACTGCATCAGTAAAGCCCGTAGGTGATGCTAGGCATAATATGATGGTTTTTTCGTTTTGCTTGGCCTCATCTTTTGCTTCTGACATGTAAATATTCACGTCTCTGAGTTCAAGTGGGTCAGTATCAATTCTATATTGGGCGTACGCATCCACATTCGAGGTGAAAACAGCTCTTAATGTATAATTTCTTTTACCGCCGACTAATTTCTTCTCGACCAAGTTAGCCTCAATGTATCTATTACATGGCAAGTTCTTTGCTTCTCTTTCTGTCAATTCACCAAATTTGGTTTGTGTTCCGATGTATCTTGATACATCAATTTCAGAGGACTCACTAGTTGCAACTTCGAAGGTCTTGTTGAACAGGTTAACTTTTTCACCTAATTTACGTTCAATCCTGCCGATAAAATTCATTTCATACTGTTTTGCTTCTTCAATGTCAACTTTTCTGCTGCCCTTCTCTACTTTTTCTTTAACTCCTCTGAGTTCTTCCATTACCTTCTTTATTTCTTCTTCCTGAGTCTTTAAGTCGTCTTCTTTGGCTTTCAGGTGCACCTCTTCTTCAGTGATTTCTGATTCACGTTCTTCTATCTTCTGAGATTCTTCCTGTATCTTATCTCTCTCTTCTTTAACAGCTTCTTCTACTTCAGCTGTGACTTCCCCTCTGATGTCTTCTTTAAACTTCTCTACTTCTTCCTCAGCCAAGTGCTGGGCTTCAGACTCCCATTGAGAGATTAGCTTCCTAAACCAGTCCAGCTCCATTATTAAGTTGCTTACAGCCTCGTTAATGTTGTTCTTGTAGTTGTTCCACCTGTTCTTTAGGTAGAATCTTACAGGTAATTTTATCTTGGGATTATTGAGAGTTTCATCTACCCATTTATCCATGTACACGTAGTAGTCCTTGAATAGCTTGATCAACTCGTTGTCTTCTGATATAATCCTCTTCTTAATGTCATCAATACTAAGGATTTCAAATACGTTGTATCTTTCAATTCTTTCATAAGCTTCGATTTCCTTATCGTTGAATCTTTCAGCAGGTTTAAACTCATCACCGTTGTCTTTGAAACCAGCGGCAAGTACCAGCATAGCGGTTTCAAATTGGGATCGGAAGTGGTTATCAAGATCTTTTAAAAATTCGCCGCATTCTCCATCCATGTATTTGTCGTAATTTTCTTTCACTTCATTCCACAAACCAACTCTTTTCTCATAAGGATCGTATTCAATCTCTTTTCCCATCTTTAAAACCTTTTTAGCTGGTTTAAGCAAAGCTTCCACACATTTGGTATCTCCTTCATTAAACATTCTCTAACCCCCCAGAAATGTACCAATCTCATCATCAACCTTCTTGGCAATAAAATCAACAACTTCACCATAACCTTCAATTGAAATAACAGCCCTAGTCAGTTCTTTCTTGCTAATGTTGTATTCGAGCCTTGCCTGACCTTTCTTTGTATATACTGTGTATATCTTTGCAGTTCCAGTAGAATACTCATAACTTCCATTGAGTTTTGCCATAAGATAGTCAACAAACCTATTTATGGTTTTCTCGTCTTCCTTACTCTCATAGGATAGTCTCTTTGTTTTCTTCCCTACCTCCGGCTCATATTCTTCTAATTTGTAGATTTTAACTTTATCACTGGGATTTTCATCTGGTTCGAGTTCAATCCTGGAGAAAATATCCTCCACAAATTTACTGATTTCATTATCATCGCCATCCAGTATCACTAAGGCGCCTCTTGGTTTCTTTATCTTAATCTTATTTTTCCATCGCTCTGTAGCATAATCAAATCTTTTTCTTTCAGCGTCCGAATCATAATTAAGTATGAGAAGATGTTCCATAAACAAAAAAAGGTATTAAGAACTATTTAAATTTTTTTCCAATATGGATACAAATAATTAGCCTCCAGATATCAAGAATAAGTATTTCGTGTCTCGAAGGGAGTTTTGGCTGAAATTAAGTTTAAATCAATATTCATCTATAGCTCGGTTCATTTAATTTTAAACTCTTTGATCACCTCTAGCTTTTTCAGCTCCCCCAAAATGTTCAATAGTGTCAATAAATCAACTTCTAGAAAATTTACTGCTTCTCCTAAAGTTTTATTCTCTAAAAACCGATTATGAACGATCTCCTTAACTATATGATCGTATCTTCTGAGATACTCCCTAGCCTGATCATCGAGATGAACCCCCATTGAAGTCAACAAGTTGGTTGAATACAAACCTTTCGAGCTCATTTCACCTTCACCGACGTAATTACGGATTAAAAATACTTAAAAGTTCGAAAATTGGGGGTCAGATTGTTTAAGAAACATTTCCTTCTTAACCGAAGAAAATTTGGTGTTGAATATATAAATAGTGAGGGGGCTTGAAAAAGGGTTTTTTAAACGATAATGATCCAAAATGCAAATATGATTTTTTTATATTCTTGTTTAATTCCCTTTATCTTTAGACTATGTGAGTTCTCTTAGTTTTTTTATTTATTAATTATTATTTATAATTAAACTTAAAAATTTATTTATTGCAACTATTGTTTGATTACTGACTGGGTAAAATATATAAAATGAAAAGAGTAACATACTGAGGTCATGAGTAAATTAGGAAGTGGAGAAACGACTGCAAAATGCGTTGAAGTCAGTAAATGTTTAACGAATAAAGAACCTGGATTTCATGACTACGATTTAGATACAACTATAACAACAGGCGATATGGCAAGACTTGCAACGAACCTGAGACAGGCAGGAAGTCTCGATGAAAAACAGTTGGCAGGCGTTTCTAATGTGTTAAAAATTGATTATAGGACGCTTAGATCAGGTTTGCTACCTAACTTAGAAGAACTTGGTTGGGTTGATGTTCATGGAAAAGGAAAGAGAATAAAGAGAGTTGATGAGACCATTCCACCCTTAGAGGATATACTTACGGATTTGGGAAAAATTTGGGAAGAGAATGAGCCAACTCAGGTTGATTTGGCAACTATCAAATCATTATCAGCACTAAAAAGCAAACCCGCAACTAAAGAAGCTTTGCTCTCAGAAACGGGTGTTTCTGATGAAGAATTTGATAATGCATTAAACTATGGTAGACAAACTAGATATTTTGGAACATTTCAATCATCTGAACTAGAAAAGGAAGTGGTATGGACCCCTTTTTATTGGGCTGGTAAAGTAGATAAAGTACTGAAGTTTTTAGATAGGCAATCTTATGAAATGTTTGATAAAATTGGAGTTGTAGCTAGAAGATTTTTAAAATACCCAGGAAGGCCTTTAGATCAACTCTTGAATAATAGAAACATTATAAATGCAGGAATTTATCATGGTTTCTTCCCGTCAGTTGGGGTAGAAGATAGGACAGGAAAAAAGCATGAATACGTATTTGCAGCTACTCCGCACTTTGAACCAGAACCAGAAAAAGATATTTTCGAGAAGGCTAGACTTATTGTTGCTTGCATCCGGCATGGTCAGCATCATTCAGAAATAACTAGGATAAAGTATCCTGTTAAGTTGCTTAGAGCTTTAAAAGAAAATAGGATTAACCCGCACTCCTATTCAAAGATTCAATATGCACTATTAATAACCAACAGAATTTGCACATACGAAGAAGTTGAAAGACCTTATGGAAAAGCGTACAAACCTGTGTTTATTGACACTCCCGAAAATGTTGTAGCTATGGAGGTTGCAGAGGAAATGCTAAGAGGTAAAGATCCAGTTATTGGATCCGTTGATGAGCCCCAAGTAAAGGAGTTACTGACTAAAGGAATGTATAATTATTCAGCAGAACAAAGACAGGTAAAAAGTGGAGAAAAAATTACTGCAGTAGAAGAGTTTGACAGATTACTCGAATATGTACACGGTAGTGGTGTAACGGAATGAGCGAAAAAGATTTGGACTTAAAGCTAAGGTTGATGAGATTTCTTTGGTATAAAGGTTATTTTATACGACGAAATATTAACTTATTAAGATTTTCATATGGTGGAAAAACTAACCAAGCATATACTGATATTGATGTACTTGGTTTAAAAATTGATGATGGTTTTAACCCAACATGGATTGTCTGTGATTGTAAATCTGGTCAAAAGGCAAAAAATACAGACCGGATTTTTAGACTGTCTGGTGTTATGAAATATTTACATGCAGAAAGTGGAATTTTTCTGCGCAAAGAAGTGATGGAGAGTAGGTACGTTGAGTTAGCAAGGAAACTAGAGATAACTCCACTATCCTTAAACCAGCTATCAGAACTAGAGAAAATTTACAACATTGATTCAAGACCATATGTAGGTGTTTTTAATAAGGATACTGTTGATAAGGATGTTCATATATTTAACAAATTAAAAAAAGACAACCCGCCTGTCTACTATTATTTAGATTTCAAATACTGGGTAGATCCGGTTCAGCAAAGAATTAAATCATTAATCCATTCTGGTACCAAAATTGAAAAATCAGATAATATAAAGGAAGATGATAAAATGTTTTTAAAAACTTACTTATTAACTTTGCTAGCCAATTCTATTTTAGAGTTTTCAAGTTACGTGCTTATATTGCCAAAAGAAGAGAAAGAATATCACATTAGAGAAAACCTAATGGGAGGAAGAATCGAGAGTGCAGAAAGAAAACAACTTTTTGAGGCTTTTTACGACTTCCTCTCAAAGGAAGTTTCTATAAGAAGTGGTAAAGAATACCCTGTTAATAGAAATGAGTTCAAAAGTCACTTTTATCCTAAGTACCTCAAGTACTTAGTCGATTTGGTAGAGAGAGTTTGTTATAAACCATTGGCAGCGGTTTATGTACCTAGATTGTTGGATGTTCTGACCTATGAAGTTATTCTAGACAATAAGAGTAAGGACATCATAAATGAGGTTTTCTCTTACGATCAAAATTTTAGCTTGATTGAGACTTCAAAATTGGTAAAAGATTTTTTTACATTCGGACAAAGAACAGACATCCTTTCTGAAGAGGAAAATCAATATCTTAAAGACATAATTAATAAACTTGAACTTGAGTGAATTTAATTTTTATTATTTCGTATCCTTGATGTTCTTAACATATTCTTCTGTAACATCTTCCAATAAATCTTCGACTGTTCTTTCTTCTTTAACTCTTATATGTTCTTTCAAAATGTCCAATTTCTTTTGAAATTTTCTAATTTCCAAGTCGTCCAATTCCCTTTGTTTTTTAACTTCAAGCTCATTCTCAAATTTTTTCTTAAGAATGTAAGGTAAAGTTGATCCCATTCCTATCCCCATGCTGTACAGGAAACATGGAATAAAAACAGTAATAAGTAACTCTATAATTACCTCATGTCCTCCCCTAACTCTTGGTTTTAACTCTATATTTTCCCAGTAACTCTTCTCATGAAGAATAATATTAAGTCTTCTAACTTCTAAAATAACATTGTATAAAGTTTCTGAGTCGACAGTTGTTCCGTACTCTTCAAGTGAATTGATTAGTCTATTAACAAATCCTTTACTACCACCACTGAAGTTTGATAGTTTAAATTCGTAAACTAAAATATCTTCAGGAATTTCATTCTCTATTAGGAATTTTTCAACATCAATGGGACATTTGTGCACTCTCAGACCCTCCAATAGGGTGAGATATCTGGATGTTTTCAATGTTTTCAAATGGATTATGTTTAATCAATTCTTTAATTATATTTCTGTACCCATATACTAGATCTTCATCTGGGCTGTCTTCTTGGATAACCTTATCTTCAACTAGATGCTCAACACAGGTCGTAAGATTAACATTCTTGTATGTACTCACGGAGACATTGTATTCTTTTACATAGTCAGAAACTAATGCATATTTTAAATCTCTAAGAATATCTTCTTCAGAGATATCTTGATTTCCATTTAATGAGTATAGATGCGCTTTTTTATAGTAAATTGTAGTCATTTTAAGATAGGGTTTATAGGTGTAAAACCTCAATTTATCAAGTTCATCTTGATAATTCAATATTAGATCTCCAATTACATAATAGGCAAATTCTCGGCTCTTAGACTTTTTGTCTATCAAGCGGTTAGCCTCTTCGCTAGTAATATAGTAACCATTTTTTTTATCTAAGTATCCAGCTTTTGATAACAGCTTTATTATTTTTAATTTTTCTTGATACTCAGATGGATCAATCATCCTTTCTCTGAATAAGGTTTTTGATACATTAACCACAGGGTTTAGTTGACTCCTTATAAAGATTGGTCTAGCTATTTTTGTTTTAAGATCTTCAAGTCCAAGAAATAGGTTCTCATAAAGTTTGTCTATCTGTTTATTTACAATTTCTCTGATTAGGGGTTTAACTGATACAAATCTTGGACTATTTACGACCTTGAAGTCTTTAGGACCTCGTCTCTCAACCTCTATATTTAAAGCATCTTTAATAGTTAGAGTAAGCCTTTTCTCCTCATCAGTTTTATGGTTTTTAATTGTTATTGGTCTTTTCACCGATACTTTGACCATATAATAACTCTCACTCATTTGTTGGACAACATTAGAGTCATCTACATCAAAATAGAAATCATACCCATACCTTCCAAATACGTGTCTAGACACAGCCTCTAGAGGATCTTTCGGTCTTAGATCCTCTTTAACATCTGGAAACTCAAACTCAGTTTCAGTCATAGTTTTCCTCCTTAACCCAAAAAATCATACAGAGTCCGCATTCCTGTGCTGGCTTTATTTGACTGTATTCGCATACCTTTTTTCACCAAAAATATCCCTTCATACAGCTTTAGCTTCCATGCGCTATTGAACTTTACTTTATGTTCTGGTTCAACGCCACGTAAAGTAATAGGATTATAAAGAAGATATCCCTCCGTAGTAACTCCCAATATTACAACAGAATGATTGCTATTCGGTGATTCTCTACCTTGATTAAAAGCCTCGTGATCGATAATAGCTATTACTGGAAGCATTTTGTCATATAAAAACCGACGTAGAGTTGCCTCATCGACCCTGCCCTCGGTGTTTCTAAAAGATAATATTTTTATTGAGAGCGGAATGTTCTTACTTTTAAAATAGGATTCTGTGCTCTTAACAAAGGTACTGTAATCTGTATTCACTTCGTTTGATAACTCTTTGAGCAATTTATCATAATCTCCAGAACTTTGTGAAATATCTAAACCCGTAAGAGCATCCACATAAGACAGATAAGCTGTTAAACAATTTGCATAGCATTTGTAATGTTCAATATGGTTATTTTTCCCCATCCAAGGAAGATTTAAATGTTTTTCCTTTGGGTTATGATGCCAATCTACCAGCAATTTTTTGGAGGAGACTCCGACATTTTGCGCCATTTCGAACACTTCAATTAAACTTATTAATATTATGGTCGAATTTAATGTTAACTTTTTACTATATTCCGACCCTAATACACTATATTATTCAAATTAATACTTAAAAATTATCGTTATCTCGAAAGGTGTTCCTCCTCCCTCTCTATTCACTCAACGTTCTTTCTTAAGATACTAACTGATAGATAGTGGCAAGATATTCGAATCGTCGTCTCCACAGAATTGAATCGCTAATCCAGTATTTATACCGCCTAATTTAATTTATTTCTTTTGGTATTTTCGATATTTATCTGGGTTCAACTTAAAATAAACCGTAGCCTTAGACGCTCCTAACTTCTCACTGATTTGCTCATAACTGTATCCTTGCTTCTTCATCTCCTTGGCAATCTCCAAATTAAACTTAACCGGCTTCCTGCCAATGTGCTTTCCTTCCTCCCTCGCTCTATCAATCCCGTCGATCACTCTCTGTCTAGTGAGCTCCCTCTCAAACTCCGAAATAGCAGCCATAATATGAAAAATAAGTTTACCTGAAGGAGTTGTAGTATCTATAGGGTCCTTAATTGACACAATATCAATGTTTTTGGAGCCAAGGAACTCGAACAAATCAATTAACTGCTTAACCGATCTGGCGAGGCGATCAAGCTTGTAGAACACCAGGACATCAAACTTTCTTAGGCGGGCATCCTCCATCAGCTGGTTAAGATTCTTTCTATCAGCTTTTGATCCTGATTCACGATCAAAATACTCCAGGTAATCCCACTCCATTCTCTGGCAGTACTCTCTGCATGGCTTGAGCTGAGTCTCAGGATCCTGCTGGTAAACCATCTTACCATTCCTCTCCTTCCACTTCCTGGTGGAAACCCTAGCATAAATCGCAGCCCTCTTCTCAACCATGGCTACCACCAAAAACAACTCTAATTTCCTTCACCTTCCTAACCAGCCTGAAGAACTCGGTCAACCTCTCATCAACACTAACATGCGACTTAACCCCATAAACCACCCTAATCCTATTGACAAGCTCACAATAACCTATTCTGCAACCCTCAACCTCCCTAAAAACCTGAAACAGCTTTGAAGAACCGAACTTATAACAGAAATCACTGCAGAACCTGAGCCTGCCGTTCTTGAGGTTGTTTCCGCAGACCTCACACCTTCTGGGTTCAGCCATAGTCCACCCCCAAAAGCTTCTGTTCCAAGTTATCCAGGCGAAGCATGGTGGTAGCAACAGCATTAAGAGTCTGGTTAACCTCCCGGATGTATTTGCCGTTAGCCTCAGTGATCAACCTCTCCAAACGATCTATCCGCTCCTCCAAATTCCTGACATAGGAACCCAACACCTCCTTAAGGTTCTCAATTGACAACCCACCAGCCGCGTTAACTTCCAGAGACTCCACCTTACCTTGGAGCCTGCTCAGCTTCTGCTGATAGTTGCCAGTGAACAAATCCAAGAAGTGCTCCGCCTTTTCCTGGTCTTGGGTTACCACCTCGGCATGGGATTGCGGGTAGCCTCCTTCATCGGGTGATGCATCACACCTTAGGACATCACCCTCCCCAGCATGAACATCCACATTACCTCCGAACATGGAGCGGACAACCTCCGAGATCCCCGAATTCACTACCCAATGAGGCTTCCCAGCCAACCGATAACAAGAATAATAGACAACATAATCCAACCCAGTTGTCTTGGAATAGTCCCTCAACAGCTCAGCAACAACCTGTTGGGCCTTCACTAGCCCATCAGCGAACATCTTTTTGGCATCATAGCCATAGACCTTAACACCCCGGACAACAATAGTAGAAGGGTTGGAAGAGACCTCATAACCCCTGAAGTAGGTGGAGAAATAGTACCAGTTATTCATCTTAGTCCACCGACCTTTCCTGCACCTGCACTTTTTCTTGTTGCCTCTGTTCCTCCACTTGTTGCAGTTGGCGCAGGCGAACATGGGCTGACCCAAGGTCTGACTCTGTGCTTGACTCACTTCACTTTGAGGGGTGCTATCAACCCGACCCTGGACATCTTCCGAGTTACCGGTTACCAACCCACCCTCACCACTACTACTTACTGGACTTGTTCGGGAGTCGGGATGGACTTCAAACGGGAATTTGAAGGACAGGTTATGGACTTCCGGCGGCCCAACGGAGGTTTCTGGCTGGGAGTTCTCGGAGCTCTCGCCCCCACCGAGAACGCTTTTATGGGACTCATTTATACTTTTTATACGGTCCTTAATTATGCCGAGAGCTTCTTTAGCCACCCTATAGTACTTGGGGTAGGAAGTCTTAGCTGCAATCAATTCCATTTTAAACAGCTTATTGACTCTCTCAGAGATCCTTCTCCTGTCCAACCCGATTATTCTGCCAACTTGGGCCGGGTAATGGTTTTTAGATAAAAGGTCCAAGATCCGGACATCAACATCATTTAACTGGTAGCTGGATAAATGAGCCTGCTTACCAGCCCTTTTGCTTGAGGATCCCAATCCCCTGGATGTCCGGACACCGCTCTCGGAAATATTATTATCTTCACCAAATATTTTTTCTGAGTTCTTCTTTTTGTTAGTGGAGTTCTTTGATTTGTCCGGACTTCGGACTTCTTTAGGCTCTTCATTTATATATGCTCGATTCTTAACCCGGACATCTCCGAGGCTGGGGCGGACATCATCTTCAAAATTTTTTAGATTATTATTATATAAGTTGCATGATCTGCATTCACTTGTTGGTTTATCGCAGATGGAGCAGATGTCTCTTAACTGCTCCTCGGAATAGTGGTTTGAGGATGAGTAGGCTGAAGAAAAATTGAGTGGGTTTTTATCCTTTAAATATATGTAGGTGTGTCCATTGGATTTCTCACATCTTATGGGGAGGTTCAGGAGCAGCCATTTAACACTTGGCCCGGATCTGTGGAGTAGTTCTGATAGTTCCTCTATTGTTCGGGGTTTTTCTTTTAGGAGTTTGAGGGCCCGGTTCTTATCGTTCATAAAAATAGGCTTTATTTCAATTAGCTGCTGGTTTTAAGAGAGGTTCTATCTACTAAAGATCAGAGGATGTTGGCTTTTTCTTTTTTCTTCTTTTTCTGTGGCCTGTTCTTGTTGTACTGCTCTCTCATTCTTTGGACCTGTTCTGTGGAGAGGTTGTTGTTGGGGAAGGCGATTTCGATCATTTTCTCGTATGTGGTTTTAACCAGGCTGTCGTAGTCTTTCCAGTCATCTAGGAAGGCACCGAACTTGGGGTGTAGCACCAGTTCTTTAATAGCTCCTCTCTCTTCTTGGCTGAAATCCTGCATGCTCCTCCCTACCTAATTCCTTTGCTCTTAAGTATCTCTTGTTGTGCTTGCTTGTTGGCTGTCTGTAGTTTTTCATGTTTGAGCCTCTTTATTGCTGTTGATGCCCAGCAACCTCTTTGAGACGAGGTCTTTTTTTATTAGTTCTTTTACGTAGGCGGAGTTGGTTTCCCAGCCCTCTATTTCTTTTGCTTTTTCTATTAGGTTTCTCCAACTTTCTGGGACGTCTCCCTGAGCCTTCATGTTATCGCCTCCAAACTTTAGTATCAGATTTAATACAAAAGATAAAAAAGTAACGGTATCAATACTTAAGTATTTGAATTAAAACGAAAGTTTTAAAAGTGATCCAAAACACTATTCTATACATATGGTTACAAAAGTATCTATGTCGGAACAAAGCTACCAGCTTAAAGACATCATCAACTCACTGTCACGAGCTAAAGGACTAGAGCTATTCAAATCATTGAGAGAACCTAAAACCTGGACCGAGCTGGAAAATATCGCCGGAGGAGACAAAAACTCCGTGAACAAAAGGGTCAGCGAGTTCATAACCTTCAACCTGGTCCAGCCAACCCTGCTAGACAAAACACCCAAAGGATCTAAAGGCTACGTATTAACCCCTCTTGGCTTACAGGTCCTTGAAGACCTGGAGAAGATTGAGAAGGCGTTGGAGGAGCAGCCTGAAGTTGAGGGAAGAGAAGTTGTTTTTAGATAGGTGATACTTTGTTAGCCAGATTTGAGTGCCCATACTGCCATAAAGAAGGCTGGGCAGAGGTCGAAGTTCATGGAATAGAAAAAGAGATATTCGAGTCCATGGAGGCTGCCCAACACTACGTTCTAAATAAGGCCAGGATACCAGTTACGTATCAGGCGGAAGAAATATACAGGGATGTTGCCCGTTTCACCGCCCAACTAATCAAGGAAGGGAGATACAGCAAGAAACAACTAGCTAAAGAAGTATCCAACCTATTCGGCATAGCTGGCGACGATGCCTTAGAATTTTTAGAGAAGGTGAAGATCGAGTTGGGAGCCTACGAAGATGAGGGAGTTGTGTGTGTTTAAGCTGAGATAAGTTAAGGATATCTCCACTCCAAATAAAGAAATACTTTTTTACCTTTACCACCTCTCCCACTATGGATTTCAGAGCGTTGTTGTTAGCGAGAGTGAGCCCCACCATTATAAAGAACTTGAAAAATCGCTCATGAGCATTGATTTTGAGGTGGCATTTCTCTCAGAATTAGAATCCAGCCTATCCTGGGTAAACACCTACCAGTCCAAATATGATGTCTTTTTTCATCCTCAAGGAGCCTACTGAATTAGAGTTGCCTGCTATATCCTCTATATCTAGGGGTAATAGACGAGATTAAGAGAGGTTTTTGTTACTTCTCACGACGAAGAGTTCACCGGAGAATTAAATAGTTGGATGAAAAAGAACTTTAAGGAGCTTTTAACCAAATTGATGAGCAACCCATGATACAAAATAGTGACCAATATAATGGTGATATGTAAAGAAATAAGAATGCTTAAGTAACTCCTAGCTCATCTATTGTGGTATGAAAGTGAAAGAGGATGGGAACAAAAGATTGTTGTCCCCCCCGTGGCTTATTCGAGAATGTATAGATCCTCCTTCGATTTTTGGGGTTTTTTGAAGATTCAATCAAGATCTAAAAGATTGGTGAAAGTTTTAATTTCAAGATTCACAGTATTTCCGGGCCAGCTCGTCAGCATCTTTATCCGATAATATCTCGGAGAACAAATCTAAATGTCGAATTCGTCCATGAAATCGATGATGTTTTGATACTTCTCCAGGTACCTGAAACCCTTGTCCGTCAAAGATATGTACTTTTTCCCCTTATCATCATACACCTCTCTCACAAATCCCTTTTCCAGCAGCTCATCCATGTATTCAGAAAAGCTCTGAGAGGAGAGATTGGAGTACCTCAAAAGAGGGGTTGGCAAGATAGAGTTTTGGTGGTCCTTGATTATTTTTAGTATATCATAGATTATCTCCAGCCTCTCCCTCTTCCTGGTCATCGTCACAACCTCCTGACAACTCTGTAAGCGATTGACAGGAGTACAATAATGGAAATAGCATACAAAAGAGCCCTGAACTCAAGGGATAAGAAGCCTATTCTCGCCAGCACCAGCAAACTGGTTATCCAGAAAACGAACAACAGAATATATGTTACGTGAAGTTTGGAGAGAAACGTCTTCCTGGTTTTGTGGTCAATGTAGAGCAACGCCACTGCGAAGAGAACCATTATCATCTGAGTAGCTGCCAAAAACATAAATTTCCCAGTCACAAGAGTGATCAAAGCGATCCCAATAGCAATGAAATTCAGAATATAATCCTGATTGACCGTCTTTGTTTCAACACTCTTCCACATCGTGCTATAAGTTAGAGAGAGAATGGCCATGGAGCTGAAATAAGCTGTCAGGAACAAGACGACGGGATTGAAGTACAAAAGGGGAAAAAATGGCAGGAAACCAGTTGTTTGTGCAGAGATTAAGTAAAGAGACTGCAGCATCCTGAAGAAGTAGGCGATGGCGAAAAAGAGGAACGTATTCCTGAAGTAGAACAATCCCTTATATTTAGTAAGATCATAGATCTCTCTGGTCTTGAAATAGATGATCATGCACAGTAACACTACAATAACGAAATAAGCTATCTCCGTTCCCACAATAGCCAAAAAACTGTGAGAATGCCATAGTTCAAGTCTAATATTTATCATAAATTTAGTTGCACATCGTTATTTATAAAGAAAATGGATTTCAGATGCACATCTTAGCTTCTTTTCGCTTATGTAACCCCTGTTCCCACTACCTATAGTAAAAGGAGGTGGTATAAAGTGAATAAAAAGAGTGGAGGTACAAGTTCACACCAAGTCTTTTCTGCTTTTAGGCCAGCAGGAGATAAGGAAACGAGAGATGAAATAAGAGAAGCAATTTTGGACTATGAGTTATGCCTCTTTAAAGATGACCTAGTAGAAGGGATATTCAATCAGATCTTAGAGGAAGAAGAAACAAACGGGCGAACAATAGATTTTAGGTGATACATGTATATGCTAATACAGCTAATACCAAATCGAGATAACTTATTTTCATTTTGGAACTTGATATATTGCAGTAGACTGTAAAAAATGTACTCAAAATGCACACTTTAGCTTCCTCTCGCTTTTATAACTCCAAAAACAACTCGAAAAACAAGGTGATTTTAGAGTGCCCGGAAGAAAGAAGTGCATTCTTAAAAAGGAGGTGAGTAGATGAGTATGAAAAAAAACAATTTGAAAAAACTGATTCCCACTCTGACACTATTTCTGATCGCAGTACTTACAGCCGGATGTGCTGAAGAAGGGATGTCCGGAGAAGATCCTTTAGGAGAACAAATGCCCGGAGAAGAAGAACAAATGCCCGGAGAAGAAGAACAAATGCCCGGAGAAGAAAAAACAAATGGAAATGGTGAGGCTTCTGAGGATGAGATAAGCCAGAAAGTTCAGACAATGGTGGATCAGCAGATGCAGCAACAGGAGCAGCAGTTAGCGCTTATGGCGCAACAGAATGATAATATCTCGGAGGAGGACGTCTCCATTGACGCGTCCGTTGAAGACGTCTCATCTTCTCAATTCGATTCCTTATACGAGGTGAGTGTAGCAGTGACCGGAAACGCCCCATCACAGACAGGAGAACTTGAGCCCATCAATCAAGAACAAGAAATGTATGTCACAGAAGACGGAAGATACGTCTTCCAACAACCCACCGACCTGGAACAGTCCACTGAAGAAGGAACAAGTGGAGATGGCGAGACAGCCTCGGAAGAGGAGATCAGCCAGAAAGTTCAGACAATGGTGGATCAGCAGATGCAGCAACAGGAACAAGAATTAGCACTTTTAGCACAGCAGAATGAGGATATTTCAGAAGATGACATCTCCATTGACGCGTCCGTCCAAGACGTCTCATCTTCTCAATTCGATTCGTTATACGAGGTGAGTGTAGCAGTGACCGGAAACGCCCCATCACAGACAGGAGAACTTGAGCCCATCAATCAAGAACAAGAAATGTATGTCACAGAAGACGGAAGATACGTCTTCCAACAACCCACCGACCTGGAACAACCACAACAACAACCTACAGACATGGAATAATCATAGAGACCATATAACCTCCGGTAGACAAATGAGATTAATTGTTATTTTTTATTATTATATTTAATTAATATATATTATAATTGGGGTTGTAGCGTATAGGTGAGATAATGAAGCTTGAATTACTCATTTCAGTAGTTATATTGCTGTTCATTGTGAATGCTTGTAATGCTCAACCGAATATATCGATAAATGATGCTGGTAATGAAGACGAAGCTAGTTTTGGAACTGATACGTCTAAGCATTTTTACAGAAACGGTACCTGGCAGGATGAAGACTGGATTCATATTAACGCTACGATCATAGGTGCCACAAGTGCATGGGTTGAGTTCAAGAATCAGTCGGGTTGGTATAATCACTCCATGACGAACTTAAGGAGCGATATATGGACTGTAACTATAGAAGATAATCCAGAGTGGATGGGCTACACATTTAATATTCATGCAGAGGACTCAAATGAGGGTACAGCCCGGAAGAAGTGGCTTTATTACGATTATGAAGATAGCTGGGGGGTAGAAGAAGATTACAGGAAGTATATAGGTTTAGGAGCCAATCAACAAAACTTTAGTTATGAACAATTCTATCAGCATGACGTGATCTATAGGTCTGAGCAAATAAATAGTAGAGTTTTGAAGCAAGAGCAACCAACAGATGGAACCGTACACGACACTGATTTAATGTTCTACCGGCAGTCATCAGGTCCTCAGGAAACCTGGTGCGATCTTTTCGTTGCAATGTTCCTTGGGGAGTCATTGAAGGTGGATAATGTGGTCATAGACAATATTTACGTCCATACCTGGTGGAACACAACGGATGGGGAGCTAGAGGTTAACTGGTATAAGGAGAAAGACCCTCAAATATCTGGGTATGCGTATGACAGCTATACAACTGACACTAACTCGAGTAAGCATACTGCCAACCTCTCCAGCGATGGTTTCACGCATGAACACTATAATCTGGAGGCAAAGAAATGGGATGTATCATCACACGCTTTTGAGGATAATGAAATCAATTTGCTGCGATTAAAGTTTTCAGGGGCCCTTCCATCGATTATCAGCACCGACTCCTACAGATCGTTCGTGATCTTTAACTTGCCGGATAACAGCACTCTCCAAGACCAAGATTCAGATGGTGATGGATTAAACGATTACGAAGAGCTGTATGTTTACCACACAGATCCGTTTGATAGTGACACAGATAATGACAGTGAGAGTGATGGTGATGACAATCAGCCCTTAGACCCTGGTAAAAGTGATACAACTACCACTCCCAACACCACTCCCAATACACAGTCTAACCATACCACTCCCAATACACAGTCTAAAGCTCCCTCATCTGATAGTACAAAGACACCCGAAACGACCTCTATCCCTCAGACCGCAACTTTTATCCCTCAAACCCCAAGTACCTCACCAGCAAATACGAAAACAACAGAAACCCCACAAGAATCATCACCTTTCATAGGTGTTTTGGGAGTAATAGCAATAATAATAGCAACAGGATGGTGGCGGAAGCTAATCCGGTAATCTTGGAGAGGAACGCTCCAATGTCCATTGTAGCTCTGTTCAATTTTGAGGAAAATATAGGTTTAAAAGCTGTTTATCAAGGGCATTTTATTTTTTATTCTGTAGTTTCAATATATTATAATAGACCGTAAAAGATGTACTTGAAATGCACATTTTAGCTTCGTCTCCCTCTTATAGCTCCTGAACGGACCCCAAGATGATGAATGCACAGAAAAAAGAAGTATTTTTCAAAAAAAGAGGTGAGTAATGAGTACGGAAAAAAATTTGAAAAAATTGGTCCCTGTCCCGATCAAGAACAAGAAATGTATGTCACAGAAGACGGAAGATACCTCCTCCAGCAACCTACCGACCTGGAACAACCACAACAACAACCTACAGACATGGAATAATCATAGAGACCATATAACCTCCGGTAAAAAAATGAAATTAATTGTTATTTTTCATGTAACAAAAATCAGATTATTGATAGCATGATCATATCACACAAATACAAATTCATCTTCATCAAGACAAAAAAGACGGCAGGGACCAGTATTGAGAGTTATCTGGCTCAATTTTGTGGTGAGGAAGATGTGATCGCTCCTCATGAATACCTGGAAGGTCAGAACTACACAGGATTTTTCAATCCCCTAACCGACTTAAGATACTACCTCAAAAACGGAAAAAACGATCTGATGGACCTAATGTACAATCTCAAGAATGAACAAAACGGCAACGGCAGATCTTACACCCTTAAAAGGCTGGTGCAATTGAGGGAAGGGATGCAGTACCATCAGCACCTGCCAGCTATAATCGTGAGGTCCAGAGTCGGCAAGGACATCTGGAACAACTACCTTAAATTCTGTTTTGAGAGAAACCCCTGGGATAAAGTGTTATCCCACTACTGCCACAAATGCGTTGAACTCAACCACAAAATCAGCTTTAACGACTTCATGAACGACCCAGTATACTGGAAATGGCCCATGAACCACTTACTATACTCCGACTTCTCCGACAACAATATGATGGACTACATAGGCTACTATGAGAACTTAAAAGAAGACCTAAAGAGAGTGCTAAAGAAGTTGAACATCCCCATGGGCGAACTACCCGAACACCGTTCAGACACAATAAACAACGGAAACTACCAAGACTTCTACTCCAACGGACACGAAAAATACATAGACAAAATCTCCCAAATATACAAAAAAGAAATCAAACTACACAAATACCACTTCCAATAAAGCCACTAACCAAATTCCTTAAAGTACCTTACTATAATCTTTTCCATACCATTGGATACTCCTTTTCCTTTAAACTTTCATTAAATCCAATAACTTCTTTCCGTAACCTTGACTTTGAAACTTTTTATGGACAAAGATCGCTGCCGAATAATTATCTAGTATTGAAATAAAACCTCGCAATCCATTATCCCTTATAAAAATGTATCATACTTATACTTATACTTATTAAATCTCCAAAAAATTTCCAAATCTACTTCTTTAACTTCAAGACCATCCAGAACGTCAAAAATAAGTTCTATTCCCTCAATTAAGCCGCTAAAAACTTTGATGTATTATTCTCTAAGTCTGATACCTCTGTAGAAAATATTATATGTCGAAACACATACTTGACTAACATGAACAAGAATCTTAAGACTGTATCCAAAAAGAGGGATTAGTTCGAGTTTTAAAGGAATATAGCATCACTTCTTTAAGGCTTATTTTCATTTATATACATTTCACAGGAGATTTGATTGATATGAAAGAAGATATGAGTAATCCGATAATTGAGTGGGAGCACATATGGATCCCTTTATCTGATGGCTACCGCTTGGCTGCCAAAGTATGGATGCCGGAGGACGCCGAAGATAACCCGGTTCCGGCCGTATTGGAGTATATTCCCTATCGTAAGCGCGATTTTAAGGCTATTCGTGATGCTCAAATTCACCGTTACTTCGCCCAGCATGGCTATGCGTGTCTTCGGGTTGACTTGAGAGGTAGTGGGGAATCCGAGGGAGTCTTGAAGGACGAATATCTCCCCCAAGAACTACAGGACGGGTTAGAAGTCCTCAAGTGGATCTCTGACCAGCCGTGGTGTTCGGGAGAGGTGGGGATGATGGGTCTCTCCTGGGGTGGTTTCAATTCCTTGCAGCTTGCCTCCCTGAACCCTCCTCAACTTAGAGCCATCATTACTGTCTGCTCATCCGATGACCGTTACGTAGATGATGTTCACTATATGGGCGGGTGCTTGCTGACGGATAATCTTTCCTGGGCGTCCACCATGTTCTCTTATAATTCACTTCCTCCGGACCCTCTACTGGTGGGTGATAAATGGAAGGAAATGTGGATACAGCGACTGGAAGAAAGTGGATTATGGTTGAAGACCTGGCTGGAGCATCAGAAGAGAGATGACTACTGGAAGCATGCTTCAGTGGTCGAGAATTATGATAAAATAAAGTGTCCGGTTTTTGCCGTGAGCGGGTGGGCTGATGGATATTCTGATACAGTTTTCAGGCTTATGGAGAACCTGAAATCCCCTCGCAAAGGACTTATTGGGGGGTGGGGGCACAAATATCCTCACATGGGTGGCCCGTCCCCTGCGATCAATTTTCTGGATGAAGCCCTCAGGTGGTGGGACAGATGGCTCAAGGGTGTCAAAAACGGTGTAGAAGATGAACCAGGGCTCAGAGTGTGGATGCAGGATAGTGTTTCCCCCTTGGTTGCCAGAAGGCCGGGTAGATGGGTGGCAGAAGAGTCCTGGCCCTCGAACCACGTCAATTGGGTTGATCTTGAATTGGGTCACAATTCCATGGGAACCGGTATATGTGAAATAAGCTCAGACTTTCATCTTAAAATCCAGAGCCCGCTCAATGTGGGTTTATTTGCGGGTAAGTGGTACTCTTACGCAGAGTCTACTGATCTGCCCAATGACCAGAGAGAAGAAGATGGAGGAGCACTCCTGTTCGATACTTTACCTTTAGAAAATGATATAGAACTACTCGGTTCCCCTCAAGTAGAGCTTACATTCTCTTGTGACAAGCCGGTTGCCATGATAGCCTGCAGGCTTTCTGATGTTGACCCCGGAAGTAGAGCGACCAGAGTTACTTACGGGCTCTTGAACCTAACACACCGTAACTCTCATGAGCACCCCCAAGAGCTGGAAGTAGGTAAGAAGTATAAAGTTACTATTCCTCTCAACCACGTAGCCCAGTGCTTTCCTGCAGGAAACCAGATTCGGCTGGCTATTTCGACTTCCTACTGGCCTCTAGCATGGCCCTCTCCTCAGTCTCCACAGTTGACCATCTATTCTACTGAAAGCCGGATCTCATTGCCTGTAAGGTCTCCAGCGGATTTAGATGGGGATCTTCGAGATCTGGGAAAACCGGTAACCGCCGAGCCTCCGGCGACCACTTTACTTGCACCCCCACATCGGGAATGGACCGTCACCCACAATCTGGCGACCAATGAGGTCAGGCAGCAGGTGATCAATAATGATGCCCGATATAGGTTTGAGGATCACGGTCTGGAGATCAGCAATAAAACTACTGAAGTGTACTCTTATCGGAACAATAACTATAATACCCTGCGGGGAGAAGTGTGGAGTCGCCGCGCCCTGAGTCGTGGTGAATGGAATGTGGTAACAGTTATACGCACTATTCTCACCTCTGATTCTACTAATTTTCGGCTTAGAGCCACCCTGGATGCATACGAAGGGGATAGTAGGGTTTTCACCAGGAGTTGGGATGAAAATATACCGCGTAATTTAATATAAAAGGAGGAAAGGAGAGTATGAGCAAAAAGAATGTTTTTGTGGTTGGACTTGACGATTTTAATCTTAAAAAAATGGAGCTGCTGCCGGAGGCTTCAGAATGCGAGTTTCATCCAGCTCTTTACATATCAGAGATACGGGAAGTAGAGAAGTTCGATATAGGGGCCCTGATCGATACAGCTGTAAAGCGTATGGAAGAATTCCCGGGAAAAATCGATGCTGTAGTTGCCTACTATGACTTCCCTGCAACGGATATACTGCCTATTCTTGCCGAGAGATTTGGACTTCCTGGTCCGAGCATGGATAGCGTCTTCAAGTGTGAACACAAATATTGGAGCAGGTTGGAGCAGTATAAGGTGGTTCCCGACCACATCCCCATGTTCAAGGCTTTCAATCCTTTTGATCCTGATGCTTACGAGAAGTTGAATATGATACCACCTTTCTGGATCAAGCCCATAAGGTCCTTCCGCTCCTTCCTGGCATACAGGATAAACGACGAACTTGACTTTCTGACCGACATTGAAGAAATTAGGGAGCAGATCGATTACCTGGCTCAACCCTTTCAGTATTTCATGGAGAATTATCCTTTCCCCGCTGAGTTAGCCGAAATGGAAGAGAACTGCATTGCAGAGGGTATGCTGGAGGGCAGTCAGTGCACTTTAGAAGGTTATGTCCTCAATGGCGATGTTGTCATTTACGGCATCGTGGATTCTGTTAGAGATGCTGACAGATCTTCATTTGCCAGATACGAATATCCTTCATTCCTACCCCAGGAAGTACAGTTCAGAATGGCTGATGTAGCACGTCGGGTCATCAAACAGATCGAGCTGAACAACTCCCCCTTCAACATGGAGTTCTTTTACAACTCCACCCTCAACGAAGTTTTCCTCCTGGAGATCAATCCCCGGATATCCCAGTCCCACGCAGATATTTTTGAGAAAGTCCATGGAGTGTCCCACCTGAGCATAATGCTCCAGATCGCCCTGGATAAAAGACCTGCACCACTTGAGAGAACGGGACCGTTTCAGGTTGCGGCAAATTGCATGATAAGAACCTACGAATCCGGGAAACTGACAAGAGTACCCACTCAAGAAGAATTAGAGAACATAGAGAAAGAAGCACCGGGAACAATTATCAAAATGCTGGTAAAAGAGGGTCAGCATCTCAATAATCTTCAAATACACGACAGCTATAGTTTTGAGCTGGCAAACGTATTCATCGGAGGCAGGGACAGATTGGAGCTGCTGGATAGGTACAACCAGGTACTGGAAATGTTGAACTTCTCTATCGAGCGGGATGAAGAGACCCCGATAAGTTAGCTTTACTTTCAGGACACGGGTAGTTAAGGACTCCCTCTTTTAAGATCCTGTCAGAACCTGTCAGAACCCAAATGAGATCGATACTACCTACCGGTACTTACCTACATGATTAATCATAATAAATTTTATATATCTGGATGTTCAACATTGCTTTAAAGGGCCATCCCATTCAAAACTCATAGGTGTTCCTGCCTCCAACCATAATCACCTACCACCCCTCCCAAAAACGAGTAGGGGGTGGCCCATTCTATTTTTGTAACTGTTCTATGGTCCAGAAAATAGGTCTTCTTTCTGGGAAAAATAAAATTTTATGAGAGATAAAGTTGATGTATGATCTTTGCCGATGACAGAGAAGGCAAGTCGATACCGCAGAAATTGAAGGATATGGGAATAGAGGTGGTTATCAAAAGGCTGGATGTGGCCGATTACGTCATAACTCATTCAAGTTATACGGTGGCCGTGGAGAGGAAAAATGCCAGCGACTATTTTAGCTCGATCACTGACGGAAGACTTTTCGATCAGCTGTACAAACTCAACAAGTCTTATGGATTGTCTTTCATAGTGATAATAGGAGAACCCGATTATAACAGGATAAAAAAAGATGCGTTCATGGGGAGTTTATTGAGCGTGGCACTCAAGAGTAAACAACGGGTAATCCCCCTTCAAGTGAAGAACGAAGAAGATCTTTGCCTTATCCTCAAATCCCTCAACAAGCAAGTAGAGGAAGGCAGGCTGAGGACCGCCCCCAGAATGAAGAAGATCAGGTCAGACGATAATATTGCCATGCTCACCGCCATCCCCGGGATTGGAGAAGAAAAAGCTCGAAAATTACTGGAGAAAATGGGAAGTGTTCAGAAAGTAGTCAATGCCTCAATCGCCGATCTCAAGAGGGTTGAAGGAATAGGGGACAAGCAGGCAAAGAAGATATACGATTTCGTCAGGGGTAGGAGCGTTTGATCAACAAATGGAGAGAAAGAATGTTGAGATATTGTAAAATGTTTTTAGTTTATAAGTTTCGATGGTTCTCCTCACAAAATTTTTTATTTAGTAGTGCAAAAATTTTTAAATTGAATTTCGCAAACCATAGCTATGAATGACATGCTAAAGAGACCTCTTGAAAAGCTGGAAAATCTGGTTAATTATTCTTACTCACTTGAAGATATAAGAAATATAGATAAATTCATTACTAACTCTATGTGTTCTTTAAGTTCTGGATACGGCAACCATCCGGCTATCAATGAATACATAAAGACCCACAAGCCGCAGAGAATTATGGAGATAGGGATTGCAAATGGCGATAACGCCCAAAAAATGATCAAGAGCGCCGGAGGAAAAGTGGAGTACTACGGTTTTGATATCTTTCCCGGCAACTTTCTGGATAAGATAAAAGAAAAACTGGAGGAGACAGGAGCGACGGTAAACTTATTCAAGGGATACTCTAACGAGACAATACCAGCTAACATGGATAAATTGCCTAAAATGGATTTGATCTTCATAGATGGGGACCACTCCTATTCAGGAACCAAGGAGGACTGGGAAAACTCCAGAAAATTGATGAAAGAGGATGGAGTGATATTCATCCACAATTACTTCAGCCATAAAGGAGTTAAAAAGGCTATAGATGAGATCAGGACCGATATATATTCCATTGAAATATCTGACGATTTTGGTTGGGGTCTGGCAAAAGTTGAGAGGATCGAATCAAAGCTCTAAAGCTTGAGAAAATCTGATTTTATTGTTCCTTCCTATTCAACTAAGCTCTTCCAGGTATCCCTTTCTACGAAGCTGCCTTCTACATTCTCTTCCATTTCCTTGAACATCTTGTAGGGGACCGCAAAGGTAAAGACGTCTTCACCCAATTGTCTTCTAACGTTCTTTCTTGCCGAGAGGTCGGTCAAACCAATAACGGCTCTAGGATTGTCGGATTCCGCTTCACTGTAAGATAATATGCCTATCTGGTGGCAACCAGCCCCCATAGGAGCAATGACATTATTAATATCTTCTTTGTCATAGTTGGCCAGAACAATTAGAGCTGATAGCTGATGGGGTTTGACTACGAACACGATCACCACCGGCTGTTCATCTTCTTCTACCTTGCTAAGTGGTTTGAAAACTACATACTTGGAGGAGATATCTCTCATGGGAAGCCGCTCAAGGAACTTCTTAACCAGTTCAGGAGTTTTAACATATCTCTCTCCCTTCAGGAAGTTTTCCGCAGCTTCTTTCCGTCCGTATCTCTCGATCTGTTCTGCTATCTCTTCACGTTCAGTTTTTTCGTTCCCGTACGATAAGAAGTGACAAAAACCCTCTAAGCCTCCCATAAAGTTCTCGTACTGGTTCCCAAATCCCAGGCCGGTTCCTCCACCCTGACAACCAAAGGTTTCTCTGTCAAAAGCTCCTGCCTTACCTTTAGCGGCATTGGCCAGCTTCCACATTACACAGCCCCATTTGCCTTCTTTAAATTGTGTGGCATCCTGGGGTTTTTCATCACTCCACAGTATGGCAACGGGCTCGTAATCAAGTTTTAAAGCTGCAGCGATCTTGCTTTCCATATACCAGCTCACCTTTTAAATTCCATTTTTTTACTGTATTCCATAGTAAATGGAATTATCAGAAATAATTTTTCAATTTGTTCAATAGCAATATAAAAAAGAGTAAGATCAGGCTGTTTGGGAGATTTCTACTCCTTCTACAAGCCTTTTGACGTCAAGCAATATTACTAACTCCACGTTCTCGTTGTTCTCATCCTTCACTACTCCTCTAGAGTAGTCTCCTACGCCCACTTTTGTGTCTACCTCTCTGTTGGAGAAATCCGTTACTGAAGAGACTTCGTCAACTTTGATGCCCACATTGCTGTCTTCAATATCCAGAACTATTATTCTATCTTCTTGGCCTTCTTCTCCGTTTACGCTGAGGAGCTTCTTGGGGTCTATTATGGTGCATACAATACCTCTGAGGTCTATGATACCTTCAACATGTGGAGGAGAATTGGGTGTTCTGGTAATATTCTGCATTTTTACTACTTCTTTGACTTCTTCTACAGGTATGGCAAAGTATTCATTGCCCAGTCTAAACTTGACAACTTTGTCGAAGTTAATTTCGCTCATTTTCCCAGCTACCTCTGTTTATTCAGTTTGAACTGCTGGACCATTTGTACCAGGTTGTCTGCCATCTTTGATAGGCCTTCCGAGGATTTGGTTATTTCATCTATGCTTGATGTTTGCTGTTGAGCCGCAGCAGCAGTATTCTCGATCTCTTTAGAGTTGGAAAGAGCCACCTGATAGACGTTATCGGAGGTTGCTGCCATATTCTGAACTGAGTTCGCCTGATCGTCCATAGCCTTCTTGATCTCTCCCATACCAGAAGCGGTGTCCTCTATGGATTTTTTGATCTTCTCTATCCTATCCATAACATCTGAAACAGCCCTAACAGCCTCATCGGTCTTGCCACTGGAATCCTTCACAGAATCGACCAGTTTTTGAGTGGTCTCCTGCATCTCATTAATGAGGTCCCCAATATTTTTGGCAGACTCCTGAGTTTCATTAGCCAGCTTACCTACTTCACCTGCCACAACAGCAAAACCTTTGCCTTGTTCACCTACTCTGGCTGCTTCTATATTCGCATTCAAAGCCAGAAGCGAAGTCTGTTCGGCTATTTTGGTGATAATGTCCACGATCTTCCCTATCTCTTCTGCTTTCTGCTCCAACTCTTCTACCTCACCAGAAACCTCTTCATTAGATGAGGCAAGCTCCTCCATACCTCTTATAGCCTTCGTGGATGTATTATAGCCCTCTTCAGCTGCTTCCTTCGCCTCGTTAGCTATCTTCAACACATTCTCTGCACTACTGGTGGTCTCCTCCGCAATTCCCGAGATATCCTCCGCGGTCTTATTGGTCTTCTCTATTTCTGAGGTTTGCTGTTCAGCACCAGCAGATATCTTCTGAGCTGCTTCTGATACGGATCTGGAGGTGTTATTGATCTCCTGAATACTGGCAGAAATCTGCTCAGTAGTGGAAGTCACATTGTTGGAGACCTCGTTGATATTCTCAACGATCCCCTTAAGGTTTTCCCGCATGTTGTTGAAGGCAGTAACCAGTTTGCCCAGTGCATCATCGTATTTGGGTTCAACCTCCTGGGTAAGATCACCCTGAGCGGCTGCCTCCACAACAGGCAAAAGCCTATCCACCTCATTCTCCATATATTTCTGTAGATTCTTCTGATCTGTAATATCTACTAAAAACCCTAAAGCACCTATAGACTGACCATCGACATTTATAGGGATCCCGGAAGTTATCAAAGGCATCTTTTTACCGTTCTTGAGCTTGGCCATACCTTCTTTACCTACATAAGCCTTGCCAGAAGCGATCACCTTCTCTGCAACGGTTTTAACTCCCAACATGTCGTAAAGGTTCTTTCCGATGATCTCTTCAGCATTCTTGCCCAAGATATCCTGAGCGAAAACTTCGCTGGCATACTTAATATTCCCCACCATATCGATGAAATAAACATAACCCGGTCTGGGGAACTCTTTGAAAATCTCAAACAACTCTCTTTCTTTCTCCTTGATCTCGTGCTCCTTTTGTTTCTGCTCAGAAAGGTTGACAGTGTACTCAACAGCACCCACCACACTCTCATTCTCGTCGAATAGCGGGGTCGCCTTATACATGATCGGCACTTCTTCCTCACCAGTTCTAGCAATAGTCTCACCCTTCCTGGGCTCTTTAAACTTCATTGCCTGAGCGGTCCTGCACTCTTCAGTATTGCAATGCGGGGTTTTAAACAAATTATAACATTTTTTACCAATGATCTCATCTACTCTCATGCCAACAACCTCAGCAGTAGCTCTATTCGTCATGGTTATATTGAAATCCCTGTCAACAGCGTAAACCGGGGTTGCAACTCCATCCAGCAAATTCCTGATCTCCTGTTCCTTAACCTTAAGTTGGTCGACCATCTGAATGAGATTTGTCTGTAATTGGGTTGTTGAATGCTCTAGAGCTTTGATATCGCTCATGGCGAACATCTTTTGTCCAACGGAGTCTTTACCCTCTGTTTTCAATTCTGCGTCAAAATTTCCCTCTGCAAGTTCAGTAGTGAAATGGGCCAGTGAACTTAGAGAATCTCCCACGTTTCGTATAAAGTAGTTCGTTACGCCCAAAACAAAGAGCATTCCGGCCACGGAAAGTGGAAAAGCATATTGTTCAAAAACTCCTCCCATCATTGGAGACAATTTGGTCGCGAATAGAAAAATCCCAAGAATTAGCACAGAGCTTATTAGTATTCGTGTTTCCAACTTTGTCTCCAGGACCATATCATTATCACTTTCTTTCATGGTATCCCTCATATATCATTACTATTATCATAACTGTAACCTACGACAATAAATAATTTTTTCCGGTGTTTAATTACAGGTTAATAAACCAAGTAAGTGCCTTAAGATCTACAAAAATGTATTAACAAAAGATGAAAATGCATCTAAAGCATTTTAAAACCTAAAAAATTTTTTTGGACAGATTTCAGCATAGATATGCTATGAAATGACGTTCAGGAGACTATTTTCACCATCTTTTCGAGCTGGTCATTGCTCCCCATCACGTATAACACATCGTCCTGTTGAAGTAGAGTATCCGGTTGAGGAAAGGAAACGATACCGTTCCTCTCAATAGCCACCACCAGTGCTCCCGTCTTTTTCCGTATATCCAGCTCCTGCAGAGTTTTCCCGGAAATCTTTTCCGAAGTGAGGGTTATTTTCTGGAGCATGAATTCGCCCTCCTTATCAGAGATCATGTCAATCAATTCTACCGCCGCAGGAGTCTTCAGGGTCATGTAGATCTTTTTGGCTGCATCAGAATAAGGGGAGAGGAGCATGTCAACACCTGCTCTGGTCACCTTCTTAGTTCCGCTGGGACTTCTCAACACTGCAATGGTATATATGTCGGGATTTAAGTCCTTGGCCACCATAATTGCGAAAGCATTCGCTGCATCTGTAGCCATACAGGCTACAAGTGCTTTGGCGGTCTTGATGTTGGCCATATCCAATATCTCTTCTTCAGTTGCGTCTCCCTGCAGCGCCAGAAAACCTTTTTCTCTGGCGAGATTAACTTTTTCAGGACTGGAATCCACTATCACCACGCTTTCAATGGGGAACTCTTCTGCAATTTCTCTGCCCATGACCCCGTATCCACAGACAATATAATGATCCTTAATATCTTTTAACACCTTTTTCCACCTCTCTCGGCTCGTTTCCATCAGAATAGGCATAAACAAATTTATGGTATAAAAGAACACTCCCACACCCACAAACATGAGCACCATAGACAAAACTCTCCCAGCCGTGCTCATCTCCGCAAGCTCTCTATAACCGGTTGTGGTCACGGTCATTGCAGTCATGTAAAGTGAATCAAATAAACTCCACCCTTCTATAAGGTGATAAGCGATGGTACCAAATAATATAATGGATAAAAGCAGGAGTGATACCTTGGTTATTCTCCATTCCAAGTCAAGCTTGACCATCTTAAATCAAGATTTAATTATGTGTTAATATGTTTATCCCTCTTTAGATCTGTCTATCTTTTCCTGAGTCTTTTCTTTATCTATTTTTTCTACTATGGATTTCCATTCGCTGAAGCACTTCTCTGCTTCATCGTGTCTGCCTGTTTCGTTGTAGAGCATTCCCAGCAGATTATATGTTTCAGCGTACATCCCCTCGAACCCTTTATTGATCTCTACCAGCTCTTTAAATATCTCTAAAGCTTCTTTCAGCTTCTTTTCAGATTCCTCGTGTCTGCCGGTTCTTTTCAGTACAATACTGTAGTTGTTGAGAGCCGAAGCCAGATTCGCTTTATGAAAGAAATTATCCTCCGCGAGCCTGGAGAATATGGAGATAGCCTCCTTGTAGTAATCCTCTGATAACTTATAATTCCTTTTATCACCGTGTAGAGCTGCTGCGTTGCTCAAAGTTTCCGCCAGCTCAGGTAGTCTGTTCTCATCTTCTTCTGCCAGCTTTCTCCGCATTTCAAGAGCTTGCTGCAGGTAATCTTCAGACTCTTCAACCCTTCTGGTCTCGATGAAAAGAGCACCGATGTTGTTCAGAATGGCAGCATGTTCACCGGAGTGGTCCTCTTCCATATTCTCTATCAGTCTCTTCGCCTCCATGTAGCACTTCAGTGCACGATCCTTCATATCCATGTGGGTCAATGCCTGAGCCGCATTGAACATGAAAATGAGCTCGAGTTCAGGGAACCCCAGCTCTCTACTCCGTTTCGCAGCATTAAGAGAGGATACTGCACATTCCGTCAAGCTCTGAGTATCGACCTGGTCAGAAGTTATAAACGAGAAATAGGAATTATAAACCAGTGAAACCAATTTACCCCAGCTCTCATCTAACTCCTCTATTTGTTCGGGGTTATCAAATAGATTATTGATAATTTCTTTCACTTCTTCAGGGCTATTTTTCTTTATTACAGTTAGTGCTTCTATGGGTGACCTCTTATTGATTAGATCTCTCACATGTTCAGTGATTTCTGTCATACAACCTTCTCCTTCATTAAGTATATTTAAATCTAATCAAATTGAAAACAGAATGCGTTGACGACCATATTTGTTCAAAATATCCATATCGTCAAAAACTATTGAAGGGCAATTACTTTCAAATACTATTGAAAGGCAATTACTTTCAAATCCAGCACGTAACGGTGAACGTAGGGAGCGAAGTGTCCGCACCTCCTCACTTTCTCTATCTCCACCAGCATCCCATTTTCTTCGAATAAGTCCTTAACCCTCTGGTTCAAGGTACCCTGTTCTTCCTCTTCTTCGCCTCCAAATGTATAATAGTGAATGGAACCCCCTTCCTTTATCTTCTCACCAACAACATCCACGAACATTTCAGCAGTATTGGGCGAGGGCATTAAAATGCGGTCGAATTTGTCTTCCAGCAGAGGCACTATATCTCTTACATCCCCTTCGTAAGCCTCTACCTTATCTTCAACCTTGTTCAGCTCAATATTCCTCTTGAAATACTCCACAGCCTTAGGGTTGGCTTCTACCCCTATCACCTGGTAAGGATCATGGTTGCGGGCGGCGATTATGGCGTAAGGTCCCACACCGGCGAACATGACCAGAACTATTTCATCCTTCTCAACCAGACTGGTAACCCTTTCTCTTTCTCCTGATAGTTTCACGGAGTAGTAGACTTTGGTAGGATCGACCAGAAACCTGCAACCGTGTTCTTTCACTATCGTTTCTGTTTGGTGACCGTAAATTATGTCGTAAGCGGCGACCCGGTATTCTCCTTCCACTTCACCCACTTTTCTCAAGATGGTCTTGACGTGTTTATGTTTCTTCAAGATAGCATCAACTATTTCATCCTTAACGTGCATTAACTCGTCGGGGATATCGACGATAACAATGTCTCCGATTATCTCAAAACTTCTCCTCAACTGAGCTAGTTCATCTTCTCTGAGAGTGTCCTGAAGCATTTCTTTAAGGCTCACTATCAGGATAACTTGGACTGGCTTTTTAATTTTAATGCCCCTACCCACAACTTCATGCATTCCACAATAAACTCCACATTAACCCCACAAAAACCTTATTTCCATTAGGTCATATGAAGGAGTATGGACCTTGGTATCTATTTTATAACCAGCCGGGATTTTGGGAGCACTCATGAAGAAGTCGCTGAACTAGCTCTAAAAGAAGGAGTAAAGACTATACAGTTCAGGGACAAGAACATGAACAGCGGGGAAATGCTGGATACTGCCCAGAGGCTCAGAAATCTGTGTGATGATTATAATGCAAGCCTGATGATCAACGATAGGGTGGATATAGCTCTGGCAAGCGGTGCTGATGGAGTTCATGTTGGTCAGGATGATATGCCCCCCCAAGAAGTGCGGAGGATCTTCAAAGGCATCGTGGGTGTTTCGGTAAACAATGTGAAAGAAGCTGTAGAAGGTGAGAAATACGCTGATTATCTGGGAGCAGGTCCGGTTTTCCCCACAGCCACTAAAAAAGATGCCCGAGATGTGATCGGAATTGAGGGGTTGAAGAGAATTGTCGAGGCGGTATCCATACCCGTGATAGGTATAGGCTCAATAAAAATAGAAAACGCTCCTGAAGTCCTCCGAACCGGAGTTGCAGGGATAGCCGTGATATCTGCCATCGCAGCATCCAGTGACCCAGCTGGAGATGCCGCAAAGCTGCTTGATGCGGTCAAAACCAGCAAAAATCAGAAATAAAAGTAGGAGACCTTTAGTCTCTGTGGTTAAAATATAAACTGTATAGAGAAAAATTTATTTAAAGTCCATGTTAATTTAGTTATAACACACGACGGGGTGTCAAGATGGATAAAACTACAGGAATGATCGGAGCATTTATAGTGGCAGTCATTGCAGTGGCTGGTGCTATTACATACTTTTTCGGGTTGTCGTTTCTTTTCAGACTGGTCTTTGGGTTGGGATTTTTGGGCCTAGCCATTTTATTCCTCATATTTACCGGGGTCCTGGTCTACGCCACATCAAGATATGTGGTATTCTCTCTTATCGGATTTTTAACTTCGGGTTATGCAGCTTACCAGTGCTGGGTCTGGACTGCACCTATGCACGTGATTTACATCATAATATTGTACTTTGTGGCTGCTGCTGGTGGGATATGGTGGCTCAGTGAGCCAGACATGAGCATCACGGAAAGGCTGAGAAGTGCCGATTCCCTTAAGAAGTCCGGAAATCATAGGGCTGCTGCCAGAAAGTACGAGAAGAGAGGTGACTACATAAGCGCCGCAGAATCATATATTAACGCCGATATGCCCGAATCAGCTGCCTGGAATTATGAGAAAGCCGAGAAATACGATAAAGCTGCCGAGCTCTACCAGAAAATAGCTGAAGAGAAAGGGGAATCCTATTACTGGAAGGAAGCTCATGAGTTCTGGAAGAAGGCAGGAAAGAAAGGTAAAGCTGCCGAATGTCTGGAAAAATACGCTGAAGACGAAGCATGGTACTGGGAAGATGCAGCAAAACTGTGGGAAGAAGTAGGCAACCAGGAAAAGGCTCAAAGTGCATGGAGGAAAGCACTGGACTACTACCTTAAAGAAGCGGAAGAAGAAGGCGTATTCTTTGAAGATGTAGCAGATATATACGAAAAACTTGGCGAAGAGGAGAACGCCAGGAACGCCAGACAGAAATACGCTGATTACTGCCAGCAGGAAGCCGAGAAAGACCCCTCATGGTGGAAGCACGTTGCAGAAGCCTACGAGAAGCTGGAAGAAGAGGAGAAAGCTAAAGAAGCGCGAGAAAAATACGAAGAGCACAAGAAAAAATAATCCTCAATTCATTTTCTATTTTTCTATCAGCGTACTATTCGAGCCTAAACCGATCAGTTTAATTGTGGGCAACTGCAGTCGAATTTGGATGGTGGTTCAAGTTCATTTTCTATGTGGCAGTCCACGCATTCCTGCACACTATAGTCCTCGCCGTGGCAGGTGATTTCAGGCAATTCCATTCCCAGCTCTTCATAATAAGCTCCTAGTTCGCAAGCTTCTTTCCAGCCTATGAATTGCTTTGAGGTGTTATTTGCCACCACAACTATGGCAGGAACAACCTTCAAGCCGATCTTTTCCTTTAATTCGCTGCTGGCTTGAGAGCACTCATCCCGTTTTTTGACGTCGCAGGATTCAAACTCTATGCTGTCGCTATCCATCTCCGAGTAGATATACTCAATATACGGTTTTACTATTTCGCAGTATTGACAGCCCTCATAATGGTAAAAATATGTGGTGACATTCCCTTTCTGGAAGGACTCGTTGCCACTGTAATCATTGATTTCTTTAGAGTCCTGTATACCTGCACATCCGGCGAAAAGAATGGCAGCCACGAACATCATGGAAAGCAATGAGATCCTTAACCAACGCATAATGTTGAACTTGACTAATATAAGAAATAATTTTTGTTTGAAAGGCTGAAGGATTGGAAGTTAAATGGATGTATCTTGTTATGATCTAAATTTCTACTGGGTCACGGAGTGGTACCAGCCCATTATATACTCCGGAAGCTTCAGACCCCGGGAATCAAGCCTGTCCACCAGGCTCAATGAGATAGGGCTTAAAACGAAGGCAGCTTTCATATAGAATTCTGATGGGTCAGAAGATATTACAAAACTATCTGTATTATCCGAAAGAGTTGATTTTCTACCGGTTATGGAATAGACGTTTGCTCCAAAGGTTTTGGATTCTTTCATCCACTTCAACAGGGTCTCGTTCTCGCCACTCCATGATATCAGGATGATAGTATCGCCTGCCCTCGGTCTGGGAGCCAGTGATCCCGTCAGGTATGCTTCATCGCCAATAGCCCTCTTAACGTGCTGGAACCTTATGACCGACATTAAAGCCACTACTCTAGCGATCCCTGTACCCCCTACGATGACGTGCCCTCTTTTCTCCATGTTGCTTACCAGGCCATCGTAGACATATGACCCTGCAAATTCGTCTATGAGTTTTGAAATTTCTTCCATATCATTGCTCATTTTCTGGAAGAGGTCATCATTACCTTCAGAGTTGACCAGCTCTCTTATTTTGTGTGCCAGTATGAGGCTGCCCAGCTCGTAGATATCGTTCATTATTCCGTGCTTCATGAACTCTATACCAGTTTTAACTCCAGATCCCCTTCCTTCCAGAACTACTGTGCTTCCGTATTTCTTACTGGCCTTACCTATAGAAGAGTCAGGATTGGAAACGATGGAGTCGATGGTAAAGCTCTTGCTTCCAGATCTGTCGATGTAATCCTTTAACTCTTCCACCACCCTTTTGGGATTGGTGGTCTCTCCGCTACCCGAATTGACCAGAAGAGATACTCTGGAATACTTTTCTTCCAGGATCTCCGCAGCCTCATACATATTCTCCCCGGGGAAATCGATAGCTTCGACCATCTTAACGTCCCTGTCCATATTCCTCAGACCGATGTAAAGGGCGCATTGAGACCTGCCTTCACCTACAGGGATTATGCATTCGGCGTTAGAGATATTATTATAAAGAGCATCAACTTCACCCTGTTTGAGGTTCATTACATTCTTGTAAACGGTATTAATATACGGGACTTTCTGGGATTTCCTGTATGTCATCCTTTCGCCACACCTATAGGGTTTAATTTAGCCACCAGGCTGGAAAGTCCAGCTTTGTGGACAATATTCACTACATCATCACTGACTTTGTATGCTGCAGGAGCCTCTTCTGCAAGCAATGCTTTTTGGGTTGCTCTCACGTAGATACCTCGTTTACCCAGGTCAGATACCACCTGGTTACCTCTTATCTTCTTCTTGGCTGCCGACCTGCTCATCGTTCTACCGCTTCCGTGACAGGTGGAGCCGAAGGTCTCCTCCATAGCCTTTTCAGTACCTCTCAGGACATAGCTGGACGTTCCCATGCTCCCCGGTATGAGTACGGGCTGACCAATACCCCTGTAATCCTCCGGAACACCGGAGCTTGAGCCCGAAAAAGCTCTGGTAGCCCCTTTTCTGTGGACACAAACCTTCATTTTATTACCATCAACATTGTGCTCCTCGAATTTGGCTATATTGTGAGCTACATCGTAAATGAGGTCCATTCCGAGGTCAGAATCGCTCATATCGAAGATATTCCTGAACGGTTCCCTCACCCAGTGGGTTATTATCTGTCTGTTCGCCCACGCGTAATTAGCGCTGGCAGCCATCCCCTTAAAGTAATCCTGTCCTTCCTTGCTGTTAATAGGTGCACAGGCGAGTTGTCTATCGGGAAGAGAGATATTGTATTTCTTTACAGCCCTGTCCAGGACCTCCAGGAAATCACTACAAACCTGGTGCCCCAATCCTCTACTGCCACAGTGTATCATTACCGTTACCATACCCTCCTCCAGGCCCATGACCTTCGCAGCTTCTTCATCCAGGATCTTATCCACGTACTGTACCTCCAAAAAATGATTACCGCTTCCCAGAGTGCCCAGTTGAGGTTTTCCTCTGCTTCTGGCTCTCTTGCTCACCACATCGGGGCTGGCTCCCTCAAGAGCGCCTTCCTCTTCACAGTGCTTCAAGTCCTTGTCGTATCCATAGCCGTTCTCTACTGCCCATTGAGCACCTTTAACGAGAACTTCTTCCAACTCCTTGTCAGATATCTTCAACCTGCCTCCAGCACCGACACCTGACGGTACAGCAGAGAATAGCTCGTCTATAAGGGGTTTGGTCTTATTCTTGACTTCTTCAGCCTTTAAATTTGATCTTAGCAATCTAACACCGCAGTTGATATCAAAACCTACTCCGCCTGGCGAAACCACACCTTCTTCAGTATCAAAGCCAGCAACTCCACCGATGGGAAAACCGTAACCCACATGAACATCGGGCATAACAAGAGAGGCTTTCTTTATTCCCGGCATTGTGGCGACATTGGCAGCCTGCCCTACCGCGTCCTGTTCCAGATTTGACATGAGTTTTTTATCTATATAAAAATAAGCTGGTACTTTCATCCCCGGCTTGTAGCTCTGAGGCAATTCCCACTTATAATTGGTGATCTTTTTCAAGATATCTTCCATGTATGACGACTAAAAATTTAGTATTATTAAAAGTTACGTGTTTTTCTTTCATGACGAGACCAGAGGTCATAAATGGTAAATATTATATCATAGCCAAAACCAGTAACAACATGGATTTTTTTAGAGAAGTTTCTACCTTCCTGGACCCCGAGGATATGAAACTCCTCCGCATTCTTATGAAAGATGACGTCGTCGCCACACCCCTCACCAGAGTGTTTGAAGAGCCTGAGAACGCCGGGAAATACTTTATCCTTCTCCAGGAAAGACCTAAATCGCTTTACATTGTGTCCAAAGTTGCAGAAAGAATCGAAAGACATCTTGACGGTGATGACGCCAGCCTCAGTTTTGATCTGTTCATGAAATCACTGGACCACATCAAGGAAACCCATGATAAGGATTTAAAGCTGAAAGTCTATTTTCTGGTGAGAGATGCCATACAGAATAGGATAAAAAATGGCGAGTACGAGAATTCTGCCATACTTATCTCCGAATTCTACGATTTAGGTCTCAAAGATATGTTCAAGAAGCTGCTCTTGGTCGTTTCAGACCTATCAGACAATGGAGAATATTCTAGAGCAGTAAAAATACTCAACATTCTTACTCCCACTCAAGATGTGAACTCCATGAAGTCCTACATACTGGAAGAGTGGGGTAAAGACCTTATATCCCAGGGTGAATACACCAGCGCAGCCTCGCGATTTATGGAAGCAATAAGAATAAATAGTCGAGGTGAGCTATATCTGAGTCTGGGAGATGCGTACTACAAAGCTGAAGAGTTCGAGAAGGCTTATGACACCTATTCTTCTGTGGAAGGTTCTTACAAAAATGAAGTGGAGCTACTGAGAAGAAAGTCCATGCTCCTCAACTCGTGGGGAGAACATCTGGTCAACAAAGGAGACTACGAGAGTGCTATAGACAAATTCAATGAAGCATACCAAACTGCAGTGAGGATCAGCGATGACCAGATCGGTGAAGCCGCACTGAAAAGCGCCAGAAAAGCACTTGAAATGAGCGAGCAGGTTAGTCAGTAAATAAAAATGGAACTAACCTAACCGATCTACTAGTCCAATCAGCAATTTCAAAGGAGAAAACAATTAAGGTATTAGATGTTCTCTCCCTGGTAAACGCCACTATATCCCTGAGTTCTCCCCGTCAATCTTAAAAATATAAGCTGCATTATTCTAGCATTTCTTTTTAGCCAGACTCCTCCGGGGTTGTGCACTACCAGGCCTACTACGCTTCTTCCTTTGTAACCGGCGTCCCATACCGCAGTTATCAAACCAACCCCCGTTCTGGCCAGGGTCGATCTTGGTCTGCCGATGGCCATAGTGGAGTCATCCAGATTCACTACTTCATTTAGGTATGCTCGATAGTTACCCTCTTCCAGAAAGATCCATTCATCCTCAAAATTTACTGGCTCGCCACGGGGCAGTTCTCTTTGAGTGTTGTCAAAATCTATTTTCCCTGCTTCAATCAGCTTCTCAACTTCCTTGAGAGTGCAGTCGAACCCGTTCGGTTGTAACTGCTTTTTAAGGTCAATATAATCGGATATAAGGTTTTCTTCAATTATTTTCTTCTCCATTTCTTCTTTATTTAAAGCGCTCATCAAGGGACCTCCGAACCTATTTCCCTTATTTCCTACCTTTCTCTTTCTTTATGAAATCAACATAATAGGTGTCCACAGTATCGTACATCTCTAACTTTTCAGCTACCTTGACTGCCAGAATATGTGTGCAGGGACTTTTGGACCTCAAGTTCATCTGGAAATCTTTACAGTTGCAGTGATCCTCTTCAACTACGTATTCTTCCTCACCAACGACCACGAAGAAGTCTTTATACTTCTTGATCCTGTTCTCCCTCAAATAAAAAAAAGCCTTTTCTCCTCTTTTCCCATAACTGAGAAGTAGAGATTTGTATAAGTTATAACCCAGCTTACCGGTCTTTATAGCAAATTCAACATCTTTTGACAGGGGAAAATTACTTTTCATCAGGTTACTCTTCTTCAGGATCCTCAGAAGGGGCGTCTATTTCGGTAAGTATCATAACCGTGTTTAGAGCATCCAGTCCGTCAAGCCAGTTAAGCACATAACCATCTTCAGGCAGCTCCATGTCTTCAGGAAGCTTTTCTCCCCGCAATACTTTGGTCCCCATCCTGGTTACAGCCGTAAAAGCTCCTTCAAAGTCTCCATCCTTCTCCTTATCTACTGCTTCCTGAAGCAGTTTATCAAAGTCTTTTTTGGTCTTCTTACCTTCAAGATGCATTTTTGCTGACTGGACCCCAATCTTCAGCCCTTCTCTGGCAAACTCAAAGAAGTCATTTTTAACAGGGTCTTCAAAATCTACACTGAGCATCAAAAGCTTCCTCATCTCTTCCAGCTCTTCCATGGCCTGCTTTTTGTTTATCTCTCGCTCCCTGACCGCGTTGATCAATTTAGTACATGCTACTACAAAGTCATCCATCATTTGGTCGAATACCGAGAGGGAGTTGGGGTCGTCTAAGTCAACATTCGTTTCTCTTATCAAATTAATCCAGTTATTATATCTGTTCTCGCTGTAGTAATCCATAATTCACCACCGTTTTGGAGCAGTTGCTTTAAAGGTAGCCCTTGATTTCCGATAAACACAAAACTATTATTAAGACTTTCGCATTTATATGACAAATTTTAGAAAAAAGAATTCCAGACTTTGTCTTTAAGGTGATGCAGGTTCTTTATGGCCTTTCCTTTCCCCTGTTTCATCTCCTTTGCGTCTACAAGGGCAATACCGATAGCGATAGGAGTATCCTTGCCTTCCACTGTGATGTAAACGAAATCATCCTGTTTTATGTTATCATCAGCCTCTACTATACCGGGTTTCATTACATCTGCGCCGTTCATTACAAACGACATAGCTCCTTGATCTACCATCACCTTCCACTGAGGAGGTTTATATTTTAGGGCACCATATACGGTGAAATAGTATCTATTATCGTGCTCAATAATGATCGGCTCCTGGTCTACCATGATCACCACATAACCGTCAACCTTAACTCTATCCATGTCTCCGGTTACCTCAACTCCAGAAGTTTCTTTTAACTTTCTGGTTACTTCTTTTGCCGTCTTTTTTCTTAACCTCTTTTGCATTGAATACACCCTGAACAGGATAGAAACATGATACTGGACTCCGATATTTTTAAATACTATTCAGATGACGCATCTTTAAAGCCTTTCGGGAAAGAAAGGAATTAGCTGAGCTAGAAACCCAGGAGGATTAGTATATGGCAAATAGACCGCTAGATGTATTAAACAGGGCTTTGCAAACACCTGTTATCGTCCGAATAAAGGGTGGCAGAGAATTCAGAGGGGTTTTGGATGGATATGATGTCCATATGAATCTCGTACTTGTGAATGCAGAAGAGATGAGAGAAGGAGAAACTGTAACAAAACTGGGAAGTGTAGTGATAAGAGGGGACACAGTAGTATTTATATCTCCATCGCAGGTTTAGTAACAGAGAGGTGATAGAATGACAAAGGGAACGCCTTCAATGGGTAAAAGAGGTAAGAAGATCGTACACATTAGATGCAGGCGTTGTGGTAGTGTATCCTTCCACAAAAGAAAGGGTTACTGTGCATCCTGTGGTTTTGGAAAAAGTAAGAAATTTAGAGCCTATAACTGGATAAATAAAACAAAAAGTAGAAATTAAATGTGTGGAGTTGTTGGAGTTTACAGCAAAGATGGAAAACTTTGCTCACATATTTCCTATTACGCTCTTTTCTCTCTCCAGCATAGAGGCCAGGAATCAGCAGGAATGGCCACTATATCCAAAGACCATGTGCAATTACATAAAGGTATGGGACTGGTCAGCCAGGTCTTTGATGAAGAAATTCTCAACAAGATGGCCGCAGATTATTCTGTAGGCCACGTAAGATACTCTACTACAGGCAGGTCCCAACTGGAGAACTCCCAACCTCTGCTGGTGAAATCCAAAGCAGGGAACATAGCTGTGGCCCACAACGGCAATCTAGTAAACTACTGGGACTTACGAAAGATGCTGGAGAATGAAGGCAGGGTTTTTCTAACCGACTCCGACACAGAGGTTATATCCCAGCTCCTATCGATGTACCTGCTGGAGTACGATATTGTTAACTCCCTCAAGTTGCTGAACGAGCAGATCTCCGGAAGTTGCTCCTTTACAATGCTGGTTAATGATATGCTCATCGGCTATCGGGACCCCATGGGATTCAAGCCCCTATGCGTAGGCGAAGCAGATTATGGATATGTCATCGCCAGCGAATCATGTGCGATCGACTCCACAGGAGCTACTTTCCTGGGGGATGTCGAGCCGGGTCATGCAGTTATAATTAAAGATGGTCAAATTGACTTCGTTAAGATAGCTGATAGCCCCAGAAAAGCTTTCTGCGTTTTCGAGTATATCTATTTTGCCCGTCCAGATTCAGTTATCGATGGAAAGAGCGTTTACGAAGTAAGGCACAATATCGGGAGGATCCTTGCCAGAGAGAGCCCGGCAGAAGTGGATACAGTATCTCCTGTACCTGACAGCGGAACTACTTCTTCACTGGGGTATTCCTACGAATCGGGAATCCAGTATCTGGAGGCGTTGATAAAGAACAGGTATGTGGGAAGAACATTCATAATGCCCGCCCAGAAAGAGAGGGAACTCTCCGTGAGGATCAAGATGAACGCCATAAAGAACAATGTGGAAGGAGAAAAGATAGTTTTGGTCGATGACAGCATAGTCAGGGGGACCACCTCCAGAAAAATAGTGAATATGCTGAGGGACAGCGGCGCCAGAGAAGTCCACTTCAGAGTCGGTAGCCCACCCATTATCGCCCCATGCTATTTTGGGATCGATATGTCCACCAAAGAAGAGCTGATAGCCTCATCCAGAGATATGGAAACGGTTAGAGAAAAAATAAATGCTGACAGCCTCGCTTACCTGAGTATAGACGGATTACTGGAAGCAGTCGGTTTAGAACAAAAAGACCTGTGTCTTGCCTGCTTAAACGAGAGGTATCCGGTAGATATCCCTCTTGAAGAGTGTAAGAAGGTTCAGGGTAGTCGATAAACAATTTTCATTGGAGGATTTAAAATGGAGAGGAACGAAGCTCTTAATCTATTAAATCAATACGTTAAAAATGATAATCTGATAAAGCACTGCATAGCCACCGCAGCAGTAATGAAAAAAGTTGCGGAAGAGCTTGGTGAGGATGCTCATAAGTGGGAGCTCATCGGTATCCTCCACGATATTGACTACGAGGTCGTGGGAGAGGACATGAGCAAGCACGGCATCAAAGGAGCTGAGATCCTGCAGGAAAACGGGGTGGACGAGGATATCGCTGAAGTGGTGAAGACCCACAACCACACCATCTTTGGCAGTTATGAAAGACCTGTTGAGTTCGCTCTTCAGGCGGCTGACAGCGTCTCGGGTCTGGTAGTCGCTACCGCCCTGGTTAAGGATGGTGAGGTCACTAGTGTTAAGCCCAAGTCGGTGAAGAAGAAGTTCAAGGACAAGAGCTTTGCGGCAGGCTGTGACAGAGATAGGATCAAAGAGATAGAGAATGCTGGATTAGAGCTCTCTGAGCTTTATAGGTTGGCTATTGATGGGCTGATAGAGGTAAAGGACGAGCTGGGATTGAAGTAGTATCAAGAAATTAACGCTCAAGTTTTGAAATTTGACGAGAATAAATTACTCGTTTCTCTCTTCGATAATTCGTACTGTTTTCTCAGTGACGACTACAAAAATTATTGGCAATTTTTTCAAAATATGACTCTAAAACATGGTTTAAACCTTAATCTTATTCTGGGGTCTTTCGTCCTCTAATCTTAATAGAATTACACCCTTATGAGGTTTCTTCATTCGAAAAATAAGTTCACCAAAATCCTTATCATTTGTGACTAAAATATAATTCTCCCGATTTGCCTTTTCAATAATGCTTTCATCGTCCAGACCTCTATCTTCGTCATAAACAGAAAATATCATAATTTAGTCCACTCAGCCACTTTGCGACAGCTGGGCCTGTTCATCATCGACCAGAAATTTCATGTGTTAAGCAGTTTCTTCTAGAGGCATAAGAGTAGTATCGTCAAGCATTTCAGAAGCGTAGAGTAAGCAGGCTAGTACGTCTTCTCTGCTTAACCCTTCATATTCCTGAAGAGTTTATTCAGTGGTCATTCCATTAGCAAGTAAATCAATTACACTATTACATTATACTCTACTTTCCCATCCGACTCTTATCTATACCTTCTCAAATATCATAGCGAAACCCATCCCCCCACCGATACAGAGAGCAGCCAGTCCGTACCTGGCTCTTCTTCTCTGCATTTCTTTCAATAGAGTGGTGGTGATCCTGGCACCTGTAGCTCCGATAGGGTGTCCCATTGAGATTCCGCTTCCGTGGACGTTCAATCTGTCGTCGTTGGTATCCAGTTCCAGCTCCTTCATAACAGAAATAATTTGAGCGGCAAAAGCCTCATTCAACTCGATCAAGTCAATATCATCCAGACGGAGGTTCGCTTTCTCCAGTGCTTTCATTATGGCCGGTACTACCCCTAAACCCATGTAGGCGGGGTCTATTGCCCCTGATGCGTAGCTAACAACTCTTACAGCAGGTTTCAGCCCTAATTCGTCTGCCTTACGGGAAGAGGCTAAAAGCATCGCTGCAGCGCCATCATTGATGCCGCTGGAATTGCCTGCAGTAACGGTCCCACCTTTCTTAAAAGCCGGGGGCAATTTGGCAAGCTTCTCTATGGTCGTGTCCCTGCGGGGATGTTCATCGGTATGTACTTCTATTTCTTGCTTTTTCTGTTTAACTGATACAGGAGCTATTTCCTGTGTGAAGATTTGATCGTCGGTTGCCTTAATGGCTTTTTTGTGGCTTTGGTAGGCGAGTTCATCCTGTTCCTCCCTCGATACTTTGTAGAGGTCGGCAAGATTCTCTGCGGTGTAACCCATATGATATCCGTAAAATGTCTCCCATAAGCCATCATTTACCATCAAATCGATGACTTCGGAGTTGAACATCCTCATACCCCATCTGGCCCCGGTCATAGCATAAGGAGTGTCGCTCATGCTCTCCATACCGCCAGCGATCACTACATTATTATCCTTTCCTCTGATGCTGGAGGCTGCCAGAGCGAGTGCCTTCAATCCGCTGCCGCAAACCTTGTTTATGGTCGTTGCTGGGGTTTCCTTGGGTATCCCCGCATAAATAGAGGCTTGTCTGGCAGGATTTTGACCCAGAGCCGCCTGCAAAACGTTGCCCATAAAAACTTCATCTATTTCAATTTCAGTTCCGGAGTAATCGTGATATCTTTCTTCCAGCTCAATTTCACCCAAATTCAGATTTGAGATGTAATTTTCATTTTTGGAAACAGGGTTCAACTCTAAATTATTTAATAATCTTTTTATAACCAGTGAGCCGAGTTTCTGGACCGGGACATCTTTAAAGACTCCGCCAAATCTCCCAACCGGTGTTCTCATCGCATCGATGATTACTGCGTCTTCCATGCCTCTGCTTACAAAAGGTAGGACTTATAATTTTTCCCACTCATCCAACCCCATCCATCAACAATCATCAAGAAAATTTAAGTGTTTGAAAAACTTAGTAGCACTGTGGAGCAACTTGAGAAACTCGACGACAGAAAAATGGATATCAGGGAGCACCTGGGTGAGCTGAAGACCAGGACCATCCGTATATGCGCCTTTATGGGTGTAGGAATGGCAATCTTTTTTTATTTCTCAGGCGGCTTAATAAAAGAGGTGTGGGGGGGCATATTCCCTCAAAAACTTGACATGGTGGTCTTTGCTCCCACAGAAATGATAATGGCGCAAATAGTCTTCTCTTTCGTTTGCACTTTTTTTATAGGATATCCTTACCTGGTTTACGAGCTTTATAACTTTTCCAAACCAGGACTGTACGGGCATGAGAGGTCCTTTGTAAAAACTTTCCTGCCGTTCTCATACATTTTATTCTTGATGGGTACAGCACTCTCTTATTTCGTGGTGATCCCCAGAGTTTACAGCCTGGCAACGCTCAACTATTTTGGAGCTGAACCGTATCTCTCCATTCAGGCGTCGCTTTACGGAATGTTCAAGATATTTCTGGCCTTTGGCTTGACCTTCCAGATCCCGGTGCTGGCTACCATCGCCGTGCGACTGGGTATGATCGATGCCGCATGGTTGAGGGGGAAGAGGCTGATACTCTACATAGCTGTGTTCATTTTGGCAACCAACATCACATTCGACGTGTCCGGCTTGAGCCAACTGGTCATACTGGGGATGGTGATTATAATGTACGAGCTGAGTATATTGCTGGCAGTAGTGATGGAGAGGACCAGAAGAAAAGAAGAAACGGGCGACTACAGACATAGGGATAGAGCCACTGCCAGGTAGTAATTGAGGAGTGTTTTTTAGTCCATTATTACTCAGTAAGAATATTAATGCTTGGTATAGTCCTTTAGATTAGAGTAAGAAATTGAAGTAAGGTGGCAAGGATGGATAATTATATATTGGTCGAGAAGGGGCAGCCAGATACTGACAAAGATACTGACAAAATTGAGATATACTTAACATTAAAATTTGAGTTGCCAAAGCTTGAAGAATAGTTAGTTAAACAGATGGGACAAGGTGTTTATAATGCTAATAGTAATCTCTGGGGCAGGTGAGGTTGGATATAATGTTGCAAAAGACCTCTCCCATAATTACGAGGTTGTAGTTATAGAGAAAGTTGAAAAAAGAGCAAATGAAGTTGACAAGCTCAATGTAGAAGTTATCCAGGGGAACGCTGCCAATCTGGAAGTTCTGAAAAATTCCAGAATACATAAAGCAGATTTCTTTCTGGCAGTAACTGGACAGGATGAGATAAACCTTCTTTCTGGGGTTGCTGCCAAAAATCTGGGTGCCAAGAAAACTATTGTACGGGTGAGTGATCCGGAATACGCTGACAAGCCAGTAGTTAAAAATCATTTCATGGGTTATGACCTCGTTATTTGCCCTCAACTCGCTCTGGCACATGCTATAGCCAATTTGGTGACCACCCCGGGCGCCGTCGAATTCGTGTCCTTTAGTGGTGGGAAGATAGATATGGTAGAGCTTGTTGTCCCCGAGGACTCCAATGTGATAGGGAAAAAGGTCTCCGAAATGCAGTTACCTCAAAATATAATCCTTACAGCAATATACAGGGGAGGAGAGTTAGTGGTCCCCAGAGGGGATACACAGATACTCAAGGGAGATAAGATCTCTGTGCTGGGGAGGGCAGATAGTATAGGCAATATCACTAAGGTTTTCGGAAATCCTATCACCAGGAACGTGTTCATAGTCGGCGGAGGCATTGTGGGAAGCTATGTTGCCAGGATCATCGATAAGAGCAATCTCAATATTAAACTGGTGGATTCGGATCCTGAATTATGCGAAAACCTGTGCGGATTGCTGAAGAGGACCAGAGTGATAGTGGGAGACGCTACTGATCTGGATTTTCTCAAAGAAGAAGAGGTGGATAAATCAGACGTGGTGATCAGCACTACCGACAGCGACGGCCAAAACCTTCTCATTTCCCTCCTAGCAAAAAATTTGGGGTCCAAAAAGGCTATCGCCAGAGTAGAGAAGGGTTTATATGCAAAACTGTTCGAGAAAGTAGGAGTGGATTCCGCACTTTCACCCAGAACCATTGCTTACACTGAGATCATGAAGTTGTTCAGAATGATGCATGTAGAGACCATAGCTGATGTCGAGAAGGGAGAGGCTGCGGTGCTGGAAGTTACAGTGGAGAGCCAAAAAGTTTCGGGTAAGATGGTGAAAGACATTGAACTTCCTAAAAAAGCGCTCATAGGTGGGATTTTGAGAGGTGATGATTGCCTTATCCCCCAGGGAGATACGGAGATAAAGATGGGGGACAAACTTTTGGTATTTACTACCTGGGACGAAATAGAGAAAGTGGAGTCTAAATTGTCTTAAGGAGAACGCATGAATATCCGGCTGGTCCTTAATTTTCTGGGTAAAATATTGATCTACTTTACAGGGATCTTGACCATCCCTCTAATCATTGCTCTCTACTATGAAGAGTCCTATATGCCCTTTATAGTTCCCATGATAGCTTCCATTCTCCTGGGAGCTTTTTTTATCTATCTCAAACCCGGGAGCGAGGTTTTCAGGTACAAGGAGGGTCTGGCGATAGTTGGTCTGGGCTGGTTCCTTATCTCGTTTATAAGTTCCCTTGTTTTCATGACCATAGGAGTTCATCCTGTGGACGCTCTTTTTGAGTCAATGTCAGGGTTCACCACCACGGGCGCCACCATATTCGATTCTATAGAGTCTCTACCCATGTCCGTTCTCTTCTGGAGAAACTTTACCCAGTGGCTAGGAGGTATGGGGATCATAGTCCTCTTCGTGGCCATCTTTCCTGCCATGGCATCAAAAAGCGAAACTCTTTTCCATGCAGAGTATCCTGGAGTTACACTGGAGAAACTAAAACCCCGGCTGGAGGATACGGCTCTTATTCTCTACAGCATCTACTTCTCCTTCACTGTCCTGATAATCGGTATTCTCTATTTATTAGGTGTTCCTGTTTTCGATTCTGTTATTCACGCATTTACAACCATTTCGACAGGAGGGTTCTCCAATCATACTGAGAGTATTGCCTACTTCAACAATGGGCTAGTAGAGGGCGTGATCACCTTTTTTATGATAATAGCTGGAACCAATTTTGCTCTCCACTACTACCTGCTCAAAGAGAGAAAACCCATCTTCAGAGATCCTGAATTCAAAGTATACCTAATGATCCTGGTATCTGCATCCGTTATCATTATATTGCTCAATCTGAACAGCCTGGGATACTTGGATTCCGTAAGATACTCTATATTTCAGGTGGTTTCGATTTCCACCACTACCGGATATACTACCGCCGATTTTGATACCTGGAGTAGCGGAGCCAAAATGATACTTCTCACCCTTATGCTCATAGGAGGGAGTTCGGGCTCCACCTCAGGAGGTATGAAAGTCACAAGAATCTATATTCTGGTCAAGTACGCTTTCATACAGATTCTAAAGGTCGCAGAACCCAGAACAGCCAGAACAGTAAAGTATAGAGATAATGTAATCAAAAAGGATATACTCAATCAGACCGCAGGCTTTTTCATCCTGTATATACTGGTTTTTGCAGTTTCTACCATATTGATCTCCCTGTCCAACTTCGACTTTCTTACCACTGTGTCCTCTGTTGCAGCTTGTATCAGTAATATAGGGCCTGCTATGGGTCTAGCTGGTGCGAGTGAGAGCTATGCCTTCTTTCCCTATCATATAAAATTGATCCTCCTTCTGAACATGTGGATAGGAAGATTAGAGATATTCACCGTGCTGACACTCTTCATGCCCCAATTCTGGATGAGGAAGTGGTAATTAATCCTAATGTGAGTAATACGTGAACACAGCAAAAACATGTGAACAGATAAAGTAATTTCTGAATTGGTAAATGAAATGATCTGAGGAGATCTGGGGAATGAAAACGCCAAAAATATGAGTTAACCTGGAACAGCTTAGCTTATCGTAAAGTTTAGCTTATCACGATCTTCTGCACGCCCTTGATCGCTAGAAATTCGTCAACAAGTTTCCCCGGGATCTTATCTTCAGCTACGATGGTCAGCTTGGACACCACACTCAGCTCCGGGTCTTCCGCTAGAACGTATCTAATCGCTATGCCGTCTTTCGCCAGTATGGAGGTTATCCCGGCTACTATTCCCACTTTATAACTTTCAGCATAGACTTCCAGAACGCTGTAATCCAGAATTCGGGCCACTTCTGTGATGTTGACTACAGGCCTCAAAGACGAAAACACTCTTTTGAGCTCTTCATCATTTTCGATGCGCTGCATAGCCATTACAACAACCTTCCGATCTACTCCAACGGCTTCGGCTATCTTGGTAGGAACAAGCTCTATATCTCCGATGAAAGCCTTACCATCCTGAACAGAGATCCCATATCTGAGGAACTCTCTGGCCACGGTTATTTGTGAAGGATATTTCTCAAATTTTTCTACAATGCGTTCCCACATTATTGAAAAAGATACAATTGGGATAAAAATACTTTTTCTGAGGACCAATTGATTGAACCGATTCAGATGACAGATTGATTAAAATTATATATGATGATAGACTTAATGAATTATTGCTATGTTCCTCTACCCCCAGGAAGTTATTTCAGATACATATGTGAGCATAATTGGCGGATTCAGCCCCGAGCTTGATGAAAGAGAAGCTGGAATATACTGGAAGGCTTTAGAAGTTAACACATCCATTATTGCTAATCAAACCACGGCAAGAATGAAATTCTTCGATGAGAGAGCCTATCCCTTCTTTCTGAAGCGAATGTACAGGATAGTAGCTTTAGAAGACCATATGCAGGGATATGAGAGCTCAGTAAATGGGGAGGTCATTTTTTCTACTGAATTGGTAGACGAACTGGAACAAAAACTCGGTTCAGGGGTAATAATAAATACTGTAGAGAGCTCTAGATTCATGTGACCAATACAGAGTCATGTGACCAATACAGAGCTCAATCTCCTCCGAGCATTAAGTATTATTTCTGAGGCACTATAGTTGTTCGCTCTATCTTTAACTTTCACACTGAAGTTAGTCATAGATCTAACCAGAAAATAATCAAAAAATTAGAGGCTCTTGAGGTATTTTATTACGCTTTCAAAGATGTACCTGCCATCTCCACTTGCACCTGCTCTGTAGTCCCAGAATACTCTCTCGGGATGGGGCATGAGGCCAAATACGTTTCCTCTGGCGTTGCAAATACCGGCTATGTTGTATATGCTGCCGTTGGGGTTCCATGGATAGCCCGCGTATTCTCCCTCAAAATCGACGTACCTGAACACTATCTGGTCGTTCTCTCTCAACTGATCAATGTATTCTTCTTCCTCCCCCATGGGGAACGTCACCTTGCCTTCTGCATGTGCCACGGGGAATATGACCGTATCCTCATCCAGCCCTTTTGTGAAAGCACAGTTCTCCCTGTTCTCATGCTTTAAAAGAGTGGGTCTGCACTCGAATTTGTTGGAGTCATTAACTCCGATAGCCATTTGAGGCTCTCCAACAGGATCGTCCTCATCTATTCCCGGTAGAACTCCCAGCTCTGCCAGGATCTGGAACCCGTTGCAAATACCGAGGACAGGATATCCGTGCCCGATAAAATCCTTCAGATCGTCCGTGAGAACGCTCTTCAGCCTGGCAGAGAATATGGCGCCGGCTCTAACGTAATCTCCCGCTGAGAAACCCCCGGGGAACACCAAACAGTTATAGTCGGCCATGCTTCTCTGCTCTTCATCCTTTATCATGTCGCTATAGAGCTGTTTCAGGTGGATCGCTTCGCTGTAAACTCCCAGCTCCCTGAAGGCGTTCACTGTCTCCATTTCACAGTTGGTGCCTTCGATACGGAGTACCGCAACCCTGATCTCTTCTTTGTCCATAATATCACTCTATATATTTTGTTAAACCCTTTCTCCACGCCTCTTCAGCATCTTCTACTGCAACATTAAAGCTGAAGTCCCCGTCTCTGAATTCAATGCTGTCGCCTCCAATAGTCCCTATATGTCTTGCAATCAATTGTTTGGAGGTGAAGAACTGGATGTAGTCTTCAACCTCGTCCTGCTTGACCTCTACCAGCCATCGGGTATTGGATTCGGAGAAAAGCTTGGTGTAGGTCTCTTTTTCATCACCCATCTCAGACAGGTCAATGCTCACTCCCATCCCTGAGCCTATACTCATCTCCCCTATAGCTGCGGCCATGCCTCCGTTGGAAATGTCGTGACAGGCTCTGACATCAAATCGCTTAAAGCTTTCCAGCATGGCATCGGCATATTCTTTAAGCTTCTCAGGTGACGTTCTAGGGACCACTCCTTTCATGTCGTTTATTTGAGAGTAAACGCTTCCACCGAACTCCTTTTGAGTGTCCCCCACTAGAACGACTGCATTCCCTCTGTACTTGAAGTCCGACGTTATCAATTCACTCACGTCCTCCACAATCCCCACTCCCACAAGCGTGGGTGTAGGCGGAATGCTACCGTGAGAGGTCTCGTTGTAGAGACTGACGTTGCCGCTCAGACAGGGCATTCCGTAGTCTCTGGCCATCCATCCCATTGCTTCTGTAGAGTCAACAAATTCTCCCATCCTTTCCGGTTTCTCTGGATTCCCGTAGTTAAGGCCATCGGCGAAGCTGTGGGGTATGGAGTTCACGGCAACCAGATTCCTTACGAGCTGGTCGAAGACGGAGGCAGTTCCCCAGTAGGGGTTGGCTCTAACCAGCCAGGGATTTGTGGCTACACTCAGGGATATCCCTCGATTAGATGTAATGGGTTTTATTACTGATGCGTCACCATGGCCCTCAGAGTTGATCCTCCCATGCAGGGGTTTTAGAACGGTGGATGCTCTTACTTCGTGGTCGTACTGTCTTATGACCCATTCTTTACTGGCCACATTGGGGTGGGAAAGTATATCCACAAAGGTCTGGCGGTAATCCTCTGGAATAGCTGTGGTCTCTTCTTCGTCCACCTCTTTGCTGATGCTGGAATACGCCCTGCAATACTCTACGGCGGAGGTGACGAAATTTATGTCCATGTGGTAGATCTTGTGACCGTGGTGGTGGACCTTGAGGTCTTTATCCGATGTTACGGTCCCCACTATCGTTGCGGGGACATCCCACTTCTGGAATATGTAGAGGACTTGGTCAACGTGTTTGGGCTCTACGGTGAGCATCATCCTCTCCTGACTTTCGGAGACCCACATTTCCCAGGGAGCCATATTCCTCTCCTTCAGGTGGACCTTTTCCAGATGGACTTCAGCTCCGAATCCAGCAGCCGAAGCCATTTCTCCTATAACACAGCTCAATCCACCTCCACCCAGGTCTTTCATTCCGGTGAGGAGTCCTTTGTCCACTATCTCCAGACAGGAATGTATAAGTGGTTCCTTGATAATGGGATTTCCCAGCTGGACAGCCCCTCTTGACTCCTCTTCACTCCTCTCGTGGAGCTCTGAGGAAGCGAACGTTACCCCATGGATCCCGTCTCTACCTGTGGGACCACCTGCAAGAATGAAGATGTCCCCGGCATTCCCCGCCCTGCTGTGGATGAGCTGGTCCTTCTTCACTATACCCACACAACCCACGTTGACGATACAGTTGGTGAGATACTTGTGGTCAAAGAAGACTGAGCCCGAGACCGTGGGGATGCCCACTCGATTGCCGTAATCCCTTATTCCCTCTACAACTCCTGAAAGAAGATAGAGGGGATGTTTTGTTCCCGAAGGTACTTCATCCCCAGGTATGTGAGGATTCCCGAAATACAGGGGGTCGATCAAAGCTATCGGCTGGGCACCCATGCATAAGACATCTCGCAATATACCTCCTATACCAGTGGCAGCACCACCGTAGGGTTCGATCGCAGAGGGGTGGTTGTGGGATTCCAGAGCAAGCACGTAAGCGTGCTCTTCGTCAAATTCTGCTACGCCTGCATCCTCCTCTATGGCAGATATCACATAGTCAGCTGAAAGACCAACAATAGACTGTTTAAGGTAGTATTTGGAGCTCTTATAGCAGCAGTGCTCACTCCACGCCTGCCCCAGACTCTGGATCTCAATATCCATAGGATTTCTGCCTTTCTGGTGGAAATGCTCCTTTATCCTCTTCATTTCATCCAGACTAAGCCCCAGACCAAGTTCTTCGCTCATCTTTGTCAGAGAATCGTCATCAGCTTCCAATATCTTGATCTCGTGGAGCTCGAACGGCACATCAACCGGAGTATACATCATTTCATTCACCACATCGTTTCATCATGGAGTCAATCAATCCATTGAATAGAGTAGCTCTGGATCACTGGGTTGGCAAGAAGTTTCTCACACATGGTCACCAGCTCTCTTTCCGCATCTTCTTTTTTGCGGGCATCAACGTCTATACGGAACACTTTTCTGGAGGAGACGCTTTTAACGTTTTTGAAACCCAGCAACCTCAACGCTTTTCTTGTCGCCTCCCCCTCTGGATCAGCAATTCCTTCTTTGAGGTAAATGTAGACGTCAGCAATCATATCTGCCACTCAAGTCTAAAGTATAAAATCATTTTGAGACTTTGCAATTCAAATAATTACAGATGACCTCAACGGCTTCCCCAAGATTCTGTCTGTTGTCAAATCCTGACCACATAGTTTCAGAAGTTTTAAGGTTTTCAAGAAATTCTATCATGTTAGATATGGCTCTGTTAACATTATCCACAATGGAGATGTCCGCCATTTGAGATGTTCTAGAGAGAGGGTTTAAGTCGATAGCAATAGACTTCTTTCCATGTCTCTTCAGTATCTCGCACCTATCACCATCCTCCAGTGGCACGAGAACCGTATCTGCCTCATAGATGCCTCTACTATCCACTATTCGCCTGTCCGATCTCAAACCTTCCAGAACAGCATCGCCAGCGGAGAGAACATTAGCTTCATAGGACTGGAGAAAATCTGCTAGCTTCTGAGCTCTTTCCTGGCTCCAGTGAAAAAGATTTACCTCAAGTGGAGCTTTAAGCAATTTTGACAGCTTTACCAGTTCTTGAGGAACAAGAGCTGCGGCATTACCGTTCACCGATATAACAGGATAATCCGAATTAATCAAGAGTTCGACTGCAGCCTTTTCGGCTTTGAGGGCGAAATCATGGGACTTCTCACCCAGAATATAATCAAAAGCTTCACCCCTCCCATGAGCTATGAGTCCCTGAGGAGCGACCAGTCCTCTCTCAAAACCCTCAACTATCTTCTCCCTGGTAATCAAGCTCTTGTAGCGGGGATGGTCCTGAGGTATGTTGCCCATGCCACAGATTAATCTATGTGGTTTATAATTCTTGGTCCTAGGAGCGGGTTATTTTTCAGTGATTGGTACTTTAACACATATGTTGTCCACACAACTGGCCGTAAAGTTATCGTTGACTATCTTTATAGGGCATAACGGTTTGAGACCGCATTCATCTCTTGATGGGCCAACGATTTCCTTAAAATCCTCAAATGAATCCTGGTTAACAGCAATATATCTGGATAGGGAGTAATCGATCTCTTCACATGCTCCTGGCCAGCAGGAGCTGTAGTTCAGCTGCTTATTCACCAGCACACAGTCTTTATCTGCTTCACACTCTCTGGATACTTCATGTCCCTGGATCTCAATAGTTCCATTTTTCGTTTCTTTTTGAGTGCAGCCACTCACCAAAGTTACCAAAATTACGCAGATGAGGGTAAGAGTGAGGAGTTTTCCCTTCATGCCTGTACCTCACTTCGTTTAACCAAATAGATTTTGAATTCGTTAATTAATATTTTAGTAAATAATTATATAAATCAAAGCAATGCGGATACCATCAGAGGCAGTATCAGGGTTGCATCTCCTTCTACGGTCACGTGCTTGGCGAATTCCCTTACTTTTCCCCAGGAGACCGCTTCTCTCACTCTCGCTCCTGAGAGGCTGCCATCCCACTCTACAGCAGTGGTGATGTAGATGGCGTAGTCCAGGCCGCCCCTGAACTGATTCCACCACATGGTGTGGTGTTTGGATACCCCTCCCCCTACTATTAGGGCTCCTGTTTTCTGTGCTCCATAAACAATATCGCTCAATTCGCTCTCATCCTTCAAGACATCGATCTGGAAGTCCTTGTGCTGCTGGTAGTAAAGCCACAACTGGAAACCTACCGCTCCATCTGTTATAGCGGGAACAAATACCGGTATATTATTTTTGTAGCACCAGTAGATAATGGACGATTCTTTATTCTCTTCTGATTCCAGTCTTTTCCCTAACTCCCATACCAGCTCTCTGGTGGAGAGCCTCTCTTTTTCTTCGTATATTTCCGCCAGCATGGGCTGCAGTTTTTCCTCCAAGATAAGCCCATAGCTCTCGTTGGGGGCCAGAACATTCCCTATTCGATTTATGCCCTTGTGATGGAGCTGGGCATCGTCGAGGGTAAAGCTTCCGTGATAGTAGTCCTTCCATATCCTTGCCAGGTCGTGGTCCAGTGTCCCGCAGGTGGTCATCACCACATCCACCAGATCTCTCCTGACAAGCTCCTTGATAACGCCTCTGGTCCCGGTAGAGACAATAGCTGCTGGGAAGGAAAGGAAAGTGGTGACCTCCTCGTCCTTCATTTCTTTAAATATCTCCACCGCTTCTGCAACCTTTTTGGCGCTAAAACCTCCTACACTCCCCATTTGACGAATTAGCTCAGATACGCTGATACCTTCTTGGAGTTTGATGTCTTCAACCGGTACGAGCTCATGTTGATCATCTTCAGCCATATCACTGACCCAAGTTGGTGAGGAATAAAACTATTTCACTGTCAAGACTCTCGTAAGGACTTTAAGTGGACCTGCTCACGAACATCTATGTCCGACCTCATGCTGATAGTTCTGGGGAACACTGAAATTGCGACCATTCCATCTATATCCGTGGCGGGAGCTTCTCCAGAGCTCACTAAATTCACTCCTCTGGCAGATATAGAGTATATTATACTGGATAAGCCGGTGAGTATAGATGAGATCCCTGTAACTCCTGAAGGTCATCCCACTCCAGCCATAATAACCAAAGCCTGCTATCAATTGGCCGATTTTTCCTGCATGGCGGTGAGAGGGGGTTCATACCTACCGCCTGCACTGCCACACATCTTTGTTTCAGATGAAGCGGGGAAAGACTTCCGCAAAGAAAAGGCCGTCCCCCAAGCCAGAAATAATGTTGAGTCGGCAAAATTGCTGGGAAGAGAGTTGAATAAGCTGGAAGTGGATGAAATAGTGATCGGGGAGAGCACTCCTGGAGGCACTACTACAGCTCAGGCGGTATTGAGAGCCCTAGGTTATGACGCTAATACCAGCTCTGCTTCTCCTCAGAACCCACAGGAAATAAAAGATAGAGTAATCGATGAGGGTTTCAAGAGAACAGGGTCGAGTGAATATTCGCAGAGGCCATTAAGCGCCTTAGAAGAGTTTGGGGACCCCATGCTCGCCACAGTCCTGGGATTATCACTGGGACTTAACAAGAGAATAGTGCTAGCGGGTGGAACTCAATTGCTGGCTGTAGCAGCCATACTCAAGAGTATGGGTAAAGATGTATCCAGAATTGAGATAGCCACCACGAAGTACATCGTTGAGGATAGGTCAGCCAGTTTCAAGGACACTGCAAAGGAAATAGGTGTAAATTACCATAACGCTATGCTCGACTTCAGCCATTCAAAGTTCAAGGGTTTGAAGGATTACGAGAAAGGTTACGTCAAAGAGGGTGCAGGAGCCGGCGGCAGTGTCTACATGGCCAAAAACACGGGTTTTTCAGAAGAAGATGTCGCTGGAAAGGTTGAAGAGCTCTATCACAGGCTACAGGAAGAGCATACGGGGTAAGATGGCTGAATTCTTCGTTGAAAAGAATTTCATAAGGACATTTGATGAAGAAATGCAGGCAACCACCTCAGCAGCACATAATGGCGGTTTCACCAAAGCCAATGGATTTTTCTTTATGTACGTTGATGAGAATTACTCTGGCGACCAGCACGAGGACTGCATCAATTTCATGGAGCGCAATAACCTTGACCGATATGTAGGCTTTATGACCGCCGTTGATATTCCTGAAGTCCTCAGTTATTCCACAGAGGGTTGTGTGGATGTTTATATAACAGCAGGCGTAAATAACCCCAGTATCGCTGGAGAGAAAAAATTTAGCGGATTCCATGAGTTTAAGAAACCTGACACTATCAATATTGCCATCCTGGTCAAGGAGGGTCTAACTCTGAGCGGCATGGTGAATGCAATAATGGTGGCTACAGAGGTAAAGACCAGGGTCATGCTGGAGAAATATGGGGCTACAGGTACAACCAGTGACGGAATAGGCATCTTCAGCTATGAAGGTGACCTCGACTGGACTGGGACCGCCACAGAGATAGGTTATTACGTGGGAAAAGCAGTGGACAAATCTCTGAGGAAAAGCCTTCAAAAATGGGAAGACAGTTTCAGTTCCTTCTAGCTCTGATATGCTTTAAACCCACTAATAGAGTACCGGGTCCAGCTCTTTTGCCCACTTATTGGCCACGGTCAGATCATGCTGGGAGTTAACGTTGAAGGCGAGATAGGGGTTTGAGAGTTTGAAGAGCTCTTCTTCCCTGTGGGTTACGGTATTTATGCCTACGATACACTTCCCCATGTAAGTCTCAGGGTTCGCTTCATCAGGAACATCTTCCTGTGACACATATCCTGTTAAGCTTAAAGGATTGTTCCTGAAGTAATCATCGATCTCATTTAAGTCCTTCTTCGTGATAAAGGGTATATCACTGGCTACACTCACAAAAGGCCCATATTCTTCCAGCAGCCATTTAACGTCTTCCACGTATCCTTTTCCCGGTGTCTCGATTATTGGGATGTCCTTGTCCGTGCACAGCTTTTTGGTCTTGGGAGTGTGCCTGCTGACTGCGATGTATGCTTCTTGACAGGCTTTATACGCTCTCAACAGCAGGGGAATTCCGTTCACCTTTAATACCGGCTTCTCTACATCCATTCTGGTGCTCCTACCGCCTGCCATTATTATCTTGAGAGTTTTCATCTAGTTATTTTCATTTATCCCCGGTTCGCATATTAATTTATCCTGATCTTAATCTTTATTTCTTTAAGGCATTAATCAGTATTCGATGATTATTTTCTGGAGAGTTGCGGCTATAATCAAATCTTAAACCTCCGAAAGGAAAATATAACTTCTAACAATCTATAATAATCAGCTATGGGGGTTTGAGAGGTACGGGGAAAGGATAGAGTATGTGGTTGAAGCATTTGACCAGGTTACCGCCCAAACTGAACATCCTATAGAGATCAGTGGAACTTTTTACAATCTACACACATCTATTGAGGCTGCTATGGTTATTGCTGCTATACTGGTTAAGGATTTGGGGAAGAAGGTGGAAGACGACTACCACAATATCGAAACTTTAACCGATTTGGGTGTAATAGACAGTGATCTGGCGGATTCATTAAAAATGTGCAATGGACTCAGGAACTGTAGTCACAGATATAACGGAGTTGACACAACCCTGGTTCTGGAGTCAATAGATGAGGTAAGAGATACTCTATTCACCTTTATAGAGCGGGTTGAGAGTGTTCTTGATGAGCTGGGATCAGATTAAAGAAGACCTAAAGCCACTGGCAAAATATGAAGTTGTGGTGTTCGGCTCTTTTGTCTCTGGAGGATACAGAGAGGGCTCAGATATAGATGTTGCCGTCATTACCATAACCAGAGATGAGAGAAAGAATATATCGATCTTAAAGGAGTTATTCACCAGGGTGAGCTCAGTCTATGATCTCAGGATATTTGAGCTTCTCCCCCTCAAGGTTAAAGCGTCAATTATGGAGAATTATACTGTCGTCTTTGGTGATGAGATCGAAATCTCAGAGTATTTTTACTACTGGAGAAAATTATGGGATGACGTAAAGCATCGGATAAGCTATCATAAGAGCTATAAAGAGAGATTAACGGCTTTGGAGAGGGGTAGGAGGATTAAAGAGAAGTATAAAACTTGAAATTGTTTGAGAGTCTTTTAGAGTAATAGTTTCTGTTCTCCTAACTTTAATGGATCCTGCCGGTGGTCAACTCACCCAAGGTGAGGATGTGTGCATCCGAACTTGATCTTTAGCGGTTTTATCAGAAATCGGCTGTCCAAATCTTGTTCTCGGTCGAAGGTCGAAAGGAAAAATTATTATTGACCTCAGAGTATTGAAGAAAAATGAGTTCTGAAGAGATAGAAATTTTAAAGGAAAGAGCTGTTAAGTTCCTTAAGAACGGTGAACATCTCCTTCAGGAAGAGGTTTTGGATATTGCTGCTTTCAACATTCAGCAATTTGTAGAGCTCTACTTGAAATACAAGTTATTTCTGCTGGCAGGAGATTATCCCAAGACCCACTCAATAAAGAGACTTTTGAAGGATATCGGAAAGCTGGGTAAAAAGGAGACGGAATTAAGTAATTTTATGAGAGAGAATATTGATGGTATCTCCAATATAGAGAACGCTTATATCACATCACGATATATTCCTTCTGAGTTCGAAAGAGTAGAAGTGGAAAACATGCTGGAGTTAAGTAAAAAAATTAGGAAATTTGTGGATAGATTATGAGCTTTTTCGATACTGTTGCCCAGACAGCCGAGGAAGAACGAAAGTATTTTGAGAACTACATGGAGTATGCCAAATTAATCAGAGAACTGGCTGAAGATCTGCTTGGAAATGCAGAAGTTTACGTTTTTGGGTCGATTGTTGAAGGGAAAAGTACTCCTGCAAGTGATATCGACATTTTGGTTGTATCAGAAAATACACCTAAAAGGCAGAGCGAAAGGGCTAAAATTGTGGGGGAAATAATTAAGGCAATCGATGTTTTTGCTCCTTTTGAAATCCATCTAATCAATTACAAAGAGTTGGAGTGGTATGAGAAGTTCATAGGTAAAAAAATTGGGGTATAAACTAACCTTTATGATGTTTAGCGGTAACGAGCGTATATCAAGAAAAATCGGCCTTAATAATCTCTGTCAATTCGGGTCGGGCAAAAAATGTAAGAAATATTGTGATTTGTGGATATCGTGGTAAGATCATTCAAGATATGTTTAAATTACAGAGATTACTAACCGAATGTCAACGAGATTTATTAGAGAGTTTCATCGCATTCCTGTTCTCTCAAAGGATTTGATAATGCTTGAAACTCCGTAGAGTGCCAGGATCATGTACACGATTGCAGAGATACGAGCGATAGTACTAGAATAGGAACGTATAATATAGACATCTATGTCAGTAAAACCCATCAGGACAGGTGTTATTAGCTGACCAACCACCCCAATAAGGACGGCTAATCCGAGAACGCCAAATGCCTTCAGTTTTACCCTTCTGTACGCATAGAACCAGGCTATTGCTACTACGAGTCCAAGTAACCCAAACATACTAACAACATCTTAAAAATTTACTATGTTCCTTCTCCATATGTTCTTCTATCTCATCTTTGCTTTTGAATTCCTTTCCACATTTTGACTGTATTTTAAAGATAAAGTAGATCAATTTATATATTTTTCAATATGATACATTCATTTTGTTCTTCACATATGTCCTCACTAATGGCTGAAGAAAAATTAACCAACCATCGAGATCATGTTTCTCGAAAGTGTAAACCGCAGAACTTCTAAAATAAAATCAGCGCCAGCACAACCAGACCAGCAACTCTCGTCAATTCAGCACAAGCTCCTATACAGTCCCCATTCACCCCTCCAAAGTTCTGCATCGACATCCTGCCCACAAGCAGCGGAACCACCAGTGAGACCACTAAGATAATTGATTTGGGGTAAAGGACAAATAACAACCCCATTACAGTTAGATAAACAATTACTGCCAGAACCAACCTCTTAGAGTTTAAAGAATTCATGAAGTGACTCCCCAAACCGCTTCCGAGTGGCTTGCTAAATGCTGATATGGCCAGCATCCCCATTTTAGAGTTTACTTCAGCAACCAGAATGCTCCAGAAAGGTAGAATGTTGAGAGAGAAAACCTGTAAGAGGAGTACAGACGTCAGAGCGAATATTCCGGCTGTGCCCACATTGACGTCCTTTAAAGCCCTGATCTTTCCTTCCCTATCTCCTTTGACCATAACCCCGTCTGCAAAATCACCCAGACCGTCAAGATGGATTATGCCCATAACCAGGTAAAGGGCTAAAACTGCCAGCATACCCCTGAGAGGAGGGTCAAGGTAAAGAATTACGGAAGATATAGATGCAGTAACAATACCCAGGAGAGGAAGGAGCCATACCTCTCTTCCCATACTCTCCAAATCCCCACTCACGGGAATGCGGGTAAAAAAAGATAACAAATTTTTCATACGACCGGATTAAACTTATTTAAAATAAAACTTTTGAGTTTCTTTGTTAATTTGACAATAACGCAGAAACCAGGTTTTCACACATGGAGTTCCTCACTCAACCGATAATGGATACACTTCTCCTGGATAATGGAGAGAAAATACTGGTCCTCTTTTTAGCTATTGCCCTTGATCTGCTTATAGGTGAGCCCAGATTGCATCCCACCAACTTATTCGGGAAGCTGACCTCCTCCTTTGATAGAATTTACGTCAGAAGAAATAAGTATATTGATTTTATCACCGGATCTCTACTCACTTTGCTGATCATCGGTCTCGCTCTCCTGATCTCCCTAATCCCTAATCTACTCCCCTACTGGATCGGTTTAATCCTTCTTATCTACCTCACCAAAACGACCTTCGGAATAAAAAGTCTGGTAGATCATGTGAAGAGAACCGCTACCCCGGATATCAATGAACAGAGACAACAAACCTCTCTGATAGTGAGTAGAGACGTAAGGAATCTGGAAAGGCATGAGTTGTGCTCGGCATCGATCGAAAGTTTATCGGAGAATATGGTGGACAGCGTCATCTCACCCATCTTTTATTTCCTGCTCTTTGGTCTCCCCGGAGCACTCATTTACAGGGCAGTGAATACCATGGATGCCCTAATCGGTTACAGGGATGACCAGCATTTCTACGTCGGAAAATTTACAGCAAGGCTGGACGACGTGCTCAACTTTATCCCATCCAGGATCACGTTCCTGCTTTTTATGCCCTTAGCCCGCTCCCTTGAGGGTTTTAAATATTACAGACTCAGCAAAAAGATCAATGATAAGTCGATTGCTGGTATGAGTGCTGTGCTGGGAGTAAAGCTGGAGAAGAAGTTTTCTTACTCATACCCTGGGAGAAAGGCGCAGTTGAATGATATTGGGAGGTCCTTAAAGGTGTTTAAAATCGTTACATTGGAGTGGCTCGCAATTGCTTTTACCTTTCTCACCATCTTATATCTTCTATAGGAGAGGCGTAACCACAGATTTTGCAGTGGTACCCCTCTAACTTAGCTCCACATCCGGGACATTTATTCTCATCCTTTTCCGCTTTCTTCACTTCTCCCACAAATCTCCTATAGACTTCGTAGAAGTACAGGTGCTCCTTGTTGATGAATTCCATTCTGTAAAGTCTTTTCCTGTCCTCAAATACTTCATCCGGTATTTCATTCCTTATTAACTCTCTAAGTCCTGTAGTTCCTGCCCCGTATTCTATGGGAGTCTTTTCTCTCCACGCGATCTCTCCCAGCTCTTCCTCAAACGCCTTCCTCAGGATCCACTTTCCCCACGTTTTGTCCCCTATTTTCCTTACCTTCATTTCCGGCTCCAGATCGAGGGCAAAGTCCACAACCCTTTCATCCCTGTAAGGCCGCTTCACATCTACACCAAGCTTTTCACCCAGCTTGTTGGACGAGAAGCTCATATGCTGGGCGATATACTTCGTATAATCCGCAAGTCCCTCTCCACGCAGTTTTTGCATGTAGCTATAGCCTGCGAACAGCTCGTCGGCCGCATCCCCAGTAACTATGCTCTTTATACCTTTTCTTTTAGCTTTAATTAACCCAATATAGATTGCCAGATCATTGGGGATAGCAGGATCAAAACTCCCCAGCGATTTGATCACCTCTGGTATCCTATCAAAGAAATCTTTTTGCGATACGCGGATCACATAGTGTTCCAAATCATATAATTCAGCTATTTTTCGAGCGTAATCCAGGTCCGTGCCCCCATCCGTCACCACAGTAAATGCCGTTACTTCCTTATTAGATGCCAATATACTGGCCAGTATACTGGTGTCTAGACCTCCGGAGAGCAGGATGGCACTGTCAGAGGGGCAATTCCTCTCCACAGACTTGGCTAGTAATTCTTTCAACTCCGACATGTAACTGTTCTCAGTCATCTTGTTCACCGTCAACTTCCTTTTCAGGTAAGCTTAATCCTGTTATATCCATCATCACTCTATCTCCTGCTGTCACTTTTCTGCTGTCCTCAATATCCAATCTCTTTTTGAATATGGGACCATCTACAACCAGAGTGTGATACTCCCCGCTCTCCCCACAAGGACTTATTCCCCTCTGCTTCAGCTCCTCAATAAAACCCTTATCTATAATCTGCCCCAGAAAATCTTCACTTACGGCATTCTTGTCCAGCACGATTATGATAGCTTTAAAACCCGTGTCTACCAGCTCATGCATTAGTTCTTCCTGTCTCCTACCCCACAGGGGAAGAAAAGGCTTGATTCCCACTTCAGTACATACACGCTCCACCCAGTGGCGATGCTCCTGGATGTCAATGTCCCCAAAAACGCCACCGCATACGTTTTCCTGCTTTAACTCTCCGGCGACCTTCTTGAAAGTGCTTTCATAATCTTCCCAGGTCGTCTTTCTTTGAATAATAGGGATGGAAAGAGCTTCAGATTGGGCACGGAGGATATCTGTTCTCACTCCATGAGACCTGCGTTTTCTTTCCCAGTCAATAAAATTGAGGAGGTAAGAAACATCTAAACCCTGTTCTATGGCTTTATAGCAAGCCATACAGCTCTCTTTACCCCCGCTCCACGAGGAGAAGACTTTCATAACTTTCAAAAAGTTTTTCACCTAATTAAAGTTTTGAGATGAATTGAGACCGAGAGTTTTAACAGATGATCTAAATGAAACCTTTCAGATTTGATTATAAAACCGAACACGGGGGAAAAACAAGAAGATCAGAATATATTGATTTCTCCATTTCTATAAACCCCTACCAGCCAGAATGGATAAAGAAGGTATTCGAAGAGGGAGCAAAAAATTCTGCAGAATACACATACTATGATAAACTGGAAGAACAGCTTGCTTCTCTGGTGGGCGAAGAACTGACCGTTACTGCGGGGGCGACTGAAGCAATATACCTCACGGGAACACTCCTCTTTCTGAAGGATAGGAAAGTGGTCCTACCTGAACCCGCATACTCCGAATACGAGAGAGTAGCCAGAATGTTCGGGGCCAGGATCAGTAAGTGCAGGACGCTGGAAGAGATGGTTGAAGAGGTTGAAAAAGAAAGAGATAGTGTGGCATTCTTCTGCAACCCCAACAACCCCGACGGCAAGTACCACCCTCCAGATAGGTTAAGACCTCTTATTGACGCTGTAGAGGATACAGAATCTATTTTAGTATTGGATGAAGCCTTTATGGATTTTGTCAAGAATTTCTCATCACCTGAGAGCGATAATATCGTAAAGCTGAGGACTTTCACCAAGAGCTATGGAGTGCCCGGTGTCCGGGTCGGCTACGTTATGGGTTTCCCGGAAGAGTTCAGGAGAGTTAGAATGCCCTGGAGCATAGGTTCTATAGGTCAAGCGTTCTTGAAAAAGGTCGTTGAGGATGAATTCGAGTTCCTGAGAGAGACAATGCCCCGGATCTGGAAGGAAAAGGATAGGATGGAGAGAGAGCTTGGTGTGAGTAGTGATGCCAATTTCTTCCTCATGAAATCTGAAAATAAAACAATAGATCACTTGAAGAGTGAGGGGATCGTAGTGAGGGATTGTGCGTCCATGGGCTTAAATGGATATATCAGGTTCTCTGTGAGGAAGCCGGAAGAGAACTCCAGGTTGATTAAAGCTCTAAATGGTTAAAAATGAAGATATGCCAAGTAGTGCTATTATGAGGAGGTTTAGAATTTCCAGAGGTCCCAATTTAACACTTTTGCTTACAAAAATCACTTTCAAGGTGATTACCGTTGCAAAAAGTAAAATTTGGTGATGGTTTAGGAGTGGAGTAAAAAAACCAGCTTCAGAAAGCTAGCCCACGAGCTTCAGAAACCTCGACCATCACACCGAGTTGTCTCGCTACGCTCAACACCTCACTATCATATCTTCTAGTATAAATCCCAAAGAACTACTGGCAGAAGGGGGTAGAGGGGGAATCATGAGGTACACTAGTGAACTTCTGAAAATTAATTGTTTTTTTAAAAAATATAGTAAAGAGTTTTAACGTCTTCTCATCACCACTGCAGCTATCAATGTCAGTGAGCCCGTCAGTGCTATTAGTCCTACTGGAGTTAGATTCGGTACTTCAGTGGGAGCAAAAGCTAATGTTGCATATTTCAAACTCCCAGTAGTACCGTTATAATAGCTTATGTGAGGATAGCCGGAAGAGTCTAGAGCAATTGAAGTATACCTACCTACATCTCCATCAGAGTCGACTGTCTGTATATCCCATCCGGTACCGTTCCATGTGGCGTATTTCAGATCATCATTAGTCCCGTTATGATAGCTTATGTGTGGGCCACTAGAAGAGTCCAGAGCAATTGAATTATACGCACCTACGTTCCCATCAGAATCCACAGTCTGTAAATCCCATCCGGTACCGGTCCACTTAGCATATCCCAAACCCCCACTGGTATAGTTAAGATAGCTTATGTGAGGGCTGCCGGAAGAGTCCAGAGCAATTGAAGTAAAACCTACAGCTCCCTTAGAATCGACAGTCTGTATATCCCATCCGGTACCATTCCATGTGGCGTACTTCAAATTCCCATTAGTCCCGTTATGATAGCTTATGTGAGGAACATCAGAAGAGTCTAGAGCAAGTGAAGTAGGCTCACCCACATCAGAATCGACAGTCTGTAAGTCCCATCCGGTACCGGTCCACTTAGCATACTTCAAATCATCATCAGTAGACTTAGTAGAGTTAAGATAGCTTATGTGAGGATAGCCGGAGGAGTCCAGAGCAATTGAAGTACCCGAGCCTACTTTTCCGTCAGAGTCGACAGTCTGTAAGTCCCATCCGGTACCATTCCATGTGGCGTACTTCAAATCCTTCTTAGTAAAGTCGTAATAGCTTATGTGAGGACTGTCGGAGGAATCCAGAGCAAGTGAGGTAGACCAACCTACATTTCCGTCAGAGTCGACAGTCTGTAAGTCCCATCCGGTACCATTCCACTTAGCATACTTCAACCCATCAGACCAGTTACGATAGCCTATGTGAGGGCTACCGGAGGAGTCTAGGGCGATTGAAGTAAAGCCGCCTACATTTCCGTCAGAGTCGACAGTTTCAATGGACCAGTCCAGCATTGGATTAGCCGTGACTGAACTTAGACACAAGAACAAAATACATACAGCCAAAACTAATATCTTAATCCTCATTTTCAAACCACCCAAACCCGATTTAAACACATAATTCCTCCTTTCTTGGTCCTAACTAGCCATTTTTTGGTTAAAAAAAATAATGATTTTATGTACTTAAATCAATATGAAGTTTTAATACGGAACTCAATTAAGTAATAAAGTTCAGAAAAGCTTCTTATCCTCTTCCCGAATAGGGCTCTTCTCCAACAACTTTAACTCTCGCTTAAGCCTGACGTTGTAGTCGGTAGATCTCCATTCATCATGTCGGCTTCCAAAGTAAAATAGTTCTCGCTGTCACCACTTATAGCCCGGTCCCTTGGTTCCGAGCATCGTACCTTTAATATTAGTGCGCGAGCCGGGATTTGAACTCCGAACTTCAGAAAGTTCAATCACCAGCTTCAGAAAGCTGGACCATCAAACCGAGGTATTTCGCTACGCTCAACACCTCCCTAACGTATCTACTAGTGTAAAACATTAAATTGTAGTGGTATTAACGAAGTTAATGCCACGCGGCTCCAGAACGCACTTCTGGTAACCGAGTGTTTCGCTACGCTTAACACCTCCCTAACGTATCCTCTAGTGTAAACCTGGAAAATCTACCTGCAGAGAAGGGGGTAGAGGGGGAATCATGAGGTACACTAGAAATTATGATTCCCCCCTTCTGTCAACAAAGTTGACTAACTCTCTCTATTATATCTTCTAGTATAAATCCCAAAGAACTACTGGCAGAAGGGGGTAGAGGGGGAATCATGAGGTACACTAGAAATTATGATTCCCCCCTTCAGAACGCATTTCTGGTCAAAATGGGTATTTCCCTTTGTCGACCGCTTTAACATAAAACTAGTGTTTTTGTGGTAGTTTGATAGTTTTAGTTCTATATACTTCATGGCACAGTTTAAAAAATGGTTTTATGAGTAATCAATAAGACTGGAGATAGTGTAGCTCAAGTACTCTTATCCAGAAAGTCCTCTACTTTCTCCAGGGCATAAACCAATCGGTATGAAGGCCTGGAAACAATGTCCGAGTTGATAACATAAACATTATCGTTTTTAACTGCTTTGAGGTTTTCCATCTTCATAATTTCTTGGTATATGATGTCCTTTCCCTTGTTTCCCATTCCACTGCCTCCGTTCACGATTATAACTTCTGGATTTTTGGCCAACAGCTCTTCTCTGTTGACTATCCTCCAGCCATCAAAGTTGAACACGTTCTCTCCTCCAGAAAGATTAATGATTTCATCAATAAACGTGTTTTTGCCGCTGGCCCAAATGGGGTCGTGCCAGATGATGTGGGCTACTGTTACATTCCTGTTCTCTCTTTTTTGCACCTTATCCTTTACTTTCTGGACCTTATCTTCCATCATGTGGGTGATCTCTGAGGCATTCTCCTCTTTGTTGGTTATCTCCCCCAATACCCTTATATTGTGCATAACATCGTCTATATCCTGGGGGTTCAAAGCGTAGACGTTCACGTATTCCTTCAGTATCTCTACAACCTGCCTCCCGTTGCCATTGGCAGCTATAACCAGGTCAGGGTTCATGGAGATAACTTTCTCCACATCTACTGTAGTATAACCACCTATCTTGGGCTTTTCTTCTGCTCCTGGTGGGTAATTACAGTAGTAAGTTACAGCCACAACACTATCATTCAAACCCAAAGCATACAGTATTTCCGTATTGCTGGGAGAAAGAGAGATGAGGCTATCTGGAGTTTCATTGATATGGACTTGATAATCATAGTCATCCACGAAAACAGTTTTGTTCTCATTTGTATCAAGCTCTGTAGTATTACTAGTGGTGTTATTCAAGTTTTCAAGATTATCTGGCTCATTCGAGTTTCCTAAATCCTGGACACATCCTGATACAGCTAGGATTAAAGGTATAAAAAGTAAAGGAGTTAACTTTTTGGCTCTAATCATGTTTTCCCTTCACTTACCCTTATTCTTCTTCCACAGATAGGCGACAGATATAAATGCTGCAAGAGCCAGGCAAATCGCCAATATGTAGGTTATAGAATTTAATTTAAGTGATTCTTCTTTTGTTTCTTCCTTTACTTCTTCTTTTTCCTGTGACTTCGTGGCAGTAGCTTCAGGGGTCTCTAAAGTCGTGGTGGGTGTTGAAGTTTTTGAAGCTGTCTTGCTCTCTTTTGGCGTACCATCAGGAGTTTCAACCTCAGAAATCTCAACGCCTTCCGATTCTTTGAAACTTACAGGTTCAATTGGCTGCGGTTTTCCCAGTAAACCCATAACAGCACTAACGGTCATATATCCCGGATTGGATGTCTGATACGTGGTGTATTTAAAGAGCCCGTCCTCGGTTTGAAGGCTCAGCAAATGATCAACCACACTAGATTTACCTTCCTCCCACTCCGTGGGGTTTTCGCCTGCAGCAACTAGAGCCTGCATAACCCATGCATCACTGGCTGCGTTGCTTGCTGACGAGTTTCCAAAGTACCTGAACCCCCCATCCTTGTTCTGGCCGGTTTTTAAGTAGTCGAGCGCTTGTTCAATTACCTCAGAATTCCTAGGTTCTCCAGCAGCTACTAAAACCTGTATAGCAGTCGCGGTATCATCATAATCGCTTTTCTCGCCCACAGCCCACGGAAAGCCTCCATCCTCGTTTTGTTTCTCCTTTAACCAGTTTATCGACTGGTTCACATCTTCATCGCAGGTCTCCAGAGCCAGAGTCCCCCATATAGTAGTGTAAACGAAATCACCGATCTTCCCATTTGACTTCATTTCCGACTTTAACCTTGATACCAAATCGACGCCGCCAAACTCCTCAGGATCTTCATTGGCCGCATTTAAAGCCAAAATTGTTCTTGCATAATCAGCTGTTCCCATCTCCCCAAGTGACTGGTTCAGATTTTCTCTTAGGTAGTCAATGGGTGAGTTATTGTTCTTGGTCCAGTTATGGGGGTCCTGCTTGGCCGCCACAAGCGCCATCACGGCCCATGAGGTCTTGGATATGGAGCTGTTCTCTCCAGGGTTTGCAAAACCCCCATCATCATTTTGAACGGTCTTAAGCCAGTTTAAAGCCTCAATTATGCTTTTATTGTTCACACTTAAAGGAAAGTTTTCCCATTTAACTATAATGGCAAATTCACTGAAGGAGTCTAATTGTGACTGGTAATAGACGTATTTTCCACTTTCATTTTTGATTGTGGCGGGTAAATCAATATATCCTCCGTTCTTGTATTTTATGAGTGCGACTTCATCCTTAGAGTAATTCCTGTCGTTTAACCATTGTTTAGAGACTCTGAAATGTATACTGCCACTTGCTGACTGATTTAATTCAACACTGAAGCTATCATAAACATCTGCCGGTATGGACAGCACTTTCTTAGATAACTTGAGTTTTACGCTATTGCTCTCAGTTGTTAAGTTCAAGGAAGTAATATTGAATTCGTGGACAATTTCTGGTGCAAATTGTATCTCGCTCCTCTTGGGCTGGATGTTGAATGACTGGGAGTAGTTTTTTAAATAATATGTCGATTCATTTGTTTTTGAAGTTTCAGAAACTGTGCCGGGAGGATCAGCATAACTACCCGTATAACCTGAGTTGCCATTACCTGTGCTTGAATCCCAGTAAATCTGTGATTCAATGTAAAACCCGTCTTTAACCGTAATTTTTACCTTATAATTGGATGTATCTGGTGTGTCGCTCATGCCTTTAGAATAGTACCATACCACGGAATCTCCTTCAACAACCTTACGTTCATTTGCTGAAACGTCTATGGAGTCTCCATTGACCCAAGACATCCATCCAGCAGTTCCCTTATCTTCAGCACACTTGCCCTTGATACAATCTACAAAAGGCCCCCAATCAGTCTCTTCAATTTGGTAATTAAAACCCTGAGCTCGCGATACCTTCTCTAAAACTCCCACTGCAGTTCTCCACTCTACTTCATACTCTTTGCCAGTACCGGATGCAGATTTGGAGAAACTCCCTTCAGGTAAGTAGTATCCGCTATCGCTTCCACCACTACTTCCTCCACTTCCATCTCCAGTTTCTCTCGTTTCAATGGATACAGTTCTCTCCACTTTTTCTTCATCCCAAACTGCTTCTATATCTAGGGTTCCTGTTGTTCTGGGTGTAAAGTAAACTGTAGACCCCTGGGCGTAAATGGGAGTGCCCTGATTCATCCTGAAGATGACAAAAGCCTCTTCACTAAGATTAACTTCTACCTGTTCGTTTACATGACCGCCTTCAACTTCCATGGAGTGAGCAGAAGCTGAAGAGGTTGCAGCAAGAAGTATAATGAGTGAAACTAGTGAGATAAGAAAGATTGAGATTCTCTTCAAATCACTTCACCTCACAAGTTCGATGTCCATACCAATCCAGTATATTATTGGGATAGTCTTCAAGCTTGTAGATCCCGGCATATAGCTCGTAATCTCCTTTTGAGACCTGCTGCGGTACTGAAACTATTACTGGCAATTTTAAGCTTTGTCCTGTGGTAAGCCTAACTGTCGAGATTCCTGCAACTGAATCACCGCTGTTTGTATTTGTGCCACTCACAACGACCACATACCATCCATCTGCAAAGGCTGTGGCGTTAACCCATGCGGTGGCATTTCCTCCCTGAGATGCATCATTAACTGTCATGTTTTCTATGTAAGCTGATTTGGAGTTGACTTCAATAATTATTGAATTAGGAGTGTTATGAACAGAATCAGACGGTTCTGTGTAAAGCCAATACCTTACTGTATCGCCCTGGGAGACGTTATACTTGTTTGTTCCCTTCATTGGTTCCACTCCATTGACTTTATAGCACCAGTAACCTTTATCGATCCCACCAATGGATTCAGGGTACAGATTGGTTCCTCCATAAGTGTTGTTTACAGTATAGTTAAAATCACCGACATTACTAGCTTTCTGCAAGGCACCCAAAGCAGTAAAGTTGGAAACAGTGTAGTCATCTCCACTATCGGCAGTGACTGAAAATTCACCTGGTGTTAGTGTTATTTCTTCCTTCCACAACCCAATTATATGCATGTTGCCGTCGTCAGCTCCTATAAAGAGCTTGTTTTCATATATGAAGGGTGAAGACATTGCGTAAGTGCCCAACTCATACTCCCACACTACGCTACCATTAGAAGCGTTCAGTGCAAATACTGTTCCGTTGGCTTCATTGGTGGCGAAATAAACAATACCGTCAGAGTAAGCCGGTGAGCTTTTTATTGAACCGAACGCTGATGGGTTCTCTATGGCAGTAAAATTCCATACTTCCTTTCCGTTTGTGGCATCGAAACAGTAAAGACTACCATTATCTGAGCCCACGAATAGCTTATTGTGGGCAATAGCTGGAGTTGACATCCCTCCGTCAAAGGAAATATTCCATAGCTCGCTACCTCCAACTTCAAATCCGTAAAGCTTCGATTCTGTAGCAATGTAGGTATTACCATCAGAAATGGCAGGCGTATTGGTTATAGTTCCATTCACCGCTCTTTTCCACACAGTTGACCCTGATTGGTTTACAGCAGTTAAGTAGTATTCGCCAGAATCGTTTTGAGGATAAATCACCCACTCGTCTGTTGCAGAAGGAGAACTAAAGTACTCTTCACTTACATCCGAACTCTTATTCCATAACTCGTTTCCCTGAAAATCGAAGCAGTGCAAACCACCATTACTGCTTAAAACATAAACTCTGTCATTATGGACCAGTGGAGACGAAGATATTTCCCACCAGTTTGAATTTCTGTGAAGGGTCACATTCCACCTCTCAGTCCCATTGGAAGCATAAAAACTGGCTAAAATACCATTACCAGTTTTGTTAGCATACGAATGAACAAACAGGTAGTCCTTGCTTGCTGTAGGAGTTGCCATACCGTAAATGCCCCCTACTTTCCATTCAACACTTCCATTGGTAGCATTTACAGCATAAAAACCCAATTCTTCTGAACCTGGACTCATCCCAGGGCTATTAGTCAAATAAACACCACCATTCTGGATTACAGGAGAGCTGTCAACAAAACCTGTTAAAGGCACTTTATAAACTAATTCATCTGTTTTCGGTCCGTCATCACCGAAATTACCGGACCTGTGATCGTCTAAGCGAAAAGTCGAACCCTCAACAACAGGTACTGCCGCAGCACATATTATAACCAGTAAAATTACAATCCAAGTTCGCATATTCCAGTGGGAAAAAACAAGTTTTTTATAGTTGTGTAATTGATTACCGATCGTTAACCAGATGGTTAACAAGGTGATAACGTGAATGATATTTTCAGAGCATTAAGCAGTCCAACCCGGCGGGAAATGTTAAAGATCCTCTTTAACGAAGAGGTCCATATCACCGGTCTGGCAAGAAAAGTGAGTATATCCACTCCAGCCGCTATCAAGCACATCAAGATACTGGAAGAAGCAGGATTGATCCACAAGAGAGAGCTGGGCAGGATGCACTTGCTGAGAGCCAAGAAGGAAAAAGTGTTTTCTCTGCTAGAAGAGCTTCAAGAACCCATTTCCATAGAAGTAGATGAGGGCGCCTCCGTTCTGGACGCCTTGAGAAAGGTGTCGGGAGTTAGTGTCAGTGAAGCAGGTGATAAGGAATACGTCATGGCCATAGACGGTGAAAAAGGCTACTTCGTATATGAAGTGGATGGAAATATTTCAGACTTGCCCATGAACCAGTGCAAATTAGAAGGAAACAAAGAAGTAAGACTGAAAGAACTGGTCCCTGTTACACGGAAAAATTTAGAAGTCAAGGTCAAGAATAAAGAATAAGAAATAAAAAATAATATCTCCTTTATGTAATTCAAACCAATCCTAATTCTCGAACAGGGGGGAAGTTACGTATTGAAGGGCTTTACAACTAAACCAATTATCATAATTCTTGTTAAATAATTGTAATAATTCCAGAGCAATCCGTAAACTATTTAAATATTGGACTAATTGGCTCGAACATTCGGGGCGTTCAGCCCCGATGTGGAGAGGATGGGGTTGTCTTAGAGTGGGCTCAAAAATAGGGTGTCAACCTCTCCATTCTTAAACCAATTCTATTTCCTGAATCCAATCTTGAGCATTATTACGTTCAGTTTAAATATGGTCCAACCGTCAACCATCCAACCGGTTTAACCGTCTAAAGTCCAATCGGTTTAACCGTCTAAAGTCCAACCAGAGCTAATCTCTGATCTTCTTCAAAATTGGAACAAAGAGAAAAGAAAATTGTTGGTTTAAGCTGTTCTTTGGTTCCTGATCAGCTCAGGAAGTATTCTGGGGTGGGAAGCTCCAACTTAAGGCCTTTTCGCTTCCTGACTTCCATAACGAATTCCTGCAATATGCCCTGAGGTACGAACTCGAAGCCAGCGTGCTCTACGCTCCAGAAGGCTTTTCCGGCGGTTGCTGATCTTATGTCTCCTGCGAATCCGAACATCTCTTTTACGGGAGCTTTTGCAACTACTGTGACCATATCGCCGTCCTGATTCATCTCCAGGACCTGTCCTCTTCTTCCCTGAACTTCTCTGGTAACGCTTCCCAGCATATCCTGGGGCACACTGATGTGTACTTTTTGGTAGGGCTCCAACAGAGTCGCATCGGCTAGAAGCATGGATGCAAAGATGGCTGACCTCACAGCTGGGATGACCTGGGCTGGCCCTCTATGGATGGCATCTTCGTGCAGCTTACAGTCCACTAGCTTGACCTTGACGCTCATTACGGGTTCTCTGGATAGAGGACCTGTCCTCATGGCCTCTCTGAATCCCTCCAGGATGAGCTCCATTGTCTCATGCAGATACTGTATACCTTTGGTCATATCACAGAATATGTTGCCCTCAAAGAATTCCTGGAATCCGTTTGCCTCCTCTTTGGACAGCCCTGCTTCTTCCAGTGCCGCTCTCCTTTCCTTCTTCTCCATCTTGTGGTGAATTTCTCCTTCTTTGAACCTCTTGACCACTTCAGGTTCCAGAGGCTCTACAGTTATGTAGAATCTGTTGTGCTTGTTGGGTGACTTGCCTTCCACAGGACTCGATTGCGCGGTCACTGTCTCTCTGAACACCACAATGGGTGGCGAGGTAACTATCTCCAGGTGTCTTTCTCTCCTGATCTTTTCAGTGATGACCTGCAAATGAAGTTCTCCCATACCACTTATGAGGTGCTCACCTGTCTCTTCATTCAATGTGACATGTAGTGTAGGGTCTTCTTTGGCAATAGACCTCAGAACTTCAATGAGTTTGGGGAGGTCCCTGGGATGCTTTGCTTCAATAGCCATAGTAACAACCGGCTCGCTGACATGGGTTATGCGCTCGAAAGGCTCAAATCCTTCCAGGGTGGTGCAGGTAGAACCAGCAACAGCATCTTTCAAACCTACTAACGCAACTATATTACCTGCAGGGATCTCCGAAACATCAATTCTCTTGGGACCCATGAACAATCCTGTGGTCTGAACTCGATTGGTCCTTTTCATATCGATAACATTAAGCTCAGTACCCGGTTTCAGGGTTCCGCTGAACAGCCTGCCTACAGCAATTTCGCCTGCATGAATATCGCCCACGATCTTGGTGATCATCAAGATCACAGGCCCGTTGGGGTCACATTTTGCCATTGCAGTTCCTTCTTTGCTGTCTATGTCACCCCTCCAAATAGCACCAACTCTCTCTTTCTGTGCCTTCTTTGGTGAGGGCATGTGGTTGATAACCATTTCAAGGACCACATCCGCTATCTTGGATTTCTTGGCGAGCTCTTTGCTCTTGTCAGCCTTAATATAATCGTAAACTTCCTGGAAACCGATTCCGGTATCCTTCATGGATGGGACGCTTACCGCCCAGTTATAAAGAGCAGAACCGAAAGCTACACCTCCGGAAGTGACGTCAAGCTTCCACTCCTTATATTTTTCCGGTTTGACGTTCTTTATCAGCTTGTTAACATCGGCGATGATCTTCTGCAGTCTTTCCTGCATCTCCTCGGAAGTGACTTCCAGTTCCTTGATCAACCTGTCAACCTTATTTATAAAGAGTATGGGTTTAACCTTCTCTTTCAAAGCCTGCCTCAATACAGTCTCAGACTGAGGCATGATACCTTCTACAGCATCAATAACAACTACAACTCCGTCTACAGCCCTCATTGCTCTGGTAACGTCTCCACCAAAGTCAACATGTCCGGGAGTGTCGATGAGATTTACCAAATATTCCTGATCCTTGTAACCGTGGACCATGGTGACGTTAGCAGCGTTAATGGTTATACCTCTCTCCTGCTCCTGAGAGTCGAAATCGAGGTAGAGCTGCTTTCCGGCGAGGTCTTCACTTATCATTCCTGCACCGGCCAGGAGATTGTCGCTTAACGTGGTCTTACCATGATCTATATGAGCGACTATTCCTATATTCCTGATCTTGTCGGGATAGTTCATCAAAGTTCTAATTCTATCTGCTACTTTCTTGGCTCTGGCCATCTTGATCACCTTGCACTTTTAGCTACTCTTTCTATCTCCTCTTTTCTGGAGACTCCAAAGCTTCTGCTGTCGTTATTGGCCGCATTCATGATCTCGTCAGCAAGACATACAGAAATACTCTTTTTAGATTTGAAGCTAGTTCTTCTGGCTCCTTCACATATATTCTGGAGAGCCTGATTCAACCTTCTCATGGAGGAAATGTCAATAGATTTGGGGACAGCTATTCCCCCATATTTGAGCCTTACAATCCCCTCTCTCGGTCCTGCGTTAGTAAGGGCGTCGACCAGGATCTGAAGAGGATTGGTGTTGGTCTTCTTTTCGATTATCTCAAAACTTTCCTTAACAATATTATAAGCTTGAATCTTTTTGCCAGTGTTATGCTCCTTCCTCATTATCTTATTTATCAACCTCTCCACGACGGACATCCTTTCTTTACCAAATGGGTAATTGGCGTGAATGCCTCGAGTATGAGGAACGAGTTTAGGCTCAAGAGAGATGTAATTCTTTAATGCAGGGTCACCTACTTCTACTTCTGAGGGATCGTATTTTCCAAAAACAAGCATATCTTCTTTCTCAAGTCCGTAAGCCATGATCTCACCTTAGTGGTTTCTCCTTTTTACCTCTCCACAACTCGTCAAGTGAAACGTTGTTGACCTTGACCACTTTATATCTGACACCAGGAATATCTCCCATACTTCTGCCCATAGCACCACCGATTTTCTCTACTACCACTTCATCATGCTCGTCTATGAAGTTTATAGAGCCGTCTCCCGGCGTAAATGCTGATACCTGCCTTCCATTCTTTATCAACTGAACTCTGACTGCCTTTCTAATAGCAGAGTTGGGCTGCCTGGCCTCTATTCCCAGCTTCTCCAGTACTATACCTCTGGCCATGGGTGCCCCTTCCAGTGGGTCCGCCTTAATATTGAGGCGGAGCTTTCTGCGGACATATCTTCTGTCCTTCCATCTGAACTTATTTTTATTGTTTAGTAGCTTTCTGCCTGCAAACAATCCCTTGGTCATGGAATACACCTCTATTGTTGCTTAATATTCAATTCAGCTCTCATTTCAGCTCTCATTTTATCATGATGTCTTCGATCTCATGATGCCTTTTGGCTAACTCTTTTGCTTTATTTATATTTTTCCCGCTTTTACCGATTATCAGTCCTTTATACTGCGGGTTCACAGAGACCTGAATGACTTTCTTATTATCTTTTTCCTGCAACTTGACATCAACATCGATGGGTTTAAAAATATTCTCAACAAATTCAACTGGGTCATCAGAGTGTTCAACAACTTCAACCCTCTTCCCAACCAGCTCTTTTATCTTCTCAATATTTATTCCACCTTTTCCGATGGCCGCACCCATCTCTCCCTTTCTTACTACAAAAACTATCTTCTCATCTTCAACTATGCAATCCTTAAGACTTGCCCCAGTTAAACTTTCGAAAAGAGTGAGATACCGTATACTCTCCGATGAAAGTTTCACTCCCATAATACCATCCTCTTGATAATTGATTTTTCATAAAGATTTACTTTTCATTCATCAATGGCTTTCAATAGCGTTGAGAATCTCAGATTCTCCTGGTTCTAGAATTGCCAGGGATGCAACACTAAATGGTTTACCGCAGACCCCCCCAAGAGCCATATTATCACCTTTATATTCCAGTGCAGGAGTATCATACTTCCCTATTTCTTCTCTGGTTTCTTCGGGGCAATCTGCCGCCATTATGATCAGTTTAGCCTCACCATCTCTAAGAGCTTTGACAGTTCTTTTACTTCCTAACCAAACTTCACCTGTTTTCAGAGCTTTTCTTAAAGCCTTATCAATTTCTACTTTCATTACTCTTTACCCCCTTGCTTATTTCTTAGCCTTTGCATATCGGGTTATTAGCTCCACATCTCCTGTTCCAAGCTTAATGGGCTGACCAACAATTATATTCTCCGAGATCCCGCTCAATTTATCACTGTCCCCTCTGATGGCAGCTTCCAGCAAGTTATTGACGGTCATTTCAAAGGCAGCCCTGGCAAGGATACTGTGTTTCTCACCTGCCACACCATGCCTTCCTATCTGCCTTAACTCACCGTCGGAGGTCATTGCATCGGCAACCAGCATTATATGTCTTACATCCACTTCAAGACCCTGTTCTTCCAGAGTGGCTATAGCTTCTTTTATAATAGCGTTCCTCGCAGCTTCGACTCCCAAAACCTCATAGATTTCAAATATATTGTTGGTAGTGGTTCTGGTAAAATCTACACCTTTTATTTTCATTATCTTTTTGAGACTGGAGCCTTCCGTATACAAAACGTATTCATCATCTTCTTTTCTAATTATAACTCTTTTAATTTCCTTTAATCCCGCAAGTACAAGCTTTCTGAGCTTATCGAACATATCCATCAATGTCTTGTACGAGGGTTCAGATTTAACTATGAGCTTGCCATCTTCCTCTTCGACCTCTGTTTTAAGTGATTTCTCCAGTTTCTTCCTGATATCTTCAGCAGATAACTGCTTTCTCTCCAGAGCCTTTTGGTCCAGGGTCACCACCAACACCATGTTCCTGATATCCGTGATGACATCAGCAATATCCAGGATATACGTGGCTTCTATCCTGTTCGCCACTTCTCTGGCCTTCTCTCTATCCTCGGCGTAACCTTCCTTTAACCTTATAGTCATGAGAGGTGTTGAAGGGTTCTTTCTAACATCAAGGATCTCTATAAGCCGTGGCAAGCCCAGGGTAACGTTGATCTCAGCCACACCTGCATAGTGGAATGTTCGCATCGTCATCTGGGTTCCGGGCTCTCCAATGGACTGAGCTGCCACAATACCTGCAGCTTCACCAGGTTCCATCAAATTGGTCAGGTAAGCCCAGTAGCACCTTTCCACGATCTTTTCAGCTACTTTCTTGGTGACATTCAATCCTTCCAGCTCTTTAGCTATTTCTTCTTTAATTGTGCTGGGAATGGGAAACTTATTGAGGGCTGCTTCATATTTCAAATTTATCTCCTCCCCTTTCCTTTCTTGGTGGCTGTTTCTTTTCCTTTTCGTTGCTCGGAAACTACTTCATTTACAATTCTTTTAACGTCAACGGCTACACCCCTGTAGCTCTTCATGGGGTCAACTCCGTCTTCACCATATTTATGCTGAACAAGGACTCCTGAAGTCTGCTCCTTGACCATACCATCATATTCTACCTTCAGGTCCTGGAGGGCGTTGACCAATCTTCTCTGCAGGTAACCGGACTGAGAAGTTCTGACAGCTGTATCAACCAGCCCTTCTCGACCACCTACAGCGTGGAAGAAATACTCCACAGGGCTCAACCCTTCTTTATAACTGCTCTTGACAAAACCCCTCGCCTTAGAGCTCAACTCTCCAGGCTTGAAATGAGAAAGTGTTCTGTTGGTATAAGTGTAACCTCTCCTTATCCTTTCTCCTCTCACCGACTGCTGTCCAATACAGGCTGCCATCTGAGTGAGATTCAACATGGAGCCTCTTGCTCCACTTACCGCCATTATTACTGCTGAGCTGTCCAGACCCAAAAATCGGCCTGCAATTTTACCGGTTCTGTCTCGGGCTTTACCCAGCTCCTGCATTATCTTCATTTCCAGGGTTTCTTCCAAACTCCTACCCGGCATGGGTTCCAGTATGCCTTCCCTGTAAGCGTTGATGAGCTCTTCGACCCTACTATCTGCATTTTTCAGGACATCTCTGATCTGTCCGGTCGCCTCATCCGGTATTTCTTCATCATCTATACCGAAAGAGAAACCTTTATAGCTTATAGCCCTGATGGCCAGCTGAGTGAACCTATCGATGAACTTTCTGGTCTCAATACTGCCGAATTTTCTCATTACTTCGTCAACCAGAATGCCCTTGAAAGCTCCTATGGATTTTTCATCAATGGTTCCCTGGATCAACTCACCGTTCTCAATAACCACATATGCATCATTTTCGCAATCTTGACCCTTGCACTCTTCACAACCCTGGCAGACCTCTGCCTTGTACTCAATAGAGATGTCAGGTAGTATAAGACTGAATATTTCTTTTCCTGTCCAGTAGTCCTTGTCCTTATCCATGGGGATCTCATCGAGTTCAATGGACTTGAGTAAGGCTACTACCTCTTCCAGTGTGAACTTTTGTTCTCCTCTGGTAAGAACGTAAAGACCGGTTATGTGGTCGTGGATGCCTCCAATTATAGGTCCCCCAAAACGGGGTGACAGGATCTGACTATCCACAGACATCAACAATTTAGCCTCTGCCTGAGCCTCCAGTCCCTGTGGAAGGTGCATGTTCATCTCATCCCCGTCAAAATCAGCATTATAAGGGGGGCACACCGCAGGATTTAATCTGAAGGTCTTATATGGTAGGACTCTCACGTAGTGGGCCATTATGCTCATCCTGTGTAGAGACGGCTGTCTGTTGAACAGTATTACATCACCGTCCATCATCTGTCTCTCCACTATCATCCCTGGTTCCAGTTTTTCGGCAAGCTCTTCTTTATTGGAGTCCATCACCCTAATCCTCTTGCCGTCGGGTCTGATCACATAATTAGCTTTAGGGTACTCGTCCCTGAATATGTACTCCTTTGCCTCATCATTGTTCTTGTCGGTAACGAACAACGGGAAGGTCAGTTCTTCGGCCATGAAAGTGGGTACACCGACCTCTCCTATACTCAGGTTGGGATCAGGAGATATTACAGCTCTGGCAGAGAAATTAACTCTCTTACCCGAGAGACTACCTCTGAATCTTCCTTCTTTACCTTTCAACCTCTGAGCGATGGTCTTCAGCGGTCTTCCACTCCTGTGCCTGGCAGGTGGGATACCGCTTACTTCATTGTCCATATAAGTAGTCACATGATACTGAAGAAGCTCCCATAGATCTTCAAGAATCAATTGAGGTGCTCCCGCTTCTTTATTTTCCAAAAATCTTTGATTTATCCTGATTATATCTACCAGCTTGTGAGTTAAATCATCTTCGCTTCTCTGACCGGTTTCCAGAATAATTGATGGTCTAACAGTGACCGGTGGGACCGGAAGCACGGTCAGGATCATCCACTCAGGCCTAACCGCTCTAGGGTTCATTCCAAAAGCCGGAAGGTCAGCATCCGATATGTTTTCCATTCTCTCTCTTATATCCTTGGGAGTTAACCTGTGATCACCTTCATAGAAGAATGTGGGCTTCTCGAATTTGATCTCTATATTCTCTTCTCCGCAATGGGGACACTTCTTTGCTCCCTTGGTAAGACGAAATACTTCTTTCACAATGTCTTCATAATCCTGTCCCAGCTCTTTTCTTCTTTCAATTTCATTTATGAACTTGTCCCGGTCCTTATCCTTGAGCAAGACTCTCCCGCATTCTCTACAGACAGCATTCAATAATTTGCCGATCAATTTTGCATATCCAGGGTGATTTACCGGTGCTGCCAGCTCAATATGTCCAAAGTGTCCCGGACACTCTCCTGCCTTCCCACCGCAGGATTTACATCTCAACCCGGGGTCGATGACACCCAGTCTGGGGTCCATCAATCCGGCTTCAATGGGAAAACCATCATCGTCATAAGTCTCGGGAGTTATGATCTTGGCAACACTCATTCTGCGGGTTTCTTGAGGGCTTAAAACTTCAAATTTAAGGGAATTGATCCTCTTGGGAATCATGCTAAACTACACCTCCTAATTCATCAGGCCTTATCGCCAAGCTGCAGGCGTGGCGCAACCATCATGGATTTTAGCTCATCCAGCAACAGCTTGAACGCGTAACTCATTTCAACTTTGTGTATATTACTTTCATCATCACAAACAGCACAGTATGCTGTGTTTCTTCTATAATCTTGAGTGGCTACATGACCGCATGTCCCACAAACAAAGATCTCCACTTTATCGGACTCTTCAAGAAGCCTGTCCTTCAGCAGCAATGCGGCTCCATGCCCTATGAGCACATCTCTTTCCATCTCCCCAAATCTCAGTCCACCCTTTCTTGCTCTACCTTCCGTGGGCTGTCTGGTCAGGACCTGGACCGGTCCTCTGCTCCTGGCGTGGATCTTGCTGGATGCCATGTGATACAGTTTCTGATAGTAAATAGTTCCTACGAATACTTCGGCCTCGTAGCGCTTGCCTGTTATTCCATCATACATTACTTCTTTACCAGAATAGCTGAATCCATGCTCTTTAAGTGCATTTCTAAGGTCTTTCTCTTTATTACCGTGGAATACGGTGCCGTCGACCCTTCTTCCTTCAATGGAGCCCACTTTACCTCCGATCATTTCCAGGGTATGTCCTACGGTCATTCTGGATGGGATTGCGTGAGGATTTATAATGATGTCTGGAGCCAACCCATTCTCTGTGAATGGAAGATCTTCTTCTGGGACCAGTAAGCCTATAACACCCTTCTGACCATGTCTGGACGCAAATTTATCTCCCAGTTCAGGAACCCTCAAGTCCCTGATCTTAACTTTGGTGATCTTGGAACCACCTTCAGCCTGGATCAAGAATACCGAATCAACTATCCCTTTTTCATTCGACCTCATGGTGATAGAAGTCTCTCTCCTCTTCTGAGGACTGATGCCCAGCTCGGTGGGCTCTTCAAGGAACCTGGGAGGAGATGTTTTACCGATCAAAACCTCGTCCGGACCGACATCGGTCTCCGGGAATACCAGCCCATCTTCATCCAGTTGAGCATACGCTTCCGCGCCTCTAAACCCAGAGATATCAGCACCCGGGATCTCCAGTCTATCTTCCTGACCACCAGGGTATCTCATCTCTTCTGTTTCATATGTCCTGAAGAAATGAGACCTTCCAAGACCTCTCTCTACACTATTCTTGTTGAATATGAGAGCATCCTCAATATTATAACCTTCATAGCTTAGAACAGCGACAATGAAATTCTGGCCAGCTGGCCTCTCATCGAATTGGATCTCCGCTTGTGTATCAGTAGAGACTATGGGTTTTTGAATGTAATGCAAGAGATGCCCTCTGGTATCCACTCTCCACTCGTGGTTAGCGTAGGGCAATCCTAAAGCCTGTTTGATCATCGCAGCCCCCATAGTGTTCCTGGGGCTGGCATTGTGCTCTGGGTAAGGGACCGAACCGGTGCATATTCCCACGATCAGCGAGGGGTCGAGTTCGAGATGGCTGTGATCTGCAGTCATTTCTTCTTCGTTAACAGCAACTATAGCGTTCTCTTCTTCTTCAGAATCGAGGAACTCGACCAGACCCTGTTTTACAATATCTTCCATTGTGACCTCTCCTTTTTTGAGCTTATCGATCTGGTCGTTGGTGATCATCGGTTTGCCATCTTTTAGAGTTATCAATGGCCTTCTGGTCCTTCCCGCATCGGTATTTATTCTTATTTCATTTGAATCCGGATAATATGCAATATTGACCTGTGGTGAGAGCTTTCCTTTCTTTCTCATTTCCCTGATCTGGTGAGCGAGTTTGCCACCGTTCTCGTGAAAGCCTACAAGGTCACCGTTCACGTAAATTCTGGTTGATCCTGAAATAGACTTCTCTTCAGCCATTTAATCACCTCTGATGGGTTCGACACCCAATCCGTATAACACATCTCTAACTTCTTTCTCATCGGTACCCACACTAACTTCAGCATATTGAGCAAAGTTCTTCACAAGGCCACAATTGGGACCTTCGGGTGTCTCCGAGGGGCAGATTCTTCCCCACTGAGTTGGATGCAGGTCTCTAGCCTCGAAATGGGGCTGAGAGCGGGACAATGGTGAGATAACTCTTCTCAAGTGAGAGATTACTGATATACAGTTATGCCTGTCGATCAACTGGGACACACCAGTTCTTCCTCCCACCCAATTCCCTGTGGCCATGGGGTGCATCAATCTGTCCGTGAGGACGTCACTCCTTACTGCGGTGGACATCTTTAGTACTCTACCCCTCACTTTTGCTCTCTCCAGCTGGTATTTGACATCCTTCATCAACCTCAGAAAAGCAACTCTGAAGATCTCTTCCATCAGATCGCCGGCCAGCTTGAGGCGTTTGTTCGCATAATGATCCTTGTCATCTTCCATTCTGATGCCCAGGGTCAGTTCAAAAACAGCTTCCGCCATTCGGGCCAGGAAGAAAGCTTTGGCTCTTCTGGATTCAGGATTGGTTCCCAGATGAGGAAGGAAATACTGATCTATAACTTGATTTGCCCTATTGACCCTGTATTCTTTGCTCTGTCCAGGAGCCACTTTCCTTCCGATAGCCTCTATTGCCTCCTCCTGATTTTCAACTTCAGCGATCTCTACATTCTCCAGCATGAACTTCATTACTTCCGGATTCTCGCTGACAACAGTAACTATCTCCTGGTCAGTTTCAATTCCCAGAGCTTTGATCAGAGTGATGAATTGAATGCTCTTGGGTATCTGAGGGAATGACACCTCCAGGGTGTTGTTCTTGCCCCTTTCAACCACAACCAGAGCTCTGTAGCCTGCCCTCTGACTGAAGACCTTCGCCACTTCCATAGGATCTCCGTATCTTGTCTCTTTCTCTAAAAGGATCTTGTTAGGTGCAAGGTCTTCCAGGGTCATCAAGGCCCTTTCACTGCCGTTAACAATGAAATAACCGCCTGTGTCCACGGGGTCTTCTCCCACTTTGGTGACATCATCAATATCCGTAAGATTACAGATCATTGATTTGACCATAACAGGAAGCATGCCGATCTCTACAGCTTCTTCATCCAGCTCCGCACCTTCATCAACCACTGTTGCTTGCAGATGAATGGGTGCAGCATAAGTGAGATTCCTTAATCTTGCCATAGCAGGGTATTGAGGTACTCTGCTTCCATCAGCCTCCTTCGCCAGAGGCCTTTCTACCCAGATCTTACCCAACTTGACGTAGGTCTCAGGAATGTCCAGCTCTATCCTTTCCTGCTCGTCAATAACTCTCTGCAGCCCTTCATTGATAAATCTATTAAACGAATCTACCTGATGTTTGACCAGCCTTTCATGGGTGAAGTACGTTTTTCCCAAAGTTCTTCTATCCAGCATATTTTAAAACCTCCTCAATAAAGATAACATAAACTAATAGTGGTCCAATATACCCCCAATTACAGATATACACTTCATACTATACAACAAGTCTGTATACTACAGATTTACCTGCAGTCGGACTTTCCCGTATTATTCTTACCACATTTCCGATTTTAGCACCGATCTCCTTTATTACAGGGTCTTCCGCTCTAATCTTCGGTAATTGCTCTTTATCAATACCTAATGTTTTCAGAAATTCTTGAGTTTGCTCTTCATCTAATATCTCATGGGTGGGAACCATTACATGATCTTGTAACTCATTTTTGCTCATTTTTTTCACCCTGTACCTCTTCTCATACAAATACTAAGACGGGCTCGACGGGATTTGAACCCGCGGCCAACGGCTTAAAAGGCCGTTGCTCTTGCCTGGCTGAGCTACGAGCCCATTAGATCTTTATTATTAACTAAGTTACCAGCGAGGCAAACTGGCTTCAAGTCCTGACCCTAAAGCACTTTCTCAGATATAAAATTTTTTGCCAGTTTTTAAAGGGAAAGGTAAGCGACATTTTAAACTCATCCGTGTTAATATCGCTGTATCTCTGGTTATGCGATATAAAATTTTTTCCCGTCAAGCCTTGAAAAAATCTAATCGGGCACACAAATCAAAGATGGTTAATTAAAGACTTTTCAGAAACGGGATTTCCTGTTATGCTACTTTACCCCGTGTTCCCCAACAAGAGGTACAAAACGAACCCCGCCCCAGCTCCTTTTATTGATATTGCCCTGCTCATCCTTCTCCACTACATAGAGGTACTGCATGTACTCTCCTATGGGGATAACCATCTTACCTCCAGGCCTTAATTGCTCTATCAAGGGCCTGGGCAATTCAGGAGCAGATGCAGTGACATAAATCTTGTCAAAAGGAGCTTCGGGCTGGTACCCTTTACTACCGTCCCCGGTTATAACCCTAACATTATCGTAGCCCAGTTCATTAAGTGTTTCCTCAGAACGTCTGGCAAGTTCAGATTTTATCTCCATAACAATAACCTTACCCTCTTTTCCCACTATTTCCGCCGCGACAGCAGCATGATAGCCTCTACCTCCCCCTACCTCCAGGATCTTATCGCCTTTCCGTAAATCCAGAAGATTGCACATTATGGCCACCATGTGAGGAGCACTTATGGTCTGCCCTTCACCAATGGGCAGAGGTACATCTGAGTAAGCCTCATTCTGCTGCTCATATGGGACGAATTCATGCCTGGGAACCCGCCGCAAGGCTTCAAATACATCCGAGCTTAAATTGAACTCCTCCTGTAATCTGTTCGCCATCCTCTCTCTCTTATCCCTATAAATGTCGTTTTGATGCCCTGCTCCCATCTTATCAAGCCTTAATTTTAATTGAATAACATATACTAAACCATTATCGAGAATAAAATTTAATCTATCCCATAATTAAACTTATTCCCAGCTCCAGAAAAGTTAGTTTTCACCAATTCTCTAATATAAGGAAGTTAATAATGATCCATGGTACTGATTTGTGGTTTTATACCAGGGTTATGCTTTGGGTTGAAGGAGCAGCTCTAAATGGAAAAAATTATATTTGAGATGTATTAAGCAGAAGTATGATACTTCTGGAGAAAGTAAGGTACGAGGGGGATATTTGTTTTGTAATGCCTCCCCAGAAGGTGGTCGACGAATTTGACCTCAAGGGAGGGGAACACATCAGGGTTATACTTCTAAAAAGTTATGATTACAAGATGAGAGTGGTCACCCAGCCAGAAGCCGAGGTGTTCTTCGAATCCGACCACCATCACCCGCACCACTGGGAGATCCCCTGGGATGTAATAGGAAAATACAACATAAAAGACCTGGGTTTCGTTGAGTTCAAGGTGATCGATGTATTCAGAAAGCACGAAGAAGAAGCAGAAGCACACGCTCATACTGCTTGATTCCTCCCTTGAGAGGATCCCCAGTTCCATATCTTCCCATGAGTCTGTAACTAGAGATGCAAAGAAAAGGGGGAAATCTCCCCGAAAGATCATTCTTGATGATTCCATACATTATCCGGCTATCTCTTCTCTTGAGGATGGCAAGAAAAAAGGGAGACCGGATATAGTCCATTTCTGTTTGTTATCCGCTCTTGATTCTCCCATCTCTGCAGATATGGACGTTTATATCCACACTCTTGAAGATAAAATAATATGGATAAACAGTGAGACCCGACTGCCCAGAAACTTCAATCGGTTTAGAGGGTTGATGGAGAGCCTGCTGGAGAAGCAGGTGATCATGGGTGGGGATAAAACGCTAATGAAGGTGCTGGATATCACCCTTGATAAGTTGCTGTCTTCTATCCAGGGTAGTAAGATTGTTATGAGGGAAAAAGGAGGACATCAGGAAGATTATCTTAAAGATACAGTGAAGAGTGGAGAAGATATCACGTTGGGTGTCGGTGGATTCCCTCATGGAGATTATAGAGATAGTACTTTAGATATCTTAGATAAACACGGTTTTATTCAAGTTTCTTTAGGTGAAAGGACCCTCACCAGTAATTACGTCTTGAACCGGTCCATATGTATCTTAGAAGAGGTGCAGGTCTAAGTTATGACATCCGAATTTGATGTGATAAAAATAGCATCTCAAATATTCAAAGGCGGGAAGAAGGATGTACTGTTGGGGGCCGGAGAGGATGATTGTGCTGTAGTGAAGATAGGGGGGAAGAACATCCTGCTTACTACAGATTGTGTTCACCGGAAAACCGATTTCCCTCCCGGCATGCTTCCAGAGGAAATGGGGCATATGGCGCTGGCCGTAAACCTCAGCGATATCGCTGGAAGCGGGGGAAAACCTCTACACTTCCTGTTCAACATAACCCTTGATGATGCCACCCTAAAGGATGAAAGATTTCAAAAAGTGTTCAAAGCGATCAAGGAGCTCGCAGACCTCTATGATGTCTCGATAGTTGGAGGGGATATAGATTTCGGCGATGAACTGTATATCTCAGGATTTGCGGTTGGGGAAGCAGAAAGATTCGTCCCTCAGAGTGGAGCAAAGCAGGGTGATAAGGTATGTCTTACAGGACCACTGGGTAAAGCCCAGCTCGCTCTAGAACAGCTCTTCTCAGGTTTGGATAGGAACAAAACCGCATTTCCCTCTTCGCTTTATACTCCTCAGCCGAGAGTTGAAGAAGGAATGGAGTTATCCAGGCAAGCAAACGCCATGACGGATATAAGCGATAGTCTTGCTATCTCGCTTAACTTAATGGCACAAAAGAGCGGCGTTAGCATGGTAATAAAAAAAGATTTACTGTCTTTAGAACATTTAACCCCATACGTAAACCAGCGAAAAGCTCTAGAGTTGTTCCTGTATTCTGGCGGTGATTTCCAGCTGGCCTATACTTCTGAGGAATGCTTCCACGGATATATAATTGGTGAAGTAGCTGAAGGTGAGGGAGTGAAATTAGAACTGGAAGATGGTCAAAAGGAGAACGTTGACTTCAGAGGATATATACATTCCCTTTAAGAAAAACTCCTCCAAGAAGAAGACCCTGTAATTTCGCAGTGCTTTCAGTCTGACCATAATATCCAGAGCACTCCCCTAAATGACAAATTATCCTTTTTTCATTTTATTTTTCATAATGTTTAATATTAGAAAAAGTTCCATTAAGATGTGATCGAAGAAAAACCAGAAACCGCGAAGCCTGGAGTCACTACAGTAAATAAACCTGAAGCACGGTCATAAACCATAATACATTTGAATGGTTATGGGTTAACCATTATCTTTAACGATCCCATGGGACGTATTTGCCAGGCTCGGAGGGCTTTTGGTTATAACTTGGTCTATAGTCATATCACATTAAGATTGAACGAGAAAGGAGGGAATGGATATGAATCATGTTCCGGGCGAATATAATGGTCATATCAAGCTCTATGCAGATAGTTCCTGCGAGTGGTGTAAAAAAACTATGAGACTCCTCAAGGATTTAGAAGTTGATTTTTGGTATATTTTCGTCGACCAGGTTCTGGAAGAGAACGAGAAGAGAGATACCATGGATTTCCTCGAAATGTACAATCCTGCCTGTACACTTCCCACTATCGTAATTAACGAGGAGTGTATTGTAGGATATGATGAACAGGAAATAAAGGAGAAACTGGGGAAGAGTGAGAGCTAGCCTATACCGATCCTATAACTGATTCTTACTGATTCTTACTGATTCTTCTCAATTCAAAGACCTATACCTCTGAATACTCAAAAGCCAGTTCTCCAGGAGGATAAACAATAATGAGACTTATGACTGTTCACGATTCAGTGTTTTTACTTTCTTTTTCATAATAACTAAATCAAAGGAAACCCAAGATTAGACATATTGGGGGTGAAAAATTATGACGCTTTGTTTTTATTGTAGGGATGTTGGATTTGACTGTGATTATAAGGCCCGAGGGGAAACAGAAGAAGAGGTTCTAGAAAAAGCAAAAGCACACGGGACGTTAAATCGGTAAAGACCTCTTGGTTGAAAGTATAACTTAAGGTCTCTCCGATTCGATGTTGCCCGACTTTTACTGTTCAATTAGAGATGAACTTGAACCTGAAACTGATCAATAATTATAATAAAAATAGAATTAGTCGATGTCGATCTTTTTCTTCTCTTCTTTGTGTTTTCTCTTGAAGACTACTTCCAGAATACCGTTATTGTATTTTGCCTGTGCAGAATCTGGTATTACTTCAGCGCCGAGCTCTACAGTCTCATGATATCTCCTGTCTTTGGTTTCTGCAGTTAATTCCACGTTCGTTTCAGACGCGTCAACGTTAATGTCTTCTTTGTTGACTCCTGGCATCTCTGCAATAATGCTGACTTCATCTTCTCCTCTCATGACGTCTACTAAAGGTTTACGGGCGCCTTGTACTTCTTCTGTTACTCCTGTCTGCTCTGATTGTTCTTCTTCATCTAGCCCTGGCCTATTGCCGAATTCCTTAATCACTGGTTTACCATCTGGTCCCACTTTCATGGAGAAACCCCATACATAAGGTCCAGCTCCCAGTTGTGGATTCTTGAATGTTTGGGTGAATTCCTTGAGCATTCTTTCATACATTTCATCAAAGTCTCCAAATCCGCCGAATATTTCGTTAAATCTGTTCCTATTCAAATTCTTTTTCTTCCAGGGGTTGCATCTATCATCGTTACAGTCCATATTTTACACCTCTCTCCATTTAACATAGAGTTTTGGTTAACCACTTTTGGTTACTAACCTTACGTTATAATAAGGTGTATTTAAATTTTGTTAGTTTTCAATGGGATCTGTTCACCTGCTCAGGAGTCCTTCAAGTATCGATAATCAAGCTATAATTGAACCAATTCACTTTCACACCACCCGACAGCTATTTGTCTGTTCACAAAATATGTACAACCGACCGGAACCGATTGATATCCAACCCAACCGATATCAAATTCGGACATCCGGCCACCACCTGTCTTGTGGTGGAACACCTCAAGTTCCACCACTATTATTTACACGTAATCAATTCCATAACAGTTCAAGGTTCAATTATGGTTCCAATATTCTCCATATCTCCCTTCAGGGCTTTTTGAATGTTCTCCGGCTTGCCCATGAATACCATAGTCTTTATTTTGCTCCTGTCTATAATCTTCGCAGCCAATAAATCGAGGACTGTGCTGCTCCCCGCGTTGGCCTCCGCCTGAGCTACTATCTCCACCAGATCTCTGGTAGATATCTTTTCAAATCTGGACGCTCCTTCTTCTTTTAGGGGGTCGGCAGTGTAAACACCATCTACTGAAGTAGCATTGAGAAGAATATCAGCATTGACATACTCTGCCAGAAGGGCTGCCACGGCATCGGTGGTGTGGCCGGGAAATGTTCCACCCATTACCACTACAGAGTGATTTAGAGAATATTCATACGCATCCTTCAGATCTTGAGGTATCTTTCTGGCAGCTCCTTTTATGGCCAAGGCAAGTACTGCCGCGTTCGTTCTGGTCACTTCGATACCCACATAATCACAAGAAGTTTCATCTCCTCCCAGCTCTCTGACCAGCTTGATATATTCCCTGGCAATCTTCCCCCCTCCTACTACAACGAAGACTTGATGTTCAGCAGCCAGCTTCTCCATCTCTGCGGCAAAATCTTTAACTCTGCCGGAATTGAAATCGCTCATCAGAACAGAGCCGCCTACGGAAATGACAATTATCATTGTTCAAACTCCTCCATTTGTCATATATCTTTTACTATCCGATTGCTACATATAGATTTTTAAGGTAAAAGGTTGAGGATGGATTAATGCACTCCTCCCTGGAGAGATATATCAACAGCAGGAAATACAAAAAAGAATTTGAAGAATTAGCGATAAGCAAAGACTTTGTGCCAGAACTTATTCAGCTATCGGAGAATGAAGACGGTCAGGTGAGAATAAGAGCAGTTTACGCTCTGGGCAGGATCGTTGAGAATACTGAGAATGGATTGCAGGAAAAAGAAGATGTTACCAACACTTTTTTGAAGGCTCTCCACGACCAGAACAAGTGGGTTAGAGGGCATGCAGCTCATTTTCTGGGCCGGATATACTATCCAGAAGAGAAGATAATAGATCTGATGGAAGATGGCTGCCCCTGGGTGAGGCACAGGGCCGCTGAAGCCGCAGGACTTATAGGAAGCAAATACAGTCACTTTGCAGAAAAGGCATCCCCTGAACTCTCAAAATTACTGGATGACAAAAGCTCTTACGTGCAATATGTGGCTCTGGAAGCTCTGAAAAAGATTTCCACCGACAATCAGAAGTTGTGGAAGTGCCAAGAACCTCTATACGAATCGGGGAATTAGCCTCTGCATCATCATGCAATCGGTGATCACCAGAGCGGTCATGGCTTCCAGCACAGGGACCGCCCGGGGCACGATGCAGGGATCATGTCTGCCCTTTATCTCTATTTCTTCTTCCTGCATCTTCCTGTAGTTAACGGTCTTCTGGGTTCTGGATATTGAAGGAGTAGGCTTGATCGCTGCTCTCAAAACGATATCTTCTCCATTGGATATTCCTCCCAGTATCCCTCCAGAGTTATTGGTGTCGAACCGGATATCGCCTTTGTCCACAGTCAGGGGGTCGTTGTCCTCACTCCCCTTCATGCGAGAAGCTCCGAATCCTGCACCTATCTCAACTCCTTTCACTGCTGGCACGCTCATGATGGCGTAGGCGAGGTACGCGTCAAGCTTATCGAATACGGGCTCACCCAATCCAGCCGGTGGATTCCTTACCACTATTTCTGCAATCCCTCCCACGCTGTCTCCCTCTTTTCTGGCTTCAATGATCTTTTGTTCCATTTGTTTTGCAGCAGTCTCATCAGGGCACCTCAATTCGTTTGATTCCGCTCTCTGGATGTTCTCTTCAAATTCCCATGGCGTCTGGCAGTTTATACCTGCTATCTCTCTGGAATAACCTCCTACAGATACTCCAAAGTTGTTCAATATCTTTTTGGCTATAGCTCCGGCGGCGACTCTGCCCACTGTCTCTCTGGCTGAGGCTCTCCCCCCTCCTCTCCAATCCCTTATTCCATATTTCGCAAAGTAAGTATAATCAGCGTGTCCAGGCCTGAAAAGGTCTTTAAACTTTTCATAAGATTTAGAATCGACATCCTTATTCCTTATGAGTAAAGAAATTGAGGTTCCTGTCGCCCTATTCTCAAAAACTCCCGATAGGATCTCTACCTTGTCCTTCTCCTTTCGAGGAGAGGCTAACCTTCCTCCCGGTCTTCTTCTGTCCAGCTCTTGTTGAACATCATCTTCATTCAGGGTCAAGCCAGACGGAGAGCCTTCTACCACGCATCCTACTGCCCTTCCATGACTTTCTCCCCATGTGGTGGTCCGAAATATTTGCCCAAAAACATTACCAGTCATTTTAATTCCCTCTTGTACTTAGATCAGCTCCAAGTGATCGTAAAACATCAAAAAATCCTGGATAAGAAACGGAAACCTTTTCGGCATTTTGCACCTTTACCTCTTTTTCACCAACTAGGCCCAGAAGCGAGAATGCCAGAGCCATCCGATGATCTCCAAAGGAGTTGACAGTGCCACCCTCAATACTGCCACCTTCAATCTCCATACCATCTTCCGTCTCTCTGGCATCAACCTTCAGAGCTCTCAAGTTCCTGCAGATTCCTTCTATCCTGTCTATCTCTTTCATTCTTAAATGAGCAGCATTGTATATCCTGGATCTGCCTCTGGCCACTGCCGCCAACGCGGCTATTGCCGGCACGAGGTCCGGATAATTACCTCCATCGAAGTCTATTCCCACCAGCTGAGATTTTTCCACATCCAGAACGCCCTTCTCTTTATTCCATGAAACTCTACCACCCATTTCTTCGACCGCATCCACTATAATTTTATCTCCCTGCATGGAGTTGAAAACATTGTTTATTTTTACTCTACCGCCCAGCAGACCAGCGGCTATAAGATAACTTGCTGACGAGAAATCCGCTGGAACCTCAAACTGTCTTAGGCAGTGATCTTGATCCTGAGGGATATGATAAGCGCAGGTGTTCTCCCCCTCTTCAACTTCGATCTCAACACCGCTCTCCTTCAGCACGTGCAGAGTTATGTCTACATATGGCTTTGACTTCATTGAAGTTACCTTAAGAACCGAATTGCCTCGGGCAATGGAGAGGGCATAAAGTAGAGATGAGATATATTGAGAGCTGTCGGCTCTCATCTCGATCTCTTTCCCTTTTATAACTCCCCTTATCCATAGAGGAGCCTCGTAATTTCCAGACCCTCTTATCTCCGCCCCAAGCTGTTTCAAGGCTCTAACTAACTGCTCATTGGGCCTTTCCCTCAGGGAGCCATCACCATCGACTACGGAATACTTTCTACTTTTGGACAGAGATAAAATTCCCAGGGCTATTCTGAGGGTGGTGCCAGAGTTCGCCAAATAAACGTATCCCTCAGGCTTATGGGGATTCGCTCCTCCCATCAATAAGCCTTCTCTTATCCTCTGCACTTCAGCCCCCATGAAGCGACAAAAGTTGAGGGTTGCGATAGTGTCTTCAGAGATTAGGGGGTTTTGAATTCTTGCCAGAGGAGAAAGGGCTGCGGAAATTAGAGCTCTGTGAGTATAGCTCTTGGAAGGTGGAGGAATAGCCTCACCATACAGCTCACTTTTCCTGACCAACACATCCATGGCTTTCACCTATACCAGTACTTTTGCGGTTTGCTGGGTGGGATTGGCTCAGGATGTTCTGGATGCTCAGGCTTGTGACCTTCACAGATGTGAATTACGTTACCGCATTTCGTGCATTCAGCTTTCTTATCCCTTATCTTAAAGGTGTCGTTATTGCATTGAGGACAACTCAGATACAGGTCCACCACCCCCTTTCAAATTCATTTCTTCTGCTCACCTTTTAAACTGGAGAGTAATTTAATTATACCGTTAAATGTATATTCATCAGGCATTTTCGACTCCACCCCATACTCTTTAAGCATGTTGGCAGTGGGCGGTCCAATAGCTATAACCCAGATCTGGTTCAGGTACTCCAATAATTCCTGCAGGATTCCCATCTCCTCTGCCAGGCCCATAAAGCTTTTGACCATCATGCTGCTGGAGAAGATCACAGCATCTATCTCTTTGCGCTTGACCATGTTCAAGAGCTCTTTTTGCTTCTCTCCCCACTCTTTCTCAATGGTATAAAGCACCACTTCTTCCACCCGAGCTACATCATTAAGTTTTAACAGAACAGGGTCACCTCTATTGCTCCTTAGAAGGATGACCCGAAGATCTTTTAATTCACTTTTATATTGATTATACACAGTTTGAGAGTCAAATTTTTGGGGTATTTCAGCCTCAATCCCGTACTGGGACAGGACTTCAGCAGTTTTCTTGCCAATGGCAATCACTCTCTTATCTTTTAAAATGTAGGAATAACTCAATAAGATCCTGGCGGCCGTTTGGCTGGTCACAATTGCCACATCGAAATGATCCAGATTTCTCAATTCATCAATTCCTTCCTCGTTGATATTTATACGAAGAAATGGGGTAGGGACCACTTCCACGTCAGCAGGAAATAGTTCAAGAGTTTGTTGAATATATTCTTGTGGTCGAAGCACGGCAACCTTCATATATTTCTCTCCAACCTCAGAATATATATTTGCTTTCCACCAGAATATTTTCTCGTATTCACCAGGATGCTCTCTTATATGACTAACTTAGCAGCTCATTTAAGCCAGTATTTTTTCGTCCTGATTACTGTTCTCTCCATTATCAATTTCACATTATGAGTACCTCTCAACTTATTCAGGTTCATCATTATGTCCAATTGAGTAACTCTTAATAATTGGGGAACTAAATCTACAATAATTGGATTTCATTATTATTACCATGGAGCAGGATGTATTATGAATGCCTCTCAAAAAATTGACGAACAAAACCCGGATAAAGCCATAAAAGAGTATAACAGAATTTTGTGGACTGAGCCAGATAATATTGAAGTTCGTTTTAATCTAGGATTTCTGTATTACAAAAAAGGAGAATCTGATAGAGCTATCGAAGAGTTTAGAAAGGTCCTAAGACTAGATCCTAACGATAGTGAAGCACACTTAAATCTAGGACTTCTATACTATCTCAAAGGTAATATAGAAGATGCAATTCAAGAATACATTGAGGCTTTAAATATAAACCCAGAAGATCCCGACGCACACATAAGCCTGGGAATCGCTTACATGGACCAGAAAAAATACGAAGAAGCTGAAAGAGAGTTTAAGAAAGCCACAAAAATTGACAAAAATAATTCTGAAGCATTTCTGAACCTTGGTCTTGTTTACTACAGGACAGAAGAACTGGATAAAGCCATAAAAGAATATCTAAAAAGTTTGAGGATCAATCCCGAAAATGCAGAAGCCCATCACAATCTGGGGGTCGCCTATTACAAACAGGGAAAAATGGAGGATGCTATAGAGCATTATAAAGAGTTCTTAAAGTTGAATCCTGAGCACAAACAGGTTCGCTATAATTTGGGAATGTTATACTGTGAACTAGAGCAGTTTGGCAAAGCTATTAAGCATCTGGAAAAATTTCTGGAGCTGAACCCCAATAATATAAACTGCCATTACAGGCTGGGCCTAATCTATTATCAGCAAGGAGAGATAAAAAAAGCTATTAAAGAGTTCGAAGAAGTTGTGAGGTTAAATCCACACCACATTAAGGCTCACCACAGTTTGGGATTAGCCTTAAAGGACAATAAAAAACTGGAATTAGCGACTAAAGAATTTTTAGAGGTCTTAAGGAGAGACAAAAACTATAAAGACTCAATATACAATCTCGGCACCATCTACCTCCAAAAGGGCGACTACACAAGCGCTATAGAGGAATTTGAGAAGATCAGAGAAGACCCAGAATATGATATAAACAGGGATTTGGGCTTAGCTTATTTTGAACTGAAGAATTACTCCATGGCGATACCTATATTCAAAGAAGTGCTAAAAACCAATCCCGAGGATCTGGAGGTTCGCTATAGTCTGGCAGTTTCCTATAATGAGCAAGGAGAACTCAGTCTGGCTAAAAATAAATTTGAACAGCTTCTGGTCGAAGAATGGAGGCTCGAAGAGATCTATTATTACCTGGGACTTATCTACGAACAGTTAGACGACCCCGACAGGGCGATTGAAGCCCTGGAGAACTTACTCTCATTCAACCCTGACAATTTTACAGCACATTATCGACTGGCTATTCTCTACTACCAGCAAAATAAACACGATAGAGCAATTAAAGAACTCCAAGAAGTACTAAGACATGATCCTGAAGATATCAACGCCAGATACAAGCTGGGAGAAGCATATATAAAAACAGAGGAGCTGGATTTGGCTATAAAAGAATTCCTGGATGTGTTGAGAAAGGATAAAGATCATTTGGAAGCAAGATATAATCTGGGAGTTGCCTACAAAGAAAAAGGAGACTACGAGCTGGCAGCCCAGGAATTAGAGGAAGTAGTAAAAACTGTAGGGAACGAAGAAGTCTGCTACAACCTGGGCCAAATATACTATCAGTTGGGTAAAGTTGACAAGTCCATCGAGAAATTTAAAGAAGTAATGAGTTTAAACTGCGAGCATGCTGAAGCGAGATACAACCTGGGACTAGCATACAAACAAAGAGGAGATATTGAAAGAGCTATCAAGGAGTTTCAAGAAGTCGTAGATATAGATGATAAGCATCTAGAAGCAAGATATAATCTGGGAGTTGCCTACTACAACAAAGGATTTCTATTAAGAGCAAAAGAGGAATTCAGAGAAGTTGTGAAATTGGATGCCGATCATTCTGATGGACATTTTTATCTGGGAGAAGTATGTTACAGATTAGGAGATTTAAGTAAAGCTTTAAAGGAATTTCAAGAAGTATTGAGATCAAGTCCTACTCATCTTGAGGCTCGATTCAAATCCGGATTAATTCATAAGAAAGAAGGTGATCTGGAAAAAGCTATTAAAGATTTTAAAGAGGTTTGCAGACAGGATGGCGAATTTTTAGAATCCAGATACAACCTGGGACTAGCCTACAAAGAAAAAGGAGACTACGAGCTGGCAGCCCAGGAATTAGAGGAAGTAGTAAAAACTGCAGAGAACGAAGAAGTCTGCTACAACCTGGGCCAGGTATACTATCAATTAGGAAACTCTGAAAAGGCCGTTAAATACCTGGAGAAGGTCTTGAATCATAACGCCAGCCATATTGGTTCCCATTATCTTTTAGGAGTTATCTATAAACAGGAGAACGAGTTCGATAAGTCCATCGAGAAGTTCAAAGAAGTTATAAGATTAAATCCCCAGCATCTCGAAGCCCGCGCTGAGATGGGAGATATCTATTATGAGCGTAGAGAGTTCAATAAGGCTGTTGAGGAGTTCAAAGAAGTGTTGAAGTTTGACCCACATAATAAAAATGCGCACTACACTCTAGCACTAATATATAAGCAAAAAGGAGAGTTCGATAAGTCCATCGAGAAGTTCAATGAGTTCCTTAAACTCGAGCCCAACAGTTTTGAGGTCCATTATGAGCTGGGCTTTCTTTACTATAATCCAGGTGGTGTGAAAAATACTGAATTGAGCATCAGAGAATTTCAAGAAGCTTTAAGGATCAAATCCGATCCCAAAATCCACAGGATCCTGGGTAACATCTACTTCAACCAGGGCTTTCTTGATGCGGCCAAAAAAGAGTATATCAGGGCTTTAAAGTCTTATTCAAAGGACAAGAATATCCATCTAAAACTGGGAGATATCTACTATAAACAAAAAGACTTTGACGCTGCAGCCAAGGAATATAAAGAGTGTTTGAGGATAGATCCTGACAACATCGAAGCCAGAATAGGGCTGGGTTATGCGTATTATTTCAATGAGAATGCAGACGGAGCTATTAAAGAGCTTGAAAAAGCTTCATTGATCGATCCTAATATCGAAGAAGTTCAATATACTTTAGGTATTGCTTACAGCCAGACAGGAGATTATGAACAGGCTATTGAAAAACTTGGTCAGTTCCTTGATAATAATCCGGACCACAAAGAGGGGCACTATAAACTGGGAATTCTGTTCTGGGAAAACAAAGAATACTCTAAAGCAATCGAACAATTTAACGAAGTTCTTAGATTGGATGAGAGTAACATTGAAGCCAAATATAAGCTGGGAGTTGCTCATAAAGAGAATGGGGATCTAGAGCTAGCCAGAAAAGAGTTTGAAGAGATAACAAAACACTTCAGGAACGAAGGTTTGTTCATTGATCTGGGAACAGTCTACTTTGAGATGGGTGAGACCACCAAAGCTATCAAATACCTAAAAGAGGGTTTAAAATTTGATCCCAATAATACAGAAGCTAGATATTTACTTGGGACAGCGTACAGAAGCAAGAAAAAGGTCCGTAATGCTATTGTAGAATATAAAGAAGTTTTAAGGAATAATCCTCAAGACCTCAATGTCAGGTTCGAGTTGGGAGAGATCTATATAGAATTGAAAGAGATCGATCTAGCTACTAAAGAGTTCCTCGAAATATTAAAGAGAGATCCTAACCACTATAAAGCAAAAGTGAGACTTGGAGAATTATACAAAGAAAAAGGCTTAACCAAACTCGCTATTGAAGAATTCAATGATCTACTCAAGATCAATCCAAGTGATGTGGACGCACATCTCAACCTGGGCATGATATATTACCTACAGTATAACGCAGACGAAGCTGTCGAGAAACTCCAAAAAGTGGTCAAACAGGATCCAGGCAATATAAAAGCTCATTATGCCCTGGGATACATGTACTTCTCCCAGGAAAACTACAGGAGAGCAATTGATGAGTTCACTGAAGTCTTAAGAGAGAGACCAGGGGACGCGGATTCTCTATATTATCTGGGTGAAGCCTACAACAGACTGGGAGAAGAAGATAATGCAATAAAGATCTTTGAAGAGATAGTAGACAAAGATCCTAAACACCTGGAAGCAAGGTACAACCTGGGACTAGCCTACAAGAACAACGGCGAAATCGAGAAGGCTGCCAAAGAGTTTGAAGAGATCCTGAAGACATCTCCCGAGCATCCAGAAGCAAGGTACAACCTGGGACTAGCCTACAAGAACAACGGCGAAACCGAGAAGGCTGCCAAAGAACTTTCGCATGTGATAGAAAGCAATCCCCGGCATTTGGAGGCGCGATGCGAACTGGGAGATATTTACATCCAACGAGGTGATTTCGAATCTGCCTTTGATGAGTTTAACCATGTGTTGAAAATGGATGCTCAGCATACTAAAGCTCGTTTAGGTCTTGCAGACACTTATTATAGGCAGGGTGAAACCTACAAAGCAGCGGATGAGTATAAAGAAGTTCTGAAGACCGAACCGAATAATTTAGAAGCACGTTATAATCTGGGATTAGCCTATAAAGAAGCAAACGATACTGAAATGGCAATTAGAGAGTTCAGAGAGGTACTAAAAGTTGATCCAGGCTTTACTTCAGCCCGTCTAAACCTGGGAATTGCCTACAAGACTAAAGGTGACCACCATAATGCAGAGATCGAGTTCAAAGAACTAATAAAACAGGATCCCAATAACGACGAAGCACACTATCAGCTTGGGACACTTTATCACGATAAAGGGAACGACGGGGTAGCTATGGAAGAGTACTTTAAGGTATTGAATATAAACCCCCATCACACATTCACTCATTTAAACCTGGGAGTTGCTTACTACAAACAGGGGAAGATAGACACTTCTATCACCGAGTTTGAGGAAGTATTGAAACTGGATCCCCAAAATGCCGATGCCCATTATAACCTGGGAGTTGCATACAGGGACCGTGGAGACTTCCAAAAAGCTATAGGCTACTATAAGAAGTTTATGGACGTAGCTCCACCGGATTACTCCAAGTTCTTTAAGATGGTGGAAGACACTATCAGGCAGCTAGAAAGCACCACCCAAGAAGGATTACTGAGGAAGTAGAAAAAAGAGGTGGATCAATTCAATCCTTATCTAATATCTTATGTACGTATTTTACCTCAAAAATCATTCGAATATTCTGTCCAGCAGCCATTGAGAGTCGAACTTCTTGAGGTCGTCATAACCCTGACCTATTCCGAACATTAATATGGGCTTATCGGTTACATAACTGGTAGATATTGCAGTACCTCCCTTGGGGTCTGCATCAAGTTTAGTGAGTATACTTCCATCTATTCCCACCGACTCGTTGAACATTCTGGCTCTTTCTACAGCATCATTTCCTGCAATACTTTCGTCCACGAAAATGGTCATATCTGGATCTGTTACTCTCTTCACCTTTTCCAGCTGTTCAACTAGGTTTCTTTTGGTATGCATTCTTCCTGCAGTGTCTGCGAGGACGATATCTATTCCTTTGCTTTCTGCGTGCTTGACGGCGTCATATATCACTGCTGCCGGATCCGAGCCAGCTTTGTGCTTAATCATTTTAACGTTCAATCTATTTGCATGCTCCTCGAGCTGTTCAATAGCCCCTGCTCTGAACGTGTCCCCCGCAGCTATGATCACGGAATTGTTGTTATCCATCAATCTTTTCCCAAATTTCGCAATAGTGGTGGTCTTACCTGTGCCGTTCACTCCCACAAAAATGATGTTTATGGGTCTTTTCTCCTTTAATTTGGAATTGATATAATCTTCAAAATCGAATTTGTTCTTGTCGAGGATCTCCCTAATAATGTCCTTTAACTCTCCCAGTACAATGTCCGAGAGTTTTTCGTTGATCTTTTTAGTTCTACCTATCAGTCTGCTCCTGAGCTTATCAGATATTTCTTCTACTACCTCAAAAGCCACATCGCTCTCAAGCAACGGGACTTCGAGCTCGTCCAGGATAACTTCAAGGTTCTTTTCATCAATAACGATTTCCCTTTTTAGTAAAAGAGTGGAGAATTTCTTCTTAAAACCAACTTTTGACGGGGCTATTTCTTCTACTTCCTCCGTTCCGGATTGGGTGGAGGAGCCCTTAGTTTCCTTAACATCCGCTGCCTTCTCTGTTTTCCCCGATTTTCCTTTTTTTTCAGTGCTTACTTCCTTAGCTTTATCAGAGGTTCGTTCTTCAGCTGCAGCTTCTTCTACGGATTTTTCTGCTGATATGTCTTTATGTTGACCCTTTTCCTTGGCTTCTTCTTCACTGATAGATTCTTCAAATCTTTCGTCAACTTTTTTTCCGAAGGACTTCAACCTGTCCTTCAGCCCCTTGAACATCCTATTCCTCTCTGGTCATCTCGGTTAGCTCTTGCTGTACTTTTTCCGCCTCGTTAACGATCTGATTGAATGTATTTTCCAGGTTGGATATGTTTTCCTTTAACTTTTCTCTTCTTTCTTTCAGAGATTCCACAGCGTCATCAACTTCTTTTTCCATAACCACTCCACCGCCGACATCGCAGAGCATCTTCCTGGAATCTTTGACATCAACATAGGCGAAAACTCCTCCACCCAGGTTCATCAGGGCTTCTACCTGTCCATCCAGAGATGAAAAATACTCAAGGCTTTCTATGGTACTGTCAAGCTCATTCCTCGCGTTCTCAACCTCACTGATCCTGTTTTGGACGGTTTCGCTGTCGTTCCTCAATTGCTGAAGATAATAATATTTCTCCTGGACTTCTTGATCCTTACCTTCACTCTCCGCCATAACAATCAATCCTCAACTATACGAGGTTTCCTTTTCCTCAGCTTGCCCGATATTATTAATCTCAATAAGATTTCTCTTTATCTTGTGATTACTTCCTATTAATGAGTATGTCTTCTCTATGGCCATTCTCTCGTTTTGCGCTTCTACCTTTTTGGTAAATGATCGCCATTTCTTGGCCTTTCTAAACTTTCCTTTTACTTCAAAAAACATAAGATCACCTCATAAACCCTAATGCGTCTTCAACTACACCCAACTCAAATCCAGTTGTGTCTTCTCCAGCTATGTAATCTTTACTGTTAGCTACTAAACCTGTTCCTGTCATGTCTCCTCCATAGTTCACAGTTCCGCGCTCAACCTCAACTTGAAGGACCTCATTGATCTTTTTTACTTCTCTTTCGGTTGAGTTGGGATTAACGAGTCCCCCTTTCTGCGTAATACAGGCAGCCATTCCCACTGTTTTGGTACTGCCTATAACTCCAGGCTCAACATTGACGTCCAGAGCCTTTTCCACTTTGGAGATCAGGTTCCGATTGGCATCTGGATGTATTATACCTCCATTATCGTTCACACACAGGATATTACCAAAGCAGGTCATGTTGGTCTCCAGCACGGTTAGATCAAAAAACTTATTCAGCTTCTTTTTCTCTCTATCCTTCACCCTGTGGCTGACCACCGCACCGTTGGAATTGATTGCCAGCAAAGCCCCTACCAGCTCCGAACCAGCCACAGTAGTAACAACCACTTCAGTACCAAGCTTTTCAGTCAAGAGCTGTTTTGCTCTTTTATTGTTGATACCCAGAATCGAAATATCATCTGTAGCTCTGATATAAAGTCCGATCAAAGGAATTCCATCTATTCTCAGCAAATTGGGCATATCTAAGCAAGTTCTGCTTCAACTACACCATCATCGAACTTGACGGCTCGAACTTTAACTCTAGCAGGTGGTTTTTGAACCCCTCTACTCCAGATCTTCTCATTCAAGCTTTCATTTATCCTAATATCCTCCGGATCGGCCTTAAGATGCTTTGAAAGATAATTTCTCACATATTTAGCTGCCTTTTTGGTTCTAAGCCATCTGGGATACTTCTTCATTTTTTGTCTCAATCTGAGAGAATAAATCCTTTCAGTAACAATGGTTGCCATATCGATCACCTATCAATAATCAAACTTTAAGTTTAGTCATTCTCCAGTTCCTTCTCTTGGGGCTCGCAAACACTTTTCGGTTGGTCTTCATGGTTATCCACACTGGGGCTCTCCTATTCTCTTTCGATCTTTTACCGAGTCTCTTTTTTACTCCCAACGTCTTTTTACTCATACCAATCTCTCCTGTTCACTTTCTTCTAATACTAGTTTCTCTCTTTTTGGGTGTAACCTTCTTCAGTATTTGTATCAGCATATCATCAGTTATCTTCTGATTGAGCCTTCCTGATTGAGCCAGCATCAAAAGCTGTTGCTCCACATTTTCGACCAGCTCCGGGTGAGCTATTCTAATCCGTCCCAACCTTTCTCTAGCCTCTGAGTCCAGTATAGAGCGAAGTATTTGTTTCTTTTTCTCTTCATACTCCTGTTGTTGTTCTTGTTGTTTCTGCAATTCCTGCTCTTGCTGGCCTTGCTCCTGCATTTGTTTTAGTCTTTTTTTCTTCAGCTCTTCAAGATCATCATCCATATAACCACCTCGGGTTAGTATTTGGCAAGAGCTGGTACTTCCTCTACAATGGTATCCTTTAATGCTTTAGCGTTCTTGTCCATGAAGGCTCTTCCTTGTGGTGTTATAATCCTACCCTGTTTGGTCGTCTTAATATAACCAGCTTTTTCCAGCTGTTGAAGAATATCTCTAATTATAGAGCCACTTCCTCTCGCAAATCTTGATTTCTTGACTCCTTTCCTTTCTTTTCCACCATAGAAGGTTTTCAGCCTCTCAATGCCAACAGGTCCATCGGTGTAAACCTTCCTCATCAATGAAGCAGCCCTCAAATACCACCAATCCTGTTGTTCAGGAGCTCTTTCCTTATGGACCCCTGTTTTCACGAAATATGCATAGTCAGGCGGTTGAACTTCCTCAATCTCTTTTAATTTTTCCGCCACATTCCTGATTAAATTATCAATTGGAACATCATATACTGTCGCCATTTCTAACACCTCTTCAGAGTAATCACAAATCCTCTTATATCGACCAGCTTGCCATTAACATTTGAGGCTATTTCATCAGCAAGCCTCTTTTTATCTTCATTTCGGAAGCTGCGGAGCATTCTAACTTTCACTGTCCCGTGCTTCTCAAGACGAGAGTTTATCTCGCCTATTAAATTTTCTGTCAATCCATTCTTTCCAGCATTTATGGTATTAACCTTCTCCATCTTCCGCACTCCGTTATATTATATTTTTGTTCAAGTAGATTTTTAACTTTCTGAGAGATGATTAAAAATTTTTGGGTGAAGAGTGAAGGAGAGTGGTGGCCGTAAGCCCCCTTCTGTTTTAGCGGCATTAATCTAAGCGCCTTAACGGCTTGCACCAGCAGGGTCGGCCGTTTCATCCCCCTATGGCGACCTCATCCTTGCGGAATCCTCGCATATCCCATAAAGGGTCTCGTTTCTGTGCCGGTCCACCCCTCTCGGGGTACTCCCTTGTGGGAGTCTGCCACATACGGTGGGGGGACTTTCCTCCTCTCGGTCAGCCGCTCACCACCTCTCTCCTTATAAAAAGGTAAACTAGTAAGTTATTTAGTTTTTACTCGGGGGTCCTCAGATACTTGGGGCTCAAAACAGTAAGTGACCAAATTTATGGTTACAGTGCTTTTAGGATCGTTTGCCAGTTAACCCAGCTGCGGTCCCTGGCCAGTGACTTTTTTAATGTATGTATCGCCGATCTCATTGGGAGAGTATATTATCAAGTCCTTGATCTTCTCCATGAACTGCAGGCTTTCCTCATCGAATCTATCAAAGAACTTCCATACGTGCGTTCTGTAGTCATTTATTAGTTTCAGATTATTGCTTCTGATTATCTGATAGCTGCCATAACAGGTGGCAAGGTGGTACATAACGTTAAGGATCAGTCTGCCTTTGTATGCAGTATTGAAACTACCAAAATACTGTTCATTCCTTTTTGAGATAGCAATCGCTTTCTCGCATCCGGTTGAACAGGGATAAAAGTTGGATGTGAAATGAGAGTGAAATGAGTTCGGCAGTTCGATATCCTTCACTTCTTGGGGGGTTAGAAAACAATCCAGAGCAAGATCCAGATCTTTGTTCTTGAGGCATTGAAGGGCTATATCGGTTTCATGGTTCCTTCCCTCCTCCCTGGATCTGATGAACTGGGACACACAACACTGAGGATATCCCAGAAGATCTCCTTCCATTTTATTGATATTAACTATGCTCTCCACCAGATCGTGGCCCAATTGTTCCGCACCGGAATTAATATCTCCCGTATCCAGCTCTTTTAACGTTTCCAGTTCCATTTTCCGGATTTCTGAAATTTTTTCTCTGACCTTCTCTGAACTTTGTTCGTTACACAAATAGAAAAAGAATCCGGGAGAAAGTAATGGTCTGGATATTCTGTTGAGGATCGTTGCACATGGGATGATCTCTAGACCAGTCCCTCTAGAAGTCGTATATAGAGAATACCTCTCCATCTTTTTGTGGACCCAATCGTCGAGCTTGTTAATTTTTTGGTGGTCCTGTGACTCCAGTATCTTATAAAGCTCTTCCGTGGCATAAGTTGCTATATCCGTGAAGAATTGCTGAAGTAGGACACAATCAGTAGTTCCAGCTTGAACTCTTGCTGTCTCAACAAAAAAAATTGGACTTATATCAAAAGTAGTAGAGATACTCTCTACTCCCATCTACTTAACCTGATCAGGAGCTAGCTTGTTCAAGATGGTGTGATCGGTTATAACTCCAACAGGATCTCCTTTGTCAGCCACCACCAGTATCCTGACATTTTCGTCCCTCATCAATCTCAATGCTTCCTTTATGCGAGTGTCCTTCTCCACCTGGATAGCTCTGGGACTCAAGAAGTCTTTTATCGGACTGCCTAACTTGTTCTCCGACACAGCCTTGGCTACGTGCCTGAGATTGAACATTCCAATTATCTTACCATTCTCTTTAACAGGAACGTGGCGTATTTCCCTTTCGACCAGTATTTGTGCTGCTTTAGGAACCCTCTCGTCGGAGTCGACCGAAATAATTGGGGACGACATGTGCTCCTCAACTGTATCTTTGGGTAGAGCCAGTATCTTATCGATGGATACTACGATGGAGCTGGTAGTATCGTCTCTTCCGGCCACTTTCCCATATAGCATCAGTTCGTTAACAGGTGTTGGCCCTACTATGACCCTGTCTCCAGACGATAACTTGTTCAAACTCCCCAGCACTTTTATTCTCGCCTGACAGAGCTTCGGATGGGTTAGTAAAGGAAAGACGATCTCCTCAGCATTCAAAGTAGATGATTCGTCATTAACAGTGATAGGCACTCTGACAGACTCTTCAGGTTTGGTTACAGAAAGAAGCTCATAAGCTTTGGAGGTCGGTCTATAGCCGCCTTTAGGGCCAGGAACGCCTTCCACCATTCCAATTGCTCTTAATGCCTGCATCTGGTTCCTTACTGTCCCTGGATTCCTATTTATAAGGTCGGCTATCTCTTCACCCTTGACAGACAAACTTCGCTTGTCCTTGTAGATGGTTATTAGAGCATGTAATATATCTTTTTGGATCTGAGTTAATTCCATCATTATGCTCCCTCGACTACCCTACGATAAAAGAAAAGGGTATAAATATCTTTCTTGCATAGTAAATATTTCACTCAGTAATACCTTTAAGAATTCCACCGTAATTGAATGTAATAAAGGCATTGAGTTTTAATCAATAAATAAAAGGAGATAAAATGGAAAAATTTGAGCCTAGAAAACTTCCTACTGTACTAACAGCTGAGGAATTGATAGATAAAGCATTTAGAAGAGCTTCTAAGATCAGTGAGCGGAATAAAAAGAAGAGATACATCAATAAATTAAATACAATACACAATGTAACATCGAACCATTTCCAAAAGATAATCTCTTCCCATCCCAGTTACGATAATCTACCCGACTTTTATAGAGAGCTTGTAGATGTTACTGTAGGTCTTGGGAAACTCAAGAAAGCTCTAGCATCACTTAAGTGGGCCGACGAGTCGGTTCAAAAGGTTATCAATAAAAGTGTTAAGGACATCAAGCAAGGTAAGGATATCGATTCCGTGTTAAAATCTTCCTATGGCAGGGTTTCTTCTCTCGTAAATCAGATCGACCCCCAGTTAAGATATCTAAATGAGACCAGAAATCTGTTGAGAAAGATACCAACCTTTAACGAATCCCCCACTTTAGTAGTAGCCGGCTACCCCAATGTGGGAAAGTCAAGCCTGGTAGCAAAGATATCTACAGTGAAACCAGAAGTCGCCACTTACCCCTTCACCACCAAAGAGATATTCGTGGGACTTAGAAGTCTTAACGGAGAAAAGATCCAGATAATCGATACTCCAGGTCTCCTGGACCGGCCCTTCGACCAGAGGAACAACATCGAGAAAAGGGCGATACTGTGCCTCAAATACCTGGCAAATTGCATATTGTTCATAATAGATCCCACAGAGACATGTGGATACACCTGGGAAGCCCAAAATTCTCTTCTAAAAGAAGTTAGCAGCAGTTTTAAGATCCCTATAATCCCCATCTACAGCAAGGCGGATATGCATCAGTATAGAGACAAACCCTCTTTTTCTATCTTTACAGAAGAGGGGCTGGATGAAATTGTCAATATCTTTATGAAGGAGCTAAAAGAAGAATAGCCACCAGATATCCTGCTATAGCCCCTGTATTAAGGAATGGGAGTCCAGGATGCGCTCCCGCTTTCTTTTCCATCAGGATCAAGAGGGCCATCAGGCCTATTGTTCCGCCTATCAATGTGGTCAGGGCCGGTATCTTGATAAATCCGATATAACCTGCATTGGAAAACATCTGGGAAGAGACCACCAGTATATTGGGGATCACTACATCTCCTACCCCCATGAAGGAAGCCTTTCCTCTGGCATCTTCCAGATCCTCAAATTTGAATTTAAGTGAATAGGGCACAACGAACAACATGGGTAGCTTAAGCTTGGTCACAGAGTCGGCCAGGCTAACCATATGTTTGGTCTTATAAACCGAAATGGCATCATAAACTGCCAGAGCAACCATCAGGACTATCACCGGCAGAGGTGTCAGGCTTATGCCGAAAATTGAAGTTATGCCTGCCGCCAGCAGCAGTGCAGCTACATCGATTATGAACCAGTTGCTCTTCTTGATCAAGAGGGCTACTATCAAAACGGAAGGGATCAGGGAGTATATTCCGATGAATGGGACGAAGACGTAATATATTGCCATCAGGATCAAGAGATAGAGCATTATCTGGAGAAAACTTTCTTTATACCTTGCTATAATCAGTATCAAAGCTGTAAAAGCCAGAATTGCTCCAAAATAGAGTAAAGAGTTCGACACGTCAGAGGGATCCTCAAATGCCTGAAAACCCGCTTCCTGATACTGAGGTGTGGCAGCAATAGCAATTAACGCCACTACTACATATATTGCCAAAAATACGTATCTTACATTCAAGTGAAACCCTCAGTAAGTTATATAAACCTCAGCTCCCTTTGTAAGGGCCATTCTTAAGTCTCTACCTGCCTCAGTCTCTTTTCTGACTCTTATCTGGCCTTTCCCCCCCACTGATGCGGTCAACAGGAATTCGCCATCGGCATAGACATCTACCTTCTTTTTTTCCAACCCTTCGGCGTGTATGATCAAGTGCTTGTTGGTTTCGGTCACTTCTACCTCCTTGCTTTCCTCCTGAACTGGCAAAGGATAAATGTCAATGCTCATCCCTAGAGTTTCTTCGATCCTATTTATAGTTCTCCCTTTTTTCCCCACCACTGATGGGATCTCTTCTTCAGGAACCTTTATCACTGCCTTCCTTTCATTCAGAACATCGATCTCGTATTTGCTGGCGTAATTGGCAATAACACCTTCAATCCTTTTTTCTACGGGTCCCAGATCTTTTTTTTCCTTGGCTACGGGCATGACCACAACCTGCTCTCCGAACGTATAGACCTCGTACTCTACACTTTTGGTATTGAAATCGGATATCTCTATGACCGGTCGAGCCAGATCCGACTCATACATGCCAGCAGGAACTTTGACCGTGAAATTGAGCTCATAAACCTTTTCCAGTTTTCCAGCGTCAATGAATATTATGGTATCAACCACCTGAGGTATCATTCCCAGTTCGACTCTTCCTATCATTCTCTGCACCGCGTCAATTGCCCTGGTCGCGTGACTGACTCCGATCATTCCCACTCCAGCCAGACGCATATCCGCATAGACCTGGAAATCCGATGTTCTCCTCAGCTCATCATAAATGGTGTAATCCGGCCTCACCAGCAATAATAGGTCAGCTGTCAGCCGCATATCGTTATCCAGTGGAGCGTACTGGGTTATGTCATCCCTGACCATGAGGTCTCTGGGGCTTTCCATGGTCTTTATCATGAAGCCGTTGTCCATAAGAAAATCGGCCACACTCGCCGCAAAAGTGGACTTTCCGGCTCCGGGAGGTCCAGAGATCATAACCCCTCTCTGCCTCTCTACGAACCTTCCTCTCAATTCATCGCTAACCCCATATTCTTCCAGTGTGAGTTTTGCCACCGGCCTTACAGCAGTTATCTCCATTCTGTCCGAAAAAGGTCTTTCGGCAATGGCGATCCTCAAGTCCCTGAGCTGTACCACTGTCGCTCCATGCCTTTCTATCTCAATTGTGCTGTCCCCATCCTGTCTGGTAGCCTCGAGTATCTCATGAGCTATCTGTTGAAGCTCCTCAATGGTCATGGGCTCTTCTCTGATACGAACCTGTTTAAGGTTCCCTAGCTCTCCTCTTTTGGCATATGGGGGCACTCCCTCTCTCAAGTGAACGCTGGTACTATCTGAAGTGAAAAAGGACATTATCTTCGTCTCTTCTGGAGTGACCCTCTCCTGTTTAAAGAATAATGATTCTATACCCCTGGAAACAGCCACGTGATGCTGAACGTTATCGCTGGTAATCAAAATAGCTTTCTCGCTCTCTGCCACCTTCCTTATTAGGTGGTCTATTTCTCCCCCTCTGGACATCCTTATCTGCTCCAAAGTGGGCCTGTCACCCAAATAGAGGAGTTCAAATTCCTTCTCTTTACTCAACTTCTTGATCCTTTCCACTTCTTCTAGACCCTGTATGCCGCTTATCTTCCCAAAATTTGCCTGTGATTCAAGTTCTGCCATCGCAGACTCGGGAATAATTATCGTTCCTCCGATCTGGTCTTTTACCAGCATTTGAGAGACCCTTCCATCGATCAGAACACTGGTATCAACCACGTATTTCTTCATCCAAATCCTCCAGTTTAGTGTAAAAACAGGAGTAGTTGCCGGTGTGACATGCTACACCATTCTGCTTTACCAGATACAGTATAGTGTCAGCATCACAGTCGGTTCTAACTTCAACAATTTCCTGAGTGTTCCCTGAGGTCCCACCTTTCATCCACAACTCCTCTCTACTTCTGCTCCAATAATGTGCTTTCCCTGTTTCGAATGTCTTCTTTAAGGCGTCATTATTCGCATAAGCCAACATTAGAACTTCTCTCGTATCATAATCCTGAGTGATTACCGGTATAAGTCCTTTATCGTTATATTTCAATTCCATAATCATAGTCCAACAAGAAGTTTTATAAATTCTATGACAAAGTATTGTAAGGAGGTTATAATAATGAGGCAGTTTACCACCGGCATTAGTTCTTTGGACACTCAATTGGGGGGAGGTTTGTCCAGCGGTAGTGTAGTCTTACTTCTGGAGGAGCCAGGAGCAGGAGCGGACATATTCTCTCTTCACGTTGCCATCGAGGGTTTAAAAAATAATGAGAAGGTTCTTTATGTAACCACAGACGATACGGTTGAGGAGCTTAAAGAGAGCATTAGTCTTTACTTTGATGTATCCACCGACATACTCTCCCAGATAGACATCATAGATCTGGTCTCCACCAGAATGGGGTTGCCCACAGAAGAGGACTCCGCGAAAGCCTACCTGAAGAGGACCAGGTATGATACCCTCAGTGGCTTGAAGACGTCCATACAGGATGAACGATATGATAGAGTTATTATAAACAACATCACCTACTTCTTTACTCACTACGATAGAGAAGAAGTGTTCAAACTGATAGAAGATTTTTCTGCCACCACCAAACAGGATGAATCCCTGTTCTTCATGTTGATGACCAAAGGAATGTTCGACCACCAGACAGAAGTAGCCATGAAGCACTCCGGCGACGGGGTCATCGAGTTCACCATGAGAGAGATCGAAGACGAAATGCAGAGGAGATTAAAGGTCCTCAAGCTCAAAAGAGCTTTAGTTCCCAAAACTGTTTTGAGATACGATCTCACCAATAAAGGTTTTAGAATGGAGTCCGTCATGAGAGTACTATGAACGTACACACCTCTTTAACCTCTCAAATTTTTATTATTGAGGGTTCCATTCACGTGGATAACGTAGAAGATTTTCTGGAGAAGATAAAACTTCCTGAATGTGGTATAGCCCTTTTGAACGCTGATTATATAGTTGATAGAGGTCATGCTGAGCTCGCCGCCAGAAAAGCCATCGATTCATGGAGGGAAGGTAAGAACGTAGCCAGAACCCTTCCCATAGAGATCATGCTTTATGCTTCAGCGAACAGGCAGATCAATCAGGCACTCGAGATGGGTGTAAAATCAAATTCAGAGAATAAAGTTGTGGCAGTGCTGGTGGGAGAAGAAGATTGTATAAGCAAATTTAAAGTGATTTCAGGGTTCAGGGAAGAAAAAGTGCTGAATCTAGATGAGGACAAGGTGGAGAACCTGAAGAGGTTTTTCGACATAAACGAAGAAGAATTAAATGTCACTGGTAGAGAAAAGCTACCGGATATCATAAAAGAAAGAATAGTTTTATTTGATCTGTTCAAGTAGAGACTTGGTTACACGTTCTTCAGCAAACTCATTCACGACCACCCAAAGGTGATCCTTACCCATTCTCCTACATAATGGGATATCAATACCACAACCAATCCTATGGTCACGTGCTCTCCTATCACTTTCCAGGAGCTTATTTTCCTATCCTTTGCGATATAAAAGCTGAATATCGCCAGCAAGAACATGCCCCACACTATACTTGCTATAACGGCGAGCGAGAGTTCCAGCAATAGAACAGGGACTATAAATGTAATGGCAGTCACAAATTTAAACAAAAAAGTGGCGATGGTTGACTCCCACACTTCCTTGACGCTGTGCATGTCCTTTGCTTCTTCCGTGATGTGGATGCCCAGAGAATCTGAGAATGCGTCTGCTATTGCGATGGCCAGTATTCCTCCCATCACCGCAACTTTGGAGTTCGTCCCCGAGCTCAATCCAACCATAAGTCCCAGAGTAGTAATTACACCCGAAGTTAGACCGAAACTCAGTCCCGTTCTTACCGTGTGTTTCATAAGATGAATTAAACTAAATTTACATAAGTTTTTAGATTTACGATTTTATATGATAGATACTTTTTTAGTTAATTGTTAGTTGATTGCAATTGAAGATATCCTATCTCTATCTCAGCCGTATTCGGTTTCCGTGGTTTTAGCAGTTCATTGAGGGAAGTCAAGCAATTCTTCTTCAAGTATTTCCAGTTTTTTCCTGTATTGTTCGGAGATGCGGGTGGAGAAAAATCTTGTGATGGGGTTCTTATTCTCGCTTATGATCTCTTCAATGGTCACCATCTCGTTCATCAGGTCAATGTAGTCATAAGGGGAGCCGAAGACTTCTTCAATAATGTTTACGGCCTGCTGCCTGTCTTCAACTTTCTTCAAATCCTTTTCCTCAGCTATTTTCCGCAGCCTCAGCATTGCCATGGAGTTCCTGAGACTCAGCTCCACCATTCTCTCTCCCAGCTCACCGTATTTCTTCTCTGCGTTCGCTTCCATGGACGCCAGGATGTTCTTGTCGTTGCTGATCTTCTCGAAAGCCTTTAGCAGCTCGGATGTGCTGTCAGGAGAATAACCCAAATGCGCTGAGACGGTCTTTTTGATCTTGCTCTTACCTCTCTTGCTCTTCTGGAGGAGGTCATTTACCGTATCTACTACCGGGTCCTTAGGTTTCATAATAAAGTTCTAAAACAATTTAAGGAAATATTGAAGGTGGAGCATATTTGTGACCACCATCCACGATCTCAATGTTGACCTTATTCCTGATATAGTTCAATAACTCATCTTTGTGCCTGCAAAAGGCTGAAATGCACGTGCCAGTATGGATCACGTCGGCGGTTTCTCCTAAACCTGCCAGCACACCTTTCAATGAAGCAAGCTGGAGTGGCGCTCTTTCTCCGTGACATTCTCCGCATTCTACAATACCTACAATAGAAGCATCTTCATCTCTATATCTCTCAAACTCTCCCTCTCTCCGCATAAGCGCTACAAGGCATCTAGCATCTGCTGGACAAATATTTTGCTGTTTAACCCGTTTACACGCAATAAGAGCAATTCTCTTTGCCATAAAGGATGACGAGAAGAAACGTTAATAAGACTTTCGAGATTAAATTCTGTGAAGCTATCTTTTATATCCCTCCAGAACCGGTCGATGATCTATATGATCTCATGACGTGCTTGTGAATATAAAAGCTATAAAATAGCGTTCCCATTCAGACTGGAAATACAGCGATGCCGACTGTTTGAATTGTGGGGCGCCCTCTGGTGTTATGATCAACATATCAACATATCATCTAGTGCTTCCGGTCTTGACATGACATGTAATAGAACTTCCTCAGAAAAAGTTTAAATATTTCAATAACTATTATTATCATAATGGCCAGAAAGAAGTCTTATTATGATATACTTAAAAGAGACCTTAACAGCGAAGAAATCGACTTAATAAAATACTGGACACCTGAAGGGAACGAAGAAGTTATAAAGGATTACTGGGTAAATAAACCATTTGTAGGAGTTAAGATCACTCTAAACAGCGACAGTGGAGAGAAAAGATATTACTGCCTTGAGCCAGAGATAAGTGAGGAAGAGTACTACATCCTCAGCAACATATTCGATGACCTGGAGAACGTCTTAATTCTTAAAGACCTGACCATTAGTCCTGAAACTAAAGCAGAAATACTTAAAAATGCTTACAAAGAGATTATAGAAGAATACGGAATCCAGCCCCAGAAAGAACTAGATCTCAAGTTCCTCTATTATCTTTACAGAGATTTCCTGGGATATGGTACTCTGGACCCCGTGCTCAACGATCCCTATATTGAAGACATCCATTGTGATGGAACCGATATACCCCTCTACATTTATCACAAAGAGTACGGCAATGTCAAGACCCACTTTTCCTTTGGAGAGCAGGAGCTGGACCATACGATCCAGGCACTGGTCCAAATGTGCGATAAGCACATAAGCCACGGAAACCCCATCATCGATGCGACCCTTCCTAACGGGAGCAGGTTGCAGGCAACCTATGGAATAGACATAACTCCCCGGGGATCTTCCTTTACTATAAGGAAGTTCACTGAAGACCCTTTCACGCCTATAGATCTCATAACGCTGGGGACATACACCCCAGAACAGCTTGCCTATTTCTGGCTTTCCGTAGAGAACAAAATGAGCGTTATGGTGGTAGGTGAAACTGCCAGCGGCAAAACCACTACCTTGAACGCTGTTCTGATGTTCATACCGCCTGAGGCTAAGGTCATATCCATTGAGGATACCAGAGAGATCGCTCTTATGCATGAGAATTGGGTAGCAGGAATTACCAGGCAGGCTACCAGCGGTGACGAGACGGAAGTCGACATGTACGATCTACTCAAGACTACACTCAGGCAGAGGCCTGACTACATAGTAGTTGGCGAGGTAAGAGGGAACGAAGCTCTTACTCTCTACCAGGCAATGTCCACGGGCCACGCTGCCTTCGCCACACTTCATGCGGGAGAGATCCAGCAGACAATATACCGACTGGAGAACAGCCCGCTCAGTGTTCCGAGAAGCATGATACAGTTTCAGGATATCGCAGCCATTCAGATCCAGTGGACCAAAGGCGGTGTAAAGAAGAGGAGGGCAAAAAGCATTTACGAGATCGTTGGGATCGATCCTAACGATAAGAACCTCCTGTTGAACAAGATCTACTCCTGGAGCAGCTACAATGATGACTACAACCTGGTCGACTCCATGAAAAAGCTGGAAAAGATAGCCATGAATCAAGGGGTAGAGGTTACCAATATCATACATGAGCTGGAAAAAAGGGCCGATTTTCTTAAAATGCTACAGGAGAGAGGTATAAGATACTACAAAGAGGTTACAATGATGATACACGCCTATTACAGAAATCAGGATAAGGAGAACGAGGAGATATTTGATGAAGGTAAAAAATATAGGAAATATTATAAAATACAGCAAGAAGCCTGATCCTCTGAAAAAGGCGTACCTTAAGTCCCTTAATCTTTATGCGCCTCCTTTTCTCATCAAATACTATAAGAGGAAATATGATGGGAATAAATACAAATATCATAATCTGGAGAAAAACCTGAAGGCATGCAGGATCCCCGTCACATTGGCCAAGTATATGGCCATATCCGCCTTCTACCCTCTGATCCTGCTCCCCGGATTTCTTCTACTGGGATTGCTTTTAGGACAGGCTCTTGCAGAGCCTATATACAACTTGAATTTGATCTCGGGGACCGTCCTACCATCGTATCTAGAGGGACAAAAGCTCCTCTTAATCGAATTCTTAATGGTCTCCGCAACCACTCTCCTCCTTGCGTATCTCACCCGGTTCCTCATACTCTATTATCCCAGGATATACGCGTCTCAGAGGAAACAAAATATAGAGGTTATCTTTCCCCATATGGTCAATATGATGCTGGGGATGGCCAAAGGAGGAACACCTGTCCTCAAGATACTCAGAGTTATCTCTGAAGAGAAGAACGTCACTGGCGAAGCCGGTGAAGAGATGGGAGCTATCGTCACCAAAGTGGAGATATTTCACAAAGACCTGGTAAAATCAATAAGAGAAGTTGCCCAAACTACTCCTTCTGAAGTTTTTTCAGATTTTCTGGATGACTTAGTGAGCATTCTGGAGGGTAGTGGTAAGGTGGGCGAGTTTCTGGAGTACAAATCCAAGCACTTGCTTGATGAGAAAGAAAAGTACCAGGGCCTGTTCCTCAACACTCTGGGCGTTATGGCTGAAGTTTACGTGTCCATTCTGGTCGTCGCTCCCTTATTCCTGATCATAATCTTTGTTGTAATGGGTATGCTGGGTGAAGTGAACCAAAAGCTGATGACCCTCATAATCTACCTCTACATGCCAGTAGGGGGAATAATGTTCATGTTAATGATCTCTTCCATGATGAGGGGTTTTGAGGTCGAGTGGATAGGAGAAAGAGTACATAAATTCCCGGTCAGTGCTAGAGTGGTAAAAGAACAGGAAAAAGAGTTCACATACAAGAGCAAGTTTAAGCAAACTACCAATAAATTATTGCGTGGTATGAGATCAATCACTTCTGACCTTCATATTTTTATTTCCAAACCAGAGTACACCTTCTACATAACTATACCTCTTTCAGTTGTTTCTATTCCCTTTATAATCGGATGGAAAGTCGAAACCATCTTGATTTACTTGTTGGTGTTGAACGCCCTCCCCTACACCATCCTGGCAGAACTTAGAAAAAGGAGAATAAGGAAGATAGAAGAGCGTATCCCCGATTTTTTGAAGCAGCTTGCCAGCCTTAATGAGAGCGGATTAAATATAGTCGTGGCTGTTAGAATGCTGTCCTCTTCAAACCTGGGTGTGCTCACCAAAGAAATAATAAAAGTAAGAAAGGATCTAGAGTGGGGAATGCTCCTCCCTCACGCCTTAAAAAGGTTTGAGACCAGGGCAGGGAGTGCCACAGTGACTCAGGTGACTTCGATACTTCTCAGGGCAATGGAAGCATCAGGAACAGTAAAAGACGCTCTATTCACTGCCGCCAGAGATGCTCAATTATACATGAGGCTCAGACAGAATGTCAAGAATGAAATGTTCGTTTACGTCCTGGTTATCTACATGACGTTTGGAGTGTTCCTGTTCACCATATTGATCTTGAGCAAAAACTTCCTGGAGGTGTTGCCCTCTTCCTCATCTTTCCAAGAATTCTCGGGCGCCCAATTCAACGTGCCAAATGTGGAAGAATTGAACAGACTGTTCTATCATACTTCCCTGATAAACGGAGCGGTCGGTGGTTTTGTAGCAGGATTGATGGGTGAAGGAGAAATGAAGTCCGGTCTAAAACACGCCATAATAATGGTCTCCGTTGCATTCATCGCCTTCAAATTCTTCAGTTGAGCCGGGATAAAAAGATATAAAGATATAGGTGGTAACAGACCCATAATTCAATGAGCCATGTATTCGATTCATCCCAAAAAAATATACTCGAATCAGACTTCAGGAAGAAGATCCTCCCCAAAGAACCGGTCATCGAATTCATTTCCGATCTCACTCCTGAAGACAGGGGTATTGCCCTGGAGGTCGGTTCTGGTAGCGGCTACTTTACTGTAGTTCTGGCAAGGTATTTCCACAAAGTCTATGGGATCGAGGTCAGCAAGGATATGGCCTACCACACAGCTAAGAGGCTGGATGATGAAAAGATTAAAAACGTGGGGTTGATAGTTGCTGAGAGACCTCAAATCGACTTTGAAGTAGATCTGGTCTTTTTTGCTGATGTTCTTCATGAAGTCGATGATCCACAAACATATCTTGATTACAGGGCGAAAATAGTGGTCGTTATTGACTGGAAAAAAGACGAACAAACCTCTTTTGGACCGCCTATGGACGTTAGGATCCCTGAGGAGAGAATGGCGAAGATGGTGGAGAATAAAGGCTATAAAATCGGAAGGATCGATGCATACCAGTATCATTACTTCATCTGGGGAGAAAGCAGGTCAGAGGGTAGGAGCGAACTTGAATGAGAGCCATAATTAGTGCTTGTCTGCTGGGAGTGAATTGCCGTTACGACGGATGTAACGCTTACAACGAGGAGGTAGTGGAGTATATTGAGGATAATAACCTGATACCCATTCCGGTTTGTCCGGAGCAGCTGGCCGGTTTACCTACTCCCAGAGAACAGTACGAAGTGATGGAGGATGGTTTCGATGTTCTGGAAGGGCAAGAAGAAGTCCGCTCCGTAAATGGGGATAGCTCAACTCCTCAGTTCATAAGAGGAGCAGAAGAGACCCTTAAAATAGCGAAATTGTTGAAAGCAGAGGTTGCCTTGCTTAAATCACTCAGCCCTTCTTGCGGTGCTGGAAGGATTTATGATGGGTCTTTTAGCGGTGAGATCAAGGAAGGCTACGGTGTCACTGCAGCAATGTTGAAGAAGAATGGTATTGAAGTAAAGGAGTTCTAACTCATACTCCGCGAAGTCAAGAATTTTCAGCCGAAGAATTCGCTTATCTTTATCTGTTTATGGGTATCGCTTTCGAATAAGGACTGGATCTCCAGGTCTATTAGCTTCAATCTCTGTCCGGTGTACTCCTTTATTTCATATTTTTCAACCAGCTCTCTGGATAAGTCCAGATATTTCTTTATGGAACCTCCATGCACCGACAGAGTCAGTTTCCCATTGCACTTGACGCACTTTCCTTGAAGAGGTATCTTACGGTATTTTTGATCGCACTTCACACATCTGAACTCCTGTCTGGAGAACGCCCTGAGATTCCCGATTATGTCCGGCAAAAAGTGGGTATTTATCACCCTCTCTGCTACGTTGTGCTCATCTACAGCAATAATTTTCTCTGCCAGCAACATCTGAGCCTCAACTTTATCGCTCATTTTGGTGAGTGACTTGTAGGCGCTCATCTTTACGTCTGCAGCGATATCGTCAGTATCATGGGTGAACTTCAGACCATAGTTCCGTGCTTCCGTAGAGAGTTTGTCGTCTACCATCTCTATAAGCTCGGTGAGATCTTTGGGATTCTTGAGTTCCAACGTGGCTTCATAAAACTCTAGGGGATACCTTTCGACTATATCCATGTTGTGAACCTCGTGATCCACTTCTCTGGGGTCGATGACCGCAGTAAGCACTAAAGGCGCATCCATCCTGCCACCCCGCTTATCCGGCAAATAATCCATGGAAAAGTTCAGTAAGCCGTCAAAAAGCAGCATGACGCAATCTTCGTCACCATCACACTGATACACAAAGGTATTGGACATGAGGACATTATGGGAATCAACAGTTAAGTTGTAAACGGGGCCATCATTCTCCATGATGTCTATAGAATCAACACCTATATTCCTGCAGTTGTTGGTTATTCCGTACCTGCCCTCTCTTTCGTTCCATTCCTGGAGCAATTTCCTGGCTTTCTCCTCCTTCTCCCCGAGGAAACCTATCTGCTGACAGAATTTCTTTGCATCTTTCCCATAGATCCGTAATTTAGAAGAAACGTTTTGAACTGTTTCTCTTTTTCGGGAATAGAGCTCAGCAACAGTACCGCTTGTTTCAGTTCCATTATCGTAACACCATGATACCCTGATCCCAAATCGGGTCAGTATGAATTCTATATCCTTCAAAAGCATAACGTTGATCGAAGTGCAGTTCACTTCCAATGTGCTGCAACGGGAAACGGATCCATCTCCGAAAAAATATCCCTGCAATAGATACTTCAGCTTATCAAGGGGAAGAGAAAGGAGTGAGGGCGGTATTCTCTTTTCTTTCGCTGTTCGTCCAAGTCCAAGTTTTGTGAACAGCTCAAAAACTATTCTCGAAGAAATGATTAACGCTTCTTCACCCTCACCAGATGTAACCCGTAGGGTGTCTTGAACAAGTTCTCTGACCAACTCTCTATTCGTTCCGGAAGCTATTGCGGTTTGGTAAAATCTTTCTCCTTTTCTGGCATATCCCTCAGCAATATAATACCCGATTAGCTGTAAAAATTTCTCATCTATCTTCACAAATCTGGGTAGAACCGCAGTATCTCTCTTCACGCTCACATAGGCGTCTTCAGGTATATCAATCCCCAATTTGTCCATAATTTCTTTGGGAACAGAATCCCGATTCTTATAATTCCACAGAGTCGATTTTGGAATACCCCACTTCCTGGCACATGCTTCAAATCCGCCTTTCTCTTTTACCTGGTCAGAGAAGTAGGTAGAGACCCCAATGATCATCAAATCCTTAATATCCAGGGATAGAACATCTATGTGGTCAATATCTTTCTCTGGAATATTCAATTCTGAAGGAGAGATCAGTTCCTTTACCCTGCTGGCATTGATCTTATCCAGATTACCGTTATCTTGGGGGAATGGATGGTCTCCGGTGGTCATTAAAGTTCTGCCATCTTTACCTCTTATTCTAACCATCTTTTGGGGCAAAGGATGCTTGGAGAATGCAGAGACCTTCATCACTTTCCACTCACCATTTACGTAAGAGATAGTGTGGTAGCCATTGCCCTTTATCACCACATCACCAAATCCGGTGACCTCATAGCTTCCTTCTTTTATTAGATCCTCCACAAAGTCCCCGATCTTGACGATCCTCCACTTACCACCATCATAGATCGGTAAGGTCTCACCTGGCGAGAAACAGTTTCTCCTCTTAGAAGCGTGGAAATAAGGGTGTGCGTATCCAGCAACAACGTCAGAGAACCCTATTATCCTTCCCAGCACGCCGGCAGAAGTGTGGGGTGCCAGACCGATCACCAGGTGGCCAATGAGGTCTTCTTCCCTTTCGGCATTATAGAACCTCTCCATGCCATAGTATTTCTCCAGAAGGTCGTCAATAAAGCCTGCAGTGTTCAAGAAGTACTGGGCGCCGCTTTTGGCCAGTATTATGTCCTGGGGTTTGAGCTCCACCACTTGGCTATCACTTTTCAGCTCCTGACCTCTCCAGTCAACCCCGTAACCCATTTCTTTTAACTTCTCCACAGTAACCCCTATTTCAGATGGCCTGAAATGAGTTACGGGTACATCTGTCATGTCATAACGGATCGTTCCGTCCTTGAACACGTACACAGAATGAATAGCCCTCAGAAGACCTTTTTCCATTCTTTCCGCAACTTTGTTCTTGGAAGTTAATCCTACTACTCCCTTTATGGTGCTCGGAGTATCCCTCAACTTGAGGTTGTTCAAAGCGTTCTCGTAAACTTCCCTGACGTTTATCTTCCTTTTCCTGTATCCGTGCGTTTCTCTACTGCACTGAGGACAAATCGTTTCCTTTGTTCTGGTTCTACAGCTGTTGCAGTAATACTGCTGTTCTGTAGTTCCCCCGCAATCGCACCTGGTCCATAATGTCTCCTTTCCGCAGGTTTGACATATCCTTATAGGCAGATCAGTCAGATACTCTCCCCGGGCGGCTGCATAGGAGCTGGTATAATTGATAGATTTCTTTATATCCCTCGTTTTTCCTCCCGTGTATCCTAAAGGGAATAAAACGTGTGGAGGGGGGCTCATTTTTCTTTCTTTCGCTTTTTCAGGTCTGCCCATCCTGGCACCAATCCTTGTAGGAGCTCTTGCCCTGACCTTAAGCCCTGAAAGCTTTCTAACCACATTCAATGGGTCTTTTTCTCCGTTAAAGGAAGTGACCTCTTTTAGATCATGGTTTAAGCCCAAACACCTGACCAGAACCTTCCATCTTTCCATCACCAGCATTCCTTCTCTGACCTTGTGTTCCACTAACAGCTTCTCAAGGATCTCCTTCGCATGAGGATCACTCTCGGCGACCAGAGTGCTCTTCCCGTATTTCCCCTCCACTTTACCGTATCCAGCGATGAACTCCCTGAGGTATTTTACTTCCTCCACAGTAACATCGTGCCACAAGTAAGTATAATCCGGATGTAAGGGGATCTCATAGTCATCACACAGCTTTAGAGCTTCATCCTCACTTATGCTTGAGTGATCCTCTTGCACCTGGGCTTCCTGAACCCACCACTCATAAACGTAAGAAGAAGGAACTAAGTGATGGTTATTCTCCACAAATTCACCGTAGTTGATGAGCATTTCACCCATGTCCAGGATCTTTTCTACTTGATCAAGATAAGTGCGAGCTTCATTTGCCGTATTTATCTTCAGGACATCGCCATTAGATAATCTGACAGTAGGACCTTCAATGGACGTCACAGGAACAACTCCACCAGCCTTTCCCGGTCTTTCAATCTTTAGCTGGCAGCCTACTGTAATGAAGCTGGAGACTATGACCATAGTGGCAGGATTTATTCCCACAGTAGCAAAACCAGAGTTCCTGGCCCTCCCATACCGGAGTCTGAACCCTCCTTTTCTGGATGGGTGCCCGAATACAGGTCTTCCAGCCACAATATCCTTAAGATACTTATCCACCGGCTTGACAACCGGTTTTCCTTCTTCAGGTTCACCATCTTCCTGTGCCTGTCCCTGTCCCTGTCCCTGTTCCTTTTGTTCTCCTTCTTGTTCTTCCTTCTTATCGTCTTCTTTGGATAATAGGGTGTCGAGCCATTCCCAGCCGTCTATACCCAGGTCTGCAACCAGTTTTTTTAGCTTGGGAGCCTTCAGGGCAATACCTTCGGCGATTACCAGGGCCATACCACCACGAACCCTGTTGGTCCCCACTTCCGGTATATTCCTGTAGCCAGATACCTCAGCCTCCTCTGTAGGTTCTCCATCAACACATACTGGGCAATTGGATACTATTAGCCTGATCTCTTCATCCTCCGGCAGGTACTGAAGGTTGGCTACCTTCTTATAGAGAGGTATCTCCTCCACATACCTGTGAACCTCATTTTGGGTGGGTTTGTACTTCTTCAAACCCAAACTTCTTCTAACGTAATCTCCTACCAGCACCGAGATCACTTGCGCAGTCCCTCCAGCACTTCTGACAGGTCCCGCATAATATATCCTCAAGAAATTGCCCTTTTCATCCGTTTTGACGCTGGCTATTCCCTCAATAGGTGCTGCCACCACACCTTCAGTGAGAATTGCTACAGAGCTTCTGACCGCAAGGTCCACAGCCTCATTTTTACCGAATTGACCGAATTCACCCTTTACAATACCTTCGGCGATCTCGAAGCATATCTTTTCCCTGCTGATCCCTTCGTTCTCCAGCTGCTGGATCTTTTGAGCTACGCCCTCGATACCCAGCAGCCTCTCAACCCTTTCTGCCATGTTCCTGGCAACGGGGATCTCCACATCCAGCGAAGGATCTAAACCCTTTGCTCTGGCTTCCTTAGCAATATTATATACCCTTTCCAGCTCTTCATTTAACTGGTGATGGTAATTACGGATCTCTTCCTCGAAAATGGGGCCCAGCTGCTTTTTTTCAGAATTATCATCTTCAGCTACTGGAAAAAATTTGTCCAGAGTAATAAACATGATTGTAACAAGGTATTGTGGATAAAAAATTTTCTGGCTACTCCAAAAGTTATATTGCTTGCATTATTATTTTAAAGCTTCACTTTTGGATCTAAGCGTGTATACCAATTCATTCTCTAAGATACAAAAGCTTTTAA
>JAWODI010000059.1:0-6193 GCA_046483365.1 Archaeoglobaceae archaeon | reverse complement strand
TTAAGCATTTACTGGGGTTGCTGAAGGAGTTCTTCATTAAGATGGGATTTGAGGATGTCAGGTTCCGACCGGGATACTTCCCCTATACAGAGCCCAGCGTTGAGACAGAGGTTTATGTGGAAGGAATGGGATGGATAGAGTTAGGAGGAGCAGGAATATTCAGGAAAGAAGTGACATATCCTCTGGGGATCAAGCATAAAGTGCTTGCCTGGGGGATCGGAGTTGGTAGACTGGCGATGCTGCGCATGGGAATGAAGGACCTCAGAAGACTCTACCTACCGGATATCGGCTGGCTGAGAGACTTCCCGGTTGTAAAGAGCTTTAGAGAGTGAGAATGAAAACGAAAACGAGAATGGGAGTGAGAGTGAGATCATGCCGGTAATTCATCTTTTCTGGGACGAGCTGGAAAGACTGGTGGAAAAGGACAGAAAGGAGACCCTGGAGAGACTGCCCATGCTGGGGTGTGATATCGAGAGGATGGACGAGGAAACTGTCGATATAGAGTTCTTCCCCAACAGACCAGACCTCTACAGCATAGAGGGGGTTGCCAGAGCCTTGAGAGGTTTCATGGATGTGGAGAAAGGTTACAGACAGTACGAAGTAAGGGGCAGTGATTGGGAGGTAACAGTGGAGCCACCGGTTTTGGAGGTTAGGCCAAGGATAGTTTGTTGTGTGGTGCGCAATATCGAGCTCAATGATGAGGTGATTAGGTCCCTTATGGATGTTCAGGAGGATTTGCACTGGACCATCGGGAGGAACAGAAGAAAGATGGCCATAGGTGTCCACGACCTCAGCAAGGTTTACTTCCCCCTCCGCTATACTGCGGTGGATAGAGAATACTCCTTCAGGCCTCTGGACTTTGATAATAATATAAGTGTGGGTGATATACTCACCGGCCACCCCAAAGGAATGGATTACAGCTTCATACTGGAGGGCAAGAAAAGGTTCCCCATGATCATCGACAGCAAAGATGAGGCCATCTCCTTCCCGCCGATCATAAATGCGGAGAAGACCAGAGTAACTGAAGAGACAAAGGATCTATTCATAGATGTCACTGGCTTCGACGACAATGTGGACAAAGCTCTTAACATCCTCACTTCCATGCTCGCCGATAGAGGCGGAGTGCTGGAAGAAGTAAAAGTGATATATCCTGATAGGTCTGAAAAGACACCAGACCTGACAGGAAAGGAAATGAGCATCGAAAAACAGGAAGTGGAAGACTTGCTCGGCTTTGAGCTCTCCGGCGAGGAAATAGAAGAGGCATTGGAAAAAATGAGGTTCGGGGCAGAAATTGATGGGGATGCTCTGAAGGTTATCGTCCCTGCTTACAGGGCGGATGTGCTCCATGAGTGGGATGTGATAGAGGATATCGGTATAGGATATGGGTACGACAGGATCGAGCCCCAGTACCCCCCTACCAATACCATAGGCTTAAGCCACAAGTGGAACGACAAAAAGGATATCGCCAGAGAGATCATGACCGGATTGGGCTACATGGAGGTTATCAGCTTCACCCTCACCAACGAAAAAATGCAGTACGAAAAAATGCTCAGGGATTCGCGGTCCTGGGAGCATCACACTCCTGTATTGCATCCCATAACCGAGGAACACACCATACTGAGAACGGATATTTTACCCAAGCTCCTGGAGATCCTTTCCATGAACAAGCATTATGCTCTCCCCCAGAGGATCTTTGAGGTAGGGGATACGATCGTTGGAATGGAGAACAGGTTAAAACTATCTGCGTGCACCACCCACTCCAGGGCAAATTTTGCAGAGATAAGGAGTCTGGTGCAGTCATTCATGAAGGAGCTGGACCTCCAGTGGGAAGCAAAGGAAAGCAGGAATAAGGCTTTCATCCCCGGGAGACGAGTCAGCATAATAGTGAGCGGTGAGAAAGTAGGTGTTTTTGGAGAGCTGCACCCCCAGGTCCTGAACAACTTTTACCTCAATACCCCGGTAGCCGGAATGGAGATCGAGCTCTCAGCAATATTCGATACCGGGAATATTCTTTAGTTCAGATGATTCTCGATGGCTATGTAATCCAAGAAGCTAAGTAATATCAACCCCGTAATATCAATCCTTAGGATCAATCCTTAGGATCAATCCAGTTCTACTTCTCCGGTAGGATAGATGCATCTGGGCTCTGCTTCTAAATAATCACCGCTCATAGCATAGGCTCTTGCTCTTGAGCCCCCGCATATGTATCTGAACTCGCATTTCCCGCACTTTCCTTTTAACTTGTCGGCGTCTTTCAGGTCTTTGAATATGTCCATCCCCATGTAGATGTTCTTGAGGGTTGTTTCCCTCACATTGCCGGCGACAATAGGAAGAAATCCGCTGGGATAAACTTCTCCCAGGTGGCTGATAAAGAACATTCCTCTGCCGTCGGTTATACCCATGCTCCTCTTTATTCCATCAGAGGCAAGACTTCTGCCGTGGGCACCGGAAACGATAGCCTTCTTTGATTCAGGGGTGAAGTTCTTGGTGGATACAGTATTGTTCAGCTGTCCCATTAGCTCGTGATATAGCTCTCCTGGCTTCCTGTTGTATAATTCCGCATCTCTCATATACTCTATTCTTCTCAGATGGGTTGCTGCAGAGCTCTTAACGTTGAGAGGGGTCTGGTTTCCCACATCGTATAACCAGTTCAACACGTCCTCGAACTGGATGGAGGTGGGCATGTATTCCGTTTTGGCCCTGCCAGTAGGGACCACGAAGAAAACATCCCACAAAACGATTTCGTTGTCGATTCCGATATTCATTATATTGGGGAGGTCATGGATGTTGAAGTTGGTAACTGTGGTGTTTATCTGTCTGGAAATGCCCATCTCTCTGGTCATTCGAAGGATGTCCATGCTGATCTCGAAGGTCCCGGAGATCCCTCTAAAGTAATCGTGGATCTCAGAATTACTGCCATCCAGACTTATTGCTACCCTTGCTATCCCTGATCTTTTCAGCTCCTTCATTTTATCTTCTGTTGCCAGCTTGGTACCGCTGAAGGCCATAGCAGATCTTATTCCCTTGGAGGTAGCATAACTGACGATGTCAAAAATGTCTTCCCTCATCAGGGGGTCGCCGCCGGTGAACACCACCAGAGGATACGGCTCACCGAATTCGGTGATCTGATCAATTACCCTGAAAACCTCTTCTGTATCCAGCTCATCTGGATGCCTTTTCTTTTGGGCCCTGGCCCTGCAGTGTTTGCAGGTGAGAAGGCAAGCCCTGGTAACTTCCCAGAAAATTATGAAAGGTTTTTGTTGAATATCGAATCCGTGCATAATTCAACAAAATCCTGCAAAGATTTAAGTTTAACCCAGTTGATCATAATCCGGTGGGCACGTCAACAAATTCAACCTCTACATCGTATTTGTCTCTTATGACGTTCATCAGAGCCTTAACTCCCAGAGTTTCTGTGGCATAATGTCCAGCGAAAATGACGTTCAGGGAGAACTCTTTGGCAGTATGATACGAGCTGTGATCCGTCTCGCCGGTAACCAGCAGGTCGATCTCCTTCTGTCCTGCCTCAGGAACGGTAGATGTTCCCGCACCTGAAACACATGCCACGTTGTTAATGTCGTTGGCGCCAAAGTTGAGCACCAGGGAGTCTACATTCAATTGCTGCTTCAACATCTCATTTATTTCTTCCAGCTTCTTGGGCTTATCAAATCTCCCCATATAGCCTATGGCATTCCCGTGGTACTCGCCGAAAGGTTCCTCTATTCTGACACCCAGGATCCTCATCAATTCCACATTGTTCCCTATCTCCGGATGAGCATCCAGAGGTAGATGGGCCGCATAGAGGGATATCTCGTTCTCCAGAAGGTATTTCAATCTCTTCATAATCTGTCCTTTGATATAACCGACACTCCCCCATATTAGTCCGTGATGCACAATGAGCATATCTGCATCCTTTGATTTGGCCTGGTGGAAAGTATCCATGCAGGCATCCACTGCAAACACTATTTTGTTTATGTCCTTCCTCCCTTCTACTTGCAGACCGTTCATGGACTTATCTTCCCAGTCCGCAATATGCAAGTAGTCATCAAGGAAATCTACTATTTCTGTAAGTTCCATAAATATCCCCAAGAATAAATATTATCATTTAATCCAAACTCTTCTACCTTCTTCGATGAATATGAGTCTGGAACCCACCTTGCTCAGCAGATCGGCAATTCTCTCATAATGTCTGGCGATGAGGACCATATCTACCATGTCTTCAATAAGACCTGGATTCATTTTGGCTGTATTGACGATTATTTCTACTGATTCCACGTAGAACCTGTCCACCTGATCGTCAAGGGTTCCCAGCTCATTTCTTAACCTGTTGGTATTCCCTGATTCTAGAGACCTTCCAATGAGATCGAACATTTTCAATATATTGTCTTCCATTTTCTTGAAGTGTTCAATAGCATCTTCAAATCCACTCTTGATGGTATACATGGCAATCTCATGAGCAAGATCGCTTATTCTCTCATAATGGCCTGAAATCCTGAGCATGCTCAACGTAAAGCGAAGATCCCATGCAACTGGCTGGAATAGAGCAACTACAGAGAGGCAGGCACAATCGATATCCGTGTTCATGACATCCACGATATGCTCTGTCTTGGAGGCTATTATCTTCTGCTCATCATCTCCTTCCAGCCCTCCAATAGCTACCTCTACCGACTTTTGTGCAAGATTGTGTATCTCGGTTACTGAGTCTCTAATGTTGTTCAGTTTTTCTTCTAGTGCTCTCATTACTTTCCCCCTGAGCATTTGTTGGGCTTTACTAAATAGCTTTACACCCAACAATACTTTATTATTTATTATTTTTCCCCCATCCTCATCTTAACTGCACACTGTTAAATGTTCCTCTATCAGGAAGATGAAGTATTGATTATTCGAACCAGAAGCCAATAAGTCTCTGCTCTCCATTTACACTTGTCCGCTCTCAAAAAGATGGTTTCTTTCCATCTATCATTATTATAAGCAGCACCAATTCAAACACAATTTAATAAGGAAAAGCTCACGACATTATCAAGAACACCATACTGCCGGTTGGAGGGTTAGTGTGACAGACTCGGAACCGTTAATACGAATAAAAAAAGGGTTGTACAGGCCCGTTCCACTTTCGGGACTCAAGGACGAAAAGGGAAAACCAGTTTACATGTTCGTCAGGATTGGAGAAGCCCCTGCAGCTCAAGAGTGAAACCGGAAGATCAACAGAAAATATTTTTTCCTGGTTAACTTAACCTATTTTATGTACGTTCTGTTAGTAGTCGACATGCAGAAGGACTTCTGCTACTCCAAAGGGTCTCTTTACCTTGGTGAACAGGTCGAGAAAACTTTTGAACCACTCAAAAAGGTTATTGAAGAAGCCAGAGGCAAGATGCCCATAATATTCACCCTTGACTGGCACAGAAAGGACGATGCCGAATTCGATGTCTGGCCTCCTCACTGCTTGATGGATACAGAGGGTGCAGAGATAATCGATGAGATCAAACCCGGCGAACACGATCACCTAGTCAAAAAGAGGAGACATTCAGCTTTCTACGGAACGGACCTTGACTTGACCTTGAGGGAAATGGGGGTGACAGAACTATTTATTACCGGTGTGGCCACCAACATTTGTGTTCTCCACACCGCAGCGGATGCCAGTCTGTTGAACTATGGGGTCAGTGTTCTAAAGGATTGTACGGCAACTGCCGGTCAATACGAATTCGATTACAGTCTGAAGCATATGGAAGAAGTGGTGGGAGCGAAAATAATGACTTCAGAGGACTTTTAGTAAAAAGAAGCAGCCTCAGACTTTATATGCTCATCATTGGATCAGCTCGCCCATCAGTCATCAAAATATCCCATCCTTTTTTTCCCTTATTGATAAAGTGGATTCTTGATATTGAGACAATTTGCAGCCATCCTTTCATCATTATGGTTCAATAAAAATTTTTAAATCCAGAGCTTTATAATAGTGAAATTAAAAATGTTGATCAATCGGAAAAAACAACAAATGGAGTTCTTTCCAAAAATAAATATATGGTTTTAAATATTGCATTATTAGAAATTTAAAAAATTTGTATATGAGAGAACCAACTTTTATAAAAAACGTATATCATGGTACTGGTCGGTGTATTCAATTTATCCTACAAATTGGGGCTTTTTTGGCAATAATCTGGAGTGCAAACATAATTCAGGGATGTGCCGATAAAGA
>JAWODI010000078.1:0-23143 GCA_046483365.1 Archaeoglobaceae archaeon | reverse complement strand
ATACATCAAAGCATACAAGAAAGTTGTTAAGCTAAGCAAAACAATGAAAGCTGAGGAAATCGCTCAAACCCTAGAAATGAGCATATCCCTAGTCAAAGAATACATAAGGCTTATGAACGAGGTGAACTAAATGGAAACGTTAACCTGTGGTAGGTATGAACACTTGCCAGTCAAATGGGAGTTTAGTAATTGATTTCATAAATCAGAATAAAGACACGTGGTTTGAGTCTCCACGTAAGTATTTCTTTGGTGGGAGAAGCTCCAGAGCCCAGAAATTTAAACTCTCATTCAATCGGAAAACTGATAAGGTTATTTTTGAGTTTGAGAGTGGAACAAAGCTTGGGATAGAACAATGGAGAATAATTGAATCGGAAAAATTGCTTGAAAATAAGGGTAAAGTCTCTATTGGGGCTAGGATATCTGAAGGGTACTCGAGTGATTCGTTAGAGGGGCATCTTAAGGAAATTGCTAAGTCGATGTATGGTAGGGCTACTGATACGAAGACTGCTCCTCATATTGCTGATTTGTTGGTTATTGCTGAGTTTGCAGAGTTGGATTATGCTAAGTCACCATCTGGTAGAAAAGTTCAGGGAATAAGGTTGAAATAGATGTCTAAATTACTTGTTCAAACTGAAACTCAATTCTGTATCTCATTAATGATAGGTTTTTAATTTCCTCTGCAGCCCAAATGCACCGCTCATCAAAGTCACTAGCAATTATTATGCCTCTCACCTCCCCTTCTTGAGCTAAGTTCTTCCGAACCCATGAGATATAGCTAAGTATTTGTCCTACAACACTATTTTGAGCTGTACCAGCCTTAATCTCTATTACAACCAAATTTTGGTTCTTATCAACAGCTAAAATGTCGATGTACCCTTTATCAATCTTGTATTGCCTGCCAGTTAAACCTCTTTCTTCAAACAACTTTAAACCTTCTTCAATTCTGGAGAGGTCTCTTACAAGGTAGTCCTCGACATCCCTCTCTAAACTGATTGATGCAGTTTCTTCCACTTCTTCAGTTGGTTCAAGTTCTTCAGGGACCTCATCTACTTCTGGATCAAACAGCTTGTACCTACCAGGACCAACATTATACAGAAAAGCCTGCCTATACAGAGTCGGATAATGGTGAGCAGAAGGATGATTAACACTCAAACCCACTAAATGAGCTCTTATCGAACTCTCTTTCCAAGGTTTTTCCGGATAATTATCGTAAATCGCTCTTATAACCTCATCTGTCGTAAATTCATTCTCCCAGTCATTAGTTATCTCCCTTATCACATCTGTTAACGTTTTAGGCATGAAATCCCCCATAGTAACTTTTCTCAAAATTATTAAAGGTTATCTTTTTAATTTTAATATGCCGTGAAATCTCGGAGGAGTCTAAAAAATTACTCAAAGATATAGAAATTCTTAAAATATTGATAGATCATCCTCACAGGTTGAGTCTAAGAGAGATTAGAGAAGGAATGCTAAATCTTTAAAATAATGTAAAACCAGCTATTTGCTCTTTACTCTGTAACGGTTACATATGCCAAGATAGCCGTGATGAGGTTAATAAACCTCTGGAGCTGTGGTTATTATAAATATTGTTAAGATTGATAAGTTATTAATAAAGTCGAGGTCAGATACATGTTGTTGTCAGGGCGGTAGGTGGCCGTTTACAATAACTTCCTCTTTCCCTCCTATTCCTGCTCTGACAATACAACAACCCAAAAAGAGTCTTAAACAAATTTTCAAGATTCTAAGTTTATTCGAAAAAAATTTTAGACTTATTGGAAAAGTTTCACGGTTATTAGGTGATAAAGTGGGGCTTAAGGGGTTTCTTTTACTATATTCGGATTTGGTGACTTTAACACCTATACTGGCTAATCATTGGTTTTTGAGGGTTGTTAGGGGGGCTTCAACTCCTTCTTTGGGCAAAAGCTATAAATAATTTGGTTCACAGTTCTTTTTTTAAGAGGAGGTGATTGTATATGGCTGGAATACCGACCGCGCCTATTGATAGGTTGATGAGGAAAGCTGGAGCGAATAGAGTTAGTGAAGAAGCGAACAAGAAGATGGTGGAGCATTTGGAGGACTACGCCTCAGATGTAGCCAGAAGGGCTGCTGATGTGGCGAGACACTCCGGCAGAAAAACTGTTAAAGCCGAAGACGTCAAGCTGGCTCTTAAGAAATAATTTTTCTCCACCAATTCTATTTTATTTTTTATAGCTTCCTTTCACCTGATTGGTGGAGTGTATTATTTTTCTTCTTTGTCAATTATTCCGTTTTCAGTTACTTTGAATACTGCTTCTCCTTCTGGTAGGTGTGGGGAGTCCATGAGTCTGGCTACTCTCATTTCTCCTTTGCTTTTTCTGAGGTAGATTCTTAGGGTTGCGGTGTGCCCTACGATGTGTCCGCCTATGGGTCTGTTGGGGTCGCCGAAGAAGGCGTCTGGTTTCGCCTGGACCTGGTTGGTGACCACTACAGCAGCGTTGAACAACTCTCCAAATCGAATGAGGTCGTGCAAGTGCCTATTAAGTTTTTGTTGCCTATCCGCAAGCGTTCCCCTGCCTACGAACTCTGATCTGAAGTGGGACATTAGGGAGTCGACGATGAGCAGCTTTGGTTCGCCACCATCTCTTTTCATGGTGTTGGCAAAATCTTTGGCGTTATCCACCAAAAGCATCTGGTGATTGGAGTTGTACGCCTGAGCAACGTGAATGTTCTTCAAGACCTCGCCAGGATCCAAACCTTTGGCTTCAGCCATCTGACTGATTCTTTCCGGTCTGAAAGTGTTCTCCGTATCGATAACCATTACAGAACCGTTGAGACCACCGTCCTCCTCCGGCAACTGAACATTCACCGCCAACTGAAGACAAAGCTGGGTCTTACCAGAACCGAACTCGCCATAGAGCTCCGTCATTGACTGAGTCTCCACACCTCCACCAAATAACTGGTTGACCTCTTCACTGCTTGAAGTAATCCTTTTAACTTTCTTCCTCCTCTGCAGAATATCCTCGCCACTCTCAAACCCACCTACATTAGCCATCGATCGTGCGGCAGAAATTATACTGGAGGCGTTGGACTCTCCCAAATCTGCTGCCGTAGCCAACTCATTCGGGGAACAGACAGCAACAGCATCAACCGCAGAATAACCTGCCTCCCGCAACTTCTCAGCTACAGCAGGCCCCACACCCGGAAGATCCTCCAACTCCACATCTTTACTACCATTATTCTCATCCATTATACCACAATAAACCCACCCACATGAACTTAGAATAACCTTCCGAGCGACATGAAAGTAACACAAAGAACCCCCAAGATTCTCTAAATTTAGATAAATAATTAGGATAAAGTATTAATTTCGCTTCACTCACCTGAGACTTGATTGATGTATCAACTATAAACTTATTAAACTTGAATTAGTCAACAAACCCTATATGATAAAAAATAGAAAGGAGGTTTATAGGTCATCCATCATCTTCTCCACCCTGTCTTTGTCTATGTCGCCGGTTATTATCATGTTCAGTACTTCTTTCAACGCCTGCCTTGATTTGTCGGTGTCGTAGCGCTCACTGGGGTCTAGCATCAAGTTGCATTTATTGCAGTGTCTGGAGGCGGGTGGGTTTACTTCTTCGCACCTGGGGCATACCACTGCTTTACTCCCTTTATCCTCCTCGCTTTTACCGTACTTCTGCCTGTAGTATTGGTCGACTTCTACGTTGGCGAGCATGGCGTATCTATCTGGCTGGTCACTGCCGTCTTTCCATCCTCTCTGTCTTAGCTGAACTGACCTTGGCACCCCTTCGATCTCATCTCTTATCTGGGCGAAGTAGCGGAAGAAGTGGGTGCGTATGTTCTTCTCTATTTTCTTACCGCCGTTTGCTTCAGCTCTCTTGTTGTGCCTCTTGACGGCCCTCTCTATTATCTTCTTGAAGCCCCTGTAGGTGATGGGTTTCGGGTATTGTCTGCAGTTGAGGTCCACCCACAGAGGAGCCTCAAGATTATCTCTGAAGGGATGCTTTTCCATCCACCTTCTGAGGGGTCCAGCAGACCAGGTCAGCCTGACTCCCTCACCCCTGTGGGTCTTGTCATGAGGGTAGATCCAAGCGCCGATGTCATCGAACTTAACAGAACCTACAGTTAAGGATCCAATGCCACCTATCCTGGGGCCCCACTCCTCTGCAACCGTGAAGAAAGCCTCATCCCTGATGTTCTCGGAAGCCTCTCTTAAGGACCTGAATACCCACTCTTCAGGGATATCATTTGGCTTTACTGACTCTTCTGGCTTCATTATTCTCAGCTTTGCTAGTTCAGGGGGTTTGGCGCCGTTGAGGCTCATTACTACCTTGGCAGATTCGGCCACTTTCTTGTCTGGATAGTCATCTGGGTAGCCCTTCTCAGATCTGAGCCATTTCATGAACTTCAGAAGAGCTGTTCTTGCGTCAGATTGGCCCCATGACGTTTTCTCCGGATCCTTACTCTTCTTCACCTTAACCTCATAGTAGTGGTTGTCTATATCCTTCAGCAGTTTTTTAAGATCCTTCTCTGTCATGTACTCGTAGCTGCAACCATTCCTGCACAGCAGCTTTGTAATGAGTCTCAAATGCATCAGCAGCTTTGCTGCTCTGGCCTTGGAGATCTTGGTAGTCCCCCAACCCTGCAGTCCATCATCAATGAACTCCTTAATCAGCTCTTTTGTCTCCTGGGGTACATCAAGCTCTTCTAACAACTCCAGCTCCCTAGTCAATCTCCTGTCAAATCCATGTATATCTATGCGGGCCATAATAGCACCTCCAGATAGAGGTTTATTACATCGTTGTGTGGCACGAAAATAGTTGGCTGTGAACTGTCTATCGATAGCCACGGGGGGGATTTGAACCCCCGACCGCTTGCTTACCAAGCAAGCGCTCTACCCGCTGAGCTACCGTGGCTTCGACTTCAGCATATCCATCTTTGAAAATCTGTTATTAATTTTTTCCGTTGGTCACTTTAAACCTGTTGCTATTCTTTGTATTATCTTTCTACCCTAAAAGCTTATTTTGTTCACTTTCACTTGGTTAGTAAAATTAATTTGTAGTATGGTGTTGCTGTTGATGATGAATGTTGAGCAGCTTCAGGATTACATCTCTCAATATGGGGTCAACGTTTTGAAGGAGAATGGTATTGAGGAGCTTTTCCCTCCGCAGGCTGAGGCAGTTGAGGAGGGCTTGTTCTCCAGAGAGAATATGGTCATTTCCATTCCTACAGCCAGTGGTAAAACCCTTATCACTGAGCTGGCTATGGTTAGCGATGTCATCAAGGGAGGTAAATGCCTTTACACGGTTCCTTTGAGGGCTCTGGCTATGGAAAAGCATCATGAATTCAAGAAGTGGGAGGATATAGGGATCGAGACCGGTCTCTCCATTGGTGATTATGAGTCGAAGGAGGAGTGGCTGGGTGAGAAGGATATACTGGTGACCACTAGCGAGAAAGCGGATTCTTTGATGAGGAATAGGGCTCCCTGGCTGAAGGACCTCAACTGTCTGGTAGTTGATGAGATCCATCTCCTTGACTCTGCGAAGAGAGGAGCGACCCTTGAAGTTCTAATTGCCAAGTTAAGGAAGATCAATCCGGATATCAGGATCATCGCCCTCTCGGCCACCATACCCAACGCCGATCAGCTTGCAGAGTGGCTTGAAGCCAAAGTTATCGCCTCCGAATGGCGACCGGTCCCTCTCTACGAAGGAGTCTTTCTGGAGGGTGAGATCGACCTCTACAGCGACTCTGCACTTCTGGAGACCAAGGAAATCGGTGGGAAGGATTACCTTGCCCTCGCTCTGGATTCGCTGGAGAGAGATACTCAGGTAATAATATTCGATTCCACCAGACGGAATGCCGAATCTTCGGCCGAACACCTGTCCAAGAAAGTATATAAAAAATTCAAGGATAAGTTCTCCAATGAAGATGTAGCGAGAGAGATCCTGGAGGAAAACGATGGTGAGTTGAGCCAGAAGCTGGCCGATTGCGTTAGGTTGGGGGTCGCCTTTCACCACGCAGGTCTTCTAAACTCTCAGAGAAAGGTGGTGGAGGATGCCTACAGAGAAAAGAGGATTAAGGCTGTTGCTTCAACCCCTACTCTTGCTGCCGGAGTGAATCTTCCTGCAGAGCGAGTGGTAATAAAGAGCTATCATAGGTTTGCTCAATCCATGAACCAGCCCATCAAGGTTCTGGAATACAAGCAGATGGCGGGCAGGGCAGGTAGGCCCGGTCTGGATGTGAAAGGAGAGGCGATCATAAAGGTCAAGAACAAATCGGAGAAGGAGCGAGTGGTTGACAGGTATATCTACGGTGAGCCGGAAAAGATCATGTCGAAACTTGGCTCACTTAATCATTTGCGCTTTCATGCTCTCTCTTTGATCTCCGAAGGCTACGCCAGGACCATCGACCAGCTGGACGATTTCTTCTCTCTCACATTCTTCTTCCATCAGAATGAGGTCTCTGCCAGATACGAGCTGGAGAAGATCGCCATACAGCTGGAAGAATGGGAAATGCTCAACTTTGACGGTAGCAATCTCTCCGTGACCAATCTTGGAGAGCTGGTATCCAGGTTATATATTGACCCTCTCACAGGATATCTTATCTACGATACCTTGAACAACAAAAGCGATTTTAATGAATATGACGCTCTTCATCTCCTGTGCCGGGCACCTGACATGGAAACTCTATACGTCAAGAAAGCCGACGACTGGCTTGAAGATCTCATAGATCGATTCGATCCCGATCTCATCCCCTCTATTGATTCCCCGGATTTCGATTATTATCTTAGGGAGATCAAGACAGCCTTGCTGCTACATGAATGGGTCAACGAAGTTGATGAGGACGAGATATGCAGTAATTACGGTATTTCTCCCGGTGATGTGAGGAGAATAATGGAGAACGCCGAATGGCTTTCTTACTCGCTCACAAGGATCTCCAGCTTCGTTAAACACTCCCAGAAAACCTTATTCTCGGATATGGAGAAAAGGATCAAGTTTGGAGTTAAAAGAGAGCTGGTCAATCTGGTAGATATTAAAGGAGTGGGAAGAGTGAGAGCCAGAAAATTATACAACGCTGGAATTAAATCCAAAAGTGATATAGTGAAAAGCAGTCACCAACTACCATCTATAATCGGGCAGAAAACTGCGAAAAGAATACTTGAACAGGTTTAACCCTAAGTAATAGTTAAAATAAGCAATACTTATAAGTAGTGAAGTGGTGATTAAAGACTGATGAAAATCGAGAAGACAGTCATCGCTATCATGGTGCTGATAGGCGTCTTTATGTTCTTAGTTTCACTTGTTTCAATGTATAATGATTTTGCCCAGGGCAGAAATCTTGGTTATATGATCGTGGATCTGGGTTTCCTGTTATTCTCTGCGGTGCTGATCGGTGGAGGTCTCAAGCTCTACAGGAAGTTGATGATGTTCTCTGTGGTGACCCAGAGTGCCTTTGAAGAAGTGGTATACACAAACCTCAGACCTCTTCTGAGAGAAATAGCATTCAGCACCACAGAGCTGGATGAAGTGAAGACCAGGATCAGTGGTCTGGAGAAGAAGATCACCCACATGGAAGATGAGCTCACCAAGCCAATGGGGTACGGGACACGGGAGGCCCCTACAGATATGCTCATGTTCAGGAAAACAGCCTTTTACATGAGGTCTATTGTCGTAGCCCTGTTCTTCTTCGGCACTTACTTATTCCTTCTTGATTTCAATTTACCCAATGAATCCTACCTCTACACCCTGATGTACGTCTACTGGTGGGTCTTTATTACCAAAGAGTTCGAATTGTTCAGCAGGATCGAATCGTGGGTCATTCTGGGTATCCCCATACTTCTGGTTCCTGCTGGCGCCCTCATATTGAGAACAGTTGCCGGTATAGCGTTCTTGATGGGACTGGTCTTTACCACGGTGATCGCATACGCTTATCTCTACTATCAATATGCCAGAACTTTGACCGTGGAAACAAAACCTGTAGGAGAGGGAGAAGAAGGAACAGAAAAGGAACGCAGACCAAATTTCCTCTACAATAAGATCGTTACTTCTATAAGGGATCTAATAGGCTGGCTGAAGAAATGACAGCTTGGATCTGCTTTTCTTTATTATTCTTTTTTCAATTCAAGAAGTCTATGGTCGATTAACTTCCAAGTTTCAAAATTTTCTGCTGCCCATTTCAAGGTAGATGTATATGGCTATACATATAATAATGATCGCTAGAGCGAAGCTCTTGAAAGTGGTCACCAGGTTCTTGTAGAATGCATATTCTTGTCCGTAGGGCCCTATAGTCCTCAGTTCCTGTGCTTCCAGTACAAAGTAGCTTCCCAAGTTAGGGACGACGATAGGTTCTCCTGCGATCTGTACGGCTTCCGCTGTAATATCATCTTCGGTGATACGCCATTCGTCTGGTCCAGATGCATCACCACCTGTGTAGATCGTATCTCCAGTTAACCCTATGACCCTGTGGGCGATTGGAAGATAGATGTCCGGCCGGTTGAACATTATGATGTCCCCCACTTCAGGCTCGATTACGAGGGCCTGTGCCAGGAACATATCTCCCTTTTGGAGAGTGGGCTCCATACTGCCGGAAGTAACTACAGCAAAGAATAGGTTTTGAGTGAGTGCGAGAAGCATCAACAGTCCTATAACTGTCATAACAAAAACTAATCTGGTTACAGGGGCCTCCTTTCTATGTGCCTCTAACACTTCATCCAACCTGGTCTCTCGATGGGTCTTCTCGAACATAAGGCCCACTCTTTCCATAGGACCTACTCTGAATCCTGATACCAGGAAGTAAGTTAATATCATCAGCAAGAAGATTACTACTGCCGTTATCTGTAAATTTGCTAGCACCATGTTATCTCGACTTTTTGATGTTATTATTTAAACCATTACTGATTATTTAAACCTTGTTTGATACACTTAAACTCGAACCAACCCTAGATAGTAGAGTATAAAGCTGATAAGGATGATCACTCCTACTGCGGTTCCGAGGTCTATTATCAATCTGCCTATCTTTTTTAAGTCTTCTCCAAAGAATGAAAAACCATGTTCTCTGTTCAGTAGCTTTATCTCTCGAAATGCTTTGTCAGTGGGTTGAAGGTCCATATCAATGTATTCGTACTGGATAAGCCGTTCAATGGATCTCTCTGCCACAAAATCGGGTATTCCTGTTGCTCCAGAGATTTTTTTTGTGGTCCTGTTCCCTACTATCACCGCTTTTAGCACGGACCGGTCCAAAGTGGAGAGCATCGCTACTCACGCATGAACAGCCTTACGACCACCAGCGCTGCAAGAAGGACAGCTGAACCAATTATAAGCTCTACACCGCCCTGTCTTCCGGTATCTTCTTTGGTAGGTGTTGCGGTAGGGGTTTCTTGCTCTTCAGTCGCTTTTTTGGCAAAGAAGACTTTGGAAAGTTGGGTATCTTCGATGATTATCTTATAACTTCCCTCTTTTTCAGGTGTGTACTGGAAGCTGATCGTCTCCTCTTGTCCAATATCCAGGTCTATCGTCTGCTCGAACACCACTTCGTCGTTGATCAACACTCTAACTTCTTCACCTCCTCTCTTGCCCTGATTCATTGCTGTGAACGATACGTTGACTGGATCATCTACATCCACAATGAACTTGTCGACATCCAGATTGCTTATCCTGAACTCTGTGGGGGCTTCTGAAGGCTCCTCTCTAGTAGTAATAGTAATGATCTTGTCTATGTAGAGATCATAATATGCGCCATAGATGTCGTCCTCGGACTCAAATCCTGTCCAATCACCATCCAAGGAATTGAGCCCTCTGTTAAGATCACTTTTCGGATTTGACCAGAAGCCAGTATTGTCTACGATTAGAAAGCCTCCACCTTCGAAGAAACCCTCCATTTCTTCTACATTTGGTGCTTTGTCATTAACATAGAACACAATCGAAGCCCTATCCATCTCATCACGGTTAAGCACTCCCCGATAGTTGATGGGGGCATCACTTTCTCTCTTTACCATGTCTATCAGTTCAGGAAGTATCTTTTCTGCTCTATCATCGCTGCCTTCAAGCAATCCAATGGAAATAGCTCCCTGCCTGTCATTTTTTGACCACAGATATGCAATTGTGTTGGTATACATCTTCATGGCCTTCTGGGCACTCTCTTTATTTTTCATCACCTTTATACTACCTTCTACATCCTTTGAATCAGTAATTGCTGAAACTCCAATGCTTCCCAGGACGTAGTTGTTTGGTGAGTAGACCACTGAACCGTTATAGACATCTCCTATCTGTATTTCTCCCTTGTATACCTGAGGTTCGATGAACATGGGCAGAGTCTCTTTAAGCTGGATATTATCTGATTTAGGGATAACCTCTATGGTGTGTACTCCCAGATCGAGTGAAGGTATCTGGAAATTGATATCGGTTTTCTCGTAGCCATCCAGATTTACTTCTTTTGTCTCTACTGGTTCTCCATCAATTAATAACTGCAATTCTCCTGTGCCCTCGTGATCTATCGTATTCAACACCGAAAGGTGTAGGAAGTTACCCACACCCTCTGGGAGCTCTTTCGCCCTTAAATACGAATCATATACGAGGAGCTGGGACTTCGGAGGTGAAATAGAATCAGAGACAGTGAACTCCAGCTCTTTATGTATGCGGGGCGCATTTTCTCTATCGACAGTGCTAACATCAACGCCAGCGTTGCCCGTATAGGGGGCTTTCCTGTGGAGGCTTGTATAGTCTTTGAAGACCCCAGAAGCATTGAGAACGTCGTATACGTAAAGGTCCAGCTCATATTCTCCATTTACCCAATCTTCTTTAACGTCTATCTCAAGTACATCGAAGAAAGTTTCCTGATAGCCTATGGTATGCATTTCTTTTTGTCCAGCATCAATAACGTAACCTTTGGGGTCTGTTATTACATACACGAAGTCTACTGCCGCTGCTCTATTAGGATTAACTTCATCGGCGGAAACATAAAGATTGATCTTATCTCCAGGGGGATAGACGTTATTCCACCGCGGTATATATTTATCATAAGAGTGAACATAAGATACCAGTTCAGCTTCAGATTGAGTTGACCGAATTGCTGTTGTGGGGTGAATTATTAAGTTGGTTATAAGGATGAGGAAAATAACTAGTGTGACAACTCTTATTACTCTTCTAACTGTAATCTCCATACATTCAAGTCTTGGGAAAGAGATAAATACTTTATCGTCTGATATAAATAGATTGATGATTTATATCTAAGTTAAACCAATAAAGCGAATTATTGAAAAGGTAAATTTAATTAATTGTTTGTGGATTGATAACTAGTATACATGACAATATTGGCCATATGCTCGGGAAAAGGTGGTGTAGGGAAAACCACAGTATCAGTTAACCTGTCAGTAGTTCTATCGAAGTTTGGTAGAGTGCTGGTAATAGACAGCGATATAGCTTTACCCAATATGCACACCTTTTTTGGTCTTGATGACCCCTTCATTTCTTTGCTGGATGTTCTGAAGGATACGGAGTACCTTGAAGAATCCATTTACGAGGTTAACGTTAAGATCAAAGAAGAGGGTGTGACCCATAGCCATATAGTTAATGTAATTCCTGCCTCCACTTCTGTCAAGGCACTGGAAGAAATAGATATAGAGAACTTCAAAGAAGTTCTCGATCAGGTCAAGAACGATTACGATTTTATAATAGTGGACGTAGCCGCAGGGCTCAGCAAATACGCCATGATCCCTATGCTCAACTCCGACTTGGCTTATCTGGTAGTAAATCCCGAAAAAGCCTCTATTCTTGATGCCCAGAAGGTCAAAAAAGTGGCAGAAGTATCGGGAATAAAAGTTAACGGAGTGGTCATGAACAGGTATCGAGGAGAAAAAGAGATGGCCGACTACGCTGAAAATGCCATAGGCAAGCCACTGACGGGAATAATAAGAGAATCAAAGCTGATCAGAAAATGCTGGGAAAAAGGCGTTCCAGTGTATATGAAGAAGCCTGACTCCAAAGTAGCGGAAGACTTTTTGAATCTGGGGATGAACATTATGGGTAAGGACGTGACCATTACGCCATACGGCAAAATGAGATACCTGTTCGGATGATAATATGACAGACGAAGAAAAGACCAACAACTCCAAAGGAAACCGCAAAGAAAAGAAAAAAAAGATTATTGACGTTCTAATGAACGATGGCGAATGGAGAAAAAGGACCAAATTCAAAAAAAAGAAAAAAGAACAAAAACCAGAACCTGCACCCGAACAACAACCTGCAGAACCACAACCCCAAGCCCAACCTGAACATGAGCGTGGGCCTGAGACCCAGCCTGAACGCGGACCTGATGTCGAAGATAGCTCCAGGGAAGAAGCGCAACCAGAGGTAAGTTCAGGGTCTGCCGAGCCTGAAAAGAAAATGAGGATTCCCGATTCTGAGAGGAACAGGTTCTATTTGTCAGAAATAGAAAAAAATGTGCTGAGAGCGATTGTAATGGGAGACTCCAGCGTTAATGACATAATCCGGTCCACTTATTATCCTGAAGTGATTGTCAAAGGAGCCATTGAAAGACTTGTCTCCAAAGATTTTATTGACAGGGACCTTAATCCAACGGAGAAGATTCGGGGAGTCTCACTCAAAAAACGGGGCCCAGGTTTTACATTAGGCCGAAAAAGGAGATATCGGCTAGAAATAATGGATGTTGCCATAATAGCGGCAATAATATTGTTTTTGGTCTCTCTGTTCTATTATGTGGGTGTGTTGGGCTAATTTAAGGTCAAACTCATGGCACCAACTCTTCAAGTTAGTCGGTCAGGTTAGTCTGATAGTTAGTCGGTCAGGTTAGTCTGATAGTTAGTCGGTCAGGTTAGTCTGATAGTTAGTCGGTCAGGTTAGTCTGACCATAGTTAAGATCGATATCTTTTAAATGAGGAAGTCCTTTTCTGGCTCCTTTGTGTTGAATGCAGTGCCCTGCCACCACATTACCCAGCCTGCCACACTTTTCAAGCTCAAGGTCCTTGAGATAACCGAAAATAAATCCCGCGTTAAAAGCATCTCCTGCTCCAGTAGTATCTACAACTTTCACAGGGTCAGCTGGCACTTCTGTTTCCTGTACGCCATCGGTTATATAGCATCCTCTGCTCCCCAATTTGACTACAACAATGCCTGGACCCTCTTCCAGCAGAATAGCAGCACCTTTTCGGTAATCTTTTCCGGTAAGGATCTTTACCTCGGCTTCGTTGGGCATAAATATTCTGGTGAAGCTTAATAGTCCTCTCAACCCATTTATTCCTCTTCTGGCATAGACCATCCCGGGGTCGAAGCTAACTTCTCCTTCAAAACTGTCAACAAGTCTTTTTTGTTCTTCAAGTGATCCTTCGCTTTCCTTACAGATGAAGGAGGTGAGGTGAAGAAGCCTGAAATTTGAAATGTGATCCAGGTCCATTTCATCGTAGTGGATGGTATCATTGACCCCAGGATCCACAATAATGGCTCTATTTCCCTCTTTGTCCACCAGTACCATTGCACTGCCGCTTCTACTCCTGGCACCGGCTCTTATGACCGCTGTAGTATCAACGCCCTCTATACGAAAATCCTGCATTAATAGGTCTCCGTCTTCATCATTGCCCACCTTACCCATAATACCGGCTTTCATCTCCAATTTAGCCAGCCCTACAATAGTATTCGCTGCTGAACCTCCCGGGTGCAGCTCCAGATCGGTTACAAATACTTCTTCATCTTTTTTGGGGATGGTGTCCACGCTGATTATCTTATCCATGTTGATCGCGCCAAAGCCTATAACATCCCCTTTATCAACCGAGATGGCCAGCACCTCCTCTAAGCTTTTTTCTCATGTGTTCTGATTCCACTATCACAGCGTCCAAGTCGACATCGTTCAACCAGTAAAATTTAGTTGTGGACAGGTTTTTGGCTATCTGAGGGTTCAACAATTCTGTCCTCTTGTTCTTTACCACATCGATGACTCCGTCTATCCCTTTTTTGGCGAAAGCATCTACTACTGCCGCCTCGCCGAATGCGGTATCGCTGATCACTGCCACATTGGAATGATCTAGGGCATACTCATTACCATTGAATGAGAGTGCAACACCATTGTCTCTGACGAAATCCAGCATGGCGTAATCGGAAATACTGTCCCCAATGGCGATTACCTCATTGTAGTTGAAATCGTCCATGTATCTTTCAACTACTTCTCTTTTCCTTTTACCTCCCATCGCCTTCACTTTTTCCAGAACGGGCTCAAAAGATGTATGCCTCAATCTTTTCCAGAAAAAGTCATCGAGCCAGTCCACAGACTGTTCCGATGCTTCAGGGAGCTCATCTTTGGTCATATCGGAGCGCACTTCGATCTCAGGTAGAGCGGCAATGTCGCCTACCGCCCTTTTGACCAGCTCTTTATCTTCTTCATCCACTCGGTAATCATCAATCCTCAACTCCGTCCCATAGAGATGCTCTTTAATGCCTAACGCTCCTGCACTAACTTCCAGGAACTGTTGATACGATGTAGATATCACTACTGGCATGTAATCTAAACTCTTCACGGCCTGTCTGGAATGGGGAACAAAGGTTACCAGGTCCCTGGAAATGTCTCTTAGGTTTTGAGAAGTAACTTCGGAAGCAATAATAAAAGGAGCAAGGATTTTTAAGGTATCGCCCGGCTCATAATCCTCTTTTTTAACTATGTATGACAGGTAATCATCGTACTGACTGAGGCGCTGAAAAAAGATTTGATTGTTCAATACCTTCCTGGCGATCTCATATGCAAAGTCAGTGGTCACCCACGGCCCTTCCCAATCCGTAAAGAACTTATCCATTTGAGGAATGATAGGGGGGAGATTTTATTTAAATTATACGAATTTTTTGGCTTCAGGCTTCAAGCGTTGTTTTAAACTTAATAATTAATAACATCTCGTTAGCCTGAACACAGTTGCCCCCCATCAAAGTTGAGGTCAACTTGTTCAGTTTATTTCATAATGTTGAGATTTTTCACAAATACTAAGTTTCACTTCAAATATATTTGGTAAAAAATAAAGGTGTGGAAAGTGCTTTCTGATCCCCTGACAATATTGACAGTCGTTTTCTTTACCCTTATAGTGGTTGAAGTCTCGATGATGTACTTGCGGTACTCTGCTGGATTTAGTCCTGCGGAGGCAACAACGTTGTTGCTGTTCCCTCTCTTCGTGTACGTTTTCTCTCTTCCCTGGGTCAAAAGCAGAGAATACAGTGCCTCCAGCCTGGTTATGGAAGTTCCCAGAATATTGGATATACCCTTATTTCACGGGGAGAACTCAGTTATCGGAATAAACGTGATAGGTCTGTTGATCCCATTGGCCATCTCTTTTAAGATGCTGGCTCAGAGAAAAGTTCCATTGAAGGAGGCAGGAGTGTTGATAGTCATAATCGCCTTCGTTACCTACTTTTACACCTGGTTCAAACCCGATGTTGGCATTGTGGTCTATTTCTTTGCGATCCCAGCCATACTCTCCGCAGCAATCGCTTTCATGTTCAGAATGATGAATCCTCAGGTCAACCCGCCCATGCTATCCTATGTAGGAGCGACACTGGGAGTATGGATTGGAGCAGATCTGTTCAACTTAGGTCTGTTGATGAACTATTCGTGGGGCAGACCCGTTTTCATATCCATAGGAGGTGGAGGCGTTCTGGATGCCATATTCCTGGCAGGGCTGGTTGCCATATTTGCCGACCTGCTGATCAGGGGTCAAGAGGAGAACATTTTCAAGAACTTCATAGATGAACTCAAAAATTGAAAAGATAACCTTAATCTCACTTTATTTCATCTCACTAGCCACTTGCTGTAAATTATAAGTGGAGTATGTTTAGACTATTGCTTCAGGAAAACCCTTTTGGTTTTGTTCAGCATTATTTTACTATGCATCATTTAAAGAACGCCTTAGTAGGTTATCTGGTCGCAATTGGGTAATGTTAGTTCAGTAGGGAAAATAACCAAAAATTATTTGTTCTAATTGTTCTAATTGAAACAAAATGACCTCAAGAACTCTTGTAATGGCTGAAATAATAATAGAGTTTTTTGCTGGTTTGCATATTGATCAAATTGTCAAATTTGAACCTAAAAGTGCCAAAAATGCCTTACAATTGCTTACATACTTTGGATTGGTCAGGATAGACAATAGTAAAGTGGTCCTGACCCTCAACGGCAAGCGTTTTATTAATCTACCATATTCTAAATAAATAAAGAATTAGGGTAACTGAAAACCGTCTTTTCATTTCGTATTTCTATTACTGAACTAAGTTCCGAAAAAATGCTTCATAAACTTATTTAAGCAACTGAATGATAATTCCTTAAAGCAGAGGTTAAAGCTAACTTAAATTCTTGAATGTTAGTGGTGAGGGGTGAAACAGGAACCAAAATAGCTTAAGGGGGCCAAATGAAAAGGTCAAGGTTTGAAATAATCATCGATATCCTCAATGCTTCAATGGAAAGAGCTAACAAAACAAAGATTGTTTATGATGCCAGGTTGAATTTTAAACAAGCAGAAGAATATATCAATTTCTTGATAGAAGCCGATTTACTTACTAAGGAAATAGAGGGGAACAGAAAAACTTACAAAACAACAGAAAAAGGAAAGGAGATGGTCTCCAAATTCAAGGAGCTCACGGATAATGCTGACCTGTAGTCGGTAAGAAGAATATCGTTCCTGATTTTAAATTTGGTTTTAAACAAGCCTGAATTAATAATGTAAGTTTCTAAGTTTCTTTTCTGAACTATAAGCCTGAATTAATAATGTAAGTTTCTAAGTTTCTTTTCTGAACTATTTTTCATACATGCATAAATAACAGGAAACGAATGTACTGTTATGAATAACTTGTGTGTTCTTTAACCTGTGTATCAAATTTATTTGAAGACCTGGAGAGAATGGCGAAAGGAGCGGAAATTGAAACAATGAAATCAATGGTTTCTCGTCGAGGAAGTTATAGGATATGATAAATGAGATTAAGGGTAGGTGTATAGGCCGTGATAATTCTTCAAAAGAATGACCCCGAATTACCTCAAAATACAACCTTGCTGGCAGAGGTCATTGTTGAGTCCTTTGGGGGGACGAGTATAGACCAGGTACTCAAGCTGGGGGGTAGAAGTGTACCTAAAGCTTTAAAATTACTCGCAGACCTAAAGTTGATAACTATAGAGGGAGATAAGATCGTTCTCACCAAGGCGGGAAAGGACTTCTTGAGGTTACCCTATATCGAAAGCATAGGTAAGGCGGAAGGCAATACTTTCGACTCCAGTTAAAAGTGACCCAGAACTGAGGAAACTGTGGGGTCCACTGGAAATAAGCCAGTGTGTTGTTATAGCAGTAGTCGGTTGATTCTCAAAGGCCGTAGTTCTTCCAGTTATTTCTAGTTATTAGTAAGCTATAACAACAATGAGTATAAGCTAAGGAAATTTCCATAGTTTTATATGCATCTGACGTCAGAAATTAAGATAAGTTGGAAAGGTTAGATGTAGAAACCTTGAAACCGGAAAGTATTTAGTTAAAGCTGGTAACTAAAAATATAAGTATTGGGGATTTAAATCAAAAAGTTGGGGTTGGAGATTTATTTCGGGGGGTGTTTCTGTGAAAAAGAGGACTAGGTTTGACATAATATTCGAGATACTTAGAATTTCATTGGGAAGAGAGGCGACAAAGGCAAAAATTATAAAAGAAGCAAATATTAACTCTAAAATGGCAGAGAAGTACATCAACTTTATGTTGGAAAACGATTTGCTCAGAGAGTCACTAAGATACGATAAGAGGGTCTTTAAGACAACCGAAAAAGGAAACCAATTGTTAAATGAATTCGATGGCGTTATCAACGTTACAATGCATAGAAAATGACCTTTTAACTGGTGGAAATGGGCATTTTAGACCGGTTATGGTCGTGAAATAGTATTGGATAGAACAGAGGACATTTTGATGAGATATTTTTTCATCTAATCAAATTAATAATGGTTGATTAGGAGTGGTAGGAGCCTGAAGGAACTTATCATACTATTAAGTCCTGGACTCTTCTTAATAGGTCCTTACTTTTGCTTGGGGTTTTGAAGATCTTTTTATTGCTACTGTGTACTTCCGTAAGTAAATCAGACTTGATTAAGTAGTTCAATGTATTCTGTCGCCTGTTTGCTGTTCAAGTTAACCCCAAAACAATTTTTGTTTTACTTGTGCATCAATGGAAGCTGGAAATACATCCAGGATTATATCGTCCCTCGTTCTCCTGTTACTGTTGTAAATATCAACCATCACCATACCGTTATCTCCTAAAAATGGTCACATAAAATCTCAAGGCCCAACGTCATCCTCTTCAATAAATTACTGTTTCAACTCAACCTGGGTCCTAAATTAGTTACTGAACTACGGATTTAACTCGATAAGGTCTTTATATCTTTCCATCATCTCTAATCCCTTATCGGTGGTCTGATAAATTGTTTGGTTCCCATTTGAATCGGTTGAGATTAGTTCTGCTTCCATTAAAAAGTTGAGGTAATCTTCGGCCTGCTTGAAGTTCAAGTAGGCTTCATAAACAACCTTTGTTTTGTTCACTCCCTCTTTAGCAGATGAAAGTATATCTACCATAATTTCAAATCTAGATCTTTTCACCACAATACCCCCTTATAGACCCCTGCTCTTGAACAAGCAAAACAGATATCAAAAAACCCTTTATTATACGTTTCGGTTTGTCGATTATTTTTCTTCTTATGGTATTGAATTGATAAATAAACATTCTTGATAAAAACCTCTGCTTTTAGTGAAAACTTAGCATTAAGAAGACAGAGGGCAGGGAATAAACGTATGGATTTAGTAAGGGTTCTCTATGTGAGCGGTTGGAGCTTTCTTATCTTTTATTGACTGCTTGAACAACAATAATTAACATAAATAAAAATTATAACAGAAAAGAGATTATTTTTTCTTTATAGCGACCAGAGCCGCTGCTTAAGTAAAAAGATTCAGTAATTAAATAAGGAAAAAATCTCTAAAGTTTGAGTTGTATACTCTCTTTTCCTTCCTGTTTGTCATAACTTAGTTACTTATTTTGATTACTTATTTATCTTTAGTAAGATAATTTAGGAATTTCTTTAATAATTCCCCTTCCTAATCAAAATTTCATCAACTTATATATTCATGTTTAAACAATTTCCGTTTGCCTTTGAAAGGAGGTATAGTTAGATGAAAACGAAAAGTATGAAAAAAAGTTTTGAAATAGCGAAGACAACGATACTATTGGTCGCAGTGCTACTACTGACCGCAAGTGCAGCAAGCGCTTCTTTTGTATCTTTAGGAAAAGAGACAAACCCACCTGATCTCACAGTTACCGATGGCGATGAAGTAACATATTATCTTACTGCATGTAATCCCACAGATACCCAAGGTACAGAATTGAACCAGACTTTACATACCATTACGGACACGTATCCAGATGGTAGCTCGGAAGTTTTAGCAACTGATGTCCATCTGGAACCTGGAGAGTGTTGGACGGATACAACTACATATACTGTAACAGGTACGGAAGAATTGGAAGACGGTAAAATGGTGAATGGTCTGGAAACTTCTGGAGTGGATGAAGCAGATGACGACATTAGCGCATCTGTTGAACATAGGAATCCATACGAGGAACCAGCTCCAACACCTACGCCTACACCTACACAACCACCTGCGAATGATACCTGTAAGGTAAGGTTGTATGGTGAAGAAGATAAGGGAGCAGCAACTCCTTATACTGATCCTGAAGCACCATTCGATCCCCAGCACAGTGAAGCACCAGAGAAGGACTTTATGACCTTCAATCCAGCGGTCATGGATGAGAACAATATGGATGATAGACCAGTTGTGAGCAACGTCGACTCCAAGCAGAAGGTGTTTGCCAGACAGTGGTTCGTACCCAATTATACTGAACCTACTGGAAAAGTTTGGCTTGAGAACCCCAATCAGTATGTTTGGGAGGATGTGGTGACGGAGTACACCTACATGTTCGTGGACAAGCACTATGACCCAACCTATGCAAATGGTAGTGATACGCCTACCGAGTTCTATTTCCCTGTTGCTGACAATGATGACCAGATAGGTCTTGACGGCTTCGATGTCGATGGAGATGGATTGGACGACATGACAACTCTGAAAGATGTTGGAGACTATGATGGTGACGGTAGAAAGGACATAAGCATATCAGCAGAAGACCTCATTGTGGAGGAGGGAGATGAGATACAGTTCCTGGACCACATGGTGAAGATTACAGGATTACAGTTCGTGAGTGACGGTGACAACGTCCAGAGTATAGGAATGGACGTTTACTACACAGGCAATAAAGATCCTGAAAAGATAGACAGTATAACACTTTCAGCAAATACTGATATGGCAAACGCAGGAAGACATTCCGCAAATGAGGGCGAAGCTGCAAACTTTGCTTACCCATGGTGGGTTAATCTCGATGCTGCAGCAAGTACCTCTGGCGATAAAGCCAAGATTGAAGTAGGTAGATTGATACATACCAATGAATCATTCTTCGTGGATGCAGCCGAGTACTATGTGGCTATGATATATGGACCTGGCGGTTGTGATAGCCCCAATCTGAAGTACATAACCCTGAGGAACCCTGTTCCAGAACACCAGGATGTTAATCTGGAAGACCTCAGCGTAACCAAGATGTCAGTTGATAATAACGAAATGCTTCCGCTACTGCCGCCGTTCAACAAAGAACACAGTATGATCGACGACATTGGAATACCCCACAACGAACATCCAGACAACACACCTGAAGAATGTGAGGACCCAATGGTCGATGGTGGAACTGGTCTTAACGCGACCTATAATACCGTTGAAGAGCGCAGATTTGACGGTGTAGGTGCCTTAGACATTTACTTCACCGGAAAAGATACTGAAGATAGATTCCACACCAACTTAGCTGAAATTCTTAAAGAAGAAGGTGAAGAATGGTGGGAGTGGAAGCACATTCAAACCATGCCCGACTTCTATAAGGAGTTCGTCTATCCTTCACTACCTGATGTAGACGAAACCAGAGGAGACTTCTTGTTGACCAGCTCTTGGAGGGCGCCCAATTCATGCTGTGAGAGAGTTATGATGGCTTTCGATCAGGATGACGAGTGCCAGGACCTCTACGTGAACGATTATAGCGATTCTAATAGATTGAGACTCTATGGTGAAGAAGATAAGTCAGCTAACTTCCCGTATAATGACCCAGAAGCACCATTTAACCCACAAAGTAGTGAAGCACCAAGGAAAGATTTCGTGACCTTCAATCCAGCGGTCATGGATGAGAACAATATGGATGACAGGATTGTGGTGAGCAATACAGACTCAAAGCAGAAGATGTTTGCCAGACAGTGGTTCGTACCCAATTTGACCGAACCCGTAGGAGAAGTCTGGCTTGAAGACCCCAACGAATACTTCTCAGAAGATGTGGTGACGGAGTACACCTACATGTTCGTGGACAAGCACTATGACCCAACCTTTGCAGACGACAGTGATACGCCTACCAAGTTCTACTTCCCTGTCGCTGACAATGCCGATCAGATAGGTCTTGACGGCTTCGATGTCGATGGAGATGGATTGGACGACAGGACAATTCTGAGGGATGTCGGAGATTACAATGGTGATGGTAGAAAGGACATAAACATATCGGCACAGGACCTAACTGTGGAAGAGGGAGATGAGATACAGTTCCTGGACCACATGGTGAAGATTACAGGATTACAGTTTAGTGACCAGAGTGTTGCAATGGACATTTACTACACCGGTAATAAAGAGCCTGAAAAGATAGACAGTGTAGTCATCAAGACAGGAGAAATGGCAAACGCAGGAAGACATGATGCAAAGGAGAATACACCTGCAGACTTTTACAGACCCTGGTACGTTGAAATCCAGGCAGGAGCAAGCACTTCTGGTGACAGAGCAATAATCGATGTAGGTAGATTGGTTCACACCGGCGAAACGTTCTTCGTTGACGCAGCCGAATACGATGTAGCCATGATCTATGGCCCACAGGATGACACCTTAAAGTACATAACTCTGAGGAACCCGATTCCAGAAAATTATGACGTTGAATTTGGAGACACAAGTGTAACCAAGATGGCTGTCAATGACGGAGAAACACTTCCGTTATTGCCGCCGTTCAACATGGAACACGATATGATCGACGATGTTGACGTACCTCACGAATGGCATGAAGGATGCAACTGGTACGAAGGCGATGCCGGCTTGAATTATACAATAGAGGAACGCAGAATATCTGATGTATCTGCGCTAGATATATCATTCACCGGTACTGGTACAGAAGATAGGTTCCACACCAACTTGGTCGAAATACTCGACGAAGGTCAAGAAGAAGGATGGAAGTGGAAGCACATTCACACCATGCCCGACTTCTATAAGGAGTTCGTCTATCCAGACTTGCCAGATGTTGAAGGAAGCAATGGTGACTTCTTGGTGACCAGCTCTTTCGTAGCACCGAATACAGAATGCGATGCATGCGAAACTGATAATGACATGCAAGCTACTGTTAGAAACGGTGGCAATTATTGCTACTGCGATGAGAGAGTTAACTTTGCCTATGAAGCAACTGATGGAACTGGACTGTACCTGAATGGAAACGTATCTGACAATGGCGGCGGTGACGGTGAAGTCTCTAGTAGCAAGGGAGACTTCGACGGTGACTGCGATGTAGACTTCAACGACTTCATGGACTTCGCAGCAGCATATGAAACCTCATCAGGAGATGCAAACTATAACGAGATTGCAGACTTCGATGATAATGGAGAAGTAGACTTCAACGACTTCATGGAATTCGCAGCAGTCTACAACACAAACGTGTGCTAGGTGGAGTGAACACAAATAGGAGTAAGAAATGAGGATGGTGCTAAAAATGAGAAAACTGATGGCGTTTATCGCCACATTTATTTTTATTTTACTAGTAAGTACAGGGACAGCAGCGGCTCAATCAGTTTCTGTGTCTCCGCAAACTACGGATGGTTTGTGTCCGAATGATACTTTCACTGTGGATGTGGATGTGGATTCTGGTGAGAGCAGTTTGAGGGCTTTGCAGGTTCAGCTGGATTATGATGAGTCTGCTTTAGAGGTAACTGATATTGATGACGGCGATGTGTTTGATGACACGGGTTTTCTTGTGATCAC
>JAWODI010000070.1:0-13152 GCA_046483365.1 Archaeoglobaceae archaeon | reverse complement strand
AAAATTACTTGCATGTATCTCCACAGCATGTTGTATAGGTATATGCTTGTTATTAAGATAAAGCATATTTCCGCCTATTCCTGTAGCTTGTGAGATACAGTCTCTAGTGCCTCCGCTCCTTGGAGGCAAAACATATGCGAAGTTTACATTGCCATTTTCTGTTGGCATTAACTTTGAACCTAATCCAATCCACCTAAATCATTTTCGTTCCAGAATATATGCATATTATTATTTTATTTAAGGTATAGGAAACTTGTCAACCACCTTTCTATTTCCTCATCTTCAAGTGATTTGTTCAATCTGTCTCTTTTGCCTATCCGTTAAGAAACTTAATTTTCCTATCGTCTCGTGATACTCTTTGCTGATTTCCTTAGCCGTATACTTTTCATAAAATTGCTCTGTCACTCTTAGCCTCATTAACTCTCCTTGGTCATGTCCTTGAATGGCTACTCTTTTAAGCTGGTCTAAGCCTTGCTTCCTTGCTAATTTAGTGAATAGCTTTCTCAGGTTGCCTAAAGTGCCAATAGGTGAACCTCTCATCTCTTTTTGGAATATATTGTAGCTCCATAACGGCTCATTTGTGTTATTGACATATTTGAAGAACTTCTCTAATATCCATTTAGCGTCTTTGTGCAGTGGTATGACTCGATTAAACGGTATTTTGGTCATTGTATGAGGCAGGACGAAATAATCATTCTCTAAGTCTATCAATTCCTTGTGAATTGTTTGTTTATTGTGTCTGCTGGTTAATTCGTTTGGTCTTATGCCGGTTGATGCTCCAAGAACCAAGCAACTTATATCATACAGAAGCTTTTCCTTATCTCCGTCTCTCTTCTCAATAAGCCAGTCTATTGTATTATGAATATCCTCAAGTCTCTTATTGAATTTCTCGTCTTTTTCTTCAGCGAAAAGGCTTCGTTCCTCTTTAGGTTTGGTTACTCTACCGAGCAATGATATTTCAGTGGAAAAATCTACTCCTTCAATGTCTTGGATATACTTAAGAAAGTCAGTCATTTTTTCCGCATCTCTCTTTCTTTTGGCTTTGCCATTCCTCCACTCAATGTAATCTGTGACATTCTCAGTGGTTATTGTCCAGTTATAGCGTTCTAAGAATTGATTTATTATGCATTTGAACTCGTTTATCGTTGACTGCCTCTTTCCAGCCTTAGAATTAAGATATTCCGAATATAATTTTTTAGTTACGATGAATTTCTTAATATCTTTATTTTGGTTATGAACGTTTATAACAGTCTGGTATTGAGAACCAGTGTCCGCAAGGACGCGAGGGTTCAAGTCCCTCTCCCGGCGTACTTTGTTTTATTTTTTTACACTAGTAGGTGCGTTAGTGAGGGTTAGTCAACTTCGTTGACAACTTTGTTAGCTCCGCTAACTAAATGTTGAGCGTAGTGAAATACCTCGGTTTGATGGTCCAGCTTTCTGAAGCTGGGGTTGCAAGTCCCTCTCCCGGCGCGTTTTATTCAACTCAGCTCCGATCAGCTTATTTTTTATATTTTTCTTGTGGGGTTGGCTGAAACATTCTTTTCATATTATAAAATTTGTTGAAAATTGGAAGCTCTTAGTTTATAATCACAATCGTTTTTTAAGGATTTTAGCTACCTGGTTCGCAAGTTATTTAAAAAAGTTTAGCCAACAAGCTTACAAGAATACGTAAAGATCCCACTATCGTTGTTTCTGCTTATCATGTAACCGGGCTGCTTAATAATCTGCATAAATCTTATCTTCCTGCTTACATTACTCGGACAAGCTGAAATCAGGAAGTTACTGGTTACTGAAAGTTTTATAACTAATATTTCCTAATCTTACTTACCTTAAATATTTCAAGGGTTAAGGAAGTTATCTAATTGGGAGACCTAAGTGTGTGGATGTAAGCATGTAAGGGGGTTAAATATTGGGATTGGGATTGGGATCTTGGGATTATCCCGTATTGGTCTTGAATTGGAGTGGTTTCTGTATCAAGATGTTGAAATCATTAAACGGTTGGTGGTAGTATGCAGGAGTTAAAGGAATTGAAGGAAGTAATTCTTTCCACTACGGACTTCCTGATAGCCTACATGGACAGGGAGTTCAATTTTATTGAGGTTAACCAGGCGTATGCTGATGCCGGCAGAAGGGATCGCCAGGATTTTATCGGCAAGAACCACTTCGATTTGTACCCACACGAAGAGAACGAGCGTATATTCAGGAGTGTAGTGGAGAGTGGAGAGCCTTTTTATGTTTATGCCAAACCTTTTGACCACCCTGATCAGCCTGAGAGGGGTACGACCTACTGGGACTGGAGTCTCAAACCTGTGAAGGACTCATATGGTAAAATTAGGGGTTTAGTTCTTTCTCTTCACGATGTTACTGAGCGTGAAAAGGCGAAGGAGAGTTTAAGGCAGTACAGGAGGGTAGTAGAGGGTTCAAAGGATTTGATGAGCGCGATAGACAAGAATTATCGTTATTTGTTCGCCAATCAGACTTATTTGCGTTATCATCAGCTGGAGGAAGACCAGCTGGTGGGAAAAACCGTCAAAGAGGTTTTGGGAGAAGATGTTTTCAAAGACTCAGTAAAGCCCATGATAGATAGATGCCTGAATGGAGAGTCGATAAGATATGAGATGACCCGCGAATATCCAGAGCTGGGTGAAAGGCATCTAGATGTTTATTACTTTCCCATTAAGAATGAGGAAGAGGATATTATTGGTCTGGCAGGAGTGATTCGGGACATAACGGAGCGCAAGGAGGCAGAAGAGGCTATCATCAATGAGAGGAATAACCTGTTCAAGATCTTGAATTCCATGGAAGATGGGGTTTACATTGTCAGCCAGCAGTATGATATTGAGTTCGTTAATCCTGCCCTAAAGAAGGAATTCGGACCTGTTAGGGGTAAGAAGTGTTATGAGTATTTGCATGACAGAGAAGAGCCCTGTCCGTGGTGCAAGAATGAAGCGGTTTTTAAGGGTAATACTGTTCAGTGGGAGTGGCATTCTGAAAAAGCTGGCAGGACGTATGACCTCATAGATACACCCATACATAATTCCGATGGGAGTGTGTCGAAGCTGGAGATATTTAGGGACATAACCAAGAGAAGGCAAATGGAAGAAGAGTTGAAGGAGCACAGGGATAATTTAGAACAGCTGGTAGAGGAACGAACGGAAGATCTCAGAAAGACTAACAGACAACTTCGAAGAGAGATTGAAGAGCGTAAAAAAACGGAGGAACGGATAAAGCATCTTCACCGCAAGAACGACCTCATTTTGAACTCGGTTGGAGTGGGGATCTATGAACTGGATCTGGAAGGTAAAACCACTTTTGTTAATAATGCTGCCGTGAATCTTACTGGATACAACTCTGAAGAGCTCATAGGACAGGTACACCATAGTATCCTCCACCATAGCAGAGAAGATGGTTCCCCATATCCTCAAGAGGAGTGCCCTATCAATAAAACGTTGAAGGATGGTGTTACCCGTCACATCACCGAAGACGTGTTCTGGAAGAAAGACGACAGCTTATTCCCTATAGAATATGTTGTAACTCCTGTAGAAGAAAATAAAGGGATTTCTGGTGCGGTGGTAGTTTTCAGAGACCTTACTGACATCAAACAAAAAGAAGAAGAGATCAGACGTTTGTCAACTGCTGTAGAGCATACCAAGGACAGCATTATAATTATGGATAGAGATGGTTACGTGTTGGAAGCTAACGACTCCACTCTAGACCTGTTTGGTATTGACCCCAAAGGGAAGAAGTTCAGTGATCTGGTCGACTCCCGGGACCGCAAGAAGGCTGAGGCCGCCATCTCCAATTTAAGCCAAAATAATAGCATTAAGGAGGAATACTACATATCCAGAGAAGATAACAGGGCTATAGAGAGCAATATGTCTCCCATCGGGCATGGAAACCCCACAGGATATGTAATAATAAGCAGGGATATATCTGAAAGAAAGAAAGCAGAAGAAGAATTGAAGAAAAAGTTGATGAAATATAATCTGGAAGAAGGAATGGTTTATCTCGAGGGGAGCTTTGACAGGTCATTAGAGGCTTTTCAGGAGCTGACCAACGTGGGTTATAACGGCCTAATCATCTCCAGAACTCCTAAAGAGAAAATGGATACAGAGAACTATGAATTCTGGTGGATCGCTCAGAAAGGAGGTATACCCGATCTAGAAGATCTGGAAGGCAAGATCGATAACCTGCCCAAGAAATATATCATCCTGCTCGATAGGCTGGACTACTTAATTTCCAGGAATGGCTTTGACCGGACCTTATCCTTCATTTACGACCTGAGAGAGATAGCATACCTCAAAGATAGCATCGTCATCCTGGTTTTAGACCCTCTCACACTGGATGACAGGCAATTAGCCCTGATCAGGAAAGAAACACATGGGATAGAGCCCAGGAGCACGGAAAAAGTACCCGATGACCTCCTGAATATCTTGAAGTACGTCTACAGTCAGAACAGATTGGGAGTAAAACCCTGTTACACCGAAATCTGCAGTGAGCTGAATATGAGCAAACCCACTATAAGGAAGAAATTAAGATCCCTGGTGAACGAGGACTACCTCAGCGAAGACTACGACGGCAGGCACAAGCGTGTAGAGATAACTGAAAAGACCAGGGACATGTTCTTTCCATAAATTAACTGAACCTTTCTGTCCTCACAGAAAAAAAAGGTTTTGAATTCTTTAAGGAGATTACTGAGTTATTGGGTTTTGATAGTTATTGGCGGATATCGAGCTCTATAGTATTAGAGAGATAATGAACAATATGATGAATATAACTACCAGCAATTTGACTATGCTGGCGGCCATACCTGCTAATCCCCGGAAACCTAAGATGGCTGCAATAATAGCTATGACCAGAAAAATTATAGCCCACTCAAGCACCATTTTTAATCACCCCCCTTTTTTGACCACTTTCCACCTTTTTTGGTGTAGCTCTTCTTCACAGCTGACCACGCAACTTTATGGGCGACCTCTTCTCTCGAGGCGTTACCTCTCCTGTCTTCAGGGTCCTTGTATTCATCCCAGGCATTGTTATAAGCTTCCATATATATTTCTTGAGCGTGCTTGGGAAGATTCTCTCTTACGCTATCCGGTAACTCACCTATACTGTCATAAGGCATTTTGACCCCCCTTAATCTAATGAACATACCCACAGCCTTGAAACTGGTTGGGGAATCCCATAATTCATTTTGTATGGTAAGATAATATGGTAGACCCACTATAAAGACCCCCACCCCTACTCGTTGACAATCGGTATTAGTTTAAAGTATATAATATTTATGCTACGGGCTATGGGCTTTAAAGTATATAACATTTATCACCTATGGGCTCGATGGTGTGGAGAGGAATGGAAATTTTTACGCGGTCAAAAGGTTGTAAATGGTCTGGACCGCCTTAAAAAAGGGAGTCGGCTTTAAAAGAGTTGGATAGGAAGATTCAGAGAGAAAATTGACCATCATATCAGCCAGGATCTTATTTTTCTATTATATTTATAATTGACGCTAGCAACTCAAGGAGTAATTATAAGAACTTGCAGTAACATAGTGTTGGTACCACCAGACCTCAAGTGGTTGGAAAAACAGCTTTTTTGAGGTTCGGGTGGGAAAATGATCGGGGGTATTAGGAGGTGTTAAAATGGCTACGGAAGATATAATCAGGACGATGGTAGATGAGCTTCAGAAATTGCTGGCCACTGGAAATTTGATAGGCCAGACCATGGAATATGATGACAAGATCATAATTCCGGTAAGCAAAATGGGATTCGGTTTCGGTTCAGGAAGTGGTGAAGGAAAAGGTGCAGGGAAGACAGAAGGAACTGGAGCTGGTGCTGCTGCCGGAGCTGGTGGAGGTATTGGACCTGTTGCCATTATCGTGGTGTTCAAAGGGATATCGGGTCCTGATGGTATAAAGGTTATGCAGCTGGAGGCTGGCGGTATGGCCAAGGCTGTGGGAGAAGTTGCTTCAGCGGCCACACAGGTAATGGAGAAAAAGGAAAAATAACCGGCTTAAAGGTGGCGGAGTAATCATTGATACTCTACATCATTATTTTTGCTGTTGCCATTTTTATTGCAGCACTGGCGCTCATCCCGTGGAGAATAAATCTTATGGGTAATGCAGGAATTGAGGGGGCCGGATTCGAGGCTCACATAAGGTTTATCTACGGTGTCGTAGGCTTACGCTTTGTTCAGAGGGAAAAGAAGTATATGGAGTTCCTCTCCCTAAATTTTACTTTATTCCGAAAGGAATTGGGGAAGAAAGAAGAAAAGGAAGAGAAAGAAGAAGGAAGAGAGGGCAGGGGAAGGAAGTTTGGGATGAGCTGGCTCTTCAGGCTTCCTCAGTTAGTGGAGAATGCTCAGGATGTACCGGAATTACGAAAGCCTGCTTTCAGGCTCCTTTCTAAATTGAAGGGTGCGATAAGGGTTAAGGACTTTAGGATAAACAGTAGGGTTGGCTTAGGAGACCCTTACAGTACGGGAGTTCTCTACGGGTACTACACCGCTTTCTTGGGAGCTTTTGGTAACTGGATACCTTATGGGATTTACTTGCAGCCTGATTTCATGAATGAAGGAGTACAGGGAGATTTTTATGCTGAGACGGAGATCTTGCAGTATTCACTAATCATTCCTTTCTTGTCCCTCGTCGTCAGAAAGTCTTTTTGGGATATGGCAAGGAGTTTTAAAGGAAAAAAGAAAGAGAATGAGAATGAGAAAGAGAATGAGAAAGAGAATGAATAGAGCTGGAGAAAGCAGGATAGTTGCCGGGGAGGCCATAAGTGCTGACAACCGCCACATAGTACCCATCTATAAAATAGAGAGTTCTGTATTTAGAAGATCCTTTTTAGCTGAACTTAAGCCCAAAGGGATCTTGGATGTGGAGCGAGATGGGGTTTTTTACATCCCCGTTGACGATGACGAAGTATCCTTAGATGAACTGTTCGACGATGTTCCCGGGCTTGAGGACCTGATATCGGGGTTAAAGAATTCACTGCAAGCCTGATCAATGGTGTTGTCATTGGTCCACGCCTTTTTGAGCATATTCGCTCCCCTGAGGACCGGATTTAATTAATGTATCAGATCAAGAATAAACTGAAGAGCAACCTGTTGTAGAATATTGAACCACTTCAATGTTATATCCGGGGGATGAGCATGGGGGTTTTCTGTGCCCATTTCCTGTACTGCTCACCGAACTTCTCGGCCATTATCCTGTCCTCTTTCCTGGACAGCCGATAATATAGGACTATCAGAAAGGGGAGTAATACGAGTACGGGGATGGTGGGCCAGAATACAGCCCATCCTGCTGCTACCAGTATCAGGCCCAGGTATTGGGGGTGGCGGACGAACCTGTAAACGTTTCCGGTGGCAAGCCTTTCTTTATTTTTGTAAACTTCTCTCCACCCAAAGATGATGAACAAAACCCCAATGAGTATAACGAAATAGCCGACGGGCATTCCTATGCTCACCACATACCTCATAAAGCTCTCTTCCATGAGCGTCACCCCCAAAAGACTGGAGATGAAGTAGAGGCTGAGAGGAAAGCCGAACATCTCTACAAAAAGAGAGACGATGAACGCGGTATATACTCCGTGTGATCTCCAATCCTTTTTGAGCCTCAAAGGTATCAGAGCCAGGAATAACAAAAAAATGATGATGCACATTAACACCAGATCCCAATGACCCTGGAGTAGGTATGTTCTTATATCCGCAATATTGCCGGTTATATACATCAGGGAGTAGGCCATTCCCCAAAATGCGAAGGCGATGACCACTCCAGCGCAAGTGAGCGAAACCAAAGTCACCAATTCACGAGCTTCCACAATAATCGGTAGGCCATCTGAGATATATAATTGTTAAGTAAGTATTAAGGCTCTCAAGACAATCTTTATACAACGGATAAAAAGAGGGAGGGGTACCGAGTTGATACTCCCTCCTGCACGGCGTTATGGAAGACCGCGTGATGTTGGGAGAGGCATTGTACTATTGGACAGACGGCTGGATGCGCACAGGGTCCTGTTTTTAATTGAGGCCTCCCTGGTCATTTTGAATTATATGGGGGGTGGGTTTCGTGGATAGCTTGGGTGGCAGTGATATTAGTTTAGTCCCTCCTCTCGTCACAAACCACAATTCATTATGTTGTATAGGTCCCTTTTCTAAATAAAACAAATACGAAACCGTATCTACATTGCTCTACATATCTGTATGTAGTTTATGTACCACTAAGTTGGTCACACGGTCTCATCCATAATCAGAATAAGCTCAGAATAAACTCAAAGATTTGTAAATATTTAAAAATAAAATGAGGTTTTTAGGTCCTCAGGTTTTGATAGCTTCCTTTTCGGTGTGCCTGGTGTAAAAGTTCTTTTCATTCTCGATCATACTCTTGATAGGACATTTTTTAGCATAATCGCATTTTAGGCAATTTTTCTCGTAGAATTCCATAATCCCACAATTATCCGGCCGCATAACTACCCCTTGTACTATTATACTGGCTTATCGTATTTACCTTTTTTCTATATATATTGAGTAGAGGCCATTATTTTTACGGGAAAAAGAAGCAACGATATTTTGTTACAATGGGAACCCGCATAAATTCATATTAGGTAAAAAAACTTGTGAGAACTCCTCTATCTCTTCCATGCTTGAGCTATAAAGTATAAAACTGCGTCTCTAGAGCTCACTCTGGTTGAACGACGCTGAGGTTGATGGCGACTTCCGCGATGTCGGCGGAGTATCCGGCTATCCTGAACAGGCTGTCTATTATGGTCTTTATCATCAAAGCATCTTCAACATCCCTATCCAGTATGTGGCCCAGATAGTCCTGTTCCTGGTCAAGCAGGTTATCGTATTTCTCCAGCACTTCTTCTGCGAACTCTGATTCCAGTTTGAAGAAGGATACCACCGAGGTCTGGAGCATTTCTGAGGCCAGATTGGTGAGAGAGCACAGCTCGGGGATGGGTTTCTTCAGTTTCATTAGAGCCCGGGCTATGTTGGCGGCGTGGTCCGCAACCCTCTCCAGTGCCCTAACGACGGTCCTGTACTCCATCATCTTACCTTGAACCTCCAGAAAGTCCCTTATGTCGGAGTAGTCGGAAGCTATCTTGAGCTGCCGCAGGATGAGGAAGTGGAGCTTGTCGATCTCTTTTTCTCTGGCGATTATAGAGGTGCACAGATAAGGATCGTATTCGTGGAAAGCTTTGCAGAAATCGGAGAACATGCTGTGACATATCCGGGATATCTTCTCCACTATATCCGTAGTTCTCAGCCTCTTGAAGTCCAGAAAAACCTCTGTCTGTATCTCCTTCCCGATATCTTCCAGGACCTCAAAACCTATGAGCAGCTCGGAGCAGGAAGTAATGGCCTTCCTCTGCTCCTCGTTGTAGTATCTTACCACTATGGAGTCATAACCGGCAATATAAAAAGAAATTATGCGTCTTACCAGAGCCTCTCCCTTTAATTCTCTATCGTCTATCACTGCCTCTTTCTTACCTTTTTCAGGTTCTTTGGGAAATATTCTGATCTCGTTCTTCCCCACATCCATCAAAATGAGGTCTCCACTACTCAGATCATTCTCTGAGATCCATTTCTTGGGTAAAGTGAGAATAAAGCTGCTCTTACCGCTGGAATATATCTTTCTTCCTTCTCTGGCCATACTCCTCAACCTTATATCATGTATATATCAGTTGTTGTTTAAAGTATTCTACGGAAAATGTATAGATGTATATAGAGTAAATACGGATATTTATACCTATATAGTGAAATGTATATCTATAATGTATTCAGACAAACAATATATGCCTAACTTCTAACGGAAGTTCATATGAACCGAAAAGTATTGATAGCAAGCCTTTTGTTGTTCACGGTCTTATTGGCCGGTTGTGCTCAACAACAAGGGGGAGAAACAGGACAAGAAACACCTGCACATGGTGAAATGTCAACACCTGAAGAAACAAAGAACACAGGCAGCTCAGAATTATCGGGAACACTGACCATCGCTGGTTCTACGACCGTTTTACCCATAACCCAGGAATGTGGGAGACTCTTCCAGCAGGAACATCCCGACGTGAGGGTTTCAGTATCGGGTGGCGGCTCAGGTCACGGAGTTAAGGCATCAGCCGCAGGAGAGATAGACATTGGAGCAGCTTCCAGGGATGTCAAACCGGAGGAGAAGGATAACTACCCCGACCTAAAGGTATATGATATAGGAAAGGACAGTGTAGCCATAGTTGTACATCCCAGTAACCCGGTAAGTGATCTGACTCTGGAGCAAGCATCTAAGATCTTCTCAGGGGAGAACACCAACTGGAATGAGGTTGGTGGTCCCAATAAGGATATACATGTAGTATCCAGAGAAACGGGCTCGGGAACAAGAGAAGTGTTTGAGAACTATGTGATGGACCCCTTTGATAACGAGATAAACGCCAAGCTGACCAAACCATCCAATGGTGAGATCAGAGCAACGGTATCCAAGGACGAAGCCGCAATAGGCTACCTCTCTCTGGGCTATGTTGATAAATCAATAAAGGCTCTTAACATAGATGGTGTAGAGCCCACTGAATCGAATGTGATATCAGGAGACTATCCTATTGTGAGGACTCTGCACTTGATGACCAAGGGCGAACCATCTCAGCTGGAGCAAGCGTTCCTGGATTTTGTGATGAGTGAAGAAGGTCAGCAGGTTGTGGAGGAACAGGGATACATCAAGATGCCCTCGACCTAATCTTTTATTTTTTATTTGGGGAAGTTATGGAGGCCGGAGTAGGAGAGAGAATAATAGAGAAGTTATTATTTGTTTCTGCCATTTCATCCATACTTATTGTCCTCTTCATCATTGGGTTCCTGCTGAAAGAAAGTCTCCCGGTTCTTTTCTTGGGTGGAAACTTCTTATTGGGGATGGAATGGGTTCCACAAAAGAATTTATTCGGTATAATACCCATCTTTATACCCACCTTAATAGTAGGTATTGGAGCGCTGGCAATCGCCTCAACCATAGGGATACCCGCAGCGGTCTACCTATCTGAATTTTCTCCGGGCTGGCTGCGGGGAATCCTCAAGCCAAGTGTGGATATGCTGGTGGGAATCCCGCCTGTCGTTCTGGGTTTCTTTGGGCTCATGGTCCTGGTAGAGTTAATAAGAGATGGCTTTGGAGGTTACGGCGAGTGCATTCTGGCGGGGTGGATAATTCTGGCTATAATGACCCTGCCGCATGTGGTCAGCATATCTGAAGACTCCATCAGGTCAGTTCCCCGGACCTACAGAGAAGCCTCTCTCGCATTGGGGGCCACGGAATTGCAGACTATAAGAAAGGTGGTACTGCCCAATGCCCGTTCTGGAATACTTGTTTCCCTCATTCTGGGCATGGGAAATGCCATAGGAGAGACCATGGCGGTCCTGATGGTCATCGGGAACCCCTCCCCTCCCTACATCCCGGATAGTCTGCTGGAGCCTGTGAGGGTCATAACATCCACCATAGTTATAGAATTCCCTTACTCTGTGTGGGGGTCCATGCACCACCATGCACTCTATGCTCTGGGTTTTGTGCTCTTCGTAGTGGTAGCCATTCTGAATCTGGCCACTACAGCGATAGTAAGAAAGGGTGAAGTCAAATGAATGTGAAGGTCAAGGAGAAATTGGCCAAAGCAGGATTGGGAGCGAGTGCATTTATATCCGTAATAATTCTGCTTGTTGTAGCCGGTTATCTGACACTCAATGGAGTGCAGCTTATAACTCTTGATTTTCTCCTGGGATTCCCTCAAGGACGACTGGGAGAAGGAGGAATATTTCCTCAGCTTATAGGGTCACTGTGCTTGACGGGGGTCTGCCTTCTGTTTGCAGTGCCTCTTGGTGTGGGCTCTGGAGTATATCTATCGGAGTATGCTCCTGATAATTTGGTTACCAGGACTGTGAGGTTCTTTGTGGAGTGCCTGGCCGGAATTCCGTCTATTGTGATCGGCATATTCGGATTCATAGTCTTCATCCATTATCTGCCCCTACAACCTTCATTGCTGGCAGGAGGAATATCTCTTGGATTCATGATATTGCCCTGGACCGTCCGAACCTCTGAGGAAGCCATAAAGGCAGTACCACAATCTTACAGGGAGGCATCTCTTGCTCTGGGGGTTTCCAAGTGGAAGACCATCCGCCATCTGGTGTTAAAGAGTGCTTACCCGGGGATACTGACAGGAGTGCTTTTGGGGATGGGTAAGGCCATAGGAGAAGCTGCCGTCATCCTATTCACCGCTGGATCCGGACTGGAGTGGTTCCTTCCCACTTCACTATTCGATCCCGTAGGATCACTTCCCGTTTACACTTACATGGTTGCAACCCAGGGCTATACTTCAGACGCTATCAACCGGGCATATGCTGCCTCATTTGTGCTGATACTCATGTTCCTGATCATAAACGTCTCGGCTCTGGCCTTTAGAAATAGATATATTAAGCGAATGAGCGGTCACTGAGATGGTAATATGAGCAAGATAGTAGTTGAAAGATTGAACGTTTACTACACTGATGAACCTGCAATTAAAGACATCACTATCCAAATCCCTGCCAATAACATTACAGCGCTGATAGGGCCTTCTGGTTGCGGTAAAACCACTTTTTTGAGGTCCCTTAACAGGATGAACGACATCCACAAAGCTAAGGTTGAAGGAAAGGTCCTCATAGACGATATGAATATATACGACAGGAAAGTAGATATCATTCGGCTAAGAAAGAGGGTGGGAATGGTTTTTCAGCAGCCCAACCCCTTTCCCATGAGCATTTACGATAACGTTGCCTACGGCCCCAGGATCCACGGAATAGAGAACAACAAGCTGGACAGGATAGTGAAGGACAGCCTGAAGAAAGCTGCTTTGTGGGAAGAGGTAAAGGACAGGCTGGATAGCAATGCCCTGAGGTTCTCAGGAGGTCAGCAGCAGAGATTATGTATTGCCCGCGCTCTGGCAGTCGATCCTGACGTCATTCTTTTTGATGAGCCGTGCTCTGCACTGGACCCCACTTCTACTGCTAAAATAGAAGACCTGTTAAGAGAGCTGAGAAAAGATTATACTATAGTGATTGTCACCCACAACATGCAACAGGCAGGTAGAGTATCCGATTACACTGCTTTCTTCCTCATGGGAGAGCTAATAGAGTACGGGGAAACGCAAAAGTTA